>CAZXFS010000006.1:0-99980 GCA_964640535.1 uncultured Prevotellamassilia sp. | reverse complement strand
CGGGACTTGTTGTGATGCGCGGCGGCGGCGTTTTCATCAGAGTAGTGACAGTATATGTCAAAAACGTCACTATTTTTAACGCGCAGAAGGCCTCGTGGCTGCGCCGGTCGAACACGGAGGCGGGGGCGGTGGATCTTTAGCGATTCTCGCGGCCTTCGCGCATCGTTTTCGGAGGGGGATCGCTTCACGATAAACGTCGTGAACGAGCCGTCCGGCTGGAGCGGGAGGCATTGCCGGGAGCAGAAGACATTCCGCTCTTGTTCATGAGGGGGATTGTTCGACGATGGAAAAGCGCGCCTGTATATTCGGAAGGTGGGCATGACGTTTGATGTTTCACCGGACAGTAGTAATAAAAAAGCATCGGATGAGAAGGCCTAAAGCAGAACCTTTTCATCCGATGCGGTATGTCTATGGGGAAGGATTTATCCCTTCTTCTCTTTCAGCAGGTCACGAATCTCCTGCAGCAGCTGAGCTTCTTCGCTGGGGGCGGGAGGTGCTGCGGGCTCTTCTTCCTTCTTTCCCTGAAACTTGGAGATCAGACGGATGAAGAGGAATATGCAGAAGGCAATGATGAGGAAGTCGAAGGTGGCCTGGAGGAAGTTGCCGTAGTTGAGGGTGACGGCAGCGGTCTCCACTCCGTCAGTGACGGTGGCGGGCTTCAGCTCCCACTTGAGGTCGGTGAAGTTGACACCACCGACGAGGACACCCACGGCGGGCATAATGACATCGGCGACAATCGACGAAACGATTTTGCCAAAGGCACCGCCGATGATGACGCCGACGGCCATGTCGATGACGTTGCCACGCATGGCAAAGGCCTTGAAGTCTTGGAGAAATTTACACGTTTTCATATAGGGTTGTTTTAGGATGTGGTTCGATGTTTATCCTCCGAAGTTATCGTAGAGGATGCTCTCAGGCGCTACGCCCAGACTGTCGAGCATGGATACGACGGCCTTCGACATGGGGCCGGGGCCGCACATATAGTATTCAATATCCTCAGGTGCCTCGTGGTGGCTGAGGTAGGTGTCGTAGATGACCTGATGGACGAAACCGGGGGTGTATTTCACACCGGCGGCATCGGCTGCGGGGTCGGGGCGGTCGAGGGCTAGGTGGAACGTGAAGTTGGGGAACTCGCGTTCGAGCTGCAGGAAGTCTTCGAGATAGAATACCTCATTGAGCGCACGGGCGCCGTAGAAGTACGACAGCTTACGGTGCGTGGTCTTCAGCGTGCGCGTCATGTGCATAATCTGGGCGCGGAGGGGGGCCATACCGGCGCCGCCGCCTACCCACATCATTTCTTTGTCGGAATTGAAGATGGGGTGGAAGTCACCATAGGGGCCGCTCATGATGACCTTGTCGCCGGGCTTGAGGGTGAAGATGTAGGACGAGGCAATACCGGGCATGACATCCTGGAAGCCGGGGCCCTGATCCTTGGGCTTGAACGGCGGGGTGGCGATACGTACGGTGAGCATGAAGCGGTCGCCTTCGGCGGGGTAGTTGGCCATGGAGTAGGCACGCACTGTGGGCACCTCGTTGCGGCATTTGAGGCCGAAGAGGCCAAACTTTTCCCATGCGGGGAGATACTCCTCGCCGATGAGCGACTTGTCGATGTCTTTGTCGTAGTCCATCGAGAAGGTCGGTATCTTTATCTGGGCGTAGGAGCCGGGGATGAAGTCCATGTGCTCTCCCTTGGGGAGGGCTACGATGAATTCTTTGATGAAGGTGGCAACGTTCTTGTTGGAGATGACTTCGCACTCCCATTCCTTGACGCCAAGGACGGAGTCGGGGACGGTGACGGACAAGTCGCCTTTGACCTTACACTGGCAGCCCAGACGGTAGTTCTCCTTGATTTGTTTGCGGGTGAAGTGGCCGCGCTCGGAGTCGAGGATTCCTCCTCCGCCTTCCGGCACCTGGCACTTGCACTGTCCGCAGGAGCCTTTCCCGCCACAGGCCGAGGGCAGGTAGATGCCGGCCTCGGAGAGCGTCGATAATAGACTGCTGCCCTGATCGACGGTGAGCTGCTGCTTGCCGTTGAGGGTGAGCGTTACTTTACCGCCGGGGGTGAGGTAGCGCTTGCTGATGAGTAGGATGATGACCAAGATGAGGATGATGGCCAAGAATACGCCGATGCTGGCGAATATAAAACCGGTGTCCATATAGTGGTGTTCTGTTGGGTCCTTGTGTGAGTTAGATGTTCAGTCCGGAGAAGCACATGAAGGCCATGGCCATCAGTCCTACGGTGATAAAGGTGATGCCGAGGCCCTGCAGGGGGCGGGGTACATCGGTGTAGGCCATCTTCTCGCGGATGGCGGCGAGGGCTACGATGGCCAGCGTCCAGCCGATGCCGGAGCTGAAGGCATAGACGAAGGCGTCGCCAATGCCGCCGATGGCCTGCGAACTGGTGGCGGGGTCCATCTGGATGCGCTGTTGCATGAAGAGGCTGCCGCCCATGATGGCACAGTTGACGGCTATCAGGGGGAGGAAGATGCCGAGGGCGCTGTAGAGGGAGGGAGAGAAACGCTCTACCACCATCTCTACCAGCTGTGTCATACCGGCGATGACGGCAATGAAGAGGATGAACGACAAGTAGGTGAGGTCGATACCCAGCAGGCCGTCGGCCGAGAGGATGCGCGTCTGCAACAAATAGTCCACAGGGACGGTGACGCTGAGGACGAAGGTGACAGCGATGCCCAGTCCCAGGGCGGTCTTCACGTTCTTACTCACGGCCAGGTAGGAGCACATGCCGAGGAAAGAGGCGAATATCATATTGTCCACAAAGATGGAGCGGACGAAAAGGCTCAATGTATGTTCCATGATAGTATCTTGGGAGGGATTCTGCGTTTATTTCTTTTTCTCGTCCTTGGTGAGGGCGCGATGGGCCCAGATGATGCAGCCCAGGATGATGAGCGACATGGCGGGCATCGTCATCATACCGTTGCTGACGTAGCCGGCGTGATAGGCACACTCGGGGATGATGGTATAGCCCAGGAGCGTACCGCTTCCCAGCAGTTCGCGGATGGCACCGATGATAACGAGTATATAGGCATATCCCAGACCACTACCGATGCCGTCGAGGAAGCTCTCCCACGGCCCGTTGCTCATGGCAAAAGCCTCCAGACGTCCCATCAGGATACAGTTGGTAATGATGAGGCCGACGTAGACGCTGAGCTGCTGACTGACATCGTAGGCAAAGGCGCGGAGTACCATGCTGACGATGGTGACGAGAGCGGCCACCACCACGAGCTGGATGATGATGCGGATGCGGGTGGGGATGGTCTTACGGATGAGGGATATGATGACGCCGGCGGCGGCGGTAATCACCGTAACAGAGAGACCCATGACGATGGAGGGCTCCAACTGCGCTGTGACGGCGAGGGCCGAGCAGATACCCAATACCTGTACCAGAATGGGGTTGTCGAGACTCAGCGGCGACAGAAATACTTGTTTGTTGGCGGATGAAAATAGTTGACTCATGTTCTCTTTACTTGAGGGTGGACAGGAAACTGCTGTAGAGCTGGATGTAGTCGTGGAGCATATTGTTGACTCCGTTGGAAGTCAGCGTAGCGCCGGAGATACCGTCGCACTGGGTGACGGCATCTTCTTTCTTACTGCCGTTCTTTACGACGGAGAGGGGGGTGCCGTCGGCAGAATGGAGCTTCTTGCCGTGGAACTCTTCCTGAAAACTGCTCTCGGCAATGAGGGCACCGAGACCGGCGGTCTCACTCTCGTGATTGAAGTAGGCGCCATAGACGGTCTCGCCGTCGGCATCGAGGGCCAGATAGCCCCAGATGCTGCCCCAAAGGCCTTTGCCTACTAAAGGAATGACATATTTCGTAGTGCCATCTTTCTCACAGATGAACACCGGCAGCTGATCGGCGGAAATGTCGCTGCGCTTCACGTCGAAGCCGCCGGCGGCCTTGACATCTTCTCCCTTTTCGTTGACAATAGGATCTGACTTGACAACGGATCGGTAGGTGCTCTCCACGTCGCCGGCGGCGGGGTGGATGCCCAGAGAAGAGAGTATTTGCTTCTGTCGGTCGATGCGCTCGTTGGCATCGGAACGCTCCTTGAGGGCCATAGATACAAAGGCCAGGAGAAAAGCCACCACTATCACCACGCCGGAGGCGTAGAGCAGGGTGTAGGTATTACTGTTCGTATTTAGTTTCATAGTGGGAATGCGTTTGTATCGGTAAGGATAGAACTTCTTTATTTCCCACCGGCACGACGGGCGCGACGGGAGATGTTACGCTGTACGACGCAGTGGTCGATGAGCGGAGCAAACATATTCATGAAGAGAATGGCAAGCATCATACCTTCGGGATAACCGGGATTGAGGCAGCGGATGGTGATGGCCAAGGCGCCAATCAAGAAGCCGTAGATGTACTTGCCGGTCTCTGTCCGGGCACTGGTGACGGGGTCGGTGGCCATAAATACGGCACCGAAGCAGAAACCGCCAAGGAAGAGGTGCTCATACCAGGGCAACTGGGCAACGCCGTTGTCAAGGCCGATAACGTTGAAAAGATAGGCGGTGAGGGCACCACCGACAAAGACACTTCCCATCGTGCGCCAGGAGGCGATGCGGGTCCACAGCAATATGACGGCGCCAATCAGGATGGCAATGACGCTGGTCTCGCCGATGCTTCCCGGCATGATACCGGTCACCATATTATATAAGGAGGTGCTGACGCCGTTCCCGGCAGCCGCTTCTCCCAGAGGTGTGGCCATCGTGTAGGTGTCGGCAATCTGATTGCCCAGTCCGAAGATGGGGTCTTTGCTCACCCATACGCTGTCACCGCTCATGCGGGAGGGATAGGAGAAGAATAGGAAACCGCGTGCCACCAAGGCGGGGTTGAAGATGTTCATACCGGTACCGCCATAGATTTCTTTGGCCAAAATGACGGAGAAGGCAACGGCCAGCGCCAACATCCACAGCGGACAGCCGACGGGGACAATCATGGGGATGAGAAGACCGGTGACCAAATAACCTTCCTGGATTTCTTCGTGCTTCCACTGGGCTACTATAAACTCAATGCCCAATCCGACGACGTAGGATACGATGATTTTGGGGAGCATCACCAGCAGGCCGTAGAGGAACATGGTCAGTGCATCGGCACTGACGCCGGCGGCGGTGTAGTTCCAGTAGCCGATGTTGTACATACCGAAGAAGAGGGCGGGCAGCAGGGCAATGACTACAAACGACATGATGCGCTTGGAGTCGATGGCGTCGTGGATGCTCACGCCGACCCCGGCGGTGCGATTGGGGACAAGAAGGAAGGTTTCCATCCCTTCGAATACGGAGCGGAAGGCGTGGAGACGCCCTTCTGCCTCGAAGTGAGGTCTGACTTTATCGAGAATTTTCTTTATCATAATCTTTACTGTTGTAGGTGGTTAGACGATATCCGTGAGAGCGGTACGCGAATGCTGCCGCAGCGGCCCTACGGCCTGCCGGATGTCGTCTGGTGGAAACCGTTATGCATTTTCTTTTCTCAACAAGTCGAGACCTTCGCGGACGATGCGTTGCAACTCTAACTTGGAGGAGTCAATAAATTCGGCGACGGCGAAGTCTTCGGGGGCTACTTCGTAGATGCCGAGCGCTTCCTGCTTGTCGATATCGCCGGTGAGGAGGGCTTTGATGAGATAGCTGGGATAGATATCCATGGGGAATACGCGTTCGTATTCTCCGCTCATAATCATATGGCGTTCGCCGCCTTTGACGCGGCAGTCGGGGTTGTAGCGTACCACTCGCCCGGCACATTTGGCGAAGAAGTTACGTATCCAGCTGCAGTAGCTGTGGCTGGTAGAGAATTCCTGCCAGCGGGGGGCTATCCAGCCGAATACTTCGTTGACATCGTCGCCCTCGGGGATGGCGCATACTTCTGTGGCAAAGGCGGGAAGGTAGCCCTCCAAGCTCTTCTTGCTGCCGACGAGCGGGTTGCCGCCGATGATACGGATATGGGCTTTGTCACCTTTCAAGTGGGCATCGGCGATGGTCGACAAGGGGGTGCCGATTTTTGTTTCGATATATTGCGGAGCGTCTATGCAGGAACCGGCGAGGGCGATGCGGCGCGTCAGGTCTACGTGGCCGGTGGTGACGTAACGCCCGATGAGGCATACAATCCCCGGGTCGACCGTCCAAGCTATCTCTCCCTTATTGATGGGACTGATATGGTTTATCTGGACGCCCACGTTACCGGCGGGGTTGGGGCCGTCGAAGGTGTGCACCGTGACGCCCTCAACGCCGGCCGCCTCAATGGCGAAGGGTTGCGTGGCCTCCTCTGCGGCGATGCCGAGGTGCAGGGGGGCGATGCGGGCCAAAAGCTGCAGACCGCTACGAAACTCGCGCTCCCATCCTATTACGGTGTAAGCAAAACGGGCGGCGAGAGGCATCTTGTTGAAGGTGGAGACAAAGAGAGCCTTCGGGCGATCGGTGGGAGTGGCAATGACGTCGTAAGGACGCTGACGGATGAAAGCAAAAAGTCCGCACTCTGCTAACCCCTGAATGGCGGCATCGGCAGAAATGGTAGCGACGTCCGGCTTTTCGTATTCCTTGAAGGTTTGATGCTTATCAGCTTCAATGCCAATATGTAATAGTTTGCGGCGCTCGCCACGAGCAATGGCGATAACGTTTCCGCTGACCGGAGAAACGACATGAATGGCTCCGGTGGCCTTGTCGGTGAAGAGCGCCTCGCCGGCTTCCACGTGAACGCCCTCTTTGACCAAGAGTCGAGGGGTGATGCCATGGAAGTCATCGGGGACGATGGCATAGGTGCCACTGCCGTCTACTTGTTGCTGGAAAAGCTGTTCTGCAGCGACTCCTTCGAGCTGCAAATCCAGACCTTTCTTGATGGTGTAATGTGATCCGTCCATTATGATGAATTATAGGAGGGCCGGTTGGTTCGACCTCATTTTGCAAAAATAGTAAAAAAATGGGAAGTAGAAGCTATCCGTGACTTATCTCACCTTCCATGTACCTTCGTCGCAGACCAACTGCAGGTAGATTTCCTCCTGCCTTCCGCTGTCGTAGGTCACCCGAAGGTAGGCCTCGGCCGAGGTGCCTTCGGCGTCTCCCACGATGCGGCTGACTTCCACGTCGCGCACTTCGCCGTCGTCGCCCTTTTGGTCGGCGGCGTGTTGCTTGTAGAGAAGGGCCATCTGTGCTTGATAGCTTTCCGGCTTCTCTTCGGCGGATTGGATATGTGCCACATATCCCGGGTAGTCTCCTTGTACGTATCTTTCATAGAGAGCCTTTACCTCTTCAGCAGAGAGGTCGGGCGGCGCGGGCTCCGACGTTTCGTCGGCCGACATATCAACTTTGTTCTCGCAGCTGATGGAGAGGGAGAGAAAGAGGAGGAGAAGAAAGGAGGAGAGGAGCTTCATGACCTTTTATTTCTGTCGGATAAAGATATTGATGGGGGTTCCGCAGAAGTTCCAGCGTTCGCGTATCTTGTTTTCCAAGAATCGCTTATAGGGCTCCTTTATATATTGCGGCAGGTTGGCATAAAAGACGAACGACGGGATCTGCGTCTCGGGCACTTGTGCGCAATATTTTATCTTGATATATTTTCCCTTGATGGAGGGGGGCGGGTAGGCCTCGATGAGCGGGAGCATTTCCTCATTGAGCTTTGAGGTGCTCACACGGCGTTGCTTGTTGAGGTAGACTTCCTTGGCGGTTTCGAGCACCTTGAAGATACGCTGTTTGGTGAGTGCTGATGCAAAGATGATGGGAAAGTCGGAGAAGGGGGCCAGGCGGCTGCGGATGGAGTCCTCAAAGTAGCTGATGGCTGTCTGCGACTTGTCTTCGACGAGGTCCCATTTGTTGACTACGACGACGAGGCCTTTGCTGTTGCGCTGGATGACTTGCACGATGTTCATGTCCTGTCCTTCGATGCCGCGTGTGGCATCAAGGAGGAGAACGCAGACGTCTGCATTCTCGATGGCGCGGATGGAGCGCATGACGGAGTAGAATTCCAAGTCTTCCGTCACTTTGTTCTTCTTGCGGATACCGGCGGTGTCGACAATGTAGAAGTCGAAGCCGAACTTGTCGTAGCGTGTCAGGATGCTGTCGCGCGTGGTACCGGCAATATTGGTGACGATGTGGCGGTCTTCGCCGATAAAGGCGTTGATGAGTGAACTCTTACCGACATTGGGGCGTCCGACGATGGAGAAGCGGGGGATGTTGTCGTCCTCTTCTTCGTTGGCGTCATCATTGCCAAAGCGCCGGATGATTTCGTCCAGCAGGTCGCCGGTGCCGCTTCCCGTGGCGGCGGAGATGCAGAAGGGGTCTCCGAGTCCGAGACCGTAGAATTCTGCCGCGTTGTAAGTGTCCTCGTTGTTGTCGGCCTTGTTGGCGCAGAGGATGACGGGTAGTTTCGATTGCCGTAAGATGCGTGCCACCTGCAGGTCCAGGTCTGTGGTGCCGTTTTTGACGTCGACGAGGAAGAGGATGACATCTGCTTCTTCGGTAGCCAGCAGTACCTGCTTGCGGATTTCTCCTTCGAAGATGTCTTCCGAGTTGACGACCCACCCACCGGTGTCAATCAGGGAGAACTCATGGCGTCCCCATTCGCATTTCCCATATTGGCGGTCGCGTGTCGTACCGGCTTCATCGCTGACGATAGCATGCCGAGTACCGGTAAGTCTGTTGAAAAGTGTGGATTTGCCCACATTCGGGCGGCCCACGATCGCTACTATTTTGGACATATTTCTCTGTATTTATGGAGGCTAATGCGTCGTTGCTCGTGCCTTTAGCCTTAGTCTTGTTTGTATCCGTATGCTTCCAGGCGCCGTGTTGAGCTGCGCCAGTCTTTGTCTACTTTTACAAAGATTTCGAGGAAGATGCTCTTTTGGAAGAACTTCTCCAAGGCATGACGTGCCTCGGTAGATATCTTTTTGAGGGCTACGCCACGGTGCCCGATGACGATACCCTTCTGGCTTTCGCGTTCCACGTAGATGGTGGCATGGATGTGGATGCGTTGTTCATTTTCCTTGAAGCTGTCTACCACGACTTCTACGGCGTAGGGTATTTCTTTGTCGTAATAGAGGAGTATCTTCTCTCGGATGATTTCGGTGACGAAGAAGCGTGCCGGCTTATCGGTCCACTGGTCTTTTTCGAAATAGGGCGGGGAGTCGGGGAGTAGTTCGCGAATGCGTCGCAGCACTTGGTCTACGTTGAAATGAGCTTTGGCCGATACGGGATATATCTCTGCTGTCGGGAGAATGTCGTGCCAGGTGTCGACGAGCTTCTCCAGTTGGCGTTGGTCGGTGAGGTCAATCTTGTTGATGAGCAACAAGATGGGCACCTTCATCTTTTCTACCTTTTGCAGGAACTCGCTGTTCTTGTCGGGCGTCTCTACCACGTCGGTGACATAGAGGAGTACATCTGCATCTTGCAGGGCCGATTCCGAGAAGGCCAGCATCGACTCTTGCAGCTTGTAGTTGGGCTTGAGCACCCCCGGGGTGTCCGAGAAGACGATTTGAGCGTCGTCGGTGTTGATAATGCCCATGATGCGGTGGCGCGTGGTTTGCGCCTTAAAGGTGGCGATGGAGATGCGCTCGCCTACGAGGAGGTTCATGAGGGTGGATTTCCCGACATTGGGATTGCCCACGATGTTGACGAAACCGGCTTTGTGCATAGTATCGTGAAAGTCAAAAATCCGTCACCTATAAATCCGTCGTCGCCGATGCCGGCGGACGGATTTATAGGATACGGATGGGTGATGAGGTGGATGAGAGGACGACGTCCCTAACGGACGGGCCTCATTTCTTCCGGGGCCGGACGGATAAGTACGGCCCCTTATGCAGTAGGCTCTTATTTCGAACCGTTATATCCCCATTTGAGGTAGGCGGCGCCCCAGGTGAATCCTGCGCCGAAGGCTGTCAGGATGAGGTTGTCGCCCTTCTTGAGCTGCTTCTCGTAGTCCCACAATGCCAAGGGGAGAGTACCGGCCGAGGTATTGCCGTAGCGCTGGATGTTGAGCATGACTTTCTCCATGGGGAGCTCCAGACGGTTGGCGACGGCCTCGATGATGCGTACGTTGGCCTGATGAGGGATAACCCATGCAATGTTGTCTTTGTTGAGGTCGTTGCGCTCGGCGATGAGCGAGCAGGCGTCGCTCATGTTCGTCACGGCGAACTTAAAGACGGTGCGCCCCTCCTGATGGAGGTAGTGCATGCGATGGTCGATGGTGAAGTACGACGGGCTGCATACCGAGCCGCCGGCTTTCATGCAGAGGAAGGGGAGTCCCAGGCCGTCGGTGCGCAGATGGGAGTCTTTCCATCCCAGGTCTTCGGTGGTGGGCTCTACCAATACGGCGGCGGCGCCATCGCCGAAGATGGGGCAGGTGGCACGGTCGGAATAGTCAACGATGCTCGACATCTTGTCGGCACCGCAGACGACGATTTTCTTATAGCGTCCGCTCTGTATCATACCGCAGGCGGCGTCCATGGCGAACAAGAAGCCGCAGCAGGCGGCCTGCATGTCGATGGCGAAGGCATTCTTCATGCCCAGACGTCCGATGACGATAGAGGAGGTAGAGGGGAAATGGTAGTCGGGGGTGGTGGTGGCCACGATGACGCAGTCTATTTCTTGAGCGTCGGTGCCGGTCTTCTCGAGGAGCTGTTTGACGGCTTTGCGGGCCAGATAGCTGGTGCCGAGTCCTTCTTCGTTGAGGATGCGGCGTTCTTTGATGCCAATACGCGTCATGATCCACTCGTCGTTGGTGTCGACCATGCGCGATAGTTCGTCGTTATTGAGGACGTATTCGGGGACGTAGCCGCCAACGCCGGTAATCACGGCATTAATATGTTCCATAGGTGTTGTGTGGGGGTTCGTAGCTGCGAGAAAAAAGGGGAGCTTCCGTACCGTGCCTTGTTGATTGGCGCAGGAACGTTGCCCCCCTTGTGAAGTAGCGTTTTTATTCGGCGACTTCTTCCTTGACGATAGCCAGCTTACCACGGTAGTATCCACAAGACGGGCATACGGTGTGGTAGATGTGCCAGCCGCCGCAGTGGGGGCAGATGGCCATGGTGGGGGCTACAGCCTTGTCGTGAGTTCTACGCTTAAGAGTTCTGGTCTTGGACTGTCTTCTTTTAGGATGTGCCATTTGTTGTTATGCTTTTAGTGGTTAATTTTCAGTGTTGGTCATGGCAGAGGTGTTATTCCTCTTCTTCCTCCTCGTGCATTCCGGTGGTGTCTTCACAGAGGCGGCTTAACATATCGGGGTCGCAATCACCGTCTTTGTGTACACGCTGCAGGGGGAGCGCCAGTGCTATGGTTTCATAAATATTCCATGCTAAGTCGTAGGGGGCTGTCGTCTCCAGAGGAATAACATCCCCTTCTTCCTCCATCTCGTCGGCGGCGTAGCTGAATACCCAGCTGTCGTCGGCCATGATGGGGAAGGTGACGGCCTCCAGGCAGCGGTCGCAGCGGGTGCGTACACTGCCTTCTACGTGTGCGCGGGCGGTAAAGCGCCCCCCGGCACTCTCTCTAACGCTGATGCGGGCGATGAGGTCACCTCCCAGTATTTCCTCTTGTTCCAGATGCTCAAAAAAAGCGTTGTTGAGGGTAAACTGGCGCGGCTGGTTATCGCGTGCGGCGGCGAAGAAATCTACCGGCAAGGTAATATCACATATCATAGCGGCTGCAAAGATACATTTTTCCACTGTAATAGCGAAAGACCCGCGCTATTTTTTTGACATACTGTCTCCTGCTGTTGTGCGTCCGGCGTCGGCCATCATTCTCTGCAGACGTCGGTTGAAATCGGTGGCGGCGAGGAGTGTCTCCAGTGTGAGGTGCATGCGGTAGTTCCAGACGTGATGCGGGTCGGCGGGCACATTGATCTGCTCCTCCTCCGGTGTGGGGCGGCGCAGCTGTTCGTCGATGGACAGATAGTCCTGAAGGGCAAGGAGACACAGCATCGAGGGCGAGGCCAGATGATTGGCCACCACATAGCGGCAGAGCTCCGGCGTGGCCTCCTCCGGGGCGGGCCCTTCGTGGTGGAGGGCTTCATGATAGAACTGTTCCGCCCGTGTCTTGTCCTCCTTCCACCACAGGCGTAGCGGGGGCATATCGTGCGTGGCGATAGTGGCTACCGATAGATAGGGGTTGTTGGCGGGTGCGGCAAAGCGGTGCGGCCCTCTCTTGGGCATTCGTTGTATCTCCAGCGAGAGTATGTTCCACTGTTTCAAGACGCCGCCCACCGAGGCCGGTATCATGCCGAGGTCTTCGGCGCAGGGGAGCATGGTGGGCGTTTCGTCGGTGTGGTAGCGGACGATGGCCGGCAGTTTGCGGAGGGCTTCTTGTGCCCAGAAGTCATTGTGGCGGTGGTAGAAGAAGTCCTCGTGCAAGCGGTCGAAGGCGCGGCGGTCGTGTTCCGTCAAGGAGTGATAGGCCGTTGTCTCCGCACCGCTGATGCGCGGGTGGTAATAACCCTTCCTCTCCTTGTCTTCCAGAAAAAGGACGTCGGCGAGCAACTCCAGAAGTCGGCTTTGCCATTTCCCCTCCGGCAGGTGCTGCAGGAGGTAGCTTCCGCTGTTCCACGGCGCCCGCAGGCGATAGCGCCCGGTACGGTCCGGTTGGAAATAGTCGTCCCAGACGATGTTGGGGAACTCTGCCGCCCATTCCGTGCGTTGTGAGGTGGTGAGAAAGGGGGTCGTATAAAGAGAGATATCGGCAATAAATCCCGCGGCGTGTATCTCTTCGGCGGAGAAGGGAAGGGCGGGGCGGAAGTGTCCCAAGCGGCCGTCGGCCTGGTCTGTTGGAATCTCCCAGATACGGAAGAATCCTAAGACATGGTCGATGCGATAGGCGTCGAAGTAGCGCTCCATGTGTTGGAGGCGGCGGCGCCACCATTGGTAGTTATCGCGGGCCATGTTTTCCCAGTTGTAGGTGGGAAATCCCCAGTTCTGCCCGTGGCGGGCGAAGTCGTCGGGCGGTGCTCCTGCCGCTCCGTCGGTGTGAAAGAGTTCCGGGTGTGTCGCCACGCAGACGCTGTGGGGGTGGACGCCGATGGGGATATCCCCTTTGAGGAGGATACCGCATTCTCGCGCCACTCGGTGCGCCTTTGTCATCTGCGTGTGTAATAGATATTGAGTGAAGCGGAAGAAGTCAGGTGTTGCCGCCTCGGCGGGGAGCGCTGCCACCTCGTCGCGGTGGTCCACCCGGTAGAGGCAGTAGTCGTCGAGCCAGTCGCGCATCGTGCGGCAGAACGTGCGGTAGGCGGCGCTTTGCCGCACCGTCGTTCCTTGTCGGCGGTAGAGCGTGGCCAAGAAACGCATCTTGAGGGTGAAGACGGTGGCATAGTCGACCGTTGCTTGCTCGTTCAGCGGGCGCCATTCGCGGCGGAAGTCCTCATATTCCGGCAGGTCATCCCATTCGCGCAGGTCGAGGTAGATGGGGTGGAGGGCAAACACGGAGATGCCGTTGTAGGGGTAAGAGTCGCGTGCCGTCCCCGTACTCGTTGTATCGTTGATGGGGAGCAACTGGATGGCCGTCATGCCCGTCTGCCGTGCCCAGTGGATGAGGGGGATGAGGTCGCCAAAGTCACCGATGCCCTGACTACCTTTGGAACGAAGCGAGAATACGGGTATTACCACGCCCGCCCCACGTCGGCGCAGACGTTGTTGCAGGGTGGTAGACAGGCGGGGGGCGTCGTCGGTGACAATGCATTGCTGACGGGGGAAGAGTGCCGTCGGGAGGAGGTGGCGGTTGTCACCCTCTTCCCATAAGATATCCTCCGGCTGTCCCGTCTTTTCTTTTCGGCACAATATATATTTATAGGCAACGCCTGCCGCGATGTCGTCGGCCGAGAGAGAAGCTCCCCATTCTGCCGGGCCGATGCACTGCAGGGGTACCGCCCTCGCGGGATCCCATTGCCCCAGGGCCTTCGAATCGCCCACCACCGCCCAGTCGTATCCATCGAGGGGGGCGGCACATTGCAGACGGAGATAGGACGTCGTCGGCGCAGCCTTCCGGGGAAGGGCGAAGGGTGTATGGCGGAATACGCCCACCTCCTCGTCCTGTGGCCATCGGTCGTAGCAGTAGAGGGCGTCCTCATGTGTGGTGGTGAGGAGGAAGGCGTCGGGCGCCGTGGAGCGCAGGGTGTGCCCCTCCGCATCCACCACGCGGTATCCATAGGCGGTGGCCCCTTTTTGCGATAACGAGAAGGTGGTCTCCCAGGTGTAGCCGTCGGTAGTATGGAGCGGCAGAGAGAGAGCCTCCCCCGCCGATGAGCGGAGGTCGATGACGAGGTGCCAGCCGGAAGTGGTGGCGTAGTCGATGCGGAAGGTCAGTGTCGGCATAGTGATAAGGTGTGTATGGGTAATGAACCCCGTTGTTTAGTAGCTTTCGGCCTCGTTGGGGAAGTCGCCCGTTTTGACGTCATCGACATAGTGGGCAATGGCGTCTGTCATGATGCTGTGGAGGTCGGCATAGCGCCGGAGGAACTTGGGCGAGAAGTCGGCGTTCTTTCCCAGCATATCGTCGATGACCAACACCTGCCCGTCGGCGGCGCCGCCACCGATACCGATGATGGGGATGTGGCAGGCCTCCACCACCTTTGCGGTGAGGGCTGCCGGTATCTTCTCGGCAACGATGGCGCAGCATCCTGCGGTCTCCAGGCGTCGGGCGTCGTCGATGAGCGTCTGTGCCTCCTCCGCCTCGCGGGCGCGTACGGCATAGGTGCCAAACTGATGGATGCTTTGCGGCGTGAGTCCTAAGTGTCCCACTACGGGGATGCCTGCCGCCACGATGCGTTGTACGGCAGGGACGATGGCTTCGCCTCCCTCCATCTTGACGGCGTCGACGCCCGTCTCTTTGACCAGACGGATGGCGTTGCGTACGGCGTCGTCGGCCGTCACCTGGTAGCTACCGAAGGGCATATCGGCCACCACCAGTGCCCGCTTGACGCCGCGGGCTACGGCGCGTGCATAGATGATGGTCTCCTCAAGGGTGAAGGGCACCGTGGTGTCGTTTCCTGCCATCACGTTGGAGGCACTGTCGCCAATGAGTATCACGTCGACTCCGGCGCCATCGACGATGCGCGCCGTGGTGTAGTCGTAGGCCGTGAGCATGGCTATTTTCTGTCCCTCGGCTTTCATCTTGGCGAGGTGGCGGGCGGTTACTTTCTTGATTTCAGTAGGGGTATAGGTAGACATATTTATATAGATTCTTTACAGGGTATACTAAAAGATGAAAGCCCTTTTTCTTGAAAAAGGGTTATTGAGGGAGCGGCCATGTGAGCCCGGTGAAATCGGTGATGACGCTGTCGGCCAGCGGCGCCACTGTTTCGCGGGGCAGTGTCGTGGCGAGAGCCACGACATGGGCTCCTGCGGCGCGTGCCGCTTGTAGTCCGCCGCGACTGTCCTCAAAGACGACACATTGCGCTGCGTCCGTTTTCAATCGGCGTGCCGCCTCCAGGTATCCGTCGGGCGCCGGCTTCGATCGTTGGCAGTCTTCCGCCGTGAGAATGGCGGAGAACAAGGAAGATAGTTGCGGGTGGTGGCGGTAGAGCGCCTCCATCTTACTGCGGTCGGAACTGGTGACGATGGCTGTGGGCACTCCTTGGTGTTGCAGCGAGGTGAGGAAGTCTATCACTCCGGGGATAAAGGGGAAGTCCATCGACTGCTCAAAGCGGGTGAGCTCTTGGCGGATGAGGCTTTGCACCTCCTCGTCGGGGAAGTAAGTGCCGAAAATGAGCGGCAGTGTCTGCCCTTTGATTTTGTGGGCCAAGTCGGGAACTTGCGGACAGAATCGTGCCCCGATGGCGGCCCAAAGTTGTGTGTAGCCGGGCTCTGTGTCGACGATGACACCGTCAAGGTCGAAGAGGGCGGCGTGTAGGAAAGCTGTGTGAGACATAGTCATATTTTGAGTGCAAAGGTAGTGCAAGCGAGTGGAATGCAAAAATGAGCGGCCCCGTTTTTGCGGTTTTTGAGGACAAGTACCGCCCGGCTCCGACGTCACTCATGTGATTTCTTGAACCTTCTGCGCGATTTTTTGAAAAAAGTTTTTGTGAACTCCTGATTCTTTGGAAAAATCTTGACACACGGAAACGGCCGGAAATGTCGACTTTGTGCTCTTCTTTGTGCGATTTTAGGGGCGATCGCCGCGAAAAGATGCGTTTCTTCACGAAAAATTCAAGGGAATGAAGCGAAAATGGCTTCGCTTTTACATTCTATAACATCGCGGCAGCTCCCCAAAATACGGATTGTATCGGACGGAGGTTCCTTCAAAAAGTTAAAATCCTTGAAGAGCGGGGCGAAGACTGCTGAGGTGGGTGCTCGTTGTAACAAGTCCCGGATCTGTCGGAACAAGTCCCGGACTTGTTGAAACTTCTCCGGGATTTGTTTCGCCGCGCGGCGGCCCCATCTTTTCTATCCGGTGTGACACTATATGTCAAAAACGTCACTTTTTTTAACGCTTCGGAGGCTTCGTGCGTGCCGCGTTCGGCCTCAGAGACGGGCGTGGTGGATTTTTTTCGATTCTCGTGGCCTTCGCGCACACTTTTTTGCCCCTTCCGGCTTCACGATAAGCACGTTTTTTAGTGAGGTATCGCCTCTCTGCGCTCCTCCCGAGTTAGCAGAGAAAGTATTTTCTGAAAAATAAATCGTCGGGGGCTCCTCTATCTCGCGGCCTTTTGCTAAATTCGCTGTCCGGAAAGGGAGGCCGCTGTCAGAATCGGCGTCTTTCCGTTTCAGTGCTGTGGCGGGACAGCCTTGGGGCGGCCCCGTTCGATAGAGAATTCTGCTCTCACGGGCTCCAGCTCCCGGTGAGGGCGGGCTCTCCGCGTATATGGAATCCCGTGCGGCATCCTCTTCTGCCTGCTCATAGGATTCAAGAATAAGGGTTGACGGCTTGTTTCTCTCCCTCTGCGTTTGTTGCCTTTCGTACCACCCTGTGATGTGGTCGGCTACGCTGCCTCTTGACGCATGGGTATGCCTTCGCAGCGTGTCTGAAACATCCCGCAAGCTCAGGTATAGCATCTTCTTATGTTGAAATTTATCAGCTTTGGCAGTGGCAGTAGCGGTAACTGCTATTATCTCTATAGTGAAGGGCAAGGCGTGCTCATTGATGTGGGCATCGGCGTGCGTGCCCTTAAACGTCATTTTCTCAATTACGGATGCTCTTTGCAGGAAGTAAAGGCCATCCTGGTGACACACGACCATGCCGATCACGCCAAGGCGGTGGGGTCGTTGGCGGCAGCGTTGCGCATACCGGTCTATGCACTCCCCGATGTCTTTATGGGAATGGATCGCAACCGCTTCGTGCGCAAGACGCCGGAGGCTTCCCAACGCCGTATGGTGACGCCGGAAGAGCCTTTCGAGGTGGGGCCGGCACGTGTGACGGCTTTTCGCGTACCTCACGACAGTGCCGACTGCTGCGGCTATCTCCTTGAGGTGGGGACGCTGTCGCTCTGCATCGCCACCGATGTAGGGCAGGTCACCGATACGCTGGCGCGCTATGTGGCGCAGGCCCGGTGGGTGGTGATGGAGTCTAACTATGACGCGGCCATGTTGCAGGCCGGGCGCTATCCGCCCTTCCTCAAGGCACGTATCGCCGGCGGGCGCGGGCATATAGAGAATGTGCTGGCGGCCGACTTTCTGGCAACGACGCTGCGGCGCGACGTGCAGCACGTATGGCTGTGCCATCTCAGTGAAGAGAACAATCGCCCGGAATTGGCCGTCGGGGCGACGACGGCGGCGCTCACCCGTGCCGGCTTCACGGTGGGAGAGGAGGGCGTCGTGGTGGAGGCCCTGCCGCGTACCCGTCCCTCGCGGATGTATGAACTGCCGACAAAGGAGAACGAATAGGGGAGACCCTGAAAGAGAACGCTCCGGAAGGCCTGCGCGCTTCGGCGGAACACGGCTGTTTTTTGAGTAGTATTGTCCTCCTCTCGTTAGAAGTTATTGTTATCTGTGATAAGGCAGGCAGCACTTCCCCATTTGCCATTCTTCCTCCATTAGTGTAGTTTTTGCTCCTTTTTATAAGGTAGGCCGCATTTGGAAGTGAAAAAACAAGCTGGCTTGCTTTTTCACTTCACTCGTTTGCACTACCTTTGCGGGTGGCTCGTGACGGGCATCCCTCACCATCCCCCTTCTTTCCTATGCGAAAACTTATTCTCACCATTATATGGAGTCTCTTCGGTCTCCTCGTCGTCTTGACAGCTGCAGCCTTTGCCTTGATAAAGGTGGGGTGGCTGGGCTATATGCCTCCCCTCGATGAACTGCAGCGTCCTATCAGCCGCTACGCCTCGCAGGTGCTGACAGCCGACGGGAAGGTCATCGGCACGTGGTCGCTGGGAGAGAACCGCGTCTTTGTGGACTACGACAGTATATCTCCCTATGTGTTCCAAGCATTGGTGGCCACCGAAGATGTGCGCTTCTACGAGCATTCCGGCATTGACGTGCGCGCCCTGGGACGTGCCGTGGTGGGGCGCGGCTTGTTGCGTCGAAAGGCGGCGGGCGGCGGCAGTACCATCACGCAGCAGTTGGCCAAGCAGCTCTACTCGTCGACGGCCGCCAGTACCTCGGGACGTTTGATGCAAAAACCGGTGGAGTGGGTGATAGCCACCGAATTGGAACGCCTCTATACCAAAGAAGAAATCCTCACCCTCTATCTGAATTATTTCGACTTCTTACACAATGCCGTGGGTATCAAGACGGCTGCACAGGTGTATTTCGGAAAGTCGCCCCGCGACCTGACGCTCTCGGAAGCGGCCACCCTGGTGGGAATGTGCAAGAACCCTTCGTATTTTAATCCCGTCCGCGAACCGGAGCGCTGCCGCCAGCGACGCAATGTGGTGCTTCACCAGATGGTGAAGGCCGGTTGCTTGAGCGAGGGGGAGTATGACGCTGTGGCACAGAGCGAACTGGGACTCAACTTCCACCGCGTAGACCACAAAGACGGTACCGCCGCCTATCTGCGGGAATACCTGCGTCGCATCATGATGGCCAAGAAGCCGGAGCGGCGCGATTATACCACCGCCAACCTCTACTATGCCGACTCTCTGGCCTGGGAGACCGACCCGCTCTATGGATGGTGTCGCAAGAACCGCAAGAAGGATGGCTCATCCTACGACCTCTATGTCGACGGCCTGAAGGTGTACACCGCTATCGACTCGCGTATGCAACGCTATGCCGAGGAGGCGGTGCGACGCCATGTGGGCAATTATCTCCAGCGCGAATTCAACAAAGAACAAGAGGGACACCCCAACTTCCCCTATAACGCCTCGGCTACACGCGGCGACGTAGAGCGCGCCCTGAAGCGGGCCATGCGTCAGAGCGAGCGCTATCGCACGATGAAGCAGGCCGGGGCCACCGACGAAGAGATAGAACAAGCCTTCCGGCGCCCCGTCGACATGACAGTGTTCAGTTACCAGGGCGAGCGCGACGTGCGCATGACGCCGATGGACTCCATCCGTTACTATAAGGCCTTCCTGCGCGCAGGATTGTTGTCGATGGACCCCGCTACGGGCTATGTGAAGGCCTATGTCGGCGGCCCGGACTATACCCACTTTCAGTATGATATGGCCATGGTGGGACGCCGACAAATAGGTTCTACCATGAAGCCCTTCGTCTATGCCATGGCGATGGAAGATGGCTGGACACCGTCGTCGACGGTGCTCAACGTGCAACGCAGTTATGGCAACTGGACCCCGCGCAACGGCAGCCGCGCCCGCTATGGGCAGCAGGTGACCCTGAAATGGGGCTTGAGCCAGTCGAACAACTGGGTGACGGCGGCCTTAATGGCGCAGATCGACCCGCGCGGCACGCGACTGGTAGACTTGCTGAAGACCTTCGGCGTCGCCAACAACGAGATATATCCCTCCATGCCCCTCTGCTTAGGTGCCTGCGAGATAACGGTCGGCGAGATGGCCAGCGCCTATACGGCCTTTGTCAATAAAGGTATCCGCGTGGCCCCGATATTGGTGACACGTATCGAAGACAATCAGGGAAACGTCATTGCCGATTTCACTCCGCGGATGAATGAGGTGCTCAGCGAGGAGACTTCTTACAAGATGCTGGATATGTTGCAAGCCGTCATCGACCAGGGAACGGGTCGCCGACTGCGTAGCAAATACAACCTTACCGGCCCTATCGCCGGTAAGACCGGTACGACGAACGACAATAGCGACGGCTGGTTCATGGGACTGGTGCCGCGCTTGGTGACGGCCTGCTGGGTCGGCGGTGAGGAGCGCACCATCCACTTCAACTCCATGCAGATGGGGCAAGGCTCTTCGTCGGCGCTGCCCATATGGGCCTATTTTATGACCAAGGTCTACAACGACCGCCTGTTGGGGTACAGTCAGACGGAGGATTTCGTCATACCGCGGCCCGCCCCACGGGTGACGACAGAAACCACCGACGACGCCGACGCCGCTGAGGCGCAACGGGCGGCAGAAGAAGAGCACCGTCGCGCCGACAGCTTCTTTGAATAACCCCTCAGGTGAGACATCTTCCTTACCTCGATAGAACAGAATTATCAATGGAAAAAGATACTACCTATATAGCTATTATCCCTGCGCGCTATGCTTCGACGCGCTTCCCGGGGAAACCCCTGCAACTGTTGGGCGGAAAGCCCATCATCCAGCATGTGTGGGAGCGCGCCAAGAGCGTGATGTCTCACGTCTTCGTAGCCACCGACGACGAGCGCATCGCGCAGTGCGTGGAGCAGTTCGGCGGAAAGGCCGTCATGACGTCGACGCACCATCGTAGCGGTACCGACCGTTGTCGCGAGGCCTACGAGAAGTGCGGTATAGAGGCTGATGTGGTGGTCAATATTCAGGGCGACGAGCCCTTCATCGCCGCTTCGCAGCTGGAGACGCTCATGCGCCAGTTTGACGACGCCGCCACGGATATCGCCACCCTCGTACGTCCTTTCGGCCCCACGGCGACCTTCCGGGATATCAGTAATCCCAATACCCCCAAAGTCGTGGTGTCGCGCGAAGGCTTCGCTCTGTATTTCAGTCGCTCCGTCATCCCCTATCTGCGGGGCGTAGAACCGGAAGAGTGGGCCTCCCGCCATGAATACCTGGCTCATATCGGACTATACGCCTACCGTACCGACACCTTGCAGCGCTTGGCGGCGATGGCGCCGGGTCTTTTGGAACAGGCCGAGTCGCTCGAACAACTGCGATGGCTGGAGGCCGGTCTGCATATCAAGGTGGGACGCACCGACGTGACGACGATTGGCATAGACACACCGGAAGACTTGCAACGGGCGGAAGCCTATCTCGCGCGGCAGGTACAGTAGCTATCAGTCTACATTCTCCTTCTATTCTCCTATTATTCATGAAGAAAATCATTCTATTCTCCGCAATAGCCCTCCTTCCTCTTACTGCTTCTGCGCAGAAGCTGGAGGTGGGCTCCTACACATTTAAAGACGGGGCCGTCTACACCGGAAACCTCTATAACGGAAAACCCAATGGCGTGGGGCGCACTGTCTACACCAACGGCGACGTCTATGAAGGCGACTATCTGAAGGGTAAGCGCGAAGGTCAGGGCATCCTCACCACGGCCGATGGAGAGCGCTATGACGGACAGTGGTATCAAGACCACCGCCACGGAAAAGGCACCTACTATGCCCTCAATAATAATCGCTACGAAGGCTTGTGGTATCGCAACAGCAAGGAAGGCGAGGGTACGATGTATTATTACAACGGCGACCGCTATGAAGGGATGTGGAAGCAAGACCGCCGCAACGGGCAGGGATGCTATACCTACAAAAACGGGGCCTACTACAAAGGCCAGTGGGTCGACGACAAGAAATCGGGCTCCGGCATCTTCGACTGGAACGACGGTTCGAAATACGAGGGCTCTTGGTCTGACAATATGCGCAACGGCAAGGGTACCTATTTCTATCCCGACGGCGACGTTTACCAGGGCGACTGGAAGAACGACGTACAGGAAGGCCGCGGCATCTATCGTTTCCGCGGCGGCGATGTCTATGAGGGCGACTACAAAGCCGGACAGCGCACGGGAGAAGGCATCTTTACCTATACCAACGGAGATATCTACAAGGGCCAGTTCGTCGACGGCGAGCAGTGCGGCCAGGGTACCTTCATTTGGAAGGGAAAAGCCACCTATACCGGTGCGTGGAAAGATAATAAGCGCAACGGCTACGGCCATTACAAATGGGTGAACGGCGACGAATATGAAGGTTCGTGGCGTGACAACCAGATGGATGGCGAGGGCGTATGGCGTCGCGCCAATGGCGAAAAATATAAAGGCTCCTTCAAAATGGGCGTCAAAGACGGGCGTGCTATTGAAATCGCTGCCGATGGTACCCGTTTCGACGGTACCTACAAAGAAGGCAAACGCGATGGAGCCTTCACCGAATACGACAGCAACGGCAACGTGTTGCGCCGCGGCACCTACTCCAACGGCAGCGTGGTAAAAACGGAAACAAAGAAGTAATACCCGGAGAAAGCCTTGGAGTAGGAATATGTGCAAAAATCCCTTATCTCTCAAAGAATATTCACTAACAGAATAAAGAACCATGGTGAAGAAAACAACCACCTCCATTACGCGCCGTGCAGCGCAGGAGAAAGAAGCCTCCGGGCGTCTGAAAATCGTGAAGGATGACCCCTGGCTGGCGCCGTATGCCAACGCCATACAAGGACGTCACGACCACGTACTCCGAAAAATGGCGGAACTCACCGACGGCGGTCGCCAGACATTGGCCGACTTTGCCGACGGACATCTCTTCTTCGGCCTTCACAAGACGGACGAAGGATGGGTGCTCCGCGAGTGGGCGCCCCATGCCACCCGCATCTTCCTGATAGGCGATTTCAACGACTGGAAGGAGTCGCCGCGCTACGAGTTGAAGCGATTGGGCCACAGCGGGAACTGGGAGCTTACCCTGCCTCACGACGCCCTGAAGCACGAAGACCTATATAAATTAAAGGTATACTGGGACGGCGGCGAGGGAGAACGCATCCCCGCCTGGTGCCGTCGCGTGGTGCAAGACGAGGCCACGAAGATATTTAGTGCGCAGGTGTGGGCACCGCAACATCCCTATCGGTTCCGCCGCAAGACCTTCCGCCCACAGCGTTCCCCGCTGCTTATCTACGAGTGTCACATTGGCATGGCGCAGGACGCCGAGAAGGTGGGCACCTACAACGAATTCCGCGAGCGCGTATTGCCGCGTATCGTCCGCGAGGGCTACAACTGTATTCAGGTGATGGCCCTGCAGGAACATCCTTATTATGGTAGCTTCGGCTACCACGTCAGCAGCTTCTTTGCCGCCTCCAGCCGCTTCGGAACGCCCGACGACCTCAAGCACCTCATCGACGACGCTCACGCCCAAGGGGTGGCCGTCATTATGGATATGGTGCAGAGCCATGCCGTTAAGAATGAGGTGGAGGGACTGGGCAACCTTTGTGGCGACCCCAACCAGTTCTTCTATCCCGGCGATCGCCATGAGCATCCCGCCTGGGACAGCCTCTGCTTCGACTACGGGCGCAACGAGGTGATTCACTTCTTGCTGTCCAACTGTAAGTATTGGCTGACGGAATTCCATCTCGACGGCTTCCGCTTCGACGGCGTCACCTCCATGCTCTATTACAGTCACGGGCTCGGTGAGAGCTTCGGAGGGTATGGTGACTATTTCAACGGACACCAAGACGACAACGCCATCTGCTATCTGACGCTGGCCAACCTATTGATACACGAAGTCAACCCTCACGCCATCACCATCGCCGAGGAGGTGAGCGGGATGCCTGGGTTGGCCATGCCCTTCAAGGACGGTGGCTACGGCTTCGACTATCGCATGGCGATGAATATCCCCGACTACTGGATAAAACTCATCAAGGAGCATCGCGACGAAGACTGGAAACCCAGCAGTATCTTCTGGGAACTCACCAACCGCCGGGCCGACGAGCACAATATCTCTTATTGTGAGAGCCACGACCAGGCCCTCGTTGGCGACAAGACCATCATCTTCCGCCTGATAGATGCCGATATGTACTGGCATTTTAAGAAAGGCGACGAGAACGAAACGGCGCGGCGCGGCATCACCCTGCACAAGATGATACGCCTGGTGACGGCCTCGACCATCAATGGCGGCTATCTCAACTTTATGGGCAACGAGTTCGGCCACCCTGAGTGGATAGACTTCCCCCGTGAAGGAAACGGCTGGAGCTATAAGTATGCCCGTCGTCAGTGGAACCTGGTTGACAATCACGAACTGTGCTATCATTACCTCGGCGACTTCGACCGCGCCATGATGGAACTGATTGGTGGCACCAAGGACTTCCAAAAGCTGCCGGTGAAGGAGATATGGCACAACGACGATGACCAGATATTGGCCTATTCGCGCGGAGAACTGATTTTCGTCTTCAACTTCAGTCCCACCCGTAGCTTCACCGATTATGGCTTTATGGTTCCCGAGGGCAAGTATCAGGTGGTACTCAACACCGATGCGGTGGCCTTCGGCGGGAATGGCTTGGCCGACGACAGTGTGCCCCATTTCACCAACTACGACCCCTTGTTGGCACGTGATGGCAAGGGGTGGCTGAAGCTTTACCTTCCGGCACGCTCCGCCGTCGTGCTCCGCCGCGCCCCGGAAACAGCGTCGGAATCTACTCAATCATAAAACGTGTACGTTTTTTTTAGAAAACATATTCGCCCCTCGGACGCAGCAGAAGCGGTGAGGAAGGCCTGTCTACATTGGCAGGTCATCTTCGCCGTATTCTTCTATTGCTACTTCTATTATGTCCAAGCACCGGCGCTCACGTTGGCGCAGCATCGTCTGTCGGAAGGCGTCACCAGCTATTCCCCCGTCGTGGGAGCGATGGTGCTGACGTTCTTGATGATGGGATTGCAACGTCTGGTGGGCCGGGTGTTGGTCTTCTCGCGGGGCTACTATCTGCTCACGTATTATCCGTCGGCCCTCTGTGCCGTCTTGTTGACAGCCTTTGTCCCGGTGAAGAATACCGGCGCCGTGGCCCTCTCCGTCGTCACTGCTGTCATCTGGTTGCTGACGGTCGGCGTGCTGGAGATGAGTGCCGACGGTACGATGGGCGGTACGCGCGGTGATAGCGGGCGCGGCGGTGAGCGACGTCCCTACATGAAGCAGTTAATCACCTTCTTCTTGCTGACCCTCTATATGGGAGGGGGTAGCGGTAGTGACGACGTGACGACGTATGAGGTACACATGGCACGTTTGCTGGATGCCGGATACATGGAAGAGGCACTGGAAGTGGGGCAGGGCTCCCTCGCCACCTCGCCACGACTGACGGCTTACCGCGCCTATGCCCTCAGTCAGACGCGCGGCGCTATGGGCGAAGAACTCTTCCACTATCCGCTATCGCCGGAAGGCAGTGAAGCCTTATTGCCCCGTGAAGCCGACTCGCTGAAAGTGCTCCTGCCGCCACAGCGCTTCTATGCCTACCTGAAAAGTCCACGCCCGGCCTCTCAGCTCCCGGCGGCTGAATATTTTCGGAAGGTGGCTGAGAAAGATCCTCAGGGCGTTGCCGCCGACTATCGTCTGTGCGCTCTGCTCCTCGACCGCGAACTGAAGCAATTTGCGGAGGAACTGCCGACCTACTACCCGGTGGCCGACAGTGTGATACTCCCCCGTTATTATGCGGAGGCCCTCATCCTCTATCAGCGTCTGGACCCTGCAAGCCGTCTCCTCTATACCGACCCCAATATTATAGCCAACTATATCGACTTCAAAGAGAAGGGAGAAACCATAGCGCGGCCGCAGGAGCGCCGCACGCGGCTGTGGCGAGAGTATGGCGACACCTACTGGTGGTACTACTTCTACGGGCCCGGAGGTAGGAAACGCTGATGGCAGAGAAACAAAGACGTCGCAGGACGTCGGCTTCTCCTCCCTCACAAAAGGGTATCCCCATGATGCATCGGGCGTCTCTCCCAAAAGAAATGGCGTCCCCAAAGATAGAATCGCCATCCTTCATTCTCACGTATGCTTTCCTTGCCACAACCACTCTTTCGCACCCTCGTCGACCTCCCCGCGCCTCCTCGGCCGCTGCTCGCCCCGTCGCATCGTCTGCTGTTGATGGGGTCGTGCTTTGCCTCCCATGTGGGAGAACAACTGGTCGACGCCCTTCCGGAGGGGCAGGTGGTGGTCAACCCCTTCGGCGTGCTCTACAATCCGTTGAGTATCTGTCGGGCGCTGACGCTCCTGATGGAAGGCACCTTTCCTGCCGAACGCTATATCTTCCGCGGTGAGGAGGGCCTTTGGCATAGTTCACTGCATAGCGGTGACTTCTCGGCACCGACGCGAGAGGCTTGTGTGGCGGCGATAGAGAATGCCTTTCGGCCGGCGGCGCACCTGCTGGAGACGGTCGATATGCTGTGCCTCACCTGGGGAACGGCCTATGTCTACGAATGGGCCGATAGCCATGAGGTGGTGGGGAATTGTCACAAGGTGGCCGCGCAGCGTTTCGTGACGCGGCGGCTGAGCATTGACAATATTGTGGAAGAGATGGAATCCCTCCTTACACGGTTGCGGCAACGCCGCCCCCAACTGCAGGTGGTCTTAACCGTCAGTCCCTATCGCTATGCCAAGTGGGGCTACCACACGTCTACACTCAGCAAGTCGGTCCTTCATCTCGCCGCCGAGCGCCTGACACAACAGGTGGAGGGCGTCCACTATTTTCCCGCCTACGAAATCGTGATGGACGAGCTGCGCGACTACCGCTTCTACGACGACGATATGCTCCATCCCTCGGCGGCCGCCACCCGGTATGTAGGACAGCGCTTCGCCGCGTGGGCCTTCTCCGACCGCCTGCGGGAATATGCCGCCGACCGCCGGAAGATTTTGCAGGCCCTTCGTCATCGTCTGTTACATCCCGACAGCGAGGAGGCACGCCGTTTTCGTGCGCATCTCGAGGTCATGCAACGGGAGTTTCAACGAAAATGGGAAACGTAGCATCGCTCCCGTCACTTTCCGCAGCACATTCAATCGTACAACTTCTAACACAATACATCCTTGAACTATTCTATAGAAAAAGTAGCAACGCTCATTGGCGCCCATCGCTTTGGAGAGGCGGAGGGTGATGTGGCATGGCTATTGACCGACAGTCGCTCGCTGGCCTTCCCCGAGACAACACTCTTCTTCGCTCTCCGTACCCCGCGGGGGGACGGGCATCGCTATCTTCCCGACCTCTACCGCCGCGGCGTGCGCCACTTTGTGGTGGACACGCTTCCCGAACATCTGGACGACTATGTCGGGGCTAATTTCCTGCAAGTATTGAGCCCGCTCCGTGCCCTCCAGCGCCTTGCCGAGCGTCACCGCGAAGAATACGGTGTCCCCGTCATCGGTGTCACCGGTTCCAACGGAAAGACCATGGTAAAGGAGTGGCTGTATCAGATACTTTCCTCTACGCGACGGGTGGTGCGCTCCCCGCGTTCCTATAATTCACAGATTGGCGTCCCGCTGAGCGTATGGAATCTCGACGAACAGTGCGAGGTGGGTATTTTCGAAGCCGGCATTTCCGCACCCGGAGAGATGAGTGCTCTGCGTGCCATCATTCAGCCTACCATCGGGGTGATGACGAATATTGGGGAGGCTCATCAGGAGAACTTCTCTACCATCGAGGAGAAGTGTCGGGAGAAGCTTTCCCTCTTTCAGGATGCCGAAGTATTGGTGTATACGGCCGATGACCCTGTCCTTTTCCGGACGGTGACGGCGATGCATTTCTCCGGGCGACAACTGGCCTGGTCGACGAAGGATCCGACGACGCCCCTTTATCTGCATACCACCCAAAAAGGAGATACCGAAACGCGTATCGGATATACCTACAACGGTAAGGATGGCGAAATCGTCATACCCTTTGTCGATGACGCCTCTCTCACCTGTGCCATTCACTGTTTGGCGGTAGCCCTCTATATAGGGGTGGAGTCCGATATTCTTCGGGAGCGTATGGCCGGATTGGAGCCCATCGCCATGCGCCTTGAGGTAAAGCAGGGCGTCAGAGGGTGTACGCTGATAAGCGATGCCTACAACTCCGATATCAACGCCTTGGATATCGCCCTTGACTTTGCCCGCCGTCGTCCCGGAGGGCACGAACGTGTACTCATCCTCTCGGATATATTGCAGAGCGGTCTGGCACGGGAGGAACTCTATCGTCGCGTGGCCGATTTGGTGGCTCATCGCAGTATCGACTACCTCATCGGCGTGGGCCCGGAAATCAGTGCCGCCGGTGAGGCGTTCTCCGTGACGCGAAAGGCCTTCTTCCCCAGCGTGGAAGCCCTGCTGAGCTCCTCCGTCCTCGAGGGACTCAGCGATAGTCTGATACTCCTCAAAGGAGCGCGCCCTGCAGGCTTCGAACGCCTCGTCGACAGACTGTCGCAGAAGGTACATGAGACCACCCTCGAAGTAGACCTCGGTGCGGTGGCCGACAATTTGGGGTATTATCGCACCTTCCTGCGGCCCGAGACGAAGATAACCTGTATGGTGAAAGCCTCCGCCTACGGCACGGGGAGTGTTGAGGTGGCGCGGACGCTGCAAGACCGTGGTGTTGACTACCTCGCCGTCGCGGTGGCCGACGAAGGCGTCACCTTGCGCGAAGCCGGTATCACCGCAGATATCCTCATCATGAATCCCGAGATGTCGTCGTTCTCTACGCTCTTTGCCTATGGTCTGCAGCCTGAGGTGTATAGTTTCGGTTTGTTGGAGGCCCTCATCCATGCCGCCGAGCGCGAAGGCATCACCCATTTCCCCATACATATCAAGCTCGATACCGGTATGCATCGTCTGGGCTTCGACCCCGAGCACGATATGGAGGCGCTCATTGATCGCTTACGCCATCAGACAGCCCTCCTGCCCCGCTCTGTGTTCTCACATTTCGTGGGTAGCGACAGCGGTGACTTCGACGCGTTTACCCGGGAGCAATTTGCTCGCTACGATGCCGCTTCGCGGGCACTGCAGGGTGCTTTCAGTCATCGTGTCCTGCGTCATATCTGCAATAGTGCCGGCATTGAACGCTTCCCGGAATATCATCTCGACATGGTGCGTCTGGGACTGGGACTGTATGGTATCGACCCCATTGACGGCCGCGAGCTTCACAATGTCGCCACCCTCAAGACGACTATCCTCCAGATTCGTCAGTGCGCAGCGGGCGACAGCGTGGGCTATTCGCGCCGCACCGTTCTCGACCGCCCCTCGCGTATCGCCGCCCTGCCCATTGGCTATGCCGACGGCTTGGACCGCCACTTGGGAAATCGCCATGGCTACTGCTTGGTGGGCGGTCATCGTGCCCCCTATGTGGGAAATATCTGTATGGACGTCTGTATGATTGATGTGACAGATATACCCTGCCGGGAAGGCGACAGCGTGGAAATCTTTGGCGCCGCTCTGCCGCCGACCACTCTCGCGGAGCAGCTCGGCACCATTCCCTATGAGGTGCTCACCTCGGTGTCGGAGCGCGTAAAGCGCCTATATCTTCAGGCGTGATGTCAGATTGTCACGAAAAAGCGTAAAAAAACTTTCATTTTGCTTGCGAGGGTGAAAGGTATTCTATACTTTTGCCAGCAGAAAAGAAATTAGCAATGACAAACAACAAGGTGAATAAGTTCTGGTGGCGCCGCTTACTACTTCAATAGTCGTAAGTTGAAACGGTGTATCCCTAACTGAAGCACCCGGAAATGATAAATAAAGCGGTCTGTTCAACTTACGACAGGCCGCTTTTTGTTTTTCGACAAACCCGATTCATCCGACAAAACCTATTAAAAGAAAAAATATGAGCCTCTACCAAGTGAGTGATGAAGGATATTTCGGCCGCTACGGCGGTTCCTTTATCCCGGAGATACTACAGCCCTGTGTGAAAGCCTTGCAAGAGAACTATCGTCGTATCATCGACAGCGAAGACTTCCGACAACAGTATGACGCCCTGTTGCGTGATTATGTGGGACGCCCCTCGCCGTTGTATCTCTCCGCCTCGTTGAGTCGTAAATATGGATGTAAAATCTATCTCAAGCGGGAAGACCTCAACCACACCGGCGCCCATAAAATCAATAATGCTATCGGACAAATTCTGTTGGCACAACGTATGGGAAAGACCCGTATCGTGGCAGAGACCGGCGCCGGACAGCATGGCGTGGCCACCGCCACCGTATGCGCTCTGATGAATATGCCGTGCACCGTCTATATGGGCGCTCTCGACGTTGCCCGTCAGCGGCCCAATGTGGAGAAGATGCGTCTGCTGGGTGCCAAGGTGGTAGCGGTGGAGACCGGCAATCGCACCTTGAAAGACGCATGCAACGAAGCCATCCGCGACTGGTGCTGTCATCCCCAGGATACGTATTACCTGATAGGTTCCACCATGGGCCCGCATCCTTATCCCGACTTGGTGGCACGTATGCAGAGTGTCATCAGTAGGGAGATACGTCTTCAGCTGAAGGAAAAAGAAGGCCGTGAGACGCCCGACTATCTGGTGGCGTGCATTGGCGGCGGTTCGAATGCTGCCGGCACCATCTTCCACTTCCTCGACGATACCGACGTGAAGATTGTATTGGCAGAGGCCGGCGGTATGGGTGCCGATACCCCGCAGACGGCCGCCACGCTGACCGTTGGGACAGAAGGCGTGCTCCATGGCTTCCGCTCGCTCATCATTCAAGATGAAGACGGGCAGGTGGTAGAGCCTTACTCCATCTCTGCCGGTCTGGACTATCCCGGCATCGGTCCGCTTCATGCCCATCTGGTGCGCTCCGGCCGTGCCACGGCGTTGGCCATTACCGACGACGAGGCCCTCCGTGCCGCTTATGCGCTGAATCGCGCTGACGGTATCTTGCCGGCACTGGAGTCGGCGCATGCTCTGGCCGCTCTGGACCACCTGACGTTGCAGCGTGACGATGTGGTGGTACTGACCCTCAGTGGACGCGGCGACAAAGATATTGATACTTATCTAGCTCATGCGGCGGAATATACCGTGGCTGATGCTGAAAAATAAAGAAGAGAATGAAAGACCCTCAATCCATATCTTCCTCCCGATATAGCTATCGCGTGGCTGCGCGCGCCCTTCCCGGAGACCTCACCACGCCGGTAGGCACTTACCTCAAGGTGCGTGACCTCTTCCCGCAGAGCGTGCTGATGGAGAGCTCCGATTACCATGGGGCGGAAAACAATCGTTCCTTTATCGGCTTAGACCCGTTGGCCTCTATCAGTATGGGGCACGGCATCGCCACTCTCCGCTTTCCCGACGGGCATACCGAGCAGCATCCCCTCACCGAACAGTATGATGTGGCTGCTGCTATGCAGGACTTCATTTCCCGTTTTCAGGTGAGTGGTGAATATACTTCCTATGTCGGACTCTATGGCTATACCGGCTTCAATGCCGTGCGCTATTTCGAACAGATTGCCGTTAAAGATACGACAGACCCTCACAATGACGCCCCGGATATTCTCTATATACTCTACCGCTATCTCTTGGTGTTTAACGGTTTCCGCGATGAATTGGTGCTGCTGGAACTCCTCTCAGAAGGTCAGGAGAGCGGTATGGACACAGTGGTGAGCGCCTTGCGTGGTGGCGACTATGCCCTTTATGACTTCCATGCCGTGGGTGAAGTGACCTCCACATTGACCGATGAGGAGCATAAGGCCAATATCCGTCGCGGCATACAGCACTGTCGTCGCGGCGATGTCTTTCAGATAGTCCTCTCGCGGCGTTTCAGTCAGCACTATGTGGGCGATGACTTCCGCGTCTATCGTGCGTTGCGTCGCATCAATCCCTCTCCTTATCTGTTTTACTTCGACTTCGGCGGTTTCCGCATCTTCGGCTCTTCGCCGGAGACACACTGTCGCATTGAGGGAAATCGGGCGTATATCGATCCCATCGCAGGGACCACACGCCGTTGTGCCACCAAGGAGGAAGATGAGGCTGCTGCCGCCGCCTTGCACGCCGACCCTAAGGAAAATGCCGAACACGTGATGTTGGTAGACTTGGCGCGCAACGACCTGAGCCGTAATTGCAAGGGTGTGAAGGTGGACTTCTTCAAGGATACCCAGTTTTATAGTCACGTCATCCATTTGGTGAGCCGTGTGAGCGGCGAGGTGCGTGAAGGCACCAATCCCATCCGTCTGTTGGCCGACACGTTCCCCGCCGGAACCCTCTCGGGGGCGCCGAAGGTGAGAGCACTCCAACTCATCAGCGAATACGAGCCCCATTGCCGCGGCGCTTATGGCGGTTGTATCGGCTTTATCGGTCTCGACGGGCAGCTCAATCAAGCCATCACCATCCGTTCCTTTGTGAGCCGTAACGGTACGCTGACGTTTCAGGCCGGCGGTGGCATTGTGGCAGCCAGCAACGAAGACTATGAATTGCAAGAAGTAAACAATAAACTCGGCGCCTTGCGGCGTGCTATCGTGCTGGCGGAGTCGCCGGCGAACGAGGAAAATGAGAAATAGCCCCTTCCTTATGTCACACACACAATATTCTGCGGCCGCGCCCACCGTGGCCCTTATAGACAACTATGACTCCTTTACCTACAACCTGTTTCAGCTGTTGGAGGAAGAAGGGGCTCTCGTCCGCGTGTTTCGCAACGACCGCTTTCGGCTCGACGACCTCGCCGATTTCGACAAGATTGTCCTCTCGCCCGGTCCGGGAATTCCCGATGAGGCGGGATTGCTGAAAGACACCATCCGCACCTATGCTTCCCGGAAGCCGATATTGGGCATCTGCCTGGGGCATCAAGCCATCGGAGAAGTCTTTGGCGCCCGTCTGGAAAACCTTTCGCAGGTCTTCCACGGTGTACAGACGCCGGTTCGTATCTGCCGTGCCGACTATGTGTTCGACGGCTTGGCGTCGCCCCTCAGCGTGGGGCGTTATCACTCGTGGGTGGTAGCGCAGGACGGACTGCCCGACTGTCTTGAAGTGACGGCCCTCAGTGAGGAAGGTCAAATCATGGCCCTACGTCATCGCGTCTACGACGTCCACGGCATCCAGTTCCATCCGGAGAGCGTCCTCAGTCCGGAGGGGCGTATCATCATTCGTAACTTTGTCAAGGGCCGCTTCGTCAAATCATGAAGCACCCTCCTATAGAAACCCTTCTCTCATGAAAACTATTCTTGAAAAACTCTTTCAGCACGAAGCACTCACTATGGATGAGGCCCATGACGTATTGGGCGGCATCAGTGAGCATCGCTATGCTGAGGCACAGGTGGCCGCCTTCCTGGCCGCCTATGCGCTGCGCCCCGTCACCGTTGACGAACTCCTGGGATTCCGGAGCGCTCTGGTAGAGCGCGCCGTTGCCATTGATCTCTCCGCCTACAAAGCCATCGATATTGTAGGAACCGGCGGCGATGGGAAGAATACCTTCAATATCTCTACCTGCGCCTGCTTCGTGGTAGCCGGTGCCGGTTATAAGGTGGCTAAGCATGGGAACTATGCCGCTACCTCCGTGAGCGGCGCCAGTACCGTTTTGGAACATCACGGCATAAAATTTACGAACGACGCCGAGCGGCTGGAACGCTCCATCGCCGAGAGCGGCGTGGCCTACCTCCATGCCCCTTTGTTCCATCCCGCTTTGGCCGCTGTCGCCCCGTTGCGTCGTGCCCTGGGCTTTAAGACCATCTTCAACCTCTTGGGCCCGTTGGTCAACCCGTCGCGGCCCGCTTATCAACTGTTGGGCGTGGCCACCCTCACGCAGCAGCGGCTCTATGCCGGCGTGTTGGGACGCCTGAACATAGGATATGCCGTCGTCAACAGTATCGACGGTTATGACGAGGTATCGCTGACGAGTGACTTCAAGCTCGTCACGCCGCAGGGTGAGAAGCTTTACAGCCCCGCCGACCTCCGGTTGGAGACCGTACAGTCGGAAGCACTCTTTGGCGGCGCTACGGCCGATGAGGCCGCCGCCATCTTCGATGCCGTTCTGGAGGGCACGTCTACCGCTGCGCAACGTCATTGCGTCGTTGCCAATGCGGCTGTTGCCATCCATGCCATTTGTCCGGAGAAGACACTGATCGACTGTTTGGCCGAGGCCGAGACTTCTCTCGACAGCGGAAAAGCCGTCGCCGCCTTCCGCCGCTTTGTTGCACTCAACTCCTCCGCCCCGTCATGACGATACTCGACAAGATATTGGCCGAGAAGGCCGACTATGTCCGCGCTTTGCGTGCCGACAACGACATTGCCGCTTTGCAACGCTCCGCCGAGGCTGTGACGCGGCATCACAGTCTGCGCCGTGCGTTGGCCGACGCTCCCGGCGGCGGTATTATCGCCGAGTTTAAGCGGCGCTCGCCCTCGAAGGGCGATATCCATGCCGACGCCCGTGTGGCCGATGTCATCCCCGCTTATGAGGCCGCCGGTGCCAGCGCTTTCTCCGTCTTGGCCGACACCCCCTTCTTTGGGGGCGGCATGGAGGATATCCGTCAGGCGCGTACGCTGACGGATCGTCCCATCCTATGTAAGGAATTTATCATCGACGAGGCACAGATATGGCAGGCTCGCGTCTGCGGCGCCGACGCCATCCTGCTGATTGCCGCCGCTATTGGGGCGGAGCGCTGTCATGCCTTGGCGCGCGTGGCCCACGACAGCGGGTTGGAGGTCTTGTTGGAAATCCATGAGGCTTCGGAACTTGATGCCTTCAGCGAGGCCGTCGACGTCATCGGCGTGAACAATCGCGACCTCAAGAATTTTGTGACAAATCCGGAACGTTCCCTGCAGCTCTTCGATAACTTACCCGCCTCAGCGCTTCCCATCTCGGAGAGCGGTCTGCTGAATCCCGACGATGCCCGTCGCATCTTGCAGGCAGGATATCGCGGGTTGTTAATCGGCGAAGCCTTTATGCGTACGCCCCATCCCGGTGAGGCTTTGCGCGTTTATGTGGAAGCGCTGCGCCGCAAGGAGTAAGAGAAGGAGAGAACGTACTATGATTATTAAAGTATGTGGCCTGCGTGACGCCGAGAATATCCGCGCAGTAGAGGAAACCTTGGTTCCCCTCGTTGCCCCGGCCGGCCCCGTCGACACTCTCTGGACGGGTTTCATCTTCTATCCCCCTTCACCCCGGGCTGCCACCGCCTTTCCGCCCGCTTATCTGCCGCAGACGGCCCACCGTGTCGGCGTCTTTGTATCCCCTTCGGAAGAGGAGGTGCAGCAGGTCGCCGCAGCCTATGGGCTGGAGATTGTGCAGCTCCATGGCGAGGTGTCGTCGGCGTTCTGCCGTGGCTTGCGCAACGCGGGGAAAACGGTGGTGCGCGTCCTGCCCGGTGACACCTCGTCGCTCCGCCGGGTGCCCGACTATGCGGATGCCGTAGACTATTTCCTCTTTGACACCCCCACGGCCACCCATGGGGGGAGCGGGAAAACCTTCGATTGGCAGGTGCTGCAGCATTACGATGCCGATGTGCCCTTCCTTCTGGGGGGCGGTATCGGGCTGGAGGCTCTCCCTGCGCTCACGACCTTCCACCATCCCCGGTGGCGTGGCCTCGATCTGAACAGTTGCTTCGAGGTGTCGCCGGGAGTGAAAGACGCCGCTCTGCTGCGTCGCTTCGTAGTAGAGTGGATGAAGCGTCGATGACACTTCTTTTCAATGGAGACGCACTCATTTTGTAGAAATACCTAAAGCATAAAACAAGCGATGAATCGCATACAACAACTCTTTCAGCAAAAGCCCACCGGCATCTTGTCGGTTTATTTCTGTGCCGGACATCCCACTGTCGACGGCACCCTCGACACCCTCCGGGCCTTGCAGGACGGTGGTGTCGATATGGTCGAGATAGGAATTCCCTTTAGCGACCCTCTGGCCGACGGCCCCGTGATTCAGCAGGCCGCCACCACAGCCCTGCGGCAGGGCATGAGTCTGCACCGCCTCTTTGACGACCTCGCCGAGGTGCGCCGCGATATCCACATCCCCTTGATATTGATGGGCTATCTCAATCCCATCCTTCACTACGGCTTCGAAGCCTTCTGTCAGGCCTGTGTGGAACGAGGCATCGATGGTGTCATCATCCCCGACCTCCCTATCGACGTCTATGAGCGTGAATATGCCTCCCTTGTCCCGGAGGGCTTCACCCCCATCTTCCTCGTTACTCCGGAAACCCCCGAGGAACGCATCCGGCGCATTGATGCCGCCACGTCGGGCTTTGTCTACGCTGTGAGCTCTGCTGCAGTCACCGGTGCTCAGCAGTCGTTCGATGCCGCCCGTGAGGCCTATTTCTCCCGTTTGCAGTCGATGCAGCTCCGTCACCCCTTCCTGGTGGGCTTTGGCATCTCCAACCGTGCCACCCGCCAAAGTGCCGAGGCCTATTCTTCCGGCGTAATTGTAGGTTCCAAGTTCGTCACGCTCCTCGACAGCTGTCCGACGCCGCAGGAGGCCGTCAGCGCCTTACGTACAGCGCTGGAACAGTAATGCCAAGCGAGATTTTGTGTTTGGCGGTGGTTGTGCGCACCGCTATGTAAGAGTTTTTTTGTACTTTTGCGGTGAACTGCCGGCGTCTCCGACAGCTTCGTGCCCTACCGACGGCCGATGTTCCCACTACCGGCTGTAGGAGAAGGCGTATCACGTAGTATTTTATTTACAGATAAAACTATAGAAATCACAATGGTAACGATTGACACTTGTAACTTCAATGGCGCCAAAGCCATCGTACGTGTGGACTTCAATGTGCCCCTCGATGAGAACGGCAAGGTGACTGACGACACCCGCATTCGCGGTGCACTGCCTACGCTTAAGAAAATCCTCGCCGACGGTGGTGCGCTCATCATCATGAGCCATATGGGCAAGCCCAAAGGCAAGGTGAATGCTAAATTCTCCCTGAGCCAGATTGTTAAGCCCGTGAGCGATGCTCTCGGCGTTCCCGTCGCTTTTGCTCCCGACTGTGCCAAGGCTGCCGAGGCTGCCGCTGCTCTGAAGGGTGGCGAGGTGCTTCTGCTGGAGAACCTGCGCTTCTATGCCGAAGAAGAGGGTAAGCCCGTCGGCATCGACAAGGAAGATCCCGCCTATGCTGCCGCTAAGGACGAGATGAAGAAGAGCCAGAAGGCTTTTGCCAAGACGCTCGCTTCGTATGCCGACTATTATGTCAATGACGCCTTCGGTACCGCTCACCGCAAGCACGCCTCTACGGCTGTTATCGCCGACAACTTCGACGCCGACCACAAGATGCTGGGCTATCTGATGGAGAAAGAAGTGAAGGCTGTTGACAATGTCCTCAACAACATTCAGCATCCCTTCACCGCTATTATGGGTGGCTCCAAGGTGTCGACGAAGATTGGCATCATCGAGAACCTGATGGACAAGGTCGACAACCTGATTCTCTGCGGCGGTATGACCTACACCTTCGCTCGCGCACTGGGTGGCCATGTCGGTCTCTCTATCTGCGAGGAAGATAAGCTGCAGTTGGCGCTCGACATCATTGCCAAGGCCAAGGCTAAGGGCGTGAACCTCGTGCTTGGTACGGACTGCATTGCTGCCGACAGCTTCTCCAACGATGCCAATACGCAGGTTGTCCCCGTGGGAGAAATTCCCGAAGGCTGGGAAGGCCTGGATGCCGGTCCCGAGACCCGCAAGCTCTTCGCTCAGGCTATCGACGGTGCCAAGACCATCCTGTGGAACGGCCCTGCCGGTGTCTTCGAATTCGACAACTTCACCGGCGGCTCCCGTGCTATCGCCGATGCGATTGCGAAGGCTACGGCCGAAGGTGGTTTCTCGCTGATTGGTGGTGGCGACAGTGTAGCTTGCATCAACAAGTTCGGTATGGCCGACCAGGTGAGCTACATCTCTACCGGTGGTGGTGCCCTGCTCGAGGCTATCGAAGGCAAAGTACTGCCGGGTATTGCCGCTATCAAGGGCTGATAACAAGCATTCTCTTCTACCAAAAGGGGCAAACGTCGTATTTCGGCGCTTGCCCCTTTTTGCCGGTTCGATATTTTTCTGAAGAATGAAGTCGACGTCGAAAAGAGGAACGTGAGGAGGATAGGTATGCGTTCCCAAAACTTGTACCTTTTCGGCCGTAGGCGGGCAGTGTCCGGCCGGGACGAAGGCGGCGGCTTTCGGCGTCCCTCGCCGAGAAGCACTGTCGCGGGACACGCAGGCATGCCGTCGGAAATGAAAAAACAAGCCGCCTTGCTTTTCCACTTCACTCGTTTGCACTATCTTTGTCAACACTATGGGAAGACTATTAGCAATAGACTATGGGCGGAAACGTACCGGGGTGGCAGTGACAGACCCGGCACAGATTATCCCCGGTGGCCTCACAACGGTGGCTACGGCGGAACTTCTCACCTTCCTCCGCGACTATCTGGCGCGCGAGACGGTAGATACTATCGTGGTGGGATGGCCGCGGCAGACGGATGGTACTCCTTCCGAAAACGCACAACGTGTGGAGGCCTTCATCGGGCGGTTACAGCATATGTGTCCCGAGATGGATATCGTTCGATGGGACGAGCGCTTCACCTCAGTCTTGGCACACCGCACGATGCTCGACGCCGGGCTGCGGCGCGGGCGGCGGCAAGACAAGGCGCTGGTGGACGAAATCAGTGCCACCATTATCTTGCAGTCGTATATGGAACGACGAAAATAAAAAGGAGAAGGAATCTCCCCGAGAGGAACGTGTCCTCTCTCTGTAGTAAGAAACGAAAATTATCAAGAACAACGATGATATTACCTATTTATACTTATGGTGCTCCCGTACTCCGTAAGGAAACGGAAGAGATTACGCCCGAATATCCGGAGCTGGCGACGCTGATACAGAATATGTTTGAAACGATGGATCGCGCCGACGGTGTGGGATTGGCCGCGCCGCAGATTGGTCTCCCCATCCGCTTGGTGGTGATTTCGCTGGACGTACTGAAGGACGATTACCCCGAATATGCCGACTTCCGCCGGGCTTATATCAACCCGCATATTGTGGAGGTGGACGACAGTGAGACCGTCAGCATGGACGAGGGATGCCTCAGCCTCCCCGGCATTCAGGAACCGGTGCGGCGTCCGACGCGCATCCATGTGACCTATATGGACGAAACCTTTACGGCGCATGATGAATGGGTGGAGGGTTATTTGGCCCGTGTGATGCAACATGAGTTTGATCATCTCGACGGACACCTCTTTGTCGACCGTATTGCGCCGCTGCGGAAGCAGATGATACGCGGCAAACTGTCGAACCTGTTAAAAGGGAAAGTGCGCTGCTCCTATAAGACGAAAATGAAATAAGCCTGCGGAGAACGACGTGATGGTGCGGAACGGAATCCTCCTTTCGATAACGGTAGGGCGGCGGTGTCTGTTCGCCGGCTGGGTGGCGCTATGGCTGGGATGTATGATGCCTCTCCGGGGGCAGATACACACGGATAACGTCCTGCTGATGGGGCGTAGCGCTCTGGCCTCCGACGACTACCTGACGGCCATCCACTACTTTACTCAGGTGGTGGAGGCACGGCCTTATCTGCATCAGCCGTACTACTACAGAGCTTATGCCAAGTTCTGTCTCGATGACTATGTGGGGGCGGAAGACGACTGCTCGCAGTCTATTGCGCGCAATGCCTACCAGGTGGAAGTGTTCCAACTGCGGGGGCTGTGCCGGATACGGCTGGGAAATCTCTCCGGCGCCATCGACGACTATACGCGCACTCTCCGGGAACTACCCGACGACCAGAGCGCCCGCTACAATAGAGCCCTCTGCTATCTGCAGAGTCAGCAACCGGAGGAGGCCGCGGCTGATGTCGACAAGTTACTCCAACGTTACCCACAATTCTATCGGGCGTATGCGCTGCGGGCACAGGTGTGCTTGGAACAGGGCGATACGGCACAGGCCATGGTGTGGATAGACGGTTTGCTACAGCGCCATAGCGACGACGCCGACAGCTGGGCCTTCAAGGGACGCTATGCCCTGAGTCGTCAAGAGTATCACACGGCCGACAGCCTACTGACGCGGGCCATCCGCTTGCAGCCGCAGGTTTATAACTACTACGTGGCGCGGGCACTGGCACGGCACGGAATGAACCGCTTCGGCGAAGCCATTGCCGACTATGACCAATGCATCTCCCTTGTTCCGCAACATTTTGTGGCACATTACAATCGCGGCCTGCTGTTGGCACTGGTGGGAGAAAGCAATCGGGCTATTGACGACTTCTCCTTTGTCATCGAACAAGAGCCGGATAACATCCTGGCTATCTACAACCGTGCCCTGCTGCGGCAACAGACGGCAGACTACCGCGGGGCGGTGGCCGACTTCAGTCGCATCATCCGCGAATATCCTCATTTCCTCTATGGCTATGCGGCGCGGGCGGAATGTCGGCGTAAGATGGGCGACCTTCGTGGAGCCCTGCGCGATGAGAGCGTGATAGCGCGGGCCAATCTCGACCTGACGTTCCAACAGCAACGGCGACGCCCCATCAAGGCGGTACGGCGGATCACCGATCACAACTTAGACGACTATGACCGACTGGTGAGCGACGACGACCGCGATTCGACGGGTTCCGCGATGGGACGCCTGCTGGCCTCCGACCTCTTTGGACGGGTACAAGATAAGCAGGTGGAGCGGCGTCCGTTGTTGCTATTCCGCCTGACCTTTAAGCCGATGGAAGAGGGCCGCGGCAGCGCGCCCCTCACCTATATGGCAGAATTGGCGGCACTGAGCACCGCGGCAGCGGCCTCCGGTGAGCCCACCCCACGGTGGGCAACGGCCGAAGGCTCCGGTGCCGCTTATATAGGAACAACCGTCCCGACGGCTACGACCGCCGAAGGCTGCCTGCTGACGGCTATCCGGGCTACAGACACCTATGACTATGCGGCGGCACTCGCCGCTCTGGAACAGGCCGACGGCGCCGGGCCGTCGCGCGACGTGCAACTGCTGATAGTATTGCAGCGTGCCGCCGTCAAATACTATCAGGCCATGGCCTCGAGCGGGCAGATGGTCGACGGGGGACACGCCACGGAGTCGGCCGCCCTCTCTCTGCTCTCCGAGGCGATGGTGGCCCTGCAAGCGGCGGAACGCCTGGCGCCGGAAAATGCTTATGTCGCCTACAACATCGGTTGTGTATGGCGCGCACAAGGCTCTCCCCAACAGGCGTTAGAGGCCTTCACCAAAGCCCTGCAGTGCGACCCGCGTCTGGCAGAGGCCGCCCTCGGCCGCGGATGGGTGCATCTGGATATGGGGCACTCCCGGGAGGCACGCAGCGACTGGAGTCGCGCCGGAGAATTGGGGCTGTATAAAGCATATGCCCTCATCAAACAAGTAATACCCAAGAATTAGAGAACAAAGACGTATATGGCGAGAAAGAAGAAAGCACTCCCTTTGTGGGAGCATATCACGATAACAGATGTGGCCGCAGAGGGTAAAGCCTTGGCCAAGGTGGACGGACGAGTCGTCTTTGTGCCCTATGTCGTCCCCGGCGATGTGGTCGACCTGCAGGTGCGCCGCAAAAAACATAGCTATGCCGAGGCAGAGGCGGTGAAGTTTCATCATTACTCGGCAGAGCGGAGTACACCGTTCTGCCCGCATTTCGGCGTCTGTGGCGGTTGCAAATGGCAATGCCTCCCCTATGAGCGTCAGCTATACTACAAACAGCGGCAGGTGGAGGAGACGTTGGCACGCATTGGAAAGGTCGCACTGCCGCCTGTACAGCCGATATTGGGAAGTGAGCAAACGCAAGAATACCGCAACAAACTCGAGTTTGGCTTCTCCAACAAGAAATGGCTGACAGCCGAGGAGGTGGCCTCCGGCGAAGTATTCGACAATATGAATGCGGTGGGATTTCATATCCCCGGCGCTTTCGACAAAATCCTCGACATACAAACGTGTCGGCTGATGAAAGATATCAACAACCGACTGCGCAACGAGATACGCAACTATGCCGTCGCCCATACACTGACGTTCTTCGACTATCGACAGCAGCGCGGCCTCCTGCGCGGGATGATGGTGCGTACCTCGGAGACCGGCGAACTCATGCTGTTGATGCAGTTCTGCATCTATGACGCTGAGGAGGAAAAGGCCGCACGGGAATTGTTGGAACATCTGAAACAGACCTTTCCCGAGATAACATCGCTGCTGTATGTCAACAATACCAAGTGTAACGACACCTTTGGCGACCTCCCCGTAAAGACCTATGCGGGCGCCGACTTTATCTATGAGGAAATGGAAGGCCTGCGCTTCAAGGTGGGCCCGAAGAGCTTCTATCAGACCAACTCCCGTCAGGCCTATGCTCTCTACAAGGTGGCTCGTGAGGCTGCCGGACTGACCGGCAACGAACTGGTCTACGACCTCTACACCGGGACGGGCACCATCGCCAATTTCGTGGCGCGGCAAGCCCGACAGGTCATCGGCATCGAATATGTCCCCGACGCCATCGAAGACGCCAAGGTGAATGCCGCCTTGAACGGTTTGGACAATACTCTCTTCTATGCCGGTGATATGAAAGATATCCTGACGCAAGACTTCATTAGACAGCACGGACGCCCCGACGTCATCATCACCGATCCCCCGCGTGCCGGTATGCATAGCGACGTGGTGGATACCATCCTCTTTGCCGCCCCGCACACCATCGTCTATGTGAGCTGCAACCCGGCCACGCAGGCCCGCGACTTGGCATTGTTGGATGCACAGTATGAGGTCGACCTCGTGCAGCCCGTCGATATGTTCCCGCAGACACATCATGTAGAAAACGTTGTGCGTCTGCGCCGACGCTCGTAAGTAGGGGCGTATCCTCTCTCCTTGTTTATTGACAAACTCTCATCGTTCCCCAACCGTGGCCACGTTACATCGTCATAATCCGACGCTTGCGTCTCGCCTGAAAGCCTATGTGGATGCCGCCGACGGCGCCGCCTTGGCTTTCTACCTCCGCTCCCTGACACACAGTGAGCGGCGCACGGCCGGCTATGTACTGAGTGAAAAACTCTTGCCCGGGATGCAAAGCCCGCAGCACTTCTTTTCGCTGTTCTGCAGGGTGGTGCCGACGGATTCCAAGGCTTATCTGGGCACCTTCCTGAAGGCGGCTACCGCGTTGTACCGCGAAGGGAAGATTTCTCCCGCCGATGCGCGCCTCTATGCCTATGCCGCGGTGGCGACGCCGATAGATGCTCGCAAGATTCTGGAGACCTTCCTCCCCATCGTCGAGCGCGTCGAGGAGGTGGAAGGACTGGTGGATGCCTTCTGCCGCCGGGAGGTGGATGCCGCTGCGGGCTACCTGATATATGGCGGCAGCGTGGCCTGTTATTATGTCTTGTTCAGGACACTGTGTCACTATGAAGACGACGTGGAACGGCTGAAGCGTTGCTACATCGGGCTCCTCCGGAAAAATCAGCCGACGGCCTTCCATATGGCGTGCGTCTTGCGCGACTATTTCGCGCTGCAGGATTTACCCGGCCGCCTGTCGTTGCAGCTTCCGCCCTATCAGTTCAGCCGCTTGATGACTTTCGAGGGATTTGCCAGAATCGTGGGTGGCTCGGCAGGGGGAAGATAAGAATAGTCCCTATAGGGTAAAGGATGAAACTCCTTTGCAAGTGAGTGGAAATCTCCACGAGTAAGAAGAAAACTCTCTTAGAAAAAAGGAAGATAGCATATAACGGTATAAAAACAGATATAAGATATGAATTTCAAGAAAATGGTGGGCGCATGCCTCCTCCTGCTTCCGCTGACAGGTTGGGCGGCACTCCCGGCAAAGGAAAACGCCCCGGCCTCCGGGAAGGAAACGTCCCAGACAACACAGATGGTACGCGGACTCTTTGGCATAGAGCACGTGGGCGATGATTGGTATTTCAACATCCCCGACAGCTTGATGAACCGACGTTTCCTCGTCACCGTGCGCTATACCTCGACGCCGGCAAACACCGGTAACTACGGCGGCGAGCAGGTGGGACAACAAACCGTCTACTGGCAGACGGCCCCTTCCAATCGACTGATGCTGCGGTCGGAACTGCTGTTTAACGCCGCTGACTCTGTAGATGCTATCAACCGGGCCGTCCAAAATTGCAACACCGACCCGATTATCGGTTCGTTCAAGTTGGAAAGCCACAAGAACCATCTCTATCGCATCAAAGTGACGGAATTCTTCAACGAAGACAATGCCGCTCTCGGTCTTACCTCGCGCGTCAAAACATCGTGGGGGCTGCAGGGCTATGTCCCGTCGGCGTCGTATATAGAGAGTATAAAGACGTTTCCGCAAAACACCGAGATACGTACGGTGAAGACCTGGTCGGCACAGTCGTATCGGACGGAAGCCGGCACCTATACCGGGCGAGTGACATTGGGACTCAACGTGTCCTTTGTCCTCCTGCCGGAGGTTCCTATGCAGCGGCGCTTCTTTGATCCGCGGGTGGGATATTTTACCGACTACTTCACCTATTACTCCGATCACCAGCAGGCGCCCCAAACGAAGCGCTTCATCACGCGGTGGCGCCTGGAGCCGAAAGACAGTGTCGATGCCGAGCGCATGAAGCGCGGAGAACTCGTAGAGCCGAAGAAGCCCATTGTCTACTATATCGACCCCGCGACCCCCAAGCAATGGCGACCGTACCTCATTCAGGGCGTGGAAGACTGGCAGAAGGCTTTCGAGGAAGCCGGCTTTAAGAACGCTATCCAGGCACGCGAATGGCCGGAAAATGATAGCACCATGTCGATGGAGGATGCGCGCTACTCCGTGATACGTTATCTGGCCTCACCCATCCCCAATGCCTACGGCCCGCAGGTGCACGACCCGCGTTCCGGAGAAATCTTGGAGAGCCATATCTGCTGGTATCACAACGTAATGACCCTTACCCGCGAGTGGTACATGATACAGGCCGGAACGCTCGACGAGGCGGCTCGGAGCATGAACTTCGACGAGCAGCTGATGGGCGAGTTGATACGTTTTGTTTCGTCGCATGAGGTGGGCCATACGTTGGGCCTGCGCCACAACTTCGGTTCTTCAAGCACCGTCCCCGTAGACAGCTTGCGCAACAAGGCGTGGGTGGAAGCGCACGGGCACACGCCGAGTATTATGGACTATGCCCGCTTTAACTACGTGGCACAGCCGGAAGACAGCATATCCCGCGTGGGTATCTTCCCGCGTATCGGCGACTATGACAAATGGGCTATCCGTTGGGGATATACTCCCATGTGGAATGCCTATGATGACGAGAGCGACCATTGGGAACTGGAGAAGATGACCTCCGAGGCGCTTGCCGGAAACCGTCGTCTGTGGTTTGGCGACGGAGAAACGAATACGACCAACGACTCCCGCTGTCAGACGGAAGACCTGGGCGATGACGCCGTGAAAGCCGGTGAGTATGGCATCCTGAACCTACGACGTATCATCACGCAGATACCTCAGTGGACGTATCAGAGCAATGATATCTACAATACCAATGCTTCCGAGCTTTACAACCAGCTGCTGACGCAGTTCAGCCGCTACCTGATGCACGCAAAGCGGAACATCGGCGGCGTCTATAAGGACTTTAAAACCGTCGACCAGCAGGGAGAGGTCTATGTCAATGTGACCAAAGAAAAGCAGAAAGAAGCACTCGACTTCCTTGACCGTCACATACTGACGGAGCCTACTTGGCTCATTCAGCCCTCCTATGTGAGCCGTCTCACTCCTGATGTGCCCTCTGTGACGGGGAGGATAGGGCGTCGCATGGTTCAGAGCCTGATGAATAGCATCACGTCGCTCAATACGGCCTACCCGGCAGGAGAATTCCTGCCCGATGTCATCAACAAGCTCTTCCGCGAGACGTCGACCGGTGCCTCGGTCAGCTCCTATCGCCGCAGCTTGCAGGCTTGCGCCGTAGAGAGCCTCTGCTCTCAGTTTGCCGCCGCCTCCGGCAGCGATGAGGAGCGCCCTGTCATCCTCCGGGCATTACGGGAACTCCGTACCCGACTGTCGTCGGCCGGTGGCGGGGATAGTGCCACGCGTGCACATAACGCCTCGCTGGTAGATACGATAGACCGTACGCTCGTCGTTAAATAAACCAACAGCTCTACAACGATGAAAGAATATACCGAACAAACCCACAGGCAGATAGCTCGCGCCTTGTCGAAAGTCGCCGCCAAATTTCCGCTGCCCGCCGACTCCGAGTCTCTCCCGCTGACAGATATCTGTTTGCAGGTAAAGCAAGAGAGTGGAGAACTGCTTATCTTCGATGACGATGATGTGGAACTAACCCGGTGCGTCATCGAAGAATGGTTGGACGATAAGAGTGAGACTTTCTACGAGGATATACAGCCCCTCCTGCGGCGAGTCATCGCCGATAATGCCGACGTCACGGAGCATTACCACCTGCTGAAACCGTATACGTTCTTCCTGGCGGGAGGCGATGCGGATAACGGGCGAGAGACGATAGCAGACTTGTATCTCGTTGATGACGACACTTTGATTATCGGTGGCGAGTTGATGCCCGGACTCTCCGGTGACTTGGAACGCTTCTGGGAAGAACTGAGTCGGCAGTAGCGGTCGCTTCCGTCTGTCGCGTCGCTCACTACGCTCTCTCCTTTCTCGTCTACGCTGCTTCACAGAGAGACGGGAAATTTACATACACCCATTGTTAGCACCTTTCTAAAGTAAGAGAGGGGGATACGCTGTGGCGCGTCTCCCTCTCTTCGGTTCGCCGGGGCACCTCGTCGATGGAAGCCGCCGAGGAGGCCGGCGGCGGGTCTGGGAGCGCCGTCTCCTCCCTGTGCGGATAAAAGGTGGGGCGGAACTTTCCCACCTCGTGTATTTCTATTAATTTTGCACCAAGGAATACGGAAGACGATTCCATGTGAACGTCTTCGTAGACGATTCCGCCGTTTTACGACCCACCCTAAACAAGATAGAAATGCCTACCATCTCACAGCGCGGCCTTGAAATGCCCGCTTCGCCGATTCGAAAGCTGGCACCGTTGGCTCATGCCGCTCGTCAGCGCGGAGTCCATGTTTTTCACTTGAATATAGGTCAGCCCGATTTGCCCACGCCGCAAGCCGGGTTGGACGCGTTACAGCATATCGACCGTAGTGTCTTGGAGTATAGTCCGAGTCAGGGATTCCTCAGTTATCGCGAAAAACTGACCCACTATTACGAGAAATATGACATCCACCTCACGGCCGACGATATCATCGTTACCTCCGGCGGTTCTGAGGCGGTGCTGTTTGCCTTCATGTCGTGCCTGAACCCCGGCGACGAGATTATCGTTCCCGAGCCGGCGTATGCCAACTATATGGCGTTTGCCATTTCCGCCGGGGCCAAGATTCGCACCATTGCCACCACGATAGAAGAGGGCTTCTCGTTGCCAAAGGTGGAGAAGTTTGAGGAACTCATCAACGAGCGGACGCGCGCCATATTAATATGTAACCCCAACAACCCCACCGGCTACCTCTATACGCGTCGGGAGATGAATCAGATACGCGATTTGGTGAAGAAATACGACTTGTATCTCTTCTCGGATGAAGTCTACCGCGAATTTATCTATACCGGCTCGCCGTATATCTCTGCCTGTCACCTGGAAGGGATTGAAGACAACGTGGTGCTGATAGACTCCGTCTCGAAGCGTTACAGTGAGTGCGGCATCCGCATAGGAGCTCTGATAACCAAGAATAAGGCCGTGCGCGCCGCCGTGATGAAGTTCTGTCAGGCCCGCTTGAGTCCCCCTCTCTTGGGACAGATCGTGGCGGAGGCCTCGCTCGACGCACCGGCCTCGTATGGCATGGAGGTCTATGAGGAATATGTAGAGCGTCGTAAGTGCCTGATTGACGGCCTGAATCGCATCCCCGGCGTCTATTCGCCGATTCCCATGGGGGCCTTCTATACCGTGGCCCGTTTGCCGGTCGACGATGCCGAACGCTTCTGCGCTTGGTGCTTGACAGACTTCAATTATGAGGGACAAACGGTGATGATGGCTCCTGCGGCCGGATTCTATACCACCGAAGGCGCCGGGCGCGATGAGGTGCGCATTGCTTACGTGCTGAAGAAGGAAGACCTCACGCGGGCACTTGTCGTACTGAAGCAAGCGCTTGAGGCTTATCCCGGACGCACGCTGTAAATCGCTTGATGCGCCATTCGAAACCTCCCGATACGGTTATATATCCCACTACCTCCTCTTATGAACTCGTTCTCCTTCTTCCTCGCTCGTCGTTTTTACGGTGCTGCCGGTCACGACCGTCGGCGTCGCGCCAGTCGTTGGGCCATTGCCATCGCCACCGGCGGTGTGGCTATCGGTTTGGCGGTGATGATCATCACGGTTTGTGTGGTGAAAGGCTTCCAGACGGAGATACGTGGTAAGCTGACAGGCTTTGCTTCCCACCTGGAGGTGCTCGACTTCCAGTCTTTCACCTCCCCCGAGAGCTATCCCATCGTGACAGACAGCGTGCTGATACAGCGTATGCGGACACAACAACACGTGACACATGTGGCGCGTGTGGCGCTGAAGATGGGAATGGTGAAGACCGAGGAGGCCTTCCAAACCATCGTCTTGAAAGGAGTGGGGGAGGACTACGACACCGCCTTCCTGCAGCGTCAGATGGTGGAGGGACGGTTGCCGCATTTCTCGGGGCCGTCGGAGAAAAACGAAGTACTGGTGTCCCGGCGTCAGGCCGACCGCCTGCACCTCCATGTCGGCAGTAAGATCTATGCTTACTTCTTTTCCGATGATATCCGCCTGCGGCGCTTTACGGTGACGGGCATCTATGAGACCCATCTGGCCGGTTTCGACGACTCGTTCATGTGGACGAGTCGTGCTACGGTGCTGCAGTTGAACGGATGGAACGAGCTGCAGAGCAGTTCGCTGGAAATTTATTTAGACGACTTCGATGCGGTGAGCGAGGTGCAGCGCAGCATTGGGAGTCAGTTGAACGGCCGGCACGATATTTACGGGGGAACGTATAATACGTTGTCCGTAAAAGAAAACCCACGTACTTCGTCTGCTGTACAGTGGATTACGTTGCTCGACTTAAACTTATGGTTGATACTGATATTGGTGATCGGCGTCGCAGGATTTACCGTCGTGAGCGGTCTGCTGATTCTCATCTTGGAACGTACGCAGACGATAGGCATCCTTAAGGCCTTGGGAGCTACCAATGCCCGTATCCGTCGTACCTTCATTGCCTACGCCACCCTGATTGTCGTTCGCGGTCTCTTCTGGGGAAATATCCTCGGCATCGGATTGGTGGTTGCCCAACAATTGTGGGGTTTTGCCCGTTTGGATCCTACGGCCTACTATGTGGATACGGTGCCCGTCGTTCTCCTCCCCGGTTGGCTGATAGGCGTCAATGTGGCCACATTGGTTATTACCGTATTGGCTTTAATCGTGCCGAGCTATATCGTTAGTCGCATCCGTCCGGCCAAGGCCATACGCTTTGAGTAGGAGCGGGGGCGGCGAAGGGTCGATAACGACGCTTATCGTGAAGCGAGAGGGGGTGTAAAAATGTGTGCGAAGGCCGCGAGAATGCGTTTTTTCTCAGCGACACCCTGCTCTGCTTCCAAATGCTTCTTCACGCCCCCTTTGAAACGTTAAAGGAAGTTCCGTTTTTGCCATATACTGTCAAAACGCGTGTGGCTCCCGGGTCGCCGCGCGTCACAACAAGTCCCGGAGAAGAAGAAACAAGTCCCGGACTTGTTCCGACAAATCCCGGACTTGTTCCGACAAATCCCGGACTTGTTTCGCCGTGGCCCCGTCGGTGTGATTCCCGTCCCGCCCGCCTTTTTTCTTTAACGTTTGGATACATTTCCGGATTCATGAGAAGGCTCGTTTCCCTGCGAGATTCGCGTGAAAAGACGTAAAGAAGGCGGCTTAAATCGTTATCGTGTTTTTAATTTCAAGTAAAAGTCTGTCATCTATTCGTAAGAAAAGTGTGGAAAATGGCGCGAAAATTCCTCGTTTCTCGCGAGAGTACGCTTGGGGGCGTGTCAAAATTCTGTCATGCGTGGGTACGCTTTCCTTAAAAAAATGACGGCGCCCCCCTGAAAAAACTCTCCGTCGTCCCTTTACGTGCGCTATTTTTACACTATCTTTGCCCTATGATAGATTTGTCTAAACATATCGAAGTCCTCTTGCTGAAGCATGACTGCGTGATAGTCCCCGGATTGGGCGGCTTTGTGACGCAGTATGTGTCGGCACGTTATATGCCCGAGGAGCAGTTGTTCCTCCCCCCTCACCGTACCGTTGGATTCAATGCGCAGTTGGTGGCGGGTGACGGTCTGCTGGCACAGTCGTGTATGCAGGCCGCCGATATCAGTTACCCGGAAGCCCTGCAACTGATAGATGCCGCTGTCGAAGCCTGGAAGACGGCTTTACAGCGCGATGGCGTATGCTTCATCGAAGGCATCGGCGTGTTGCGTCTGGGCCTCGATGAACACTACGACTTTACGCCGGTAGAGGCCGGAGTGCTGTCGCCGGATCTCTACGGCCTGGATGGCCTCGCTCTACCCTCGATAGCGCGCCCCGCCGTCACGACGTCTGTGACCGCCTCGCGCCCCGCCGTTTCCACGCCCGAGACGATGAAACGTCCTGCATCGGTGCTGTTGCGCGGATGGGTCAACTATGTCGCTGCCGCCGCGGTGGCGCTGGTGTTCTATCTGCTTTGTGCCACCCCCGTAGGGGCTCCCGACCATGCGTCGCAGCTGCACGTGGCGACGATGGTACCCTCGGTAGGGGAACCGGCGCAGCCGGTGGCAACACCGATGTCGCAGACCCCGTCTGTTGCAGTCGCTACGTCGGCTGTTACCGCAGAGGAACCGACGGACGCCTCTGCTCCCGCTGCTACGCCGGAAACGCCCGCCTCAGCGGAGACGCCCGCTGCGACGGAAGCTCCGAAGAGCGCAGAAGGCCGCTATACCATCGTACTGGCCAGTAGCATACCGCTGAGCAACGCCCGTCATCTGGCGGCACAGCTGCAGGAAGACGGTATGGCGCAGGCTGAAGTGCTGGTGGGGAAGCGAATGGTGCGCGTGGTCTATGGCCACTATGCTTCCGAGTCGGAAGCACGAAGCGCACTGAAGCAATTGAGAAAGAATACAGCCTATGAGGACGCATGGGTGATGCCTACCCGTTGATTGCAGTGGCCTGTCTCGGCCCTCAAGAAGGGGGCGTCGGCCTCCTCTTGCGACGTGTTCGCTCCCTCCTTGTACCCTTTAGAACGATATACCTTTTCTGATGAAGAAGATAAGATGCCCGAAATGCGATGAGCCCATCCTGCTGGATGATAGTAAGTATGAAGAGGGCCGCATACTGGTGTTTGAATGCAAGGCTTGCCATAAGCAATTTAAACTGAGAGTCGGTCGGCCCGTTGTCGCTCAAGAAGAAGAGCAACGGCCGATACGCGGCTATCTCGTCGTGATAGAAAACGCTTTCCACTTAAAACAGACAATACCTCTCTATGAGGGCGAAAACGTGGTGGGGCGCCATGTCCCCGGCACGAAGGCCAACGCCGCCATCAAGACGGTCGACCCCAGCGTCGACACTACCCATTGCGTGGTGACGGTGAAGCCGCGTGCCGCCTCCGGCACCTACGATTTTATTCTGCGCGATGCCGGTTCCAATACGGGTACATTTCTGCAAACGAACATCTTAGGGCAAAAAGATAAAGTAAGAGTCGAAGACGGCGCCATCATCACCATCGGCGCAACGACGATGGTACTTCACGAAGGCGCGCCCGACGAAGAAGAATAGAAACCCCATGAAACGTCGGATGCTTTACTCTGTTATCCATCGACGCCTATGGGCGTTGGGACTCGGTGGCGCCCTCTTGGCGGGGACGCTCTGCGGACAGACGGCTGAGCCCTACCGCGGCATCTTTACCTGCCGTGACGCCCAAATGACGCTACATATCGACGCCTATGCCGAGACGGTACCCATTCCGGGTATGGCCATCCTCGGCCCGTCGTATGGTTATCTCTCCGGGCGCGGCGTGAGCGGCTTGTGGCTCATCACCTCGTGCCACTTCGACGATGACGGCGTGCGTCTGAGGTTGAGCAACGATCAGGGCGCCGACAATCAGACCCTCCACGTGAAGGCCGTCGGTGACAGTTTGCTGGAATACAAAGTTATCGGTACCAATGTCCTCCGCAAGGTAGTCAGAGGAAAATGGGTGAAGACAGACAGCAACCTCTTGTTTCAACGAACACCCTGACCGTCGTTGGGAGGTGTCCGCCTCTTCGCGACGTCACCGCGCGCCGCCACAATATATTTTGCGGCGCTCCGTTCTTCAAATAAAGCGGTAGGGCTGATTGAAAAAAGAGAAGCCCCATTGATAGAACCACCCATACTGAAACTATACCATTATGAACACAACGCCTCTCCGGGGCACCTCGCCCTTTCACGATGAAGTCATGCGGTTTCGGATGACAAGGGTGGAGCGTGTCGTGAAGCGCGCCTTCGATATCCTATTTGCCGGCCTCGGTCTTCTCCTCCTGTCTCCCCTCTACCTCCTCCTGATGGTCGTATTGATGATAGGAGGTAACGGTCGCGTGTTCTACCGTCAGGAGCGCTTGGGCCGCCACGGCCGCCCGTTCTCCATCCTCAAGTTTCGTACGATGAAGGCCGATGCCGAAGCCGACGTCCCCAAGTTGGAGATGCCGGGCGACCCGCGTCTGACACGTATCGGGCGCTATCTGCGGCGCCATCATCTGGATGAACTTCCGCAACTGTGGAACGTACTGAAGGGGGATATGTCGGTAGTGGGGCCGCGCCCGGAACGCCCGTATTTTGTGGAGCAGATACAGCAACGGGATGCCCGTTATGCCTACCTCTTCCAGCTGCGCCCGGGACTGACATCGGAGGCTACTCTGCGGAACGGCTATGCCAACAACCTCGACAAAATGCTAACGCGGTTGGACATCGACCTCCTATACCTGCATGGAGCAACCCTGTGGGGCGATATCCGATGCATCCTGCAGACGGCCGCCCTGGTGGCGCGCGGCGAGAAAGTAGCGTCGCGATCGGCGCGAAGCATCCCGCTGCCCGGGAAAGAAGCGGCGCCCGCCGCCGCATCGAAGGAGAAGGCCGCGCGACACACTTTAGAGACGCCGACGGAGCGGGAATGCTGCCATTCTTCCATGATATAGTTACCGTGTCAACGCTCCTCCCTCCCGGAAATATTTACGAAAACGATATGCTTAGTTGCCTGTTCCTTCAGAAGAAGAACGACGCTATCACTTACAGAATTCCCCTTATATGAAAATTGTAAAACGGTGCCTACCGATTCTCTTTGCTCTCTTGTTGCTGCCCGTGGGCGGCTATGCTCAATCCTCGTCGATGACTGACGACCAAGTGCTCAACTTTATTGTCAAGGAACACGAGAAGGGAACGGCCCAGAGTCAAATTGTCACGAAGTTGGTAGAGAGAGGCGTCCCCGTCAGCCAGATACAGCGCATCCGCAAGAAGTATGAGCGCGAGCAGGGAAACAGTCAGCTGGGAAGCCGCAATATCTCCGGCATAGACGATGCCAAGAAGCGCATGCGCAGCAATAACGGCGACACCAAAGACCTCGAGAAAAGCGGTGAACGGCAGAAGGCAAAGGACGTGAATCTGCGCAACTCGTCGTTGACGCAGCAGCAGAAGAAGCGCCTGATGGAAGAGCAGGAAGACAATATGGGGCGCGAGATGAACGCCATCTTCCCCGACTCGCTCGATTACTATTATAAGGAGGAGATGGAAGAGACCAACAAACGCAAAATCTTTGGTCACGATATCTTCAACAATAAAAATCTTACCTTCGAGCCGGAGATGAATATCGCCACCCCCTCCGACTATCGTCTGGGCCCCGGCGACGCCGTCTATGTCGATGTGTGGGGAGCTTCGCAGAAGAACTTCACCGCCACCGTCTCGCCCGACGGCAATATCGACATCGAGGGCTTTGGCCCCGTGGCGGTCAGCGGACTGACGGTGGAGCAAGCCAATAGCCGCGTGCGATCCACGCTGGGGAGTCGTTATGGCGGGTCGAACGTGCGTCTTTCCGTGGGGCAGACCAAGACGATCAGCGTTCACGTGATGGGCGCTGTCGAGGTGCCCGGTACTTATACGCTGTCGGCCTTCGCCACCGTCTTCCACGCCCTCTATATGGCCGGCGGTACCAACGAAATCGGTTCGTTGCGCGACATTCGCGTCTATCGCAACGGGCGGCAGGTCACGACCGTGGACGTGTATGAATATATCCTCAACGGAAATTTGAAAGGCAATGTCCGTCTGGCCTCCGGCGACGTGATTATTGTCAATCCTTATAACTGTTTGGTCAATATCACCGGTAAGGTGAAGCGCCCTATGTACTACGAGATGAAGTCCAACGAGAGCGTGGCCACCTTGATTAAGTACGCCGGCGGCTTTACCGGCGACGCTTACAGAGACCAGGTGCGCTTGGTGCGCAAGGGCGGCAGTAACGGCCGTCACGAGGTATACACCATTGACGAGTTTGAGCGCAGCAACTTCCAACTGGCCGACGAAGACTCCGTTTATGTCGACTCCGTGCTGAATCGTTACAGTAATATGGTGGAGGTGCGCGGCGCCGTATTCCGCCCGGGAATGTATCAGGTAGACGGCAACATCAGTACGGTGCGCCAGCTCATAGAGAAAGCCGGCGGTATGACTGAGAATGCTGTCAAAGTGCGTGGGGTGATGCACCGCCGTCGCCCGGATCGACGTCTGGAGGTTATCTCCGTCGACTTGGAAGGCATCTGGGAGCATACGGTGCCCGATATCTCGTTGCAGAATGAAGATGTGCTCTATGTCCCCAGTAATAAAGAGCTTCTCGACCAGCAGAAGCTGACGATTAGCGGCGAGGTGTTCTACCCCGGAGAATATGAATATGCAGAGAATACGACGCTCGAAGACCTCATACTGCAGGCCGGCGGCCTGACCGACGCCGCCTCATTGGTGAAGGTCGATGTGTCGCGGCGTTCGCGTGACAATACGGCCACGGCGGCGATTCCCAGCGTCTCGGAGTCTTTTTCCTTCGAGCTTAAAGACGGTTTTGTGGTGAAGGGAACGCCGGGCTTTTCCCTGCAGCCCTTCGACGAAGTCTTTGTGAGAAAATCTCCCGGCTACGTAGAGCAGGAACACGTCAATATCTCCGGCGAAGTCGTCTTCTCCGGAGAATATGCGTTGACGAAGAAAAACTATCGTCTGAGCGACCTCATCAAAGAGGCCGGCGGACTGAGCCCGGAGGCCTATGCCAACGGCGCCCGATTGCTGCGCGTCCTGACGCGGGCCGAGAAGACGCAGCTGGAGTCTATGCTGCGTACTTCCATGTCGGGCGACTCCATTGACGTTCGCAAACTGGATATCGGCGACACACGCTACATCGGTATTAACTTGGACAAGGCTATTGCCAATCCCGGTAATGACCAGTGGGACATCGTCCTGCGCGACGGCGACGTCATCACCGTTCCTCAGTTTGACAATACCGTCTCCATCAACGGTGAGGTGCTTTATCCCAATACCGTTGCTTATAGAGAAAAAGCAAGCTTGAACTATTACATCAACCAAGCCGGCGGTTATAGCGTTCATGCCAAGCCCAAGCGCGTGTTTACGGTGAATATGAACGGTACGGTGTCCCGCGTGAAGTCTCCCAAGGATATCAAGCCCGGCTGCCGCATCGTGGTGCCCGCCAAGAGCGCGCGTAAGGGCATGACATTATCCGAGATGCTCTCGCTGGGCTCCCTGACGGCGACGTTGGCAGCCGTCATCGCCACCTTGGTGAAATAGTCCCCATCGGGCCGCATCCCTCGACGCAGGCCCCCGATGTTTTGTGCAAGATGATGGCAGAAACTATTCAGAGAAAATATCTTTTCATCATTCGGGCCCTGCTGCGAAACTTTTTCGCGGCAGGGTTTGCCGTTTTGCTCACCGCTTGCAGTGCCGACCGCTTTCTCACCCATGAGGACGACCGCCTCCTTTCTTCGGTGACGGTGGTGAGCGATAGCCGCCAGTCGCCGGCATCCTCCTATCGCAGTTGTGTGCGCCAGGAGGCCAATTCGCGCTGGTTCAGTTTCCTGAAAGTCCCCTTGGGACTCTACCTGTTGCAGACGAGCGACAGTACGAAGCGCTTCAACCGCTTCATTCGCCATATCGGCGAGGCTCCGGTCATTTATCAGCCGGAGCTCACCCGTTACTCCTTGATGACGATGGAGGCCACCATGAAGAACCGCGGTTTCCTGCACGGGACGGTGACGGCGGATACGGTGGTGCGAAACCGTCGCTTGAAGATTATGTATCAGTTGCACCCGGGGCTTCCCAGCTATGTGGACAGTCTGCATTACGCCTTCGACAACGCCGATGTCGAGGCTCTGGTGAGGGCCGATAGCAGTGCAACACGTCTCTATCGCGGTATGCCGCTGTCGGCCGACCTCCTCGGAGAGGAGCGTAACCGCATTGTGAGTCTGCTGCGCGATGCCGGCTATTATAATGTCCATCGCGAATTCGTATCCTTTGTGGCCGATACCCTCCCCGGTGACTACGGTGTTCGCCTCACCTTGTCGGTCTGTTGCCCGGCGGGCATCTCTCCGTCGGTGGCCTACCGCCGCTATCATCTGAGCCATGTGTCGCTGCGTGAAGACCTCACGGAGGCGAAGCCGTATGACTCCACTACCTATCGCGGCGTAGGGATGTATTATCAGCCGCGAAGACCGAAGATCGTCCGCCGTGTCTACTATCGCCATCTCTCCCTGCGCCCCGACAGCCTCTATCGCGCTACCGATGTGCAGCGCACCTACTCCGCCATCAACAGCTTACAGCCGGTGAACTATACCGCCATCCGTTTTCGCGAGAGCCCCTCCGATACGACCGGCCTGGACGCCGATATCCATGTGCAACTGTCAAAGCCGCACAGCGTGACGGCTGAGGTGGAGGGCACCAATACCGCCGGTAATCTGGGCGCTGCCGTCTCGCTGAGCTACTCCAATCGCAACGTGTTCCGCGGCGCCGAGTCGTTGTCGTTTAAGCTGCGTGGCGCCTATGAGGCCATCACCGGATTGGAGGGATATAACAATCAGAACTATGTGGCCTATAGTGCCGAGATGGACTTGCGCTTCCCCTCACTCCTGCTCCCCTTCGTGTCGGAGCGTGTTCGGCAGGGCTTGAAGTCCAGCAGTGAGGTCGAGATGATGTATGAGTCGCAAGACCGCCCCGAGTTTCATCGCCGCGTGCTGACCGCGTCGTGGGTCTATCGCTGGAGCCCGGTGCTCGCTTCGCGTTGGCAGCATCGCTTAGACCTGCTGAGTCTCAACTATGTCTTTATGCCGTGGATTTCGGATACCTTCCGCAAGGACTATCTGGAGGGCACCGATGCGCGCTATGCCGTGCTGCGGTATAGCTATGAGAACTTGATTATCATGAAACTGGGCTATTCGTTTACCTATAACTCTCTGCAAACGAGTGCCCCGACGGGGTTGTATCAGACCAACGGCTATCAGGTGCGCTTCAATGTGGAGACGGCCGGCAACCTGCTCTACGGCGCCTCCAAGCTCTTCCATGCACAGCGTAGTGCGGAAGGCGGTTACAGCTTGTTCAATGTCATCTACTCACAGTATGCCAAAGTCGATTTCGACTACGCTAAGAGCTTTGTGATAGACGACCGCAATTCCCTTGCCTTCCATTCCTTCCTGGGTATTGCCGTCCCCTACGGCAACTCCACCATTCTGCCTTATGAGAAACGCTACTTCTCCGGCGGCGCCAACAGTGTGCGCGGATGGAGCGTGCGCGAACTGGGCCCGGGAAGCTATCAGGGAGAAGACGGTAAGATTAATTTCATCAATCAGACCGGCAACATCAAGCTCGACCTGAGTGTGGAATACCGCACCTATCTCTTCTGGAAATTCCATGCCGCCGCCTTCATCGATGCCGGTAATATATGGAATACGCGTCACTATGCCGATGTCCCCGGCGGGCAGTTCCGCTTCGACCGTTTCTATCGGCAAATCGCCGTTGCCTACGGTCTTGGCCTCCGCTTCAACTTGGACTATTTCGTGCTGCGTCTGGACGGCGGTATGAAGGCCGTCAATCCCGCGGTAGAGCATGGCGCGGGCCACTATCCCTTGATACATCCGCGCTTCTCGCGCGACTTTACCTTCCATTTCGCCGTCGGCCTCCCGTTCTAAGCATCGACCATGTGCCGGCGAGAACCTGGCCCCGTCTGCGAGAAGAAATCGTTTGTGCCAAAAGAGCCTGCCACCTAAAAGATGGTAGGCTCTTTTGACGAAGTAGCTAAGTAATCCGCCACCATTCTCAGTATCTCGTTCCCGTAGCGCTTCATGGTCACCTTTCCGACATGGGGGGTGGCGGATAGCTCCTTTACGGTGTGCGGCGTTGTGGCGGCGATGCCGATGAGCGCTTGCTGTTGCAGTACCACATAGGCCGGCACCTGCAACGCTCTGGCCCGCTGTGCGCGCCATTGAATGAGCTTCTGATAAAGCTGAGGATGAGGGATGTCGGAAGAAACTCTCACCGATGTGGCGGTGGCGGGGCGCTTCTTGGCCGCGGCGGCTGCTTTTCCCCGTTTCGTGGCAGTGGCTCCCTCGAGAATATCTTGATGCTTCACGCGAAGATATTTTGACAGCATGAGCCCTTCTTCCCCCACCAAGTGGAGCAGACGTAGCTTGGTGCGTAAGATATCTTGCAAACGTGTAGTGAGGTTCTTCTCCCGCGCCTGCAGCTCCTTGTTGTCGGTGGGGAAGTGTATCTCCTCGAGGCGATCTTGTAAGTCGGAAATCTGTTCTTCAAAATAATGCGCTCCGGCACGCAGACGCCCTTGTAGCGCCTCGTCGGTGGCATAGGCGAGGCCGGCGGCGTGCAGCATCTTCCGCCATTGGTGGTGGAAACGGTCGGCCACGTCGAGCACTTTCGTGTGGAGATCATCATAGGCCGTGCGTAGGAGGCTTACGCTCTTGGGGAGGGTTTTGGCAAAATGTTGCTCCCCATATTCTTGCAACCCTTTGAGCACCACACCGAGGGCGCTGAAGTCGAATAAATCTCCGAGGATGCGATAGTAATAGGCGGCCTCCATGACTTGTACGGTGTCCTTCTTCGGACTGTTGAGGTTGGCGGCGCGGGAGAATTGCTCCACCTGTTGGTCGCAAATCACCGCGCGTGCCGGCACCGGTGCGGCGAGTACGAGGCCTTCGAGCGTCTTGCAGCGGCTGAGCGCCACGTAGGTCTGACCGTGGGCAAAGGACCATTGTACGTCGATGAGCGCGTGGTCGAAGGTGAGTCCCTGACTTTTGTGGATGGTGATGGCCCAGGCCAGGCGTACCGGGTATTGGACAAAAAGTCCTATGACCTCTTCCTCCACCTCTCCCGTCTTCTCATTGAGGCGATAACGCACGTTGCTCCACTCCGCCGGTTCCAAACGGATGATGCGGTCTTCTTGGACGGGGCGCACGTCGAGGGCGTGGTCGTGTATGTGAACGATTCTTCCAATCATGCCGTTGTAGATGCCGCGTGTCGCATCGTTTTTGATAAACATGATTTGCGCCCCCGTTTTCAGTTGGAGCGTTTCCTCGGTGGGGTAGTTGCTCTCCGGGAATTCGCCCGTTATCTTTGCGGAGAACGTCGTGCATTCCCCGCCGAGGCGTTCCAGTTCGCGGTCGTTGATTTGTCCCGCCTGGTGGTTGTGTGTGACAAGGCGAATGTAGCCGTCTTCTTCCGCCGGGGTGAATCCCGGAAGGTAGCGCGTATTCAGATGGGCCAAGTCGCGGGCGGAGGGATGCCCCTCACGGATAGCATTCAGGAGGGAGACAAAGCGTTCGTCCGTTTGCCGGTAGATATGTTGCAGGGTGATGGTCACATAGCTTGCCTTCTCCAACGCGTGGCTGCCAAAGAAGTAGGGAGTAGAGTAGTGCTCCTTGAGGAGTTCCCAGTCGTTGGGACGTACTACCGGCGATAACTGCCCCAGGTCGCCGATGAGCAGCAGTTGAACACCGCCAAATGGCTCCCGGTTGCGGCGGTAGAGCTGCAGTACGGCGTCGACGCGATCGAGGATATCGGCGCGCACCATCGAAATCTCGTCGATAACGACCAAGTCGAGGCTCCGGATGAGTCGGAGCTTCTTCGCTCCCATCTTGAAGGACTCGCCGGTGGGCGATGCCGATGGGACAAAGGGCGCCATCGGTAATTGGAAGAACGAGTGGAGCGTGGTGCCGCCGGCGTTGATGGCGGCGATGCCGGTAGGAGCCAACACCACCATGCGCTTGGCGCTGTGCTGGCGCAGGCGCTGCAGGAAGGTCGTCTTCCCCGTACCGGCTTTTCCGGTAAGGAATACGTGAGTGTCGGTATTCTCGATTAAACGCTCGGCCAGCAGCGCTTCGGGGTTATCTGAAATGGGCGGGATTTGCATGAAGGACAATTTTGCTCGCGAAGATAATAAAAAGGAGGCATTCACCTCCTCCGCCGCTCTCTTTTTCTCCGTGTGTCAATGCATGCCTTCTCCATCGTGGAGCTCTCGTCGTGTCAGTAAGCAAAAAATAAACGCGTTTATTTCTTCATCTCGTTCACTTGTACTATCTTTGCCACATAGAAGGGCGGCTTTCTCTATTGACCGCCCTGAGTAATACAAAAATCATGGCTCGTGGCGACTGTCGTCCTCTCTGTCTTCAGAGTCTTTGTGGCGGTCGGTCGTGCGTGGTATGACACCTTTGCCGTATCTCCCAGAGAAAGTCCGGCAGATAGTCGTCCCATTCCCCGCGAGTCATAGATAAAACAACCTATACAAGGAATCCCCATGAAGTTACCTCGCCTCTCTCTTATCGCCCTCTTATTGGTATCCTTCAGCACTTTCTGGTGCGGAAGGATGGCTGCCGCAGTGTCTCTCTCCCCTCTTGTCGTGATGGTGGAGACGGATGGAGAAAGTACGGGCGTTGCCGAACAAAGCCTTTCGACGGGCGCAGAAGTCACGGTGAAGGTGGAAGGCCAACAGCTTCGCGTGGTAGGCGCTGCCGGTATGACACTGGAAGTGTATAGCTTGACAGGTACAAAGGTGCTGGCCGCTTCGGTAGAAGCCAACGATAAGACTTTTTCTCTCAACCTCCCCCGAGGATGGTATATCGTGAAGGTGGGTTCCTTGACGCGTAAAGTCGCCGTTCAGTAAAACGGCGTCGATTCCTTTCCGTTCCTCGTCGATTGAGAGACGCTTCTTCGCAGGACGTGCGCCTATCGGGAGAAGCTCGGATGACGGGGGAGGGGAAATGCCCACCCTTGGGTAAAGGTGGCGATAAGGGCGTCCAAAGTATAGAGGGGGCGGTTGATGTGTTGACGGCTTGTGCGAACCCTGTATCGCGGTCAGGGACTGTTCCTCGTTACTCTCCGGTGGCCGTCTTTCGTGTGAACCGGAATGTGTGGCTCACTATGTATCCTTTCTCCACGTCGCCGTTGCTTCACAGCCCGTCGGGATTTTACACCAACCGATGAATAGAACTACTCCGGGAAGAGTTATTTTTAGAATGGGTTTTCCTGAAGCCTTGTGCCGGGAACCTCTGCAATATAAATCGGGTGGCGTCCTATCCGTGGAGGGTAGGCGCCCCATAGCGAATAGAAGATGAGTTTCAATATTCCCCAGACAGAACGCAAGCGCGTGGTGATTGTAGGCGGCGGCTTTGGCGGCCTCAAATTGGCAGGTAAGTTAGAGCATTCTGATTTTCAGGTCGTGCTGATAGACCGCAATAACTATCATCAGTTTCCCCCACTTATCTATCAGATAGCCTCTGCGGGTATCGAACCGAGTTCCATCTCTTTCCCCTTCCGAAAGCTTTTTCAACGTCGCAAGAACTTCTACTATCGTATGGCGGAAGTGCGTTCTATCTTCCCCGAACATAAAATCATCCAGACCTCTATCGGTAAAATTCAGTACGACTATCTGGTGCTCGCCGCCGGTGCTACTACCAACTTCTTCGGTAACAAGCACGTGGCGGAGGAGGCTATGCCGATGAAGACGTTGAGTGAAGCCATGGGACTGCGCAACGCCCTCTTGGACAACTTTGAGCGGGCCTTGACTTGCGCCGGAGACACCGAGCGCGCCGAGCTCCTCAACGTTGTTATCGTGGGCGGTGGTGCCACCGGTGTGGAGATAGCCGGTGCCCTGTCGGAGATGAAGAATTTTGTTCTTCCCAAGGACTACCCCGACCTGCCCTCCAGCTGGATGCACGTCTACCTCATTGAAGCCGGCGACCGTCTGCTGCCGGCGATGAGTAAGGAATCGTCGGCACATGTGGAGCGATATCTCCGTTCAATGGGCGTGAACGTCCTCCTTGGGAAAATGGTGACCGACTACGTAGACCACCGCGTCCTTCTGAAGGACGGCAGTTCCATCGCTACCCGTACCTTTATCTGGGTGAGCGGTGTGGCGGCACAGCCGGTGGGCAATCTCGCCCCGTCATACCTTGGGCGTGGCGGCCGCATCAAGGTGAATGCCTTCAACCAGGTGGAGGGCCTCGAGGGCGTCTACAGCATCGGCGACCAGTGTATCATGGCCGACGGCGACCCGGCTTGGCCCGGCGGACACCCGCAGCTGGCGCAAGTAGCCATCCAGCAGGGAACCTTGTTGGCAAAAAATCTTCGCCGTCTGGAAAAAGGGAAAGAAATGAAGCCCTTCCGCTATCGCAACCTCGGGACGATGGCCACCGTGGGTCGCAATAAGGCGGTGGCGGAATTCAAGAACGTACATATGGCCGGCTTCATGGCTTGGGTGATGTGGCTCGTCGTGCACCTCCGTTCCATCCTCGGCGTGCGCAACAAGCTCATCGTGTTGCTCAACTGGATATGGAACTATGTGTCCTACGGACAGTCGCTGCGCATGATAGTATATGCCAAAAAAGCCAAAGAGGTGATTGCCCGCGAGGAACGTCTGGCTTCCGCCCACTGGGGCACCGACCTGTTGAGCGAAGGTTCTGAAGACGTGGCGCAGCATGCAACCACCAAAGACGAAGCGGCTCGTTGACGACGAAAGCTCCGGATAACCTCCCTAAACAACGACGAGAAACGAACGATAAAAGATATGTTTTCAGGAATAGTAGAGGGCGTAGCCCGCGTAGTAGCATTAGAACGTGAACAATCCAATTTGCATCTGACGCTGACGTGCGATTTCGCATCGGAACTGTCGATCGACCAGAGTGTGGCACACAATGGTGTCTGCCTCACCGTGGTGCGTCATGATGCCACCACCTATACCGTGACCGCCATCGACGAGACGCTGCAACGCTCCAACCTGGGGCTACTGCAGGTGGGCGACGAGGTGAACGTAGAGCGCTCCATGCAGCTCTCCGGGCGCTTGGATGGACATATTGTGCAGGGACATGTAGACCTGACGGCGGTGTGTCGAAGCGTAGAAGCGGTCGACGGCAGTCATGTCTTTACCTTTGAGTATGAGGCCGACCCTCAGCAGATACGCGAGGGCTACTTCACCGTAGAGAAGGGGAGCGTGACGGTCAATGGCGTGAGTCTGACGGTATGCCGCCCCACGATAAACACCTTCTCGGTATGCATCATTCCTTATACATTGGAACATACTAACTTCCATGCCATCCGAGAGGGAAGTCGTGTGAATATAGAATTCGATATTCTGGGTAAGTATATCAGCCGACTGGCGCAGGTGAGTACAGCATCGATGGCTCCTGCATCGGGTCTCTCTACCTCCTTGTCGTGAGACGGCGGTGCGGACGATGGGGCGTGATGGTTCTCTTGGCGAGTATCATCGGCGGGGGGTACACCTATAATAATAAATGTGCGGCATCAAATAATAAGTGTGCGGCATCGAAACGGCAGGTGGTGTCCTCCCCTTGCGTCTCTGTCGTGTCGGAGAAAGGACAGCTGTACGGTATCAATAGTCGCTTTACTTCTTCCCCCATCCCCGACGCCGTTTTTCGCCGGATGGTCGGGCGCTCGTATAAATCGGGGTATGGCATTACACGAAACGACCTGCGCTATCTCCACGTTCTGCATTACGATGCGGTGGGAGAGGTGCATGAGGGAGAGATAGTGTGTCACCGCGATGTGGCCGACGACTTGTTGTCCATCTTCCGCGCCCTTTATGACGCCCGTTACCCGATAGAAAAAATAAGGTTGGTCGATGACTATGCGGGCGATGATGAACGCTCGATGGCCGCCAATAATACCTCTTGCTTCAATGCGCGTCGCGTGGCGGGGCGTCGTCAGCTGTCGCGCCATAGTCTGGGGCGCGCGGTAGACATCAATCCGCTGTATAATCCTCACGTGAAGTCCAACGGGCAGGTAAGCCCCGCTTCCGCGAAGGCCTATGCCGACCGTCACGGTTCCTTCCCCTATAAAATCACGCGCGACGACTTGTGCTGCCGACTGTTTCGGCAGCATGGCTTCCGATGGGGCGGAGATTGGAAACACAGTAAGGATTATCAGCATTTCGAAAAATAAACGTCTCAGGCGAGCAGTCGTAAAAAAAATGCTAACTTTGCAAAATGTCTATGACAGACGTACGAAATAATACATAGAATACTCAATCAAAGGTCACTATGATTAAGATAACTTTTCCCGACGGTTCTGTCCGCGAATATGAAAGCGGTGTAACGGGACTTCAAATCGCAGAGAGCATCTCTTCGCGTCTGGCGCAAGACGTGCTGGCCTGCGGCGTGAACGGTGAGACCGTAGAACTCAACCGTCCGATTACTTCTGACGCCAACATACAACTTTATAAGTGGGAGGATGCTGAGGGTAAACATGCCTTTTGGCATACCTCCGCTCACCTCATGGCAGAGGCCATGCAGGAACTGTGGCCCGGTACCCAGTTCGGTATCGGCCCGGCTATCGAGAATGGTTTCTACTACGACGTGATGCCGCCTGAAGGGGTGGTGATTGCCGAGAGCCATTTTGCTGATATCGAGAAAAAGATGCAGGAGTTGGTGGCACGCAAGGAGACATTGGTGCGTCGCGACATCTCCAAGGCCGACGCGTTGAAGTTCTTCGGAGACCATGGACAGACGTATAAGAATGAGTTGATAGCAGAGCTCAACGACGGAGAGATTACGACCTATACGCAGGGAGCCTATACCGACCTGTGCCGCGGCCCTCACTTGCTCTCTACCGCTCCCATCAAGGCCGTCAAGGTGATGTCGGTCAGCTCCGCCTATTGGCGCGGCGACGAGAAACGCCCGCAGATGACGCGCGTCTATGGCATCTCGTTCCCTAAGAAGAAACTGCTCGACGAATATCTTCAGCTGTTGGAGGAAGCCAAGCGCCGCGACCACCGCAAGATTGGAAAGGAAATGGAGCTCTTCATGTTCTCCGACTTGATTGGTAAAGGACTCCCGATGTGGCTCCCGAAGGGTACCGCCCTGCGCCTGCGTCTGGAAGACTTCCTGAAAAAAATACAGAAGCGTTACGGCTATCAGCAGGTCATGACGCCGCATATCGGTTCGAAGAACCTCTATGTGACTTCCGGCCACTATGCCAAATACGGAAAGGACTCCTTCCAGCCCATCCATACCCCGGAAGATGGCGAAGAGTATATCTTAAAGCCGATGAACTGCCCTCACCACTGCGCCATTTATGCGTGGAAACCGCGCTCCTACAAAGACCTGCCGTTACGCATCGCCGAATTCGGTACCGTCTATCGCTATGAGCAGAGCGGCGAGCTCCATGGCTTGACGCGTGTGCGCAGTTTTACGCAAGACGATGCCCACATCTTCTGCCGCCCCGATCAGGTGAAGGAAGAGTTCCTCCGCGTCATGGATATCATCATGATTATCTTCTCTGCCCTGAAGTTTGACAAGTTTGAAGCCCAAATCTCCTTGCGCGACAAGGTGAACCGTGACAAGTACATCGGTTCGGAAGAAAACTGGGAACGTGCCGAGCGCGCCATCATCGAGGCTTGCGAAGAGAAAGGTCTGCCCGCCCATATCGAGTATGGCGAGGCCGCCTTCTATGGGCCCAAGCTGGACTTCATGGTGAAAGATGCCCTGGGTCGCCGCTGGCAGTTGGGTACGATACAAGTAGACTACAACCTGCCCGAACGCTTCCAGCTGGAGTATACCGGCACCGACAATCAGAAGCACCGCCCGGTGATGATACACCGTGCGCCCTTCGGCTCAATGGAGCGCTTTGTCGCCGTACTGATAGAACATACCGCCGGCCACTTCCCGTTGTGGCTGACGCCCGACCAGGTGGCCATCCTTCCCATCTCCGACAAGTTTAACGACTATGCTCAGCAGGTGCGCGACGCCCTCGACGCACAAGACGTGCGCGCCTATGTCGATGATCGCTCGGAGAAGATCGGCCGTAAGATTCGCGACAACGAGATGAAGCATACGCCTTATCTCCTCATCGTCGGTGAGAAAGAGGCCGCCGAAGGCCTCGTTTCCGTACGCCGACAAGGCGAAGGCGACCAGGGAAGCATGAAAATCAATGATTTTGCAAAGAAAATCAATGATGAAGTCGCAGAATTGACCAAGAATTACTAAATTTGCACCCGCTAAAAGGCATAGTATCAACATTAGACAACAGAACGCTCAGGAATGAAGAACGACAAAATGAAAACCCGCTACCGTATCAACGAGCAGATTCGTGCTCGCGAGGTGCGTTTGGTCGGTGATGAGATGGAATCTGCCGTGATGCCCACGCATAAAGCACTGCAACTCGCAGAACAGAAAGGCTTGGACTTGGTGGAAATATCTCCGAATGCACAGCCGCCTGTTTGTCGATTGATTGACTACTCCAAGTTCCTTTATCAGCAGAAGAAGAAACAGAAAGAGTTGAAGGCAAAGCAGGTGAAGGTCGACGTGAAAGAAATTCGTTTCGGACCGCAGACCGATGAGCACGACTACAACTTTAAGCTGAAACATGCCAAGGGCTTCTTGGCTGATGGTGATAAGGTGAAGGCGTATGTGTTCTTCCGCGGACGCAGTATCCTCTTCAAGGAACAGGGCGAAGTGCTCCTGCTGCGTTTTGCCAACGACTTGGAAGATTACGGAAAGGTAGAGCAGATGCCTGTCCTCGAAGGTAAGCGAATGATTATCTTCATCGCCCCCAAAAAGAACGGCGGCGCCAAGAAAGTGGAGGCCGAAGACGTGGAGGAAGTAAAGGACGAGCAGGAAGTAACGCCGAAGGTGGTCAAGAAGGCCCCCGCCGTGAAAGCCCGTAAGGAATATACCGGGCCGAAGCTGGAAGGCGAAGACTTCTAAAATGCCGGAGGAAGAAAACGCCTCCGCTACCTATCCATAGAATGAGTGCATCTGCGTTTGGTACTCACGCAGTCGCTATAATAAATAACAAATAAACAACAAAAGAAATGCCAAAGGTAAAGACTAATTCCGGTGCCAAAAAAAGGTTCGCCCTTACCGGAACAGGTAAGATTAAGAGACAGCACGCCTTCCACAGTCACATTCTGACGAAGAAGACGAAGAAGCAGAAGCGTAATCTCGACCACGTGGATACGGTACACCGTTCCAACGTACGTCAGGTGCGCGAACTCCTCTGCCTCCGCTAAACAACAGTCTTTAGTCAATTTAGTCAAGAACGGATGCCCGGCTCAAAGACCGTAACGAATACGGCGCCGGCACTCTAAAACTCACAATTATGCCAAGATCAGTCAATCACGTTGCCTCAAGGGCAAAGAGAAAAAGAATTCTGAAACTCACCCGCGGTTACTACGGCGCCCGCAAGAACGTTTGGACCGTCGCCAAGAACACCTGGGAGAAGGGTCTCACCTATGCCTATCGCGACCGTCGCACTAAGAAGCGCAACTTCCGCGCACTGTGGATTCAGCGTATCAACGCTGCCGCTCGTCTGGAAGGCCTGTCCTACTCTCAGCTGATGGGCGCTCTTCACAAGGCCGGTATCGAAATCAACCGCAAGGTGCTCGCCGACCTCGCCGTGAACAGCCCCGAAGCTTTCAAGGCTATCGTTGAGAAAGTAAAATAATGTAGCTCGCTTGTCGAGCGCAATAGCCATAAGTGGGCGTACTATCTTTAGTGCGCCCACTTTTAGGTTAAGGAAAAATCAGAGAACCCTCCTCACATCGGAATATCTCACCGAGGCGGGGCGCACCGCCTCCGTCAAGATAACAATACCTTATTATATTTATGAGCGACGGAAACTATAATAGAAACTTGCTGCCGTATACGCAATATCGCAGCGGACATAAGGCCGGGCAGGCACAGATGCGTGTCAAGGCCCTAACGGCTTTTGACGCTTGGTATGCAGCGCGTCATCCGGAAGCTACTGCCGAAGAAAAGGCGCACGCCCGGGCGGAGTATGCCGCATATCTGGCAGAGTAGGGGCGTCCGAGGCATCGAAAGCAGCCTAAGGAAAAATCGAGGGGCTTTTTTGGCTCGTCGAAGATAAAATCCATAAGATTTTATCTAAATTTGCAGTTATGAAGTTTTTCAAGAACCCACACAAAGGGGCGAAGTGGCTAACTGCTATCCTCCTGACACCAATAGTGCTCTTCCTGCTATTGGTGGTGTTACTCTATATTCCTCCTATTCAGAATGCGGCGGTGCATTATGTGGCCCACCGCCTCTCCGAATCTACCGGCATGGACGTGACGGTGGAGCGCGTGCGCTTGTCTTTCCCCTTAGATCTGAAAGTGCAGCAACTCAGTGTAGTAGACCATGGCGACACGGTCGTCGCTGCGCAGACGCTGCGTTTGGATGTGCGCCTGCTCCCCCTCTTTGTCGGACGTGCCGACGTGGACGGCTTCGGACTGTATAGCGCTCAGGTAAATACCAAAGATTTCATTGCGGATACTTATATTCGTGGAAAGATAGGGCGTATGGAAGCCCGCAGCCATGGTGTGGAGTGGGGACGTGGCGCTGTGCAGCTTGATCAAGCGACACTGCGCGATGCCTCCCTCTTTGTGGCGTTGAGCGATACCGCTCGTGAAGAGAAGGATACGACGGCGTCGATGCCGTGGGTGATTCATGCCTCTCATGTGGCGTTGCGCAATACCTCTGTCAGCCTCTCCCTTCCCGGCGACTCTATGCGCATCGCCGCTCAGTTGAAAAGCGCCGATTTGTTGGGGGGCGATTTTGACACCGGCGCCCCCTCCTATGCCGTTCGGCAACTCACGGTACGCGATGGTGCGCTGACGTATGCCACGCGCAACGCCCCGAATGACAGCCTTACTCCTTTTATGCAGGGGAATGCTGCCTATACATTGAAGAATAGTGCTTTATGGGATGACTTTAAGGCAGCGGAAGGATTAGACCTCCATTGCCTCAAACTGGACCGATTGAACTTTCGCGTAGACTCCATCAGCTATGATTCTGTCGGGACATTGCGCGCCCATATTCGCCAACTCTCCCTTCGCGAACGTTGCGGATTACAGTTGTCAGACATCTCCGGGCAACTGTATATGGATAGCGTGCGTCTCTCTCTCCCTTCCATTCATCTCCGAACACCCTATTCCCGTCTGGGGGTAGGGGCAGACATCGCATTGGCTGCGTTGGAGGCCGGAAAGCCCGCAGTGATGAGTGTGCGTCTTGATGCCTTGATTGGCGCGCAGGATGTGCGCACCCTGGGGCGTGGCTATCTCCCTGACGACGTGTTGCAGGCGTGGCCGAACCGGTCGCTGGTACTGAAAACGACGGTGACGGGAAATATGTCGCATTTATCGTTGGCAAATACGGAAATAGGATTCCCCGGCGCCCTGATGCTCTCCGCCGGAGTCGGCGTAAACCGCGTATTGGAGGATTCGCGCAGTATCGCTGCCCGCTTCTTGCTGAAAGCACCGGACGCCTCGTTCGTAAAAGCTTTCCTTCCGGCCGATTCTCGTGACGTCTTTGATATCCCGCGCGGCACCACTCTTGAAGGAACAGCCTCGATGTGTGGCGATGACTATTCCGGGAATGTACGCCTGTTGACGGGAGGAGGACAAATGACGTTGAAGGGAAAGGTGAATACCGCTAAAGAACAGTATGAGGCGGTGGCCGATGCCGTAGCCCTCCCCCTCGGACAGTTATTACCGGGGAGTGGCTTGCACGAGTTCTCCGGCAGCGCGTCGGCCCGAGGTGCGAATTTTGACGTCCTCTCTGTCGCTTCCCGCTTGCAGGCTGATGTTCGCGTGGATAGGTTCCGCTATGAAGACTGGGACTTGGACGGACTGAGCCTTGCCGCCACCAGCGTAGGCGGGAATGTGCATGCCGATTTTTCATCGAAGGGAAAACTGTTGAAGGGTGATGGCACCATCGACGCCACCTTGGGGCAGTTGATAAAGGTCAGCTTGCGGGCCGACCTTCCCTGGATAGACCTCCAGCATTTCGCCGCGATGAGTGATACCGTGCAGCTCGGGACGTCGGTAGAGGCCGATTTCTACACAGACCGCGCCTTCAAGACCTATGGTGCCTCCGGAGGCGTGAAGCACCTTCGTTTCCTCACTCCCCGGCGCAGTATACCGGCAGAGAATATCGTTTTCGATGTAGCTACGGCCCCCGATACGACGACGGCCTACCTGGCCGCCGGCGACTTAGACCTCCATCTGGGCTCGAAGGGCGATGTGTCGCAGCTGTCGGAGCAGTTGGAGCGTTTTATGAAAGAACTGACGCGGCAGATGGGCGAGAAGACGCTCGACCAAGAGGCGTTGCGTCTATCCTTCCCCGTGGTAGACTTCACCTTGGAGGCCGGTCAGCGCAATCCGTTGCGCAAGATAATGCACTTCAACGGATTCTCTTATAGAAGCCTGTGCATGGAGGTCAGTGCCAATCCGCGCGGCGGCTTGAGCGGCGGCCTGCATATCGGCGCCCTCGAGCACGGGACACTTCTGTTAGACACCATCCATCTCGCCCTCAGCCAAGACACGACGGGCATCCACCTCGACGGAGGCATACAGAACTATGAGAAAGAAAATCCCAATAAGTTCGAAGTCCTCTTCTCTTCGTGGCTGTCGGGGAAGTCGGTGGGAGTCCAACTGCAGTATCTCGACGAACAACGGCGCAAAGGCGTCGACCTCGGTCTGCTGGCACAAGCTGAAGACGAGGGGTTACGCTTGTCGGTGACACCGATGAACCCCATCCTCGCTTATCGTAATTTTACGGTGAATGCGGACAACTACATCTTCTTGGGACGCCAAAAACAAATCAGCGCCAACCTCAACTTGGTGGCTGACGACAATACCGGCCTGCGCATCACCGGCGAACCGATGGACTCCGTCAACGACTTATCGCTCAATGTGACCCATCTCCGACTCGACGAGCTATGTAACGTGATGCCCTATCTTCCCAAGATGAGCGGCGTGTTGAACGGCGACTTTCATGTGATTGATGACCACGAGAAATCCTCGCTCTCCACTGCTGCGCAGATGAGCGTCGACGACTTCGTGTTTGAAGATGCACGTCTGGGAAATGTAGGTGTCGAAGCTGTCTATCTGCCAAAGGCCGGCGGAGAGCATTATGCCAATGCCTATATCAGTGCGGAGGGACTGGAAGTGCTGCAATGTGAAGGTACTTATTACGACCCCACTTCTCAGTTTAACGGCAGCGCCACCCTTTTGGACTGCCCGCTACGCCTGCTCAACGGTTTCCTCGCCGGTGCCGATATAGCTCTTGACGGTACCGCCGGTGGTACGCTCGATCTCTCCGGCACTGTCGATAGTCCGGTTATCAATGGTGCTCTGCAGCTGGATTCCGCCCACGTATATTCTGATGTATACGGCTTTAACTGGCAGATGGACGAGCGTCCCTTACAAATTACCGATAGCCGTCTGCACTTCGACGACTATGGACTATATGCCGCCACCGACAGTCAGCCGATGGTTGTCAATGGAGATATCAATCTCTCCAATTTGAGTAAGATAAGCATGGACCTCTCGATGAAGGCCACCAACTTCCCCATCATCAATGCACAGCGCAAGGCCTCTTCGCTGGTTTATGGAAAGGTCTATGCCGACTTTACAGGGACGATGAAGGGGACGACCGACGATTTGTCGATTCGCGGCCAGCTCAATGTCCTCGACCGTACCGACATGACCTATGTGTTGAAAGACTCCCCGTTGACGGTAGAAGACCGCTTGAGCGACCTGGTACAGTTCGTCGACTTCAATGATACCACCTCCACCCACGAGGAGCGTACCGCCGTGGCCGGAGGCTTCGATATGACGTTGGGCATCTCCGTCAGTGATGCTGCGCGCTTCAGTTGTCGGTTGAGCGACGACGGCTCCAGCTATGTCGACCTCGAGGGCGGCGGCGACCTGACCATGCGTATCACTCAGCAGGGTGATATGCGCCTGACGGGCCGCTTCACCGCTAATAGTGGTGAGATGAAATACACGCTGCCTGTCATCCCTCTCAAGACGTTTACTATCGTACAAGGAAGCTATGTTGACTTCACCGGCGATGTGGCCAACCCCACGCTGAATATCGCCGCTAAGGAGCGTGTGAAGGCTACGGTGACGGAAAACGACCAGCCGCGCTCTGTGGCGTTCAATGTGGGCGTAGCTATTACGCAGCCGTTGAGCAATATGGGCCTCGAGTTCACCATTGAGGCGCCCGAAGACCTGACTATCCAGAATCAGTTGACGGCGATGTCGCTCGAGCAGCGCAGCAAGGTCGCTGTCGCCATGTTGGCCACCGGCATGTACGTCACTGACGATCTCCTCTCCGGCGGAACGACCTCCGGCTTTAAGGCCAGCAATGCCCTGAATGCTTTCTTGCAGAGTGAGATTCAGAATATCGCAGGCTCGGCGCTCAAGACCATTGACTTGACGGTAGGTATGGAGAGTGGAACCAGTACCACGGGCACCACGACCACCGACTACTCTTTCCAGTTTGCCAAGCGTTTCTGGAACGACCGCATCAGCGTTGTCATCGGTGGTAAGGTGAGCACCGGGCAGGATGCCAATAATTCCGCCGAGAGCTTTATCGACAATATAGCCGTAGAGTATCGTCTGGACAACTCCTCCACCCGCTATGTCAAAGTGTTCTATGACCGTAGCACACGCGATCCCCTCGAGGGGCAGCTGGTGCGTACCGGTGCCGGTTTGGTGTTGCGACGCAAGACCGACCGCTTGGGAGAACTGTTTATATTTAAGAAGAGTAAGTAACCCTCCTTACCATATCCGAGAGGGAGCTTACAAAACCTACTACAAAGACAAAACGATGAGTGAACAAGAACGAATCCTGCAACTGCGTCGGGACCTGCATCGCCACAACTATAACTATTATGTCAAGAACGCCCCGGAGATTTCCGACCGCGATTTCGACGAACTGATGGCCGAGCTGCAGCGTCTGGAGGCGCTGCACCCCGAGATGGCTGATGCCGATTCCCCCACGCAACGGGTGGGGAGCGACCTGAACAGGGAATTCGTGCAGGTGACCCACCAATACCCTATGCTGTCGTTGGGAAACACCTACAACCGTGAGGATGTGCGCAGCTTCTACCAGCGGGTGAGCGAAGGCCTCTCCGGTTCCCCGTTTGAGATCTGCTGCGAATTGAAGTTCGACGGTCTGAGTATCTCACTCATCTATGAACAGGGACGTCTGGTGCGGGCCGTGACACGAGGCGACGGCGTGCGCGGCGATGATGTGACGGCCAATGTACGCACCATCAAGAGTGTGCCCCTCTGCCTGACGCCCGACGGTGACTATCCCGAACGTTTCGAAATACGCGGCGAGGTGCTGATGCCTTGGACGAGCTTCGACCGCTTGAATGCCGAGCGGGAAGCCCGCGAGGAACCCCTCTTCGCCAATCCGCGCAATGCCGCCTCCGGCACCTTGAAGAGCAAGAATTCAGCCGTCGTGGCCCACCGCGGATTGGATGCCTATCTCTATTACCTCCTGGGAGAACAGTTGCCCGGCGACAGCCATTACGATAACCTCCGGCAAGCAGCTTCCTGGGGCTTTAAGGTCTCGTCGGCCATGACAGTGGCCCATAGCTTGGAGGAGGTATATGCCTATATCGACTATTGGGACAAGGCACGGCGCGAGTTACCGGTGGCGACGGACGGCATCGTACTGAAGGTAAACCGTCTTGACCAGCAACAACAGTTGGGATATACGGCCAAGAGCCCACGTTGGGCCATTGCTTATAAGTTCCAAGCCGAGCGCGCCTGTACACGCCTGGATGCCGTCACCTATCAGGTGGGACGCACCGGTGCCGTGACGCCGGTGGCCAATATGCAACCCGTCTTGTTGGCCGGCACCGTGGTGAAGCGCGCCTCGCTCCATAATGAAGACATCATCCGCCAGCTCGACCTGCATATCGGCGACAATGTCTATGTAGAGAAGGCCGGCGAGATTATCCCGCAGATAGTGGGCGTCGCGCGTGAATTGCGCGGTGCCGACCTCGGTGTCCCGGTGTCTTTCATCAAGACCTGTCCGGAATGTGGCGCCCTATTGGTGCGCTACGAAGGCGAGGCCGCCACCTATTGCCCCAACGATGTTGCCTGTCCGCCGCAGCTGAAAGGACGTATCGAGCACTTCATCAGTCGCGACGCCATGGATATCAGTTCGCTGGGCCCGGAGACCGTCGACGACTACTTCCAACGCGGCCTTGTCCGCGATGCAGCCGACCTGTATCACCTGACGCTCACCGACCTCTGCGGCTACGACCGCAGTCGTGAGAAGTCGGCGCGTAAGATACTCGACGGCATCGCCGCGAGCCGCTCCGTCCCCTTTGAGCGCGTGCTGTTTGCCTTAGGCATCCGTTTCGTCGGAAAAGTAGCTGCCAAGAATATCGCCCGCCACTTCAAGACCCTCGACGCCATCCGTGCCGCTTCTGTCGACGACCTGCTGGCGGTAGAGGGCGTCGGCGACGTCATCGCGGGGAGTGTGCGCACCTATTTCCGCAACGAGAAAAACGCCGATTTGGTGGCCCGTCTGGAAGCCGCCGGCCTGCAGCTGCAGGTGGAGCAGACGGTGCCGACCTCCGACCGCCTTGCCGAGAAAAGCATCGTGATTAGCGGAATATTCACACAGCACAGCCGTGAGGAATACAAGACGCTCATCGAACGCCACGGCGGCAAGAATGTAAGCAGTATCTCGAAAAAAACCTCTTTCATCCTGGCGGGCGACCAGATGGGGCCCTCCAAGATGGAGAAGGCGCAGAAACTGGGCGTCCCACTGGTGACGGAATCCGAATTCTTGGAGATGATAGGAGAGGGGTGAGGCAGGAGCCTCCCTCTTTCCCGCATTTTAACCGTCATTTCTTCCGATATTTCATAAAATCCCCGTCCGGAATTCCTACTTCAAATAAAAAGGAAAAGGCTTCTTGGCGTTGTGCATATAAAGTCCTACCTTTGCAACAGGTAAGGATGGGAAGGTGAAAAGATGAAGGATTTTCTGAGAACCTCCATTCGAAGAAACTATATAGAAATGGAATTAGAGAAATTAGAAACAACCAACAAAAGGGTGGGGCATCGCTTATGGCATTTCTTGCATAAGTACAATGCGGAGCGCTATTTCAATAGCTGGTTGGTGTTGGTGGTCGACGTATGCATCGCCATACTCTCCTCGTTGTCCTCCTTGGTATTGCTGGAAGCGTTTACGCGTTTCCGGATGAGCCTTTTTGGGCGCTTTGAACTGTCGTGGTTGGGGAGCACCTTGATTTTCTCCCTCTTTATGTTTGTGCTCTTCCGCACCTATCGCAACGTTATCCGCTATTCCACACTGCGCGAAATCAGTCGTCTCCTACTGGCTGTCATCGGCAAGGAGATGCTGGTAGGCGTTTGGGCCACGCTGATGGCGCTGATGCCTCCCCATCTGCTGTGGGCTGTGATATTTGTGGATACCGCCGTTACCTTCCTCGCTTTGATTGCCGTCCGCGTCCTGCTGGTCGAGGCCTATGACTTACTGGCCAGCAATATGATGAATAAGGCCTCGCGGATGCAAGTGCTGGTCTATGGCGAAGGCAATAAATCCGTCGGCATTGTCACCCGCTTGAAAGTATCCTCCAATTATGAGGTGTGCGGTTTCTTGGCCTATGATTCCTCTACCGGGGGGCACACCCTGTCGGGATACCCTATTTTCTCCTTTAAGAACGACGAGCAGCTGGATGTCCTTGTCAGGCGCTATGGCATCGGCGGCATCATCTTTGCCCATCGCAGTGATGCCCGCGCCGAGGTAGACCGCTTGATACGTTACAGCAGCGAGCACAATATCAAGACGCTGATAGTCCCCTCTATCGAAGACCTGTCGGAAGCTGATGAGAAGGCCAATTCGGCCATCCGCAATATCCGCATCGAGGACTTGTTGTGTCGTCCGGAAATCAAAATCTCGATGGATGAGATTGTCGCCGGCATGAAGGGAAAGGTAGTGCTGGTGACCGGTGCTGCCGGTTCCATCGGCTCGGAGCTTTGCCGACAGTTGGCGGTGATGGGCGTTCAGCAGCTCATCATGTTTGACAACGCCGAGACACCGTTGCACAATGTGCGCTTGGAGTTTGGCGACAACTACCCCGGCCTGTCCTTCGTCCCCATCATCGGCGATGTGCGCCAGAAGGAACGTCTGGATTTCGTATTCCGCACGTTCCACCCCGAGGTGGTGTTCCACGCCGCCGCCTATAAGCACGTACCTCTGATGGAAGAAAGCCCTTGTGAGGCCGTATTGGTCAATGTGGCCGGAACTCGCAACGTGGCCGACAAGTGCTTGGAATATGACGTAGAGAAGATGGTAATGATATCTACCGACAAGGCCGTCAACCCCACCAATATTATGGGATGTACCAAACGCTTGGCCGAGATTTACGTACAATCGTTGGGCCTCTCCATAGAGCGTGGCGAGCATGTGGGTAAGACAAAGTTCGTCACCACCCGCTTTGGCAACGTCCTCGGTTCTAACGGCTCCGTCATTCCGCGCTTTCGCGAACAAATCGCCAAGGGCGGCCCGGTGACGGTCACCCATCCCGAGATCAACCGTTTCTTCATGACCATTCCCGAGGCCTGCCGTCTGGTGATGGAGGCCGCCACGCTGTCGCGCGGCAACGAGATATTCGTTTTCGATATGGGCGATCCCGTGAAGATCGACAGTCTGGCACGCCGCATGATTGTGCTGTCAGGCTTCGTCCCTGACAAGGATATCAAGATAGTGTATACCGGTTTGCGTCCCGGCGAGAAACTCTATGAGGAGGTGCTCTCCAGTACGGAGAATACGCTTCCCACCCAGCACGAGCGCATCCGTATCGCTCAAGTGCGCAGCGAGGACTATGCACACACGGTAGCGGTTGTTCAGGAGCTGGAAATGTTGGGAATGGCCGTACGTATCCCCGAGATGGTACGCTTGATGAAGCGTGCCGTTCCCGAATTCAAATCGAAGAACTCCGTCTTTGAAATTATAGATAAAGAATTGGAAGACGAAAAGAAGGACGGCGCGACCCTCGAATGAAGCCCGTCCGAAGTTGGTGAAATAACAAGATGAAGGTAGCCTGCTCGCTCACTGATAGACAGTGTCGGGCAGGCTATTCTGATAGGTGGAAAGGGTGGAGGACGATGGCGCCCGCATCCGTCGGGGCGGGCGTGCTTCGCGTCCGCAGGCGCAGCCGGGAATCTCTGTACGTCCCCTTAGGCACAAAGCTTGGAAGAGGCGGTGCTTCACAATGTGTGAGACATCTCCCCTGTACTCTATTGACGAGGCTTATCGTGAAGCGATAGGGGCGTAAAAATGTGCACGAAGGCCGTGAGAATCGAAAAAAATCCACCCCGCCCGCTACCGGCTTCAAACAACGCACGCAGGAGACCTCGGTGAGTGTTAAAAAGAGCGTCGTTTGTGACATATAGTGTCAAAAACAGCATAGGATGGAGGCTGCCGTGCGTGACAACAAGTCCGGGAGAAGTTTTTACAAGTCCGGGACTTGTTTCCTTTGGCCCGGGACTTGTTCCGACGAAAACCGGATTCATCCATGCTTCCGTTTGTCCGTGAAAAGCGTTAACATTTAGGAACCTTTCGTGGCTGGCGAGAAACAGAGAATTCTCGGCGCCTCGGCGTGAAGGAACGTGAAAGAGATGGCGTGAATGCTTAATTTCTTAAAAAAAATCGTAGGGAAGGACGCCTGTTTGTGCCGATAGACGGAGGGACTGGCGCAAAAAGAGGGTCGTTTCGCACTTTTATGCACCGGATGGTGTGTCAAGATTTTTCCGCAGGAATGAAGGCGAGAAGAAACTTTTTTCAAAAAAATGAGCGGAGGGGAGAATAGAGCGCGTAGAAGGGAAGAATACCCCTATGAGATAGCGGAAAAATCCGTTCGGCGCTCCGACAATGCTTGGAGGCGTCGCCAGATGACCTGATGCTGGGAGAGATTCTCGTAAGGGTCTTGTTGGAGCACCTGTTGCGCGGCCTCGCGGCATACCGCCATCATCTCTTGGTCGCGTACCAGGTCGGCCACCTTGAGGTCAAAGGGGAGACCGCTCTGCTCGGTACCTTGAAGGTCGCCGGGGCCGCGAAGACGCAAGTCCTCTTCAGCGATGCGGAAGCCGTCGGTCGTCTCCGTCATGATATCCATGCGTCGTCGTGTGGTCTCGGAGAGCTTGGACTTCGTCACGAGGATGCAGTAGCTGCGGTTGGCACCTCGCCCCACACGTCCGCGCAACTGGTGCAGTTGCGACAGTCCGAAGCGTTCCGCATTTTGAATGACCATGACGGTAGCATTGGGGACGTTGACGCCCACTTCGATGACGGTGGTTGATACGAGAATCCGTGTCCGTCGCTCTACGAACGCCTTCATGGCGGCCTCCTTCTCTGCCGGCTTCATGCGTCCGTGTACCTTCCCGATGGCATAGTCGGAGAAGATAGACTGCAGTTCCTCGTAGCCGCTTTCCAAGTCGTGGAGGTCAGACTTCTCGCTTTCCTCTATCAAGGGGTAGACAACATAGACCTGCCGCCCCTCGCGTAGTTGCCGTCGCATCCCGTCATAGAGACTCAGATGGTCGGCAGTGGTGTAATGGAGCGTTTGTATCGGTTTTCGTCCCGGTGGCAATTGGTCGATGACGGAGACGTCGAGGTCACCATAGACCGTCATGGCCAGGGTGCGAGGGATGGGCGTCGCCGTCATAACGAGGATGTGTGGGGGGCGTACATTCTTGTTCCACAGTCGTGCCCGTTGCTTTACGCCGAAGCGGTGTTGCTCGTCAATCATGGCTAATCCCAGATTGTGGAACTTTACCGTGTCCTCAATGAGAGCGTGCGTCCCGATGAGTAGATGAATGCTCCCCGTGGCTGTTCCCTCCAACACCTTTCGTCGGGCGGCACCGGTAACGTTTCCCGTGAGGAGGCCCACCCCGAGGGGGAACTCCTTCAGGAAATTCCGGATACCGGCAGCATGTTGTTCCGCCAAGATCTCGGTGGGCGCCATGAGACAAGCCTGGAACCCGTTGTCGATGGCTATCAGTGCGGTGAAGAGGGCCACAATGGTCTTCCCCGACCCCACATCCCCCTGCAAGAGGCGGTTCATCTGGCGTCCCGTCACCATGTCGCGGCGAATTTCCTTGATGACCCGTTTCTGGGCGTCGGTGAGCGGGAAGGGGAGGAAGTCGTTGTAGAAACGGAGAAAGTGTTCCCCGATGGTGGGGAAGACGAAGCCCGCGTAGTGGAGCTTCCGGTTTTTCGTGTAGCGGAGAATGTCGAGCTGCAGGTAGAAGAGCTCGTCGAATTTCATTCGTCGGGTAGCCTCCGGCAAGTCCTCCGACGACGCGGGAAAGTGGAGACGGCGTATGGAGGAGGCCAGCGGTGCCAGGTGATACTTCTCGAGGAGATAAGGCGGTAGCGTCTCCGGCAGATTCTCTCCCGCCACGTCGAGGGCCGCGCGTATCCATCCGCTAAGGCTGCGCGAGGTGATTCCCGCGCGCTTCATCTTTTCCGTCGTGTGGTAGAAGGGTTGTAGTCCGCGCAGCAGGTCGTTTCCAGAGGCGGGGGCCGTTGCGGTGCCGGGAGCACCTTGTGAGGGGATAGGGTAGGCGTCGAGCTCGGGATGGGCAAAGGAGAAGCGCCCGTTGAACGTCGTGGGCTTACCGAAGAGGAGGTAGCGCTGGTTGAACTTGAGCGTATTCTCCATCTGCTTGATGCGGTTGAACCATACCAAGTCTACAAATCCCGTCCCGTCGGTAAAGATACCCTTCAGCCGTCGCTTGCCGCCCTCGCCCTCCGTGGCGAGGTGGGTCAGCGTTCCGCAGAGTTGCACGTAGGGCATATCCTCGTGCAACTGTTGGATGGTGTGTACGACGGTGCGGTCGATGTACTTGAAGGGGAAATGGTATAACAAATCCTCGACGGTGAATATCTTCAGTTCATCGCCGAGCATCTTGGCGCGGGCAGGCCCAACGCCTTTCAAGTATTTTATGTCCTGATGGAGGACGTCAGCCATGGTTGACGGGGAGGAAGGGTGCGGCGGGAACGTTTTCGCTGAGCATCATGTCCTGCTTCACCTTCTTGATGACACTCTGGCGCACCATCTTTCCGGCAATGGCAAAGGCAAAGGGAAGGGCCGCTCCCGGGCCGTTGGCCGTGATGATGTGGTTGTCCACCTCCAGTTGGGCGGCGGTATAAGCGGCGTTTTTGAGATGTTCCTCAAAACCGGGGTAGCAGGTGGCCTTGTGATTGGCGAGGATACCATGCTCACCCAGAATCATCGGGGCGGCACAGATAGCCGCTATCAAGCCGTGTCGATTGTGCTGCTCCAAAAGGAGTCTCTTCAGTCTTTCCGAGGACAGCAGGGTGGCCGCCGCCGGCATCCCGCCGGGGAGAACGATGACGTCGCTCTGTTTCAGTTCGATGCTGCGCAGGAAGGTGTCTACGCGGTAGGCTATGCCATGTGCACCGGTGATGATACGGTTTCCGGTGATGCTGATAGACAACACTTCTACCCCGCAGCGTCGCAGGACGTCTATCGTGGTGAATGCTTCTATCTCTTCAAAGCCGTTGGCAAAAAAGATATAAACCATAAGAAGTAGTAGGATGGATAATACAATGAATGGGGCGCTCTTGGCGGGTGGGAAAGGTGTGGTGTCGGGACGCCGCCGGCCGTTCAGCAGTATCGTCGTTGGCACATCCACTGTCACTTCTTCCGCCCGTCTCCGACCGCTACGTCGGAGCGTGACGTAAGTCCGCGGGGGGAGCTACACGAGAGAAGTGTCGATTAGGCCGTTTGCAGGCAGGCCAGATAGCTCCGGATTGTCTGCTCCAGTCCCAGATAGAGGGCGTCGCAGATGAGCGCGTGCCCGATGCTGACTTCGTCGACCCAGGGAATCTGTTGGTGGAAGAAGGTGAGATTCTCCAGACTGAGGTCGTGACCGGCGTTGAGGCCCAGTCCCAGTTCCTTGCAGCGCGTGGCGGCGAGGAGGAAAGGGGCGATGGCTTTCTCGCGGTCTTCGGCATAAGCGGCGGCATAGGGCTCCGTGTAGAGTTCTACGCGGTCGGCGCCGATGTGTTGTGCCGCCTCCACCATCTCGGGGAGCGGGTCGATGAAGATGGAGGTGCGGATGCCATGGCTCTTGAAGTGGTCAACCACGTCGCGCAGGAAGTCCTCATGTGCCGGGATGTCCCATCCATGGTTGGACGTGAGTTGATCGGGGGCGTCGGGAACCAGCGTGACCTGAGCGGGAACGACTGCTGTTACCAGCGAACAGAAATCGGCACCGGGGAAACCCTCAATGTTGAACTCCGTAGAGAGTAATGGTCGGAGGTCGTGGACGTCCTGATAGCGGATGTGGCGCTCGTCGGGGCGCGGGTGGACGGTGATGCCTTGGGCGCCAAAGCGTTCGCAGTCCAGTGCCACCGCCGTCAGGCAGGGGTTGTTCCCTCCTCGCGCATTGCGCAGCGTGGCTATCTTGTTGATGTTGACACTTAACTTTGTCATGAGAAATAGAGACGTATTAGGATAAAATAATTAATTTTGCTCAGTCGTGACGGGGCGTCATAGAGAAAACGGACGCTATGGAAGCGCTCTCCTGTTGCCCCGTACGGCGAGAAAATCGTACAAAGATACAAAAAGTATTTTTTTGGAAGTTCCTTTCCTGTCGGAGAAGAGTGTCGGCAGGGGAGAAGAACGCCTTTCTATAGGAGTATTCGCATGAGAATTGCACTATTTGGTAATATTTACCAGACAAAGAAAAATATTTATGTCTGCTCCATCGTCCAAAAGTTGCGGGAGATGGGAGCGGAGATAGCGATAGAGCGGTGCTTTGCCGACTTTGTGTCGCAGCGCCTCGGTGTGGATATTACCGGCCTGACGACGTTTGTCGGCAATGACTTTCTGGCAGATTACGTTATCTCTATCGGGGGGGACGGCACCTTCCTGAGTACCGCCGCCAAGGTGGGGGCGCGCAGCATTCCCATCCTCGGTATTAACACCGGGCGATTGGGGTTCTTGGCCGACGTGTCGCCGGAAGCGGTCGACGAGGCCTTCCGTGCCATTCTCGCCGGCGACTATGTAGTGGAACCCCGTGCGGTCATCGAGGTGTCGAAAGATGGAGCCCCGTTGGTCGGCTATCCGTATGCCCTCAACGAGGTGGCGGTGTTGAAGCACGACAATTCTTCACTGATAGAGATAGATACCTATATTAATGGAGCACTGCTGACCAACTACATGGCCGACGGCCTTATTGTAAGTACCCCGACGGGCTCTACCGGTTATTCCCTCAGCGTCGGCGGCCCGATTATTATGCCGCGCTCCGGTACCTTCTGCTTGTCGCCGGTGGCCTCGCACAGCTTGAGCACGCGGCCGGTGGTGATTTGCGATGACGTGGAGATATCGCTGACGGTGAAGAGTCGCAGCCATAATTTCCTCATCTCCGTCGACGGACGCAGTGAGAGCTTCCCCGATGAGGCTACGATTACCCTGCGGCGCGCCGCGTATAGCGTAGGCGTGATGAAGGTGAAACACAAGAATTTCTTTGATACGCTGCGCGACAAGATGATGTGGGGCGCGGATCAGCGTTTTTAGGTCTTTCCGTACCATGAGAAATACTTCACAAGAAAAAGAAATACGTATCCAAGGCTTGCGACGCCTGCTGCCGTGGATGTGGGCCTCGTGGAGCGGCTATCGCTTCCCCTCATTCTTAAATGTAGTGTTGGGCGTGGTGAGCGTGGGTACCGACTTGGCCTTCGTGTGGGCCACCAAGCTCGCCATAGATATCGCCACCCACGTAGAGACGGGCGTGTCGCTGCGGACGGCGGTGGCGCTACTGGTGGTGATTATCCTGATACAATTGTCGGTGGGTGTGGGAGGCCGATGGGTGAAAGCCCTCCTGGAGGTGAGTGCCGAGAACCGGATGCGACGAACCGTCTTCGCGCGCCTGCTGATGGGACGCTGGCAGGAGTTTAAACGCTTCCATACCGGCGACCTCCTGAACCGTATCGAACAAGATGTGGCGACGGTCATCCGCTTCCTGACGGAGAACTTACCTCTCTTCCTGACGACTTGCCTGAAATTCGTGGGGTCGTTCCTCTTCCTCTTCTGGATGGACAGAACACTGGCACTGCTCGTAGTGGGCGTATTGCCGTTCTTCTTAATATGTAGTAAGTTATATGTAAAGAAGATGCGCGTGATGACTCACGAGATACGCGAGCAGGAAAGCGCGGTGCAAGCGACGCTTCAGGAAACCCTCCAGCACGCCCTCGTGGTGAAGACGTTGGAGTGTGGGGGAATGATGGTGGAACGGCTGACGGCCTTGCAGCGTGACCTCCACGGGAGGGTACTCCGCAGTACCAAATATACTTCGTTCTCCTCCCTCATTATGAACGGCGGCTTTGCCGCCGGCTACATGGTGACGTTCGTGTGGGGCGTGAGCAGTTTGAAACAAGGACTTATCACCTACGGCGCCCTGATAGCCTTCATCCAATTGGTGGGGCAGATACAGACGCCGGTGCGTACATTGTCACAGTTCGTCCCGCTCTTTATCCGCGCCTTCACGGCGGCCGAACGCTTGATGGCGTTGGAGGAGATACCACTGGAAGGGGGTGAAGAGGAAAACGACGAGGGGACGACGTCTTCCGCTCCGCTCCAAGGTGCTGTGGGCGTGAGCGTCTCCCACCTTTCCTTCGCCTACGACGCGCGAGAGGGGCAGCCCTCGCGCGATATCTTCCGCGACTTTTCCTACGACTTCCCCCCGGGGAGTGTCGTGGCGGTGGTGGGAGATACCGGTGCAGGTAAGACCACCCTGATACGCTTGTTGCTCTCCCTAGTGAGACCGCAGGAGGGGTGTATCACCTTATACGATATGGCGGCGCATCGGCGGACGATGACGGCGGCACAGAGGTGCTATTATTCGTATGTTCCACAGGGAAATACGCTGATGAGCGGAACTCTGCGTGACAACCTCTTACTGGGCAACCCCGAGGCGACGGAAACGCAGATGAGGCAAGCTCTCTCGGCAGCCGCCGCCGATTTCGTCGCCGCACTGCCGCATGGGCTGGATACCCATCTCGGCGAGATGGCCGACGGCTTCTCCGAAGGGCAGGCGCAGCGCATCGCCATCGCGCGAGCCTTGCTTCACGAGACGCCGATATTGTTGCTCGACGAGGCTACGTCGGCCCTGGACGCCGCCACGGAGCGGCGAGTGGTGGCCAATATCATGGAACGCTACAGCGGACGCACGGTTATTCTCATCACCCACCGCCCCGAGGCATTGAAGTACTGCACCCGGGTGCTGACCGTTGGTCGCTGCGAGTCGTCTCGACCGGGAAACGGCTTGTCGGAAAATAATTCTTTTTAAATCTCGCTGCAATTGTCTATTTAGTTTAACTTTGCAGACGAAACATAAGCACATCAAATCCCATTTCTATGGATCTTCTCTATCTGGGAATACTTCTATTCCTATTTATATTGGCCTCCTTCGACTTGAGTGTCGGTGTTACCAATGATGCCGTGAATTTCTTGGCGCCGGCTTCCGGCGCCGGCGCGGCCAAGTTCCGGACGATATTGATTGTCGCTGCAGTAGGTATCTTTGTCGGAGCCTCTACCAGCAGCGGAATGATGGATATCGCGCGACACGGTATCTTCACCCCTACCTACTATTCACTCAACGATGTGATGTGCATCTTCTTATCGGTATCGGCTACCGATGTCATACTGCTGGATATCTTCAACACCCTTGGGATGCCCACTTCCACCACCGTGTCGATGGTGTTCGGCCTCTTAGGGGGTAGTACGGCTATTGCCATGTCAAAGATAGTCAGCAGCGGTCATAGCTACGAGCAACTGATAAATACGGATAAGGCATTGCAGGTAATCATTGCCATATTCCTTTCTGTCGCCATAGCCTTTGTCTTTGGTCTTATCGTGATGTGGATAACGCGTATGGTGTTCACTTTCAATTATAAGAAGCATATGCGTTGGAGCATCGCTCTATTTGGTGGCATTAGTGTGACGTCTATCCTCTACTTCCTAATAGTGAGCGGCCTTGCCGGTTCTGATTTGCTCAAGATGTTGGGCGTCTCCGAGTGGGTGAACACTCATCACACAACCATTATTGTTACGTCGCTCATCGTCTGTACCATCTTGTCGGAGTTTCTGCATCTGTTGCGGGTCAACGTGTTCAAAATCATTGTACTCTTCGGTACCTTCTCGCTGGCGATGGCCTTTGCCGGCAATGACTTGGTCAACTTCATCGGTACTCCCTTGGCCGGTCTGGAGTCGTTCCTCGACTATACCCATCATAGCGAGGGCATAGCAGCAACCGCCTATACGATGGACGTGTTGGCGGGCCCGTCAACGCTTCCCCATAAACAGCTCTTCCTGATTATGGCCGGGCTCATCATGACGGTGTCTATCGCCCGTTCCAAAAAGGCCCGCAAGGTGGTGGAGACAACCGTCAACCTGTCGCGGCAGGATGAGGGAGAAGAGGTGTTCAGTTCCTCGCGCATCGCCCGCCATACCGTACGCGCCGTCCTAAATGCTACCTCCACGCTCGACCACTACGTGCCGGGACGCGTGAAGGCCTGGCTGGCAACGCGCTTCAATACGGAAGAGGCGCAGCTCGACGAGGGCGTCGCTTTCGACCTCGTTCGCGCCTCTGTCAACTTGGTGCTGGGAGGTCTGCTCATCGTAATCGGTACCACGCTCCAGTTGCCGCTGTCTACCACCTATGTTGCCTTTATGGTAGCTATGGGTACCAGTTTGGCCGATAGGGCGTGGGGGCGCGAGACGGCCGTTTATCGTATCACCGGTGTTATTTCCGTCATCGGCGGCTGGTTTATCACCGCCGGCGCCGCCTTTATCCTGGCCTTCCTGATAGCCAGCCTCAACCACTTGGGCGGACTGGTTGCCATGATACTGCTCATCGTATTGCTCGTGGTGATATTGGTCAACAACAACCGCAAGTTTAAGAAGAAGCAGCAGGAAGAGACTGTCGACACCCTGTTCCGCCAGTTGGTGCGTAGCCATGACAAGGCCAAGACGTGGGAGATGTTGGTGGAACATACGGTGCGGACGCAGACCGAGCTGATTGATTTTGCCGCCAAGACTCTCTCGCAGATTGGTGCCGGACTGATGGACGAAGATATCCGCGCGTTGCGTAGCGCCGGGCATGCTATCGACGATGAGAAGAGCAAGTTTAAACGCTACCGACGGAAGGAAATCCTCGGTATGCGCAAGATTGACGCTCGTCTGGCCGTGGAAAAGAATACGTGGTTTCACCTGGGATGCAACAACTGTACGCAGATCATCTACTGCCTGAAGCGTATGCTTGAGCCGGTGATGGAGCACGTCGATAATAACTTCTCGCCCCTCCCCGAGGCCTATAGTAATGAGTTGCGCCCGATATTAAATAATGTCGGTGTACTGTTGACAAGCAGTAAGGCCATGATAGAAACCGGCGACTTTAACGGCGTAGACAAACTATTGGTCGACGGTAATGCCCTCAAGTCGCAGCTTTCGCAGATACGCCACCAGCAGCAAGACCGCCTGCAGCAGGAAGACGCTAATATCAAGTCGGCCCTGCTCTATCTGAATACGCTACAGGAAATGCAGGAGTTGGTGTCCATGACGCGTCATCTCTTGCGTGCCGCAAAGCGCTTCAGAGCGTAACGTCCTTACTCGTTTCTTTCGGAAAACCGCATTCCCTTGCATCGCCCGGCCTCAGTACTCCGCTGAGGCCGGGCGATGCGCGTTCCGGGCGAGGAAGGACGTTCCCTTAAAAAATGGCGTGGAAACTTGCTCTATTAAAGGGAAATATGTACTTTTGCATGCCGATTATTATCAAGATGGTCCTAAAGGGCTGTCGAACTGAGCGTTATAATAGTCTCGCCGATATTTCATTGGCCTTCGGCGGGATGGTTAGGAAGACGTGCAGTAAAGAACAATTAGTAGTTACAATTTTAAACAAACAAAAAGAGTGGACACTTTAAGTTACAAGACCATTTCTGCCAACAAGGAAACCGCCCAGAAAGAATGGGTGGTTGTCGATGCTACGGATCAGATTTTGGGTCGTCTTTGCACGAAGGTGGCAAAGCTGCTGAGAGGTAAGTATAAGCCCAACTATACGCCTCACGTAGATTGTGGTGACAACGTCATCATCATCAATGCTGATAAGGTAAAGCTTACCGGTAAGAAGTGGACGGATCGTACTTACTACACCTATACCGGCTATCCCGGTGGTCAGCGTGAGCACACCCCCGCCAGTATTATGGCAAAGAAGAACGGTGCAGACCGTCTGTTGCACCGCGTCGTAAAGGGTATGCTGCCCAAGAATCGTCTGGGTGCTAAGTTGCTGGATAACCTCTATGTATATGAGGGTAGCGAACACAAGCACGAGGCACAGAGTCCCAAGGCAATCGATATTAACCTGTATAAATAACTTTGGTCGCAGATATGGAAATGATCAATGCATTAGGTCGTAGAAAGAGCTCGGTGGCACGTGTATATGTGACCGAAGGTACCGGCAAGATTACGATCAACAAAAGAGATTTGACGGAGTACTTTCCCTCCTCTATCCTTCAGTATGTGGTAAAGCAGCCCCTCTTGCTGCTCGACGCTGCTGAGAAGTATGATATCAAGGCAAATCTGAATGGCGGCGGCTTTACCGGCCAGAGCCAGGCCCTCCGTTTGGCCATCGCTCGTGCTCTCGTTAAGATCAACGCCGATGATAAGAAGGCACTTCGTGCCGAAGGCTTCATGACGCGTGACTCCCGCGTGGTAGAACGCAAGAAGCCGGGTCGTCCCAAGGCACGTCGTCGCTTCCAGTTCAGCAAACGTTAATATTCGGCCGTTTGTCTGCTGCTGGATAATGCGTTTAGCATCTAAGCTCTCGGGATTCTTCTCCCTCGTATCGCTTTGGCGGTGTAACGGGACGGAAGACTACTCGAAAGCTGGTTGACAAAACATCTACAACATCTGTCGGACGCCCTCCTTTTGTGAGAGACGACAGTTCAACTTCCAAAGAAAGTAAACGAATTATTACGAACACAATGTCTAGAACAAACTTTGAAACCCTCCTTGAGGCCGGTTGTCACTTTGGCCACCTCAAGCGTAAGTGGAATCCCGCAATGGCTCCTTACATCTTCATGGAGCGCGGTGGTATCCATATCATAGATCTTCACAAGACGGTAGCTAAGGTGGACGAAGCTGCCGAAGCCCTCAAGGCTATTGCCAAGAGCGGTCGCAAGATCCTTTTTGTAGCTACTAAGAAACAGGCCAAAGAAATCGTCAGCGAGAAAGCTGCAGCTGTCAATATGCCCTACGTTACGGAACGCTGGCCGGGCGGTATGCTCACCAACTTCCCCACCATCCGTAAGGCAGTGAAGAAGATGGCTAACATCGACAAGCTGATGGCTGACGGTACGTTCTCCAATCTTTCCAAGCGCGAAATCCTCCAGATTTCTCGTCAGCGTGCCAAACTGGAGAAGAACCTCGGTTCCATCTCCGACCTCAATAAGCTGCCTGCCGCTCTCTTCGTGGTAGACGTTTGCAAGGAGCACATTGCTGTGAAGGAAGCCAACCGTCTGGGTATCCCCGTATTCGGTATCGTTGATACGAACTCCGATCCCGCTCCCATCGACTACATCATCCCCGCCAACGACGATGCCAACAAGAGCATCGAGGTTATCCTCGACGCCTGCTGCGCTGCCGTGGCTGAAGGACTGGAAGAGCGTAAGGCCGAGCGTGTAGACGCTGAGGCTGCCGGTGAAGGTGCAAAGGAAGGTGGTCGTCGTCGCATCTCTCGCGCTCGTAGCGAGAAGAGCGAGGCCGCTCCCGCCGCTGAAACGGCCGCAGAAGCTCCCGCAGCTCCCGCCGCTGAATAAGCAAAGCAAGAAAGAACTTTAATATTTACCTTAAGGAAGGGTGGCTTCGGTGCTATAGTGCTATAGCCACCCTTCTTTCTTTAAGACATATATCATTATGGCAGTAGGATTAGAAGATATCAAGAAACTGCGTACGATGACAGGTGCCGGCCTCGGCGACTGCAAGAAGGCCCTTGCCGAATCGAATGGCGACCTCGAAGTAGCTATCGAAATCATCCGTAAGAAAGGTCAGGCTGTTGCCGCCAAGCGTTCCGACCGCGAGGCCTCCGAAGGTGCTGTGCTCTGCAAGGCAGAGAATGGTTTTGGCGCTATCATCGCCCTCAAGTGTGAGACCGACTTTGTGGCTAAGAATGCCGACTTCGTAAAACTTGCTCAGGACATTCTCGACGCTGCTGTGGCCAATAAGTGTGCTACGCTCGACGACGTGAAAGCTCTCCCTATGGGCAATGGCACTATTGCCGACGCCATCACCGACCGTAGCGGTATCACCGGTGAGAAGATGGAGCTGGATGGCTATCAGACCATCGAGAGCGACAACATCGCCATCTACAACCACCAGGGCAAGAACATGCTCTGCACCATGGTAGCCCTTAACAAGGCTGTTGACCCTGCTTATGGTCACGCCGTGGCTATGCAGGTAGCTGCTATGAACCCCGTTTCTCTGAGCGAAGCTGATGTTCCCGAGAAGATTCGCAAAGAAGAGTATGAGATTGCTGCCGATAAGGCACGTCAGGAGGGCAAGCCCGAGAACATGATCGACCGCATTGCTCAGGGTCGTATGAATAAGTTCTACAAGGAAGCCTGCCTCCTCAACCAGGAGTTCATTCAGGATAGCAAGATTTCTGTAGCCGACTATCTCAAGGGCGCCGATAAGGAGTGCACGGTAACGGCTTTCAAGCGTTTCACGCTCCGCGCAGAATAATTCTTCGCCACTAAAAGTAAGCATATAGAGTGGGGTGTGTCTCTCTTCCGAGGGGCACACCCCATTGCTTGGTTCGCCGAAAAGGCTCCTTGTGGCGCCGATGAGGATAGGAGAGTATGCTGCGTCGGGTCGTCACCATTCGCCTCCCGTTCATCGTCCGCTTTCTTGTGCTTATTGTGAAGTATGGCGGGGTGATGGCGAGAAGTTCGGATTTCTTTTTGTAGAGATTTCTTATACTCTGGAAGATTTTGTATCTTTGTCCTATCATTAAGGGGCGTGCCGCCTATTGTTTTGGTCGGGGCGCTTTAGGACGCGAAAGCGAGTTCCCACTGCGTTTGCGTACTTTAGATAGATTTCTAATAATCAACTATATCAATCAACTGTCTTCAATGAAATTTGTTGTTTCAAGTTCCCTGTTATCTTCGCGCCTGCAAGCTGCCGGTCGCGTGATTATTGCCAAGAATACGTTGCATATCTTGGACTGCTTCCTTTTTGATATCAAGGGCAATGTCCTCAGTGTGACGGCATCCGACAACGAAACGGTTGTCACCACCACCATCGATTTGGTGGAGAGCGATAGCGACATCCGTCTGGCCGTGAATGCCAAGACGATTCAGGATGCTATCAAGGAAATCCCCGAGCAGCCTCTCGACTTCTATGTCAATGAGAGTACGTTGGAGGTAACGGTAGACTATCAGAACGGACAGTATAACTTTATGGCTCAGGCAGCTGACGACTATCCCATGCTCGAGAAGAAGGAAGAAGAGAAGGGAACGCTCTGTCTGTCGGCCACTCGCCTGATGTCGGCATTGCCGCGTGCCCTCTTTGCCGCCTCCGACGAGACGATGCGCCCGGTGATGAACGGCGTGTACTTCGATATCCACGACAATTCCACCGTTTTGGTGGGTAGCGACGGGCATAAATTGGCCATGACGTCGCTCTCCGATGTGACGGGCAGCGAAGAATCCTCCTTTATCCTCCCCAAGAAGGCGGGCTCCCTCATCAAGAACATCCTGTCGCGCGAAGAGGGCGAGGTGGTTGTCCATATCTACGACCGTTATGTGCTCTTTGAGACTGAGGGTTTCAAGATCAGTTGTTTGCAGGTGGAAGGCCGTTTCCCGAAGTACACCAGCGTCATCCCTCAGAACAATCCCAATGTGGTGACGGTCAACCGTCAGGCCATGCTCGCCGCCTTGCGCCGCGTGCTCATCTTCTCCACCACCAACAACTCCTTGGTGCGCTTGCGCATCGAGGAAAACCGTATTGTCATCTCCAGTCAAGACATCGACTTCTCCATGTCGGCCGAGGAATCGCTGATGTGTGAATACGACGGCAATCCGCTGAGCATCGGCTTCAAGGGCACTTTCTTAGTAGACATGATGAACAATATCGACAGCGAGGAGATTTGTCTGAAGCTGGGCGACCCGGGACGTGCCGGCGTCATCACCCCTGCTACGCAGAACGAAACGGAGCGCGTCTTGATGCTCCTGATGCCCATGATGTTGCCGTCTTAAGGAGGCGGTTTCGAAAATAGATTACTATGCAACTTCATCTTACGCGCCCGCTCATCTTCTTTGATATCGAAGCAACGGGACTGAATACGTCGCACGACCGTATTGTAGAGCTCTCTTATATTAAGGTGATGCCTGATGGACAGGAGCTTTCGGAGACTCTCCGCTATAATCCGGAGATTCCCATCTCTCCCGAGGCCAGTGCTGTCAATGGCATCTATGACGCCGATGTGGCCGACTGCATCGCCTTCCGGGAGGATGCCGAGCGCCTGTCGGAGGTCTTCTCCGGTTGCGACATTGCCGGGTTTAACTCCAACAACTTCGACATTCCTATGTTGGTGGAGGAGTTCCTGCGTGCCGGTGTTAACTACGACATAACGGATGTGCGCTTTATCGATGTGCAGAATATCTACCACAAGATGGAGCAACGCACCCTCTCTGCCGCGTATAAGTTCTACTGCAATAGGAACCTCGAAGACGCCCATACGGCTATGGCCGACACACGAGCCACCTATGAGGTGCTTAAGAGTCAGCTGGACCGCTATCCCGACACGTTGAGTAACGATGTGGAGGCATTGGCACAGTTCTCGACACATCGGCGGCGGGTAGACCTCGCCGGGCGTATCGTGCTGAATGAGCAGGAGGTGCCGATTGTGAACTTTGGCAAATATAAGGGAGAACCCGTTGTCGACGTACTGCGGAAGAATCCGGGCTATCTCTCTTGGATTATGCAGGGCGACTTCCCACAGAATACCAAACAAGCGTTTATGCGCATCAAATTGCAAATGCAAGGGTAGGGCCGTTGGCTCTGCCCTTTTGTCGATAGATATGAATACAACCAACGAAACTCTTACGTCATCGCCCTTGGCGGGACGACATATTGTGGTGGGTATCACCGGAAGCATTGCGGCTTATAAGGCGTGCACGTTGATACGTCTCTTCATCAAGGCCGGTGCGGAGGTGCAGGTCGTCATAACGCCTGCCGGAAAGGAGTTTATCACCCCGATAACCCTCTCGGCGCTGACCTCAAAGCCGGTCATCAGCGACTTCTTCTCACAGCGCGATGGCACGTGGCACAGTCATGTGGCGTTGGGCCTGTGGGCCGATGCCTTCGTGGTGGCTCCGGCCACGGCGTCGACCCTCGGAAAAATGGCCCATGGCATCGCCGATAATATGCTCATCACTACCTATCTGTCGATGAAGGCGCCCACCTTTGTGGCCCCGGCGATGGACCTGGATATGTATGCCCATGCCACCACGCAAGAGAACCTTGCCACGTTGCGTCGTCACGGCGTTTATATAGTAGAACCCGGTGAGGGTTTTCTGGCCAGTCATCTGGTGGGAAAAGGACGTATGGAGGAACCGGAACAGATATTTGCCGCGGTGGAACGCCATTTCTTGGGCGCACAGACCTTGGCGGGAAAGCGCGTCCTCATCACCGCCGGCCCCACCTACGAGCGTATCGACCCGGTACGCTTCATTGGCAACTATTCTACCGGCAAGATGGGATTCGCACTGGCCCGGGCCTGCGCGGAACGAGGAGCAGAGGTCGTTCTGGTGGCCGGCCCCGTACAGCAACAGGTGCATCATGAACGCATCCGCCGCATAGACGTAGAGAGCGCCGCCGAGATGTACGAAGCCGCCGTCGGGGCCTTCCCCGGAGCGGATGCCGCCATCCTCTGTGCCGCGGTGGCCGACTTCACCCCGACGACGGTGGCCGACGAGAAAATTAAGCGCGAGGGTGACGGCATGACGCTGCAGCTACGCCCCACACGTGATATCGCTGCGGCCTTGGGACAGATGAAGCAGTCGCATCAACGGTTGGTGGGATTTGCTCTGGAGACGACCGACGAACTGAAGAATGCAGAGGGAAAGATGCGACGGAAAGCGCTCGATTTCATCGTCCTAAACTCGCTGCGGGACGCCGGCGCCGGCTTTGCCTGTGACACCAATAAAATAACTATCCTCACGGCCGACGGGGAGCGGCAACACTTCCCATTGAAAGACAAGACGGATGTCGCCCGCGATATTGTAGAACACTTATGCGCACTCTTCTAATCTCTCTCCTAACGACGCTCTTCTCAGCTCTCCTCTCTACGCAGATACTGCGGGGGCAGGAGCTGGATGCACGTGTCATCGTCAATCGTGGACAGGTGCAGGGGACGAGCAACAGCTTGTATGAAAATCTGGAGAAGTCTATCACCGAATTGCTCAACGACCGCCAATGGACAACGATGCAGTTTAAACGATCCGAGCGCATTAGCTGTACGTTCAATATCACGGTGACGAAATATGTGGAGAGCGAAAATCGCTTTGAGTGCAAACTGATGGTACAGAGCATCCGCCCCGTATACAACTCATCCTATACGACCACCCTTTTCGCTACGCAGGACGCCAATTTCAACTTTATCTATCAGGAGTATGACAAACTGGATTTTCGTGCCGACGTTATCGACAACGACTTGACGGCGATGTTGGGCTACTACGCCTACCTGATTATCGGGATGGACCTTGACGCGATGGCGCCGTTGGGAGGTACGGAAGTGCTGCGTATGGCACAGACGGTGACAAATAATGCCCAGTCGTTGACGGCCTCCGCCAAGGGCTGGAAGGCGTTTGAAGATGGGAAAAACCGCTACGCTATTATCAACGACTATCTGGATAGCGGCATGACGCCCCTGCGACAGTTGCAATACAAATACCATCGTGAGGGACTCGACGTAATGGCCGAAAATGTGGAGCGCGGACGCGCCGCCATTACCGAGGCCATCGACCTACTGGCGGAGGCGCGGAGTAATAAACCGATGAGTATGTGGCCACAGCTGCTGACGGAATATAAGCGTGACGAACTGGTGGGCATCTTCGCCGGTAAGGGTACGGCAAAGGATAAGGAAAAGATTTACAATACGCTCTCCTCCATCAACGCCTCACAGAATAGCGCCTGGAATCAACTGAAGCAATAATTCTCAATAGAAAGCTACCATGCTCTGTAACCTGCATATCACCCACTACGCCCTCATCGAGCATCTCGACATCGACTTCACCGATGGCTTCTCCGTCATCACCGGAGAGACGGGCGCCGGAAAGAGTATCATCCTCGGCGCTCTGGGACTGCTGATGGGAGGACGCTCCGATGCCAAGGCCATCAAGCCGGGACAGAAGAAGTGTTGCATCGAAGCCACCTTCGACATCCATGAATTGGGACTGGCGAACTTCTTCGTTGACAACGATATTGATTTCGATGGTACGGAGTGTATCCTCCGTCGTGAGGTGTCGATGAATGGGAAGAGTCGGGCCTTCATCAACGATACCCCGGTGTCGGTGACGTTGCTGCGTTCCTTGACATCGTCCATCATCGACATCCACTCCCAACACCAGAATTTGTTGCTGATGCGCGAGCACTTCCTGCTCGACGTACTGGATACCGTTGGGCACCATACGGAGCTGCGTCAAACCTATGCCGCCGTCTATGGGCGTCACCGTACGGCACAGCGCGAGCTGGAGGCGCTGCAACGGGCACAGGAAGAGCAGCGGGCGCAGCGTGACTTCCTGCAGTTTCAGTATGACCAGCTGCAAGAGGCCGGACTTGACGATGAAGACGAGCAGACGGTGCTGGAAGAAGAGTCCCGCCTGCTGGGAAATGCGGAGGGTATCAAGAGCGCCTTGTATGAGACGGCCGGTCTTCTCTCCGACGAAGGAGGGCGCGTAGCGGCTTCTCTGCGGAGTGCATCGGGACGACTGGATAGTATCGTGGAGGTGTATGCTCCGGCGAGCGACCTCTCTCAACGGTTGGATAGTTGCCGGATAGAGTTGGAGGACATTGCGGCGGAATTGGAGCGTGGCGTGGAGCGCGTAGAGTTCGACCCTGCGCGTCAGACTTACGTTGACGACCGTCTTGCCGTCATTTATGATTTGGAAAAGCGTCATCAGGTAACATCTATTGCCGAATTAATTGCTGCGCGGGAGGCTCTGCAACAGCAGCTGGGCACTATCGACGGTTATGACGAGCAGATAGCGGCCGCACGCCAACAGCAGGAGGCGGCCTATCAAGAGATGATGCAGCTGGGGCGGGAACTCACCGAACGGCGGCGTGAGGCCGCCCGTGAGGCCGCGGCGGCGTTGCGCGACACCCTCGTCTACCTCAGTATGCCAGCCGTCAGCCTGGAGTTCCAGCTCAGCGCGCGCCCGGCGCCCGACGCCACAGGGTGTGACAACCTCCTGCTCCTCTTCAGCGCCAACCGGAATATGCCGCCGCAGGATGTGGCGCAGATAGCCTCCGGTGGTGAGATTGCCCGCCTGATGCTGGCGTTGAAAGCCTATGTTTCCGAGAATCGCCACCTCCCCAGTATCATCTTCGACGAGATAGACACCGGCGTGTCGGGAACGGTGGCCGAAAAAATGGCCGATGTGATGGGGCGTATGTCGGCCCATTGCCAAGTTATCTGCATCACCCATCTCCCACAGATTGCCGCCCGCGGCCGACAGCATTACCGCGTGTATAAGACCGATAGTCCCGAGGGTACCACCAGCCATATCACGCTTCTCGATGCCGAGGAACGCGTGCGCGAAGTGGCGGGAATGTTGAGCGGCGCCGAGATGACGACGGCAGCGATAGATAATGCCAAGGCACTGCTGCGGGGCGCCCTGCCCGGCGATGCGGTACGTTCTTAATCCTCACTCCTGCAAGCTATGAACAATTCTTCCATGATAAAAAAGATATTCCTCTACGCTATTCCCTTGCTCTTATTTCCGGCGATGGGGAGCTTTACCTCCTGCTCCACCACCAAAAATCTGGTAGAGGGGGAGCAGCTCTATGTGGGCATTGACGACATCTCTTATACCGACTCCGTGAAGAAAAAGAAGAAGCGCAAGACGAAGGAGTCGTCCGACAGTGTGGGAGTCATCACTTCCATCGGTAAGGCCATCGATGCGGTGAGCGACGTGTTGAACGGGAAGGGTAGTGCCGACGCTGTGGAGCAGTTGGCCGGACTTACCTTTTCCGATGACAAAAAATCGCAGAAAACCGTCGCTACGACGGAGACGAGCGAAAAAGAAGCCTTCAGTCAGGCCCGCGAGGAGGTGGAGGCTGTGTTGGCTTATGCTCCCAACAACGCCCTCTTCGGCTCATCGTCACTGCGTTCTCCCTTTCCCGTCGGTCTGTGGTTTTACAACGGTTTTGTGGGCAGCCGGCATAAGGTGGGAAAGTGGATATATAAAAACTTTGCCGCCACTCCTATATATATAAGTACGGTGAATCCGGAGATGCGCTCCCAAGTCGCCACCAATACCTTACGTAATTATGGCTACTTCAGCGGTCGCGTGACGTCGGAGGTGCTGACACAACGCAATCCTCGGAAGGCCAAGGTGAGCTATCGTGTGCAGGCCGGCGCGTTACACCGCCTGGACTCCATTGCTTATGTGGGCTATTCTCCTTCGGCCGACAGTCTGCTGCGTACCGCCGATGGCGCACGCCTGCTACATCGTGGCGATGCCTTCAGCGTAGTGGCGCTGTCGGAGGAGCAGACGCGTATCGAAAACCTCTTTCGGGAGAACGGCTACTACTACTATACCTCCGGTTACACCACCTATGAGGCGGATACCGTACAGCGCAAGAACTATGTCCAACTGCGTGTGCAGCCCACTGCCGACCTCCCCGCTGTGGCGCAGCATCCGTGGTATATCGGCCGGACCTATGTGACGATGCGTCGCAATACGTCGGAGGTGCTCGATAAGCAGCGACGGTGGCGTGATGTGACATTCATCTACGGGGGCGAGAAGATGCCGCTGAAGGCGGGCATGTGGCGTCGGGCCATCATGCACCGTAGCGGCGAGCTCTATGCACTGAGCAATAGCAATGCCACGCTGACGAGTCTGGGGACGATGGGCGTATTCAGTCAGATGGACGTCAATTATGTCCCGCGCGATACGGCGTCGACCTGCGACACGCTCGACGTCTATGTGTCGGCGGTGATGGATAAACTCTATGACAGCAGTTTCGAGATGAACGCCACTTTGAAGGGGAACCAGCAGGTAGGCCCCGGCGTCTCCTATAGTATCGCCAAGCGCAATGCTTTTGGCGGAGGCGAGAAGGTAAGCTTTGAAGTCTTCGGCTCCTACGAGTGGCAGCTGCGCAGTGGTAGCGGCAGCGGGAGCTCGTTGTTCAACTCTTATGAGCTGGGCACGGAACTGTCGTTAGAGTTTCCGCGATTAGTGATGCCGGGGAATTCGCGTCGGCGTCGGCGCTTGACGTCGTCGACCGATTTCGTGTTGAGTGCCGACTGGCGCAACCGGGCCAAGTTCTTCCAGATGATCAACTTCGGCGCCGCCGTGACCTATCAGTGGGCGCGTCGCAGTACGGTGACCCATGAACTGACACCTTTTAGTCTGGAATATGACAAGCTGCTGAGTACGACGGCCTCTTTCGACTCTATTATGAACGAGAATCCGGCTCTCTATGTGTCTATGCGCAACCAGTTCGTTCCATCAATGAGCTACACCTTCACCTATACCTCGCCGTCCACCTGCCGCAATCCCCGTTGGGCCCAGTTGTCGGTGAAGGAAGCCGGCAATGTGGTATCGGGGCTCTATGCCGCCGCCGGTCATAGTTTCTCGCAGCGCGACAAAGACCTCTTTGGCAGCCCCTTTGCACAGTATGTTCGTTTGACGGCAGAGGGCCATGAGACCTTCCGTCTTACCGAGAGCTTGAGCCTGGCCACGCGCCTGTTTGCCGGCGCCGTCTTCAGCTATGGCAATAGTCGCAGCGCTCCCTATGCCGACTTGTTCTATGTGGGCGGTGCCAATAGTATCCGTGCCTTTACCATCCGCACCATCGGTCCGGGCTCCTATCATACCTCCGGCAGCAAGTATGCCTATATCGACCAGACCGGCGACTTCAAGCTGGAGGCCAATGCCGAGCTTCGTGCCCATCTCTTTGGCAGTCTCTATGGCGCCCTGTTCCTCGATGCCGGTAATGTATGGTTGCTGCGTGAGGATGCGGCCCGTCCCGGCGGCTGCCTCTCGGCGTCTACGCTGAAGAATATCGCCGTGGGCACCGGCGGCGGCTTACGCTACGACTTGGACTTCCTCGTCCTTCGCTTCGATGTCGGCGTCGGGCTCCACGCCCCCTATGAGACTTCGCGCAGCGGCTTCTACAACCTGGAACGCTTTCGCGACGGCTTCGCCTTCCATTTTGCCATTGGCTATCCCTTCTAAGTACAACCTCTTATGCTTTCAAAAAAAATATTCTCACGGCTATCTCTCCGTAAAACACTGTTGATAATCGTCTCTGTCGTTGTCCTGTTGGGCGGCCTCGCCGCCGCCTTATTGCTCACTCCCTTCTCTCGCAGTGAAGGCCATGTCTATCTCTATCTCCACGAGGGTGACAGCCGTCAGGACGTGATATCCCGCCTGGAGACAACGGCACAGCCGCGCCGACTATGGGCCTTTCGCCTGGCCGCCGCCGTCATGTGCTATAACCATGTCCTCCCCGGGCGTTACGAGGCCGGTAAGGGCGTGACAACGCTGACCCTCTTGCGTCATCTGCGTGGCGGGCATCAGGACGCCGTTATGCTGACCATCCCTCCCGTGCGTACCGTGGAAGACTTGGCAGGACGTCTGTCGCGTGTCCTGGAACCGGACAGTGTCGCCCTCCTTCATGCCTTCCGTGATACGGTGGCTCTTAAAGGGGTAGGGTGTGACACGGCCAATGTCATTTCCATTTTTATTCCCAACACCTATGCTGTCTATTGGAATATCACGCCGCAGCAACTGCTGGAGCGCATGCACAAGGAGTCGGAGCATTTCTGGACACCGGAGCGTCGGAGCCTGGCCGCTGCGATAGGCCTGCAGCCGCAGGAAGTGATGACGCTGGCCTCCATTGTCGAACAAGAGACCGCTAATGACGCCGAGCGACCGATGATTGCCGGTATGTATCTCAATCGTCTCAAGGCCGGTATGAAGCTGCAGGCCGACCCCACGGTGAAGTTTGCCCTTGGCGATTTCAGTCTGCGGCGCATCCTTCAGGTACACCTTACGGTAGACAGCCCCTACAATACCTATCATTATGAGGGGCTTCCTCCCGGCCCCATCTGCGTCCCCTCTCTCGCTGCCATCGAGGCGGTGCTCCACTATGCCCGTCATGACTACCTCTATATGTGTGCCAAGGAAGACTTCTCCGGCACTCATCGCTTTGCCGTCACCTATGAGGAACACCTTCAGAATGCCCGGCGCTATGCCGCCGCATTGAATGAGCGGGAGATACATTAAAGGGCTGTTCTAAAGAGGGAACGCTTCTCTATCGGGCGGTTCAGTAACACAAGTCCATGTTCGGAACCGCCCGATAGGGGAGAGAAAGGTTCCGGCGGCTGTCCGGCTGTCTGCGGCCATCGTCCGCCGGGACCGGTGGTTCGGTAGACCGCTACGCTTTTTTCATCTCTGTCGACGCTGCCTCACTGAGAACCGGAAATACGCACAAGGCCATTGTTAGAACCACCCTAAAAGGAAGAAGCGTCGGCATTGTCTCATATTTTTTGAAATATATTTTGTAATGAGCGAATTTTTCCGAAAAATATTGACACGGGAAAATCCGCGGAAATGGAGTTGAAACGC
>CAZXFS010000005.1:0-108323 GCA_964640535.1 uncultured Prevotellamassilia sp. | reverse complement strand
ATTGCCGAGTTTTCCGATTTCTACGAGCACCGTGAAGACCAGAGCATCTTCTCTCTGGTGTGTGAGCGTCATGGCCTGGAGATGTTTCGCGAGCCCACCGATTTCGGCGACCGCCCCTGGCTGTATGCCTCCTCCGCCTATTCCTATCTCCCACAGACATACACCAACAGTCCCTATCCACGGATACTCCTGGCGTGCCGTCGCGTGGCGCCGCGGAAATACCGCCGGAAGGTGTGGAAACAGGACGTCTTGGGACGCCTGGGCATCTGGTATACCGAGCGGCGGTTTCTCAAGAGGCGGGGACTATGTCCGTAGAAACGAAGCCATGCGCCTTGCGCCCGTGATAAGGGACGAAGGACGCTTTCCCCTCCTTTTCCCGGAAAAACTATCGTCGGGACGTTCACCTATCCACTGTGAGGTGAGCGTCCCGACGATGCTGTTAGGAGGGGAGGGGCAACGGCGGCTTAGCTGAGGCCGACGATTTCGCCGTCGATATAGTCGATGTGGTTGGCTTGCGGCACGCGGGGCAGTCCGGGCATGCGGAGGATATCGCCGGCGATGGCCACAATCATCTCGGCGCCGGCGTTGAGGACAACGTCGCGGATGAGGATGTCGAAGCCCTCGGCGGCACCGTAGCGCTTGGCGTCGGCCGAGAAGGAGAACTGCGTCTTGGCGATGCATACGGGGAAGTGGGCCATGCCGTGGGCCTCGGCAAGGCGGATGCGCTGGAGCGCCGGCTTGGCAAAGGTCACGGAGGCTGCGCCGTAGATGCCCTTGGCCACCTTCTCTATCTTCGTGCAGATGGGGTCGTCGTCGGCATAGGTCAGGCGGAGGGGCTCCGAGGGGTGCTGCTCAATGGTGTCGACCACGAGGCGGGCCATCTCTTCGGCACCGGCGCCGCCTTCGGCATAGGCATTGTTGATGACGAAGGGGGCGTGGAGTTCCTCTTCGCAGTGGTGGCGCAGGAGGGCCATCTCCTCGTCGGTGTCGGTGGCAAAGCGGTTGAAGACGACGACGACGCTCTGCCCGAAGCCGCGCAGGTTGGCGACGTGGCGGTCCAGGTTGGCCAGCCCCTGACGCAGGCCGTCGAGGTTGGGCTCCTTGATGGCGTCGAGGGCGACGCCGCCGTGCATCTTGAGGCCCTGCGCCGTAGCGACGATGACGGTGAGGGCGGGCTGCAGGCCGCTCTTGCGGCACAGGATGTTGTAGAACTTCTCGGCGCCGAGGTCGGCACCGAAGCCGGCCTCCGTGATGGTGTAGTCGCTGTGGGCCAGGGCCATCTTGGTGGCCAGGAGGGAGTTGCAGCCGTGGGCGATATTGGCAAAGGGGCCGCCGTGGACAAGGGCCGGCGTGTTCTCGGTGGTCTGCACCAGGTTGGGGGCGATGGCGTCCTTGAGGAGCACCATGATGGCGCCGGCGACGCCGAGGTCGCGTACGGTGAAGGGCTCTCCCGCATAGGTGTATCCCAGGAGGATGTTCTCGATGCGGCGCCGCAGGTCGGCCTCGTCGGTAGCGAGGCACAGGATGGCCATGAGCTCCGATGCCGGGGTGATGTCGAAGCCGCCCTGCTGGGTGAGACCGTTGGTGGCGGGGCCCAAGCCCGTGACGATGCTGCGCAGGGAGCGGTCGTTGACGTCGAGGACGCGGCGCCACAGGATTTCCTTCAGTCCGAAGCCCTCGGCGGCGTGCTGGTAGAGGTAGTTGTCGAGGAGGGCGGCAATCATGTTGTGTGCCGAGGTGATGGCGTGGAAGTCGCCGGTGAAGTGCAGGTTGATGCGCTCCATGGGGAGCACCTGGGCATGGCCGCCGCCGGCGGCGCCGCCCTTCATGCCGAAGCAGGGGCCCAGCGACGGTTCGCGCAGCGCCACGACGGCCTTCTTGCCGATGCGGTGGAGGCCGAGGGCAAGGCCGATGGAGACGGTGGTCTTACCGATGCCTGCCTTCGTGGCGGTGATGGCCGTGACGAGGATGAGGCGACCCTTGGGGGCCGTGATGAGGTGGAGCGGGAGCTTGGCGATATATTTGCCATAGTGCTCGGGGGCGTCGGCGGGGATGCCGATACTCTGGGCCACCTCTTCGATGGGGAGAAGGTGGGTGGCGTGGGCGATTTCTAGGTCTGTCATAATGGGGGCAAAGTGTTGGGATATAGATACCGGGGCCTAATGTACCAGGGCCGATATGTTGGCGGTGAAGAGGCGGACGGCGATGGCCAGTAGGATGATGCCGAAGAACTTGCGGAGCAGGTAGATGGCGCTGCGGCTCAGGAGACGCTCCACGTGCTCGGTGGCGCATAATACGCAGTAGACCACCAATAGGTTGAGGAGCAGCGCGATGATGATATTGACGGAGGCGTATTCCGCGCGCAGCGACAGCAGGGTGGTAAACGAGCCCGCGCCGGCCAACAGGGGGAATACCACCGGCACGAGGGTGGCCGACTTGATGGGGCCTACGTTCTTGAATATCTCGATGTCGAGTATCATCTCCAACGACATGAGGAAGATGACTACGGCGCCGGCCACGGCGAACGACTCGATGTCGACGTTGAAGAGACGCAGTAGGAGGTCGCCGGCAAAGAAGAAGCCGATGAGCATACCGCCGGAGATGAGCGTGGCCTTGAGGGCACTGACGGGGCGTCCCTGCTGCTTGAGGTCGATAATCAGCGGGGTGGCCCCCAATACGTCGATGACGGCAAACAGCACGATGAAGGCGCTGGCCATCTCTTGCCAACTGAGGCGACTGATGAGGTAATCGAATGTCATGTCCGTTTATGTGCTATGTGGAGGGGGGGCGGCGGATGGAGCGGAAACGGGCTCCGTCTCCTCCTTCCCCTTTGACTGCAAAAATACCACAATTCAGTGAGATGGGAAAGCGGCCTCCCGCTTTTTAGGTTCGTTGTACTTCCGCGCCCTCCTTTGCCCCTTTTCGCTGCTTCGCCGTGCGCCTGCCGCCAACCATCAACGGCGAAGCCGCCTCCCGCGGGGGGAGTGCTGCTTCGCCGTTGGCGGTAGAGAGGGAGGAGAAAGTCCTCTTCCCGAGGAGAGGGTGTTAGAGCTTCACCTTGGCCAGAGTGGCGTGGGCGTCGGCGGTGACTTGCACCATATAAATGCCCTTGGGGAGACGCACGTCGTAGCGCTCGCCGGCGGTGGTGGCGGTGGCTACTACGCGGCCCAGGGTGTCGCTGACGAGGATGCGCTTGGCAAGGCCCTGCGTGCCGTCGGCGCGGACGCTGATGCCCTGTGCCGTGGTGCCCACGGTGATCTCATCGGCGGCGGCGGGAGCGGCGGTGATGCCGTTGGTCTGACTGCTATCGCTCAGGCGGAATACTTGGGTGGCGTGGCTCGCTACCGTCGTGGTGAGGCTACCCTTGGCGTCGGCGAGGTTGGTGTGATTCCACAGGTCGCGGCAGGTGTAGGTGACGGCGGCGTTGAGGTGAGGCAGGGTGTTGAAGTCGAGCGTGGCGCTCTGTGCACTGCTGCTCAGGTTGGTAAACGACACGACGATGTCGCCGTTCTCACAGTCTTTGGCAAAGATAACCATGTCGTTGTCCTCGGAGATGAGGTCGGCCTGCTGGCCCATCCGGTCTTGGTTGACGGCGATGAGTTCCTGATTGCCCATGATGGCGTAGTCGTCGTCGGTGAGGGCGGTGCTGCGCGGATCGAAGGAGAGGGCCATGGGCGACGACCACATACACCACAAGGCAAACTGGGTGCGGTATTCGTCTTGCGTCATGCCGGGGCCGGTGGCGCAGAGGTCGTTGGAGGACTTACCCGTGCCGTGGAGGCCGGTACACAGCATATCGGCGTCGTTGAAGCGGTTGACGCCCTGCCAGTTGGCGAGGCCCTTCATGGCTTCAATGCTTTGCAGCACGCCGACGCCGCTGCCGCTGCCTTTCCAGCAGTCACGCACGTCTTGAGAGATGCGCCAGCAGGAGCCGCCGACTTCGGCGCCCCATTTCCAGGGCTCGCGCACGCCCCATTCGCAGATATACAGGATGATGTCGCGGCCGGAGGCCTTGAAGGCGTCGGCGAGGGCTTTATAGCGCTTCTGGGCTTCCTCGGCGCTGGAGGGGGCGTTGCAGTAGTCGCACTTGACGATGTCGACGCCCCACTCGGCATACTGGTTGGCATCGACGGTCTCGTTGCCATAGGAGCCGAAGGCGCCGGCGCAGGTGGCGGTGGCGGCGTCGGTGTAGAGGCCGAAGTGCATCCCCTTGTCGTGGACGTAGTCGGCCACGGCCTTGATGCCGTTGGGGAAGCGGGTGGCGTTGGGCTGGGGCTTACCGTCGGAGGTACGCGAGGCGGCGTGCCACCAGTCGTCGAGGAGGATGGTGTTCCATCCGCAGTTATAGAGTTCTTTGCTCTCGAAGAGGTCGGCCATCTTCTTCACGATGTCTTCCGACACCTCGCTCTGCACGGAATTCCACGACACCCATCCCATGAAGGGCGTGGGCTGCTGGAGCTCGTCAGACACGTTGAAGGTAATGTCCTGTGTCGTCGTCTCGCCGTCGATGGTGATGTCGGCCTGATAGGTATAGGTGCCGCAAGTATTCACCGTTCCCTCGACGAGCTGGCGCTTCTCGTTCCATGTGAGGCCGTCGGGGAGTCCCTTGACGGTGACGGTGGCCTCGGAACTGGTGGGGCGCACCTTATGCATGAAGCGCACGCCGGGCTGCGAGAAAACGGTGGTGGCGCAGTCGAGCTGGGCCGATATCTCCTCTGCGCTGACGATGCAGGGGCGTGTGGAGTTCTGCTCCTGGAACTCCAGGTAGGCATTTCCCCAGTCTACGTGGTCGTTGCCGTTGGTGCCGTCGGCGCCATTGGTGATATTCAGGATAAGATACTTCCAGCCGTTGACGTCAATGTCTATCTCGGGGTAGGTGGGGGCGGTGCCCTTGAGGCTTCCTTCGGCCATCACCTTGGTGTCGCCGTTCTGCGCCTTGAGCGTCACGTTGTAGTCCACTTGCGCCTGGTTGGTGTTGGCGGCATTGGGCAGCACCTCGTCGTCAAGACCTACCACGGCGTGGAAGCGTGTCACGCTGCCGTTGAGCTTGACGATAATCTGGCTCGGAGAGTGGGTGCCTACGCCGCTGGTGTAGGTATATCCGTCGAGGAGGATGGCGTTGCCGTCGATAGACTTGTTGGCCTTGATGGTGCTCCAGCCGCAGGTGGCCTTACTAATCTCGAGGGAGCTGAGGGGGATATACTCCACGCCGTCAGGGGCGGTGGGGATATCGACCACCTTGGAGGCATCGCTCCACATACTGCTCTCGCTGATGAGCTTCGGGAGCTCGTCGGCATAGGTGAAGTAGGCGTCGCACACATCGACGTGGTCCGACCAGCTCTGTGCGCCCTGATCGAAGTTGATGACGAGGTAGCGGGCGTTGCTGAGGTCGACGTCGATGTGGAAGCTGCTTGCGTCGGTGCGCTTGATGGTGCCGGAGGAGAGCGTTGTCGCCGTCTTGTCGTCGGCGTAGGCGGTGACGGTGAAGTCGACGATGCCCTCGTTGGTCTTGATGCTGTTGTCGCTATTGAGGGCGGCGCCATCGTCGATGCCGAAGCGGGCGTGGAAGGTCTTGGCGCCGTTCACCTCCACTACGAACTTCGAGGGGGCATGGGTACCCACGCCGCAGGTGTAAAGGGTGTCGCGCACCACGAGATCTCCGCTGAAGGTGGTTTTGTTGGCAATGACGCCGTTTTTTCCGCTGTCGTTGTAATAAGTGACGGTGCTGAGATCCAACGAACTCAGCGCTACGATGTCGTCGCCGACGGGAGTGTCGTAGGTGACACTCTGCCCCATGGCGGCAGTGCTCCCCAAGGCGAGGAGCAGGGCAGTGGCATACTGCTTAAAAGGGGTAGTCATGTTCATACGCTATGCGTTGCTGGTTGGTAGATACTTGGTAAAATGGTAACGGGTGAAATAGAAGTAAGGCGGGAAAAGAACGTTGCGCGTAGGGACGAAGCATTTAGATAAGTAGAAAGTCAGACTTATGTAAATATTTCAACACTACGCGCAACGATAAGAGGGGGAGGGCGTCGGGCGCCGCTGTTGTCGGCGACGCCGTCAGCTGAAGGGGGTGTTCCGGGCGGAAGCCTCGGGAGGCCTTCGCGGGGACGTCTTAGAACATCTTCTCGGGATAGGTGCCGGCCTCGCCGAGGGCCTTAAACTTGGCGACTACGTCGGGGCGGTCTTCAGGGTAGGTCACGCCGAACCACTTGGAGGTGGTGTCGAGTACTTCGCAGGTGGCGGTGCCGTCCTTGATGAGCTTGTCGACCATCAAGGGGATGAAGAACTCGCTCTTGAGGTTCTCCATGTTCTTGGGGTCGGAGAGGAATGTCTTGAAGAACTCGTCGCTGTGGGCGAAGTAGTCGGGGGTGAAGCCCCAGAAGTTCATCGACACGGGCGTGGTGTCGGGGATGGCTACCCATTCGCCGTCATCGCCGAGGTACTTCACAACGCCGTCGAAGCGTTGAATCTTCGTGCGCTCTACGACGGAGCTCAGGTGGTGGTGCTCGTCATATTCGCAGACGCCGCGGCTTACGGTACCGCTCTCGGAGAGGGTGTTGTCGACGCGGAAGCCTACCATGGCATACTTGCCCGTGCTGCCTTCGGGGAGCTCGCTGAGGAACTTGCCCATGACGCGGAAGGCGTCGCGGTCGTAGAAGTCATCGCAGTTGATAACGGCAAAAGGCTCGTTGATAACGGCCTTTCCCATCATCACGGCGTGGTTGGTACCCCAGGGCTTGGTGCGCTCGGCGGGGCAGGTGAAGCCTTCGGGCAGGGCGTCGAGGCTCTGGAAGACGAGCTCGCAGGGGATGTGTCCCTCATACTTGGAAAGCACCTTGTCGCGGAAGTCCTGTTCGAAGTCCTTGCGAATCACGAAAACCAATTTGCCGAAGCCGGCCTGGATGGCGTCGTAGATGGAGTAGTCCATGATGGTCTCGCCGTGGGGGCCGAGGCTGTCCAGCTGCTTGAGGCCGCCGTAGCGGCTACCCATACCGGCAGCGAGAAGAAATAATGTAGGTTTCATTGAGAGTATATAATATATGTATGTCCGTGTCGTTGACGGGCGCGGCGGCGTCGTGGCGCCCTTACCGAGCTACAAAGTTACAAATTTTCAGTATTTTCGTCGAAGAACGGGAAAAAATATGCGTCTCAGGAATTTTTGTGCTCTCCCAGCAGGGCGGCGACGGCTTCGGCGCAGCGTTCGCCGTCGATGGCGGCCGAGACGATGCCTCCGGCGTATCCGGCGCCTTCGCCGCAGGGGAAGAGTCCTTCCACCTCGGGGTGGCAGAGGGAGGTGCTGTCGCGGACGATGCGCACGGGGGAGGAGGTGCGTGTCTCGGCGGCGATGAGGATGGCGTCGTTGGTGAGGAAGCCGCGGCTCTTGCGGCCGAATTGTCGGAAGCCGTCGGCCAGACGTCGCGTGAGGAAGGCGGGCATCCAGAAGTGGAGCGGCGAGGCGATGAGTCCCGGCGAGTAGCTGGTGGCGGGGAGGTCGTAGCTGAGGCGTCCGTTGACGAAGTCGGCCATGCGCTGGGCGGGGGCCGTCTGTCGGCGCTGTCCCTGCTGCCAGGTGGCGCGTTCGAGGGCTTCCTGGAAGTACATGAGGCGCAGCGGGTTATCGGCGTCGTCGAAGTCGCTGTGTGTGCGGGCGAAGTCGTCGTCGGCGAGGGCTTCGCGGAGGAAGGGGAGGAGTTCTCCGTCGAGGTCTTCGGGGCGTGTCTCTACCACCATGCCCGAGTTGCTCCATGCCGAGCCGCGTGAGGAGGGGCTCATGCCGTTGACCACCAGTTGTCCCGGGCCGCTGGCGGCGGGGACGACGAAGCCACCGGGGCACATGCAGAAGCTGTAGACGCCGCGCCCCTCGCTTTGGGTGACGTAGGAGTATTCGGCGGCGGGGAGGTAGCGTCCGCGGCCGTGCGGGCTGTGATACTGTATGCAGTCGATGAGGGTGGCGGGGTGTTCCAGGCGTACGCCGACGGCGATGCCTTTGCTCTCCAGACGTATGCCGTCGTGGCGGAGGAAGCGGTAGACGTCGCGGGCGGAGTGTCCGGTGGCGAGGATGACGGGGCCGTGGAATTCTTCGCCTTGTGCCGTCACCACGCCTTCTACGCGCTGTCCGCGGCGCAGGAGGGCGTCGACGCGGGTGCCGAAGTGCACCTCGCCGCCGGCATCGATGATCTGTCGGCGCATGGCCTCGATGATGCGCGGCAGTCGGTCGGTGCCGATATGTGGGTGTGCGTCGCAGAGGATGTCGGTGGTGGCGCCGTGCTGGCAGAATACGCGTAGTATTTTCTCTACGTTTCCGCGCTTCTTGGAGCGTGTGTAGAGCTTGCCGTCGGAGTAGGCGCCGGCGCCTCCTTCGCCGAAGGCGTAGTTGCTTTCGCTGTCGACGCGGTATTCGCGTGAGATGCGGGCAATGTCTTTGCGTCGTTCATGGACGTCTTTGCCGCGTTCGAGAACGACGGGGCGCAGTCCGAGCTCTATGAGTCGCAGGGCGGCGAAGAGTCCGCCGGGGCCGGCGCCGACGATGACGACGCGTGGGGCGTGGTGTACGTTGGGGTAGGCGATGGGGGCGAAGTCGGCCTTGGGGGCGGCCTCGTTGATATAGACGTCGACGGTGAGGTTGACCACGACCTGTCGCTGGCGTGCGTCGATGCTGCGGCGTCGGATGCGCAGGTCGTTGATGGTGCGTGCGTCGATGGCGAGTTCTTGTCCGATGTAGCGTCGCAGGGCCTCGTTTTCGGCGGCGATATGGGGCGCTACGCGGAGGGAGAGTTTTTTCAGCATAAGAAAGAGAGGAGTCAACTAAGGAGGCACGTCGTGCTTATCCGAAGAGGGCGCGTAGGGCCTCTTCGACGCGTCGCACGGGCACCAGTTCGATGGAGAATTTCTTGACGTCGAGGCCTTTCAGATTGGCCTCGGGGAGGACGATGCGTGCAAAGCCCAGTTTCTGTGCTTCGGAGATGCGTTGCAGGATGCGCGTGACGGGGCGTATCTCGCCGCTGAGTCCCACCTCGCCGGCCATGCACACGTTGCGTTCGATGGCGGTGTCTACGTTGCTCGACAGGACGGCCGAGATGACGGAGAGGTCTGTGGCGGTGTCGGTGACGCGTATGCCTCCCGCGATGTTGAGGAAGACGTCTTTCTGTCCCAGTTTGAATCCGACGCGCTTTTCGAGGACGGCCAGCAGCATGTTGAGGCGTCGCAGGTCGAAGCCTGTTGCCGAGCGTTGCGGCGTCCCGTAGACGGCTGTCGACACGAGGGCCTGTGTCTCTATCAGGAAGGGGCGCACGCCCTCTATGGCGGCGGCGATGGCCACGCCGCTCATCTCGTCGTGGGTGTCGGTGAGGAGTAGTTCCGAGGGGTTTTCGACGGGGCGCAGGCCGTTGGCCAGCATCTCGTAGATGCCGATTTCGGAGGTGGAGCCGAAGCGGTTCTTGATGCCGCGCAGCAGGCGGTAGAAGTAGTGGCGGTCGCCCTCAAACTGTAGGACGGCGTCGACGATGTGCTCCAGAATCTTGGGGCCGGCGATGTTGCCGTCTTTGGTGATGTGTCCGATGAGGATGATGGGGACGCCGCTCTCCTTGGCATACTTCAGCAGCGCCGTGGTGCACTCGCGGATTTGCGTGATGCTTCCCGGCGAGGCGTCGATGGCTTCGGCGGCGATGGTTTGTATGGAGTCGATGACGACGAGTTCGGGCTGAATGTTGCGAAGGTGGGTGAAGATATGTTCCAACCGTGTCTCGCAGAGCAGCAGGCAGTCGGACGATGTCGACGACAGGCGGTCGGCGCGCATCTTGATTTGTCGCTCGCTCTCCTCGCCGCTGACGTAGAGGAGGCGTCGGTCGTTGAGGCGCAGGACGGTCTGCAGGAGGAGTGTCGACTTGCCGATGCCCGGCTCGCCGCCCAGTAGGATGATGGAGCCGGGGACGATGCCGCCGCCGAGTACGCGGTCGAGCTCGGCGTCGTGGGTGACGATGCGTGCCTCCTCGGTGACGGTAATCGACGAGAGGGGGACGGGGCGTGCCTCGCGGCGTTCCGTCGCGCTCAGTGTGTTGCCGACGTTGCGTGTTGCGGCGGGGCGTACTGCCAGCTCTTTGAAGGTGTTCCATTCGCCGCAGGCAGGGCATCGTCCCACCCATTTAGTAGCTTCTTGTCCGCAATGGCTGCAGACGTAGACGGTCTTTTCCTTTGCCATGGCTTATTCCATCTCTCCCATCTCGCTGCGCAGGGCCGCCAGTTCGTTGCGGACGGCGCGCAGTCGGTCGATGACTTCCACCGTCTGTACCGTTCCGCTCTTGTTTTTCTTCAGCGTCTCGCGGGCGGCGGCGATTTTCAGTCCGCGCACCTTCACCAGGTTGTGTACGAGTCTCACCTGCTCGATGTCGGCTTTGGTGTAGCGTCGCACCTTCCCGTTTGTCTTTTGCGGGGATATCTGGGGGAATTCCTTCTCCCAGAATCGGAGTGTCGTCTCGTTGACGGCAAACATCTCCGCCACCTCTCCGATGGAGTAGAACTGTTTAAGGTCTTTGTCTTTGTTGAGTGTCATGGCTTACTCGTAAACGTTTTCTATTTCGCCGATATATACGGTGTGGAGGGAGCCTCCGGGGCGGTCGTTATACCAGCGTTCGAGGGCCTCCTTGTCGAGAAACTCCTCGGGGCGCAGGGTGGTGCGGTAGGCCTTGCGGCATTCCAGGGTGAGGCGTGCCTGCTCGAAGGCTACGCTGCCGCCCTCTGTGGCGACGGGCTTCAGACCGGTGGCTGCCGCTTTGTCGGTGTCGCGTCCCGAGTGGGCACCGCAGAATTGGGCGATGCTGCGTCCCTCCTCGCCCAGGAAGGAGAGGGTGAAGCGCTCGCTGTCTTCGATGAAGCGGTAGGTGTGTCGCTCGGGGCGCACAAAGATGAAGGCGACGGGCTTGTTCCAGAGGAAGCCTATGCCGCCCCAGGAGGCCGTCATGGTGTTGAAGTGCTCCGGCGTACCGGCGCTGATGAGCATCCACTCCTTGCCGATGCAGGAGATGACATCTTCGCGGCCCAGGCGGGCCAGGTCTGTTTTTTTCATATGGTGGAAAATCTTCGTTGTGAGGAGCCCGGTTGTGCGTGTCGTTGTCGGCACGATAGCTCCCTCTGCAAATTTACATATAAAATTAGAATGGGTGGTTCTAAAAACGGCTCGTGTTGATTTTTAGGCCGTCTGCGCGGCCGCGTTGGCGGAGAAGGTGTTTCTTTTTTTGGGGAGAAGAAGAGAAAACGGTAACTTTGTGCACACAAACCCCCATTACGTCACCCATCCTATGCCTCTTTTTCAAGAAGAAAGCGGCCTGCGCGGCCGCATAGAAGTCATCTGCGGCTCGATGTTCTCCGGCAAGACGGAGGAACTGATACGCCGCTTGCGCCGGGCGCGCATCGCCCGTCAGCGCGTGGAAATCTTTAAGCCCGCCGTCGATACGCGCTATAGCGACGCCGATGTGGTGTCGCACGATGCCACCAGCGTGACGTCGACGCCGGTGGAGGCGTCGGGCGCCATCCTCCTTCTGGCCGCCGATGCCGATGTGGTGGGCATCGACGAGGCCCAGTTTTTCGACGACGGCCTGGTCGACGTCTGTCGCCGCCTGGCCGACGGCGGGAAGCGTGTCATCATTGCCGGCCTCGATATGGACTTTCGCGGCGTCCCCTTCGGTCCCATGCCCGCCCTCTGTGCCATTGCCGACGACGTCACCAAGGTGCACGCCATCTGTGTGCGCTGTGGCCATCTGGCCTATCTGTCCCACCGCACCGTCGCCGACGAGCGCCGCGTGCTCCTCGGCGAGCAGGCCGAGTATGAACCGCTGTGTCGCAGCTGCTATCAGAAGGCCTGTCGGCAGCAGGAGTGATGTTGGCGGCGCGTCGTGTGTGGTTTTTGCGCCGGCTTTCCTGAAATAAGGTAAAAAATGCCTAACTTTGCACCCTCAAAAGTCGCCGTCACCGCGGAACAGCGTGTGGCGGAGGCTTTTGTCGTTATTAGAGACAGGAAGATAATAAAGATTTCCTTGTCGGACGTCCCCTCTTGCGACCGTTGGTGGAGAGGGGAGGACGGGACAAGGGAAAAAGAGCAGGACATAAAATCCGTAACCATACACAATTCTCAATGAAGACAGGACTTAGTTTTAAACCGAGGCTCTTCTCGGAACTCCGTCACTACAACATGCAGAAGTTTTCTGCCGATGCCATGGCCGGCCTTATCGTGGGCATCGTCGCTCTCCCGTTGGCCATCGCCTTTGGTATCGCCTCCGGCGTATCGCCGTCGCAGGGCATCCTCACCGCCATCATCGGCGGTTTTGTGGTGTCGGCGCTCGGCGGCTCGCGCGTACAGATTGGCGGCCCCACCGGTGCTTTCATCGTCATCATCTACGGCATCATCAACAATCCGGCGCTGGGCTATTCCGGCCTCGTCGTGGCCACGCTGATGGCGGGCGTCTTCCTGATTCTCCTCGGCGCGTTCCGTCTGGGCACCATCATCAAGTTTATCCCCTATCCCATTGTGGTGGGCTTCACCAGCGGTATCGCCGTGACGATTTTCACCACGCAGGTGCCCGACTTCCTTGGCCTTTCCATCCCCGGCAAGCTCCCCGGCGACTTCATCGGTAAGTGGGGCGCCTGCCTGAGCCACATCGCCACCATCGACTGGCCGACGGCCGCCGTGGGCATCCTCAGCGTCGTGATTATCGCCCTGATGCCGCGCTTGTCGCGCAAGGTGCCCGGCTCGCTCGTTGCCATCATCGTGATGACGCTGGCCGTCTGCGCCCTCAACCCGTGGCTCGAAGGCCGTGGCCTGGCGCCTATCGCCACCATCCACGACCGCTTTGGCGATATCAAGGCCACGCTGCCTACGCTTACCGTCCCCGAGCTCTCGTGGGACTCCTTCCGCTCCCTGCTGCCCACAGCGATGGTGATTGCCGTTCTCGGCGCCATCGAGTCGCTGCTGTCGGCCACCGTCGCCGACGGTGTCTGTGGCGACCACCACAACTCCAACCAGGAACTGATGGGGCAGGGCGTTGCCAACCTGCTGACGCCGCTCTTCGGCGGCATCCCCTGCACCGGCGCCATTGCCCGCACGATGACAAACATCAACAACGGCGGCCGCACCCCCGTGGCCGGCATCGTCCACGCCTTCGTGTTGTTGCTCATCTTCCTCTTGCTGATGCCGCTGGCGGGATATATCCCCATGTCGTGCCTGGCCGGCGTACTGGTCGTCGTGGCCTATAACATGAGTGGCTGGCGCACCTTCGCCCAACTGCTGAAGAACCCCAAGAGCGACATCGCCGTACTGCTCATCACCTTCTTCCTCACCGTCATCTTCGACCTGACGGTGGCCATCGAGGTGGGCCTGCTCATCGCCTGCCTGCTCTTCATGCGCCGTATGGCCGAGACCACGCAGGTGAAGGTCATCGCCGACGAGATTGACCCCGCCGACGAGACCGACGCCGAGGTGCACGAGGAGCACCTCATCATTCCCGAGGGCGTGGAGGTCTACGAAATCAACGGCCCCTACTTCTTTGGCATCGCCAACCGCTTTGAGGACATGATGGCCCAGATGAACAATCACCCCAAGGTGCGCATCATCCGTATGCGCCGCGTGCCGTTTGTCGACTCTACGGGGCTCCACAACCTCCAGAACTTGTGCGAACTGAGCCATCGCGAGGGCACGCACATCGTTCTCTCCGGTGTACAGCCGAAGGTGCACGAGGTGTTGGTGCACAACGGTTTCGAGCGCCTCTTGGGCCGCGACCACATCTGCCCGAACATCAATGTCGCCCTGGAGCGCGCCGAGCATATTGTGCACCACGGCAAGACGGTGCACCCCGCCGAATAATCCCCGCGAGGGAGACGGCAGCGCCTCCCTCGCCCCTCCTTTTCCCCTTGGCCCCATCGCCTGTCGGCAACCGTACTGTGTTGCCCGGGCGATGGGGCTTCTTTTTGTGGAAAATGGGAAGAAGGCCGTAGCACTCCTCCCCGCGGTACCCGCGGGAGTCTTCGGGCGAGAGAAGGATGGCGGAGCGGATGCCGCCGCTCTCGTGGCCGTGCCGTAGGGCGGCGGCGTCGGTGCCTCTCCCGTGCCCTACGCCCCCTTCTGCCTTCCTCTTGTCCCTCCTCTCCCATGGTTCGTGTTTTTTTTGAAAAAAGTTTCGTTCCTCCCCCGATTTCTCCGAAAAATATTGACACGCGAAAGCGACTGAAAAAACGGGAAAACGGGCCTTTCTCGCCGTTTCCTTTACACGAATTGCCACAAAAAGATACGTTTCTTCACTCGAAGTTATAAGAAGTTAAGGAATGACGGCACCGCTTTTACGTTTGTTGACGCGGAGGGCGTCGTTTCTTCCTCGTTTTTTGTTGGAAAATCCTCCTCGGTGACGTCGCGGAAATGTTGCTTACTGTTAAAGAAATGGCGAAGCAGGGCCCCTTGCGGCGTGGTGGCGGCGCGGCGCAACAAGTCCCGGACTTGTTGAAACTTCTCCCGGACTTGTTGAAACTTCTCCCGGACTTGTTGAAAATTCTCCCGTACTTTTTTCGTCGTGCGGCGGTTCGGCGCCGCTGTGTGTGGTGACAGTATATGTCAAAAACGGCCTCTTTTTAACACTTCCAAATGGCGCGACACTGCGCTGCCGGCGGACAAAGGCAGGGGCGGTGGATTTTTTGCGATTCTCGCGGCCTTCGCACACATTTTGACACCCCCTCCCGCTTCACGATAAGGGCCGTCAACGCGCGGCGGCGGAGGCGTCGGCGGCCGGGCGGCAGGGGCGCGCTGTGGGGCTGTGTGGCGGCCTTTGGAGGGACTCTTGGCGGCGGCGCGCAGAGAGGTAGCGGCGCGGTGGGGCGAAGCGGCTTTTCTCATCTCTTCCCTGAGCTGCCTTCCGTGTGGTGGCGGCTGCCGGAGGGGGATGTCGGCCGTTTCTCTTTCCACAAAAAAATCCCCCGCATGCGAGGCGCGGTGCTGCATGCGGGGGACAAGAGAGGGGCAGCTTCTGCGGAGCTCTTAGAGCCCGTAGCCAAACTGGCTGATATAGTTGTAGAAGAAGCCGGCGATGCCGAGGACTACCACACCGGCGGTGGCGATGGCCAGGGCGGCGCGGGTGCCTCCGTCGCTCTTGAAGGCGGCGATGGGCGTCTCGTTGGCGTTGATATACATGGCTTTGACGATCAGCAGATAGTAGTAGAGGGAGATGACCGTGTTGACCAAGGCGATGAACACCAGGAGCTGATAGCCGGCCCGGAAGGCGGCCATGAAGATGAAGAACTTCGAGAAGAAGCCGGCAAAGGGCGGGATACCTGCCAGAGAGAAGAGGCACAGCGTCATCAGGAAGGCCAGTTTGGGATTCGTCTGATAGAGGCCGTTGTAGTCGTCCATACCGATCTTACCACTGTTCTGTTCCACCACATGGAGCACGGCGAAGGCGCCGAGGTTGGCGGCCATATACACCAATAGGTAGAAGACGAGGGCCGTCATGCCCTGTGCCGTGGCGCCCATGATGCCGAGGATGAGATAACCGGCCTGCGAGATGGCGGAGAAGGCCATGAAGCGCTTGAGGTTTTTCTGACGGACGGCAAAGAGGTTGGCCAGCGTGATGGAGACGATGATAATCCAGAAGAAGCCTTCGCTCCAGAGCCCTTGGAAGGCCTCGGAGCCGAACACCTTCATCAGTACCGTCATGAGGACGAAGGCGGCGGAGCCCTTCGAGATAACGCTCAGGTAACCCGTCACCACGGTGGGCGCACCCTGATAGGTGTCGGCCGTCCAGAGGTGGAAGGGGACGAGGGATATCTTGAAGCCCATGCCCGAGATGAAGAGCACGAGGCCCAGAACGCTCAGCAGGTTGACGTCGAGATGGTCGGCGAGGCGGTCGAAGTAGAGCGTTCCCGTCACGCCGTAGATGAGCGATACGCCATAGAGCAGCAGGGCGCTGGAGAAGAGGGCCAGAAGGATGAACTTGGCACCGGCTTCGGCGCTCTCGGCGTGCTTCTTGTCGTAGGCCACCAGGGCGGTCATGGGGATGGAGGCCAGTTCGAGGCCGATGAAGAACATGATGAAGTGGCCGCTGGAGATCATGAAGTACATACCCAGCAGGGTGAAGAGCACGATGGTGTGAAACTCGCCCTGCTTGATGCGGTTCTCCGGGCGGTTGAGCCACTGACCGGCCATGAGGAATACCATGATTACACCGACGTTGAGGACGCTCTTGACGAGGGTCATCATCGGGGTGTGGCTATACATCCCGCCAAAGGCCGAGGCAACGCAGAGGTCGCCGCAGCACGGGGCGATGTTGAGGAGGGTGTGGATGACCATCAGTGCCACGGGCAAGGCGGTGCGCCACGTGCAGCCGCATGTCGGGCACGCCGTCAGCTCGCCGCTTGTCCCCTTCTCGTCGCGGCCGCACAGAAAGAGGTCGGCCAGGAACGTGATAACTATCACTGCGAGAAGAGAGAGCTCTTCGCGCATGCTCAGGAACTGAGAATAGTCCATGGAGAAATTATCCATTGTCTGATTATTATTTACGTGTTAGAGAAACGGATTGCTGGTCGACACGACATGGGCGGCCTCGTGGATGTGGTCCACGATGGGCGTCACGCCGGTGTTGATCATGTCGCTCACCCACAGCGGGGCCATACCGAGGCCGGCCACGGCGATGATGAGGCAGACGACGGCGAAGCGCTCGTCCCAGGTGGCGTCGGTGAGCTTCAGGTGGTGCTCATTGGTGCAGGTGCCGTAGAGAATCTTGCCCACCACACGGAGAATGTAGACCGCCGTGATGACAATGCTGCAGCAGGCGGCAATCGTCAGGACGCGATGGAACGTGTCGGCATTCTGGAACGAACCTACAAAGATGGTCATCTCGGCAATGAAGCCGGAGAAGCCGGGGAGACCCAGGTTGGCCAGACCGGCAACGATATACCCCACAGAGAGGAAGGGCATGATGCGCATCAGGCCGTTGAGCTCGCGGATGTCGCGGGTGTGCGTACGGCCGTAGATCATACCGATCAGCGCAAAGAAGAGCGCCGTCATCAGACCGTGGCTCAGCATCTGGAGCACGGCACCGGTGCACGCCGTCTGGTTGAGCATCAGGATGGCGAAGAGCACCAGACCGCAGTGCGACACGGAGCTATAAGCATTGATATATTTCAGGTCGGTCTGTACGCAGGCCGAGAAGGCACCGTAGACCACGGAAATACCCGTCAGGATGAGGAATATCCAGCTCAGCTCGTTGGCGGCGTCGGGCATGAGATACATGGCGATGCGGAAGCAGCCGTAGCCGCCGAGCTTCATCAGTACACCGGCATGAAGCATGGAGACGGCCGTGGGCGCAGAGGCGTGACCGTCGGGGCTCCATGTGTGGAAGGGGAAGAGGGCTCCGAGAACGCCGAAACCGATAAACGTCAGGGGGAACCAGATGCACTGCTGCGTGAAGTCGATGGCGTGGGCGCCGCCCGTGTGGTTGGCAATGTCGACAATGTTCATCGTCTGGCCGCCGGCACCGTAGAAAATGCCGAAGATGCCGCACATTAGGAAGGCCGAGCCGCCCATGAGCATCAGCGTGAGCTTCATGGCGGCATATTCCTTCTTGCCGCTACCCCATACGCCGATGAGGAGGTACATCGGAATCAGGGCTATCTCGTAGAACATAAACATGGCAAACATGTCGATGGAGATAAAGAAGCCAAAGACACCCATGCTCAGCAGGGTGAACCACAGGAAGTATTCCTTCGTCAACGGCTTGAGCTTCCACGAGGCGAAGGTGCCCGTGAAGACAATGACGGCAGAGAGCAGCAGCATGGCAACGCTGATGCCGTCGACGCCGACTTCGTAGTTGATGTGCAACGGGCTGAACCAGTTGACCACACTGTGGAAAAGCATCTCGCTGCTGTCTGTGGCGCGGACGCCAAGGAAGCGCACCGTCAGCACAATGGCCCACAGCAACAGGGCGGAGCTACCGGCCACCATCACACCGCGCACCTGGTTGATGGTGCGCGCCACCCACAGGCCCAGAAGCATCAGCAGGGGGATGATGACAAAGATTGATAAGAATAGTATGTTATCCATTGTTTCTTCTTTTGTGAGATGATTACAGGGCGAGCACTACTATGGCCAGCAAAAGCAGAATGCCGACGAAGAAGACATAGGCGTACTTCTGTACAGCACCGCTCTGCAGACCGCGAAGGCGATAGCTCAGCGCATGGGTGCCCCACGCCAGGAAGTCGAAGAAGGCATCGACAACGTGACGGTCAAACCAGGCTATGGGCTTGGAGATGTGGGCAAAGATGATGCGGTGGGTGACATACTGGTAGACTTCGTCCATATAGAAACGCTTGTAGGCCCAGCGGTGGAGCTGTTGGAACTTCTCCTGAGCGGCGTCGGCAACGGGCTGACGCTCGCCCTTATAGATATAGGTGGCCAAAGCAATGGCTACAACGGCAATGACAATGCTCGTGCCGGCAACGCTGCCGTCGAGGTGGATGTCGTAGAGACGGCCGTCGGCGCTCACATAGTGACCGAAGGGGAGTATCCAACCGGCCACGCAGGTGACGAGGGCCAGGAATATCAGGGGCAACGTCATGCACAGAGGGGCCTCATGCGGCGTGTGCTCGGCGTGGAGCTCCTTGTTCTCCGTACCCCAGAAGATGCCGAAGTACAGACGGAACATATAGAAGGCGGTCATCGCGGCGATACCCGTCATGATCCACCCCATGAAGGGACTGTAGGCAAAGCAGGCCGTCAGGATCTCATCCTTCGAGAAGAAACCCGAGAACGGGGGAATGCCCGAGATGGCCAGACAGGCGATGAGGAAGGTGGCGTGCGTGATGGGCATGTACTTGCGCAGACCGCCCATGGCCGACATCTCGTTGCTGTGGACGGCGTGGATGATGCAACCGGCGCCCAGGAAGAGCAACGCCTTAAACATGGCGTGGGTGAAGAGGTGGAACATGGAGGCCATGTAGCCCAGGCTGCCCGGGTGCTCATGACCCGTGACAATCTCTGTGCAGACGCCCAACGATACCATCATGAAGGCTATCTGAGAGATGGTGGAGAAGGCCAACACGCGCTTGATGTCGCTCTGAGCACAAGCCACTGCGGCGGCATAGAAGGCGGTGAAGGCGCCCACCCAAGCTACCACGCTCAACGTGTTGGGGGCGTAGGATATCCACAGGGGAAACAAACGGGCCACCTGGAAGACACCGGCAACCACCATCGTTGCGGCGTGAATAAGGGCGCTGACAGGCGTCGGGCCTTCCATGGCATCGGGCAACCAAATGTGGAGGGGGAACATGGCACTCTTACCGGCGCCGCCGACAAACATCAGCGTCAGAGCCGTGGGCAGGATGAAACCGGCCTTGGCAAAGCCCTCGGCGTTGAAGTCGAAACCGAAGGAACCGCAATAGTAACCATAAATCAGAATGCCGATAAGGAAGAACAAGTCGGCAAAGCGCGTCACGATGAAGGCCTTCTTAGAGGCCGCAATGGCGGCAGGCGACGTGTAGTAGAAGCCTATCAGCAGGTAGGACGAAACACCCACCAATTCCCAGAACATATACATCTGGAAAATGTTGGTGGCAACGACCAGACCCAGCATCGACATGGTGAAGAGACTCAGGAAGGCGTAGTAGCGCTGAAAACCGCGCTCACCATGCATGTAGCCGAAGGAATAAATATGTACCATCAGCGACACCGTGGAGATGACAATGAGCATCATCGCCGAGATGGGGTCTATCAAAATGCCCATGTCGAAGTGAAGACCCTCCTTGAAGAAGGGAAGCCACGTGAAGTTGTAGGGCGTGACGGTGGTGTGGCTACCGTCGGCCGACAGCGGCAGAGAGAAGTACTGGTAGGCGGTGATATACGAAAGTATCGCAACCACTCCCAGTACGGTGGTGCCGATGAGGCCGGCCGTCTTATGGCTGAGCCATTTCCCGCAAATTCCCAAAAGAAGGAAGGAGAAGAATGGCAGCAGCAGAATCAATAATGTATATTCCATATTTCTTAGGTGTTTGAGGAGTTTGGCTGTCGCACCGCGGCGGGAAAGGCCAACGGCACGACGGCCCGTGCAACTACCATTTCATTTTCTCCAACTCATCCACCGAGATGCTCTTGACCATACGGTAGATGTTTATCAGAATAGCAATGGCGATGGCGCTCTCGGCAGCGGCTATCGCAATGGCAAAGAGGGCAAAGAAATAACCCTCGTGACCGTCGGGATAGAGCATGCGGTTGAACACGGCGAAGTTGAGGTCGGCCGAGTTGAGCATGAGCTCAATGGAGAGCAGAATGGCCAGCGTGCTGCGACGTGTGAGGAAGCCAAAAATGCCGGCAAACATCATCACGGCAGAGATAATCAGAATATATTCTATCTGTATCATAACTCTTTTTCCTAGTGTTAGCGTTTACGGGCAATGAGCAGACCGGCAACGATGCACGCCAGCAGGAGAACACTGACGGCCTCGAAGGGAAGGAGGTAGCCGTCGGCACTCGTGGAGAGCATATAGTGACCAATCTCGTCGATGGAGTTGTGGGACGAGGCGGTGGGCTCTGTCGGCGCACCCAGAGCGGCGATACCCTCGAAGAGACGCTGCTTGAGGAGCACGGTGATAAATACGATGAAGCCTACCAGCGTGAGGAGAAAGCCCCAGGAGGCGTCCTTCACCTTACGCAGCGACGGCGACGACTTGGCGCCCTCGGTGAGCAGAATGGCAAAGACGTAGAGCACGATGATGCCTCCGGCGTAGACCATGGTCTGTACGGCACCGAGGAAGGTGTAGCCCATCAAGAAATACATACCCGCTGTGCCCAGAAGCACAAAGAGCAGGTAGGTGGCCGAGCGGATGACGCTCTTCGTCACTACCGTGGCCAGCGAACTGAGCACGATGATGACGGCCAAGATGACAAACATGATATTTTCGGAATTCATTTTGATGGCAAGGTTTTAAGCGTTGGCGGACGTCGGCGCGGCGGCAGCGGCGCCGGCGGGAGCGGCTTTCTTTTCAACTTTCTTTTCTTCCACCGTACTGCCGGGTTGGTTGAGCACCTTGATGAGCTTCGTGCGGTCGAAGACGGCATTCTCAAAACTCTGGTCGAAGGTGATGGCGTGGTGGGGACAAGCGCGCACGCAGAGCATGCAGAACATGCAAGCACCCAGGTTATACTCATACTTGGCCAGGCGCTTCACCTTCTTGCCGGCCTCGTTCTCATAGAACTCGCTGCTCACCGTAATGGTGCCGTTGGGGCACGCCATCTGGCAGAGACCGCAGCCGACGCACTTGTGCTGGTTGTTCGCATTGTGAGGCATCGTCAACGAACCGCGGAAACGGTCGAACATCTGCAGCTCACTGCGATTCTCGGGATATTGCTCGGTAATCTTCGGGGTGAAGAACTCGCGCATCGTAGTCTTCAGACCAATGCACAACGTCTTGAGGCCGCCCAGAAGACCGGAGATATAATTGTTATCGTTATTCATGTACCTTTTGTTTTCTGTATGTGTAGTACAACAATATCCTCAGTGCTTAGAAGTGCCAGCCGTAGGATACGACAAGCGCCATGAGGATGAGGTTGAGCATGCTGATGGGAACGAGGTACTTCCACTCGAGCGTCAGTATCTGGTCGATACGAAGGCGAGGGAAGGTCCAGCGCAACCACATGAGCAGGAAGACGACGAAGAACGACTTGCCAAGGAACCATACGGCACCGGGGATGTAGTCCATCACCAGATTGAAGCCGTCGAGACCGGCAATGTGCAGCGGAGCCCAGCCGCCCAGGAATATGGTCGTGGCCATGGCGGCACAGATAAACAGGTTGAGGTATTCGGCCAGGTAGTAGTAGCCGAAGTGCATACCCGAATACTCCGTGTGGTAACCGGCGGTGAGCTCACTCTCACTCTCGGGCAAGTCGAACGGGCCGCGGTTACACTCGGCGTTGCCGGCAATCAGATAGATGATGAAGGCCAGAACGGCGGGGAGGTGACCACGGAAAAGGTTCCAGCCCTCGGTGGCCTGCTGCTGGCAGATTTCGGAAAACGACATCGTGCCCGTCAGGCAGATGACCGTCAGCATCGTCATGCCGATAGACAGCTCGTAACTGATAATCTGGGCACCGCTACGCATGGCGCCGATGAGCGAATACTTGTTGTTACTGCTCAGACCGGCCAGAAGGATGCCGACGACGCCCAGGCTGGAGATGGCCAGGAAGAAGAAGACGCCGACGTTGAAGTCGATAATCTGTGCACCGGCGTTCCAGGGAAGGCAGGCGAAGGTCACCATGGAGGCGGTCACCACGAGAAACGGGGCCAGGTTGTGCAGGAAAACGTCGGTCTGGCGCAGGTGGATGATCTCCTTCGTCAGCATCTTGAAGACGTCGCTGAACACCTGAAGCGTTCCCATGGGGCCTACACGCATCGGGCCCAGACGGCACTGGAAGGCGGCGCAGACCTTGCGCTCCATGTAAATCAGAACGATGGCAAAGACGGCGTAGAGCGTGATGATGACCAGTGCCACCAGGATGCTCTCTGTCAGGATGGCGGCCCAGGTGGGCATGACGCCTGTCAGCAAGCCGTGAAGCCAGGAGGTTACAATATTGAAATTGAAAATATTCGACATTTCTATTTCTCTCTTAAAGGTGTGAAATTAACGGTCGATGTCGGGCACTACATAGTCGACGGTACCGCCGATGGTGATGAGGTCGGCAATCATATTGCCGCGGCATACGGTGTCCATGGCAGCCACGAGGGGCAGACCGGTGGAGCGGTAGTGCAGACGGTAGGGGCTCTTGTCGCCCTTGCTCTCGAGCAGGACGCCAAACTCGCCGCGGCTGCCTTCGACGGAGGAGTAGTAGGTGCCGGCGGGAACCTTGATGATAGGCTTCATCTTCTCCTGGAAGTTACCCTCGGGGACGTTGTCGATGAGCTGCTCGATGATACGGAGGCTCTCGCGTATCTCGTCCATACGTATCATGTAGCGGGCAAAGCTGTCGCCCTCCGTGCGGGTCACCTCGTTGAAGTCCACCTTATCGTAGGCGGCATAGGGATGATGCTTGCGCACGTCGTTGTGCCAGCCGGAGGCGCGGCCCGTACCGCCGGTGCATCCGAAGGAGATGCACTGCTCCTTGGTGAGGATGCCGACGCCCTTGGCGCGCTGCTGGAAGATGACGTTGCCGGTGAAGATGTCGTCGTATTCCTGCAGGTTCTTGCGCATATAGGGGATGAACTCCTTGACGCGCTTCCGGAAGTTGGGATGCAGGTCGTACATCACACCGCCGATGGTGTTGTAGTTGAGGATGAGGCGGCCGCCGCAGGTCTCTTCGAAGATGTCGAGGATCTTCTCACGGTCGCGGAAACCGTAGAGGAAGGCGGTGGTGGCACCGAGGTCCTGGCAGAGGCAGGAGAAGAAGAGCAGGTGGGAGTCGATACGCTGCAGCTCGTCCATGATGGTGCGGATGACTTTCACGCGGTCGCTGACCTCTACGCCCATGGCCTTCTCGATGCAGGAGCACAGGGCGTGGCGGTTTTGCATGGCGCCGAGGTAGTCCAAACGGTCGGTGAGGGCCAGTGTCTGGGGGTAGGTCATTTGCTCGCTAATCTTCTCTACGCCGCGGTGGATGTATCCCAGGATGGGGTCAATCTTGCGGATGCGCTCGCCGTCGAGACTCACGCGGAAGTGGAGCACACCGTGGGTGGAGGGGTGCTGCGGGCCGATGTTGACAACGTATTCGTCTTCGTCGAAGATGCGGTGCTCGTGGCGTTCCAGAGTGCCGTCGGCCTTCAGCGTGAAGCTCTCGGTGACGTCGGTCAGGGGCTCGTTGTTCATCTGCAGCGGGTTGCTCTTTTCCGGGTCGTCGTCTTTGCGCAGGGGGTGTCCCACCCAGTCTTCGCGCAGGAAGATGCGGCGCATATCGGGGTGCCCGGTGAAGAGGATGCCGAAGTAGTCGAACACTTCACGCTCGTAGATGTTGGCGATGTCCCACAGGTCGCTGACGCTGGGCAGCAGGGGCTGCTCGCGGTTGGTGCTGGCGCTGCGCAGGCTGACGCGTTGTCCGGTGGTGGTGTTCTCCAGTTGGTAGATGACGCCGAGGCCTTCTTCGCCCCAGTCCATACCGGTGAGGTTGACCAGGAAGTCCATGCCTTCGCTGTGGCGCAGGCGCTCCATCTCGGCGCGCAGTTCGCTCGGTGCTACCGTGCGGCTGTCGAGGGCGTTCTCGGCGGGCGTTGCGGGGGCGGCGGGTTGTGCGGGGGCTGCCTTGGCGGGAGCGGCGGGGGCGGCGGCAGGCTGTTGGCCGGCTATCTGTGCATTGTCCTTGATGTCTGTCATGCCTGTACCTCCTCTTTATATAGTTCTTCTGTTTTCTGTTTCATTTCCTGCTTGTAGGGGTCTTTCTCCTTTCGGTTGGTGGTGCCGAAGAAGTTTTCCACCTTGACTTTGCGCTGTAGCTGCATCATGCCATAGAGGAACGACTCGGGGCGCGGCGGGCAGCCGGGCACGTAGACGTCGACGGGGATGACGTTGTCGACGCCGTTGACCACGTGGTACGACTTGGTGAAGGGGCCGCCGCTGATGGCGCAGCCGCCGATGGCGACGACGTATTTGGGGTCGGCCATTTGGTCGTAGAGGCGCTTGAGGACGGGTGCCATCTTGTTGGTGATGGTTCCGGAGACGAGGATGACGTCGGCCTGGCGGGGACTGTTGCGCGTGACTTCGAAGCCAAAGCGGGCAATGTCGTAGCGGGCGGCGCAGACGGCCATAAACTCGATGCCGCAGCAGCTGGTGGCGAAGGTGAGCGGCCACAGCGAGTTGCTGCGTCCCCAGTCGATGAGTTCGTCAAGGCTGCGTACGATAACGTTGGTGCCTTTGGCGTTGAGCTCGTCGAGGAGTTGTTCGAAGGTTTCGTTGTCCTTGAACTCTTCGTAGGGGATAGACTTGATTTTGGGATGCTTTACTGCCATTTCAGTGCTCCTTTCCTCCAGGCGTAAGCCAAGCCCAGAACTAAGATAAACAGGAAGAAGACGACACTCATCAGGCCGGAGGGGCCGAGGGTGTGCATCACGACGGCCCAAGGGAAGAGGAACATCGTTTCCACGTCGAACATGAGAAAGAGGATGGCAAAGAGGTAGTAGCCCACGCGGAACTGCATCCATGAGCGGCCACGGGTGGGAATACCACATTCATAGGCTTCCTCCTTCTGCTCGTTGAAGCTGCGCGGAGATATCAGCTTGGCCAATATCGTCACCACGGCGACAAACGAGATACCTGTCAGCAAAGCAGTGACAAATAAGGTAAAGTTCATAGCTCTTTAGTGATTGTTATTAATTGATTGTGAATTCTCTGTTGAAGACGAAGATATGGTGGGAATAAAGGGCGGGTGAAAGACGAAAGTCCGCCACTACCAAGGCAAAGGGCTTCCTCGGCGGGCGGACAGCAAGACGGGCGGGACAACACGCTTGTCGCCCGCCAAAAATAGACAGAGGCCGCTCGGCATGGCTGCGGAGCGGCTATGTAGATGGCCCTTTTTCACTACTTTCGTCTTACGGGGGGCAAAGGTATAAAATTTATAAAGATTGCGGGGGCTTGAGGCTCTATTATTTGCGTTAAAATGCTAAGACGAGTTGTCAATTTTTTGGTTCCGCCCCGGCTGCTTAGATTTCCTCGGCCTTGACCCATCCGTGGGCGACGGCATAGATGGTCATGGCCGAGAGACTCTTGGTGCCGAGTTTCTCGGCGATATTCTTGCGGTGGGTGATGATGGTGGCGAGGCTGACGCCGAGGCGGTCGGCTATCTCTTTGTTGATGAGCCCCGTCACCAGGAGGCGCATCACCTCTACCTCGCGGGGGGTGAGGCGCGACGGCGGATCGGCGGGGCAACCGGCGCGGCGTACGGCTTCGGGCTCGCGCCCCGGGGCGCCGTGGGCGCGGCGGGCCAGTTGGAGAATGTCGCGCACCAGGTGTTCTTCGTCTTGTCTCACGTTGAGTGTGTGGAGCCCTTGCGGAAGTCGGTTGCGCTCTTCGCCGTGGAGCAGGACGATGGTCTTTGCCCGGCGTTCCAGAAAGTAGGCGGCGTGGCCCAAGAAGTCCTGCGAGGCCACGAAGTAGTGGTAGTAGCGTCCGTCGTCGTCGTGCTGCAATCGTTGGAAGTCGGCATAGCTCACCACCTCGGCGCCGGGCATCATGCGCGTGATGATGGTGGTGAGGCCGATGGCGGCCAGTGTGTCGCTCATGAGCAGGGCGATGGTGGGGCGGAAGGGGGTGGTGTGTGACATGGGGAGGGAGAGGGATGGGGGAAAAGACGAGGGGAGGGGGCCGCGCCGTGGCGCAGCTCCCTCCCCTGCGGATGGTGGTATGTCGTTAGGCGCGCTCGATGTAGGCGATGACGTCGCCCTTGCTGATGTGGGCGCCTTGCTTGGCATTGATTTCTACCAGTTTGCCGCCGAGGGCTGCCGGCAGTTCCACGATTTGTCCGTGGGTGTTTTCGATGTAGCAGAAGAAGTCGCCTTCGGCATACTGCTTGCCGATGAACGGTTCGATGCTCTTGACGCACTCTCCGTCGCCGCCGATTTCCCAGAGCAGCGTACCGCTCTCGGGGGCTACGATGGCGTCGGCTTTGGCGTGCTTGAAGGCGGCGGCCTCTTCGGGGGTGATGCCCTTGGCTACGGCCTTGTCTTTGGCGGCCTGCAGGTCGGCGAGGAAGCGCTTCTTGGCGGCGCCGCTCTTATAGTCGCGGTACTGCGTTTCGTGCATGGCGAATTCGAAGAGTTCTTCGTCGTCTTCGCCGCGGTCCCATCCGTTCTCCTCCATCTCCTTCTCGAAGCGGGCGAGGTCGTCGGGATAGTAGCTCTGCGGGTCGGCGGTGGTAAACTCGAAGCCCTTCTCCTTGGCCAGGGCGACGATCTCGGGGTCTACCTCGCCGGGGAGCTTGCCGCTCTTGCCGAGTATCATGCCCCAGATGCTGTCGTCCATCATGGAGTAGCGGGGCTTACCCATCGACTCGGTGAGGAGGTTCATCAGTGCGATGTTCTTGACATACTGTGAGAAGGGGGTGACGAGGGGAGGATATCCCACGCGGGGCCATACGTAGGCCACTTCGTTGAAGAGTTTCACCAGCAGGGCGTCCTCGGAGAGGGGCTCGAGACCGTCTTTGGCGCGGTTGCTGTTGATGGCGCCCATCACGCCGGTGAGGTCGGCCATCATCGAGCCCATCATGCCGCCCGGCAGGCCGCAGCCCAGCAGGAGCGAGCTCATCAGTTTGTTGGCGGGGTTCATGAAGTAGCCCAGGAAGTCGTCGATGAATTCCTGCGTCAGCTTGCGGGCCTCCATGTAGGCGTCCATGTCTATTTCGGGGACGTCGAAGCCGTAGTGCTTCAGCATGGATTGCACGGAGATGATGTCGGGATGTATCTTGCCCCACGACAGCGGTTCGATGGCGGTGTCGATGACGTCGGCGCCGTTCTTACATACCTCCAGAATGGAGGCCATGGAGAGGCCGGGGCCGCTGTGGCCGTGATACTCGATGATGACTTCGGGGTGCTTGTCCTTGATCATCTTGGTGAGCTTGCCGAGCATGGCGGGCTGTCCGATGCCGGCCATGTCTTTCAGGCAAATCTCCGGTGCACCGGCTTCGATGAGCTGGTCGGCGATGGCGGCGTAGTATTCGGCGGTGTGGATGGGCGAGGTGGTGATACACAAGGTGGCCTGCGGCGTCATGCCGGCCTCCAGGGCGTAGTGGATGGAGGGGATGATGTTGCGCACGTCGTTCAAGCCGCAGAAGATGCGGGTGATGTCGACGCCTTGGGCGTGCTTCACCTTATACATCAGGCGGCGCACGTCGGCGGGCACGGGGAACATACGCAGGGCGTTGAGGCCGCGGTCGAGCATGTGCGTCTTGATGCCTACTTCGTTGAAGGGCTTGGTGAAGGTGCGTACGGCCTGGTTGGGGTTTTCGCCATAGAGCAGGTTGACTTGCTCAAAGGCACCACCGTTGGTCTCTACGCGGGCAAAGCAGCCCATCTTGATGATGACGGGGGCAATGCGCTCCAGCTGATCCTTGCGGGGCTGGAACTTGCCGCTACTCTGAAACATATCTCGATAGACGAGACTGAATTGGATCTTACGTTTGGTCATATAGGAGTATTGAGGGAGGCCCTGACAATGGCCCCTGCTTTGTGAATATGCGGAGGATGTATCGGCGGAGGAACGATGCCGACCGGCTGCTCATTCCGACGCGGAGTGTGCACAGCGTGCAAAGTTACAGCAACTTCGGCAATGGGCAAAGGGCGGCGGCGCTTTTTTGGCGTGGGGCGCGAGGGGAGGTGTGGCGGGTGGCGGGGCGGCGATCGCCGTCTCAGTTGACCACCAGTTGCGGGAAGTAGCCGCGCAGGATGTCTGCGGCGTGCTGCAGTTCTTCCGGTGTATTCTCGCGGGTGTCCTTCAGTCGGTATTCCAGTCCCATGGCGGCATATTTGTGTACGCCGAGGGTGTGGTAGGGGAGGAGTTCCACGCGTTGTATCTGCCGGTAGTCGGCAAAGTGGCGTCCCAGGGCATGGAGATCCTCCTCGGCGTTGCTGAGGCCGGGCACGAGGACATAGCGCAGCCAGAAGGGGTGTTCCTCGTCTTCGAGCCACCGCGCCGTCTGCAGCGTGCGGGCGTTGCTGCGCCCCGTGATGTCGGTGTGGCGGGCGTCGTTGATTTCCTTGACGTCGAGGAGCACGAGGTCGGCGAGGCGCAGGAGGGTGGCCACGTCGTCGTTCCACACGCCGCCGTTGCTGTCGACGCAGATGTGGATGCCGGCGTCGCGGAGGCGTCGAAACAGGGGGATGAGGGCGGCGGCTTGCACCGTGGGCTCGCCGCCGGAGAAGGTGATGCCGCCGCGCTTCCCGAAGAAGGGCTTCATCGAGACGGCTTGCTCCAGGATATAGTCGGCCGTTGTGGGACGGCTCTCGCCCACGGCGTCGATGGTGTCGGGGTTGGCGCAGTAGAGACACCGGAAGGGGCACCCTTGGAGGAATACCACATAGCGCAGGCCGGGGCCGTCGAAGGTGCCCATGCTCTCGTAGCTGTGTACGCGTAGGAGGGGTTCTGTCATATATTATATATAATAAGGAGGGACGGACAAAGATGTCGGGGAAGGAGTATAGGATAAGGAGGGGAGGAGACGATGCTCGGGCACTGCCGGCGTCGATGAAGAGAGGCCGACGAAACAGGGAGGATGCCCTGTCGTCGGCCTCTGTAGGGATGAATAGGCTTAAGCGGAGGCCTCAGCCGTGATTACATACGTTCGTGGAAGGAGCGGGAGATGACCTCCAACTGGTGCTCGCGCGACAGCTTGATGAAGTTGACGGCGTAGCCGCTCACGCGGATGGTGAGCTGCGGGTATTTCTCGGGGTGCTCCATGGCGTCTTCGAGCATCTCGCGGTTGAGGACGTTCACGTTGAGGTGGTGGGCACCCTTGGTGAAGTAGCCGTCCATCATTGTGACGAGGTTCTCCACACGCTCTTCGGGCGTCGGGCCGAGCGACTTCGGCACGATGGAGAAGGTGTTGGAGATGCCGTCTTGCGAGTCGCGGTAGCGCAGCTTGGCCACGCTCGACAGGGAGGCGATGGCGCCGTTCTTGTCGCGGCCGTGCATCGGGTTGGCGCCGGGGGCGAAGGGCACGCCCTTGGCGCGTCCGTCGGGGGTGGCGCCGGTCTTCTTGCCATACATCACGTTGGAGGTGATGGTGAGCAGCGAGAGGGTGGGGCGGGCGTTCTTATAGACGGGGAACTTCTTCAGCTCTTCGGTGAAGTAGTAGACGAGGTCTACGCCGAGGTGGTCCACACGGTCGTCGTTGTTGCCGAAGCAGGGGAATTCGCCTTCAATGTCGAAGCCCTCGGTCAGGCCGATGTCGTTGCGACGGGCCGTCACCTTGGCGTGCTTGATGGCCGACAGGGAGTCGAGGGCGATGGAGAGGCCGGCGGCGCCATAGGCGATGTTGATGCGCGGGTTGGTATCTACGAAGGCCATCTGTGCCTTCTCGTAGTAGTACTTGTCGTGCATATAGTGGATGATGTTCATCGCCTCGTTGTAGACGCGGGCTATCTCGGAGAGCACCTTCTTGTAGTTGTTCATCACCTCCTCGAAGTTGAGCTCGTCGCTCGTGAGCACGGGGATGCCTTCCACCATGACGGTGCCGGTGTTCTCGCAGCGGCCGCCGTTGATGGCCAGCAGGAGGGCCTTGGCCAGGTTGCAGCGGGCACCGAAGAACTGAATCTGGCGACCGATGTCCTGGAACGATACGCAGCAGGCGATACCGTAGTCGTCGCTGTGGCGCACCTCGCGCATCAGGTTGTCGTTCTCATACTGGATAGAACTGGTGTCGACGGATACCTTGGCGCAGAAGTCCTTGAAGCCTTCGGGCAGCTCGGGGCTCCACAGCACCGTCAAGTTGGGCTCGGGCGAGGGCCCCAGGTTGTAGAGGGTCTGGAGGAAGCGGAAGGACGTCTTCGTCACCTTCGTGCGACCGTCGTTGAAGCGGCCGCCGATGGATTCCGTCACCCATGTGGGGTCGCCGGCGAAGATGTCGTTGTAGCTGGCCATGCGCAGGTGGCGCACCATGCGGAGCTTGATGACGAACTGGTCGATGAGCTCCTGAGCATAGGTCTCGTCGATGAGTCCGTGCTTCAGGTCATATTCGATGTAGATGTCGAGGAACGACGATACATTGCCCAGCGACATGGCGGCGCCGTCCTGTTCCTTGACAGCGGCGAGGTAGGCCATGTAGACCCACTGCACGGCTTCCTGGGCGGTATAGGCGGGGCGGCTCAGGTCGAGGCCGTAGATTTCGCCGAGCTGCTTGATTTCGTTGAGGGCCTTGATTTGCTCGGACACCTCTTCGCGCAGGCGGATGCGGGCGTCGTCCATGGGGCCTTTGAGGCTCTTGAGGTCGGCCTTCTTGGCCTCGATGAGACCGTCGCAGCCGTAGAGCGCCAGGCGGCGATAGTCACCGATGATGCGGCCGCGGGCGTAGTTGTCGGGCAGACCGGTGAGGAAGCCCAGCGAGCGGAAGCGGCGAATCTCCTCGGTGTAGACGTCGAAGACACCGTCGTTGTGCGTCTTGCGGTAGTGGGTGAAGATGTCCTTCACCTTGGGGCTTACCTCTACGCCGTTCTCGGCGCAGGCCTTCTCTACCACCTTGATGCCGCCGAAGGGCTTGATGGCGCGGCGCAGGAGCTCGTCGGTCTGGAGGCCTACGATGATTTCGTTGTCCTTATCTATATAACCGGCGGCATGGGAGGTGATGGTCGATACCGTGTCGGGGTCGAGCGAACGAACGCCGTTGTTGGCGCGCTCCTCTTCGAGGGCTTTGAGGCATACATCCCATACGCGCAGCGTGCGCGCGGTGGGGCCTACGAGGAATGAGGCGTCGCCTTCATACGGTGTGATGTTCTTGCGAACGAAGTCCGTCACGTCAATCTTTTGGCTCCAGGAGCCGTCGATGAAACGGGAAGTCAAATCCATAATGTGTAATGATTGAGTGGATATAGATAAGCGGCGATGGTCACCGCTTGGGAGTTGCTATGGGGAGAGAGACCGTTGGACGGCTGCCGTCGGCGATGTGAGACCGGGCGGCCGGAGGCGCCGTCGGGGCGGCGAACGGGCGTTGCTTCTTCTTTCCTTCCGGGGTGTCGATTCCGCTGAATACGTTGGAGGAGGGGCGTCGGACGCTTTTCCGGCCGTGCTCCCTGCACAAGAGGGGGCGGCGCGTGGCGCGAGCCGTAAGAAATAGAGTGGTTGTTAGGGTGATATCCTCTCTCGGTCGATGTCCGACTTGATTTTAGGTCGGCAAAGTTAGTCATTTTATTCGGTTTGGCCTAATTTATCCCGTTGAAAACCCGATAGTTGTGCTTGAGTTTTACAATAGTACGCCCTCGGCGTGGCGCCGGCCTTGCCGTGTGGCCGCCGAGGCGGCGGCACGGGGCGCGAGCGAGGCGGGCGGTGGCGTTGCCCCGACGGCGTCGATGTCCGGTTTCCCGAGTGGGCCTTTTCTCTGAAAATAATTTCTTGAAGTGGCCTGTTTTGCGGAAAAATCTTGACACGGGAAATGGCTCGAAAAAAACGATTTCTGGCCCTTCTTGCGAGATTTTTTATATAGAAGGTGACGGAAAAATACATTTCTTCACGAAAGATTCAGAGAAGTTAAGGATTCGCTGCACCTCTTTTATGTTTGTTAGGTTTTCAAGTGCCGAATATTCTTCTTTCTCGAGAGGAAAACGGGACTTTGCCCCGCCTCGGAATGAGCTCTTATTGTTAAAGATATTGAAGGGAAGAGCGAGGCGTGGCGCGGCAGGGGAACCGCGCCACAAGTCCCGGATTCGTCGGAACAAGTCCGGGACTTGTTAAAACTTCTCCGGGACTTGTGGCACCGCGCGGCGGCCGGGGATTTTCGGTGGGATTGACAGTATATGTCAAAAACGGCAATTTTTTAACACGCCGAAGGGCCTCGTCGTTGCACTGCTCGTCCGCGAGGGCATGGGCGGTGAGAAAAAACGCATTCTCGCGGCCTTCGAACACATGTTGACACCCCCTCTCGCTTCACGATAAGCGCCGTTGGCGCGGCGGCGCGGGAGGCGAGCGGCAAAGCGGCGCCTACAGACGGCGGGTTGCGGACGGTGGTGGGCGGGACGCCCGTGTGGCGGGGAGGAGGCGGAGGAAGCACTGCCGCGCGGCACGGCGTAAATATTTTTGGCAAATGCTTTTGCAGGTTGAAGATTAACCGCTAATTTTGTACGCTCATTATTCTCTCAGAGAGGTATTCCCACCTCCCAAGAAGGGCCTCACGGCCCGGCGAAAGAGAGTCGGTCGGCGGTAGTACCGCCGCGTGCATCCTGCGGAAAACGTTAATTGTTACCCACACACTTGTCGTACACCGCGAAATGCTTAACTTTGCTGCAGTAGGAAAGTCCTCGTCTTGCGGCCTGCCGTCCCCTCTTGGATACGGCATGGACACCACGGGGATTATCGGCGGCTATAGGCATTATTAAAAGGGGCGGCTCGATGGAACGCCCGTCGAAACGGATGTCGCCGCCGTCGCCGCGCCGCTGTCGCCCCTCCCACCGCGGGCCCTGCGGCACGAGGCGAAGAGGGCGGGAACTGAAGATAGGATACAACAAATCAAAACAATAAAATCAATAACATCATCTAACTTTATCACACAATGGCAACAACAAATGCTACTGCACCTAAGAGTGCACCCAAAGCCAAGGCTGAGTCTAAAGGCTTCACCGGCATCAAGTCCGGTTTTCTGGTAATCATCGCCTGCGCCGTCATCGCAGTGTGCATCTACCTCTTCGTATTCGGTAGCGCCACGAACTTCAAGGGAGGCGCTGAGGCCCTCGGCGCCGCTTTCGCCTGCCTCTCCGACGCTGAAGCCCTCGAGCCCGCCGGCCTCGTAGGTACGGTCTACATGGGTGGTTTCGTCGTTCCTATCATCTGGACCCTCCTCTTCACCGTTGTCGCTTTTGCTATCGAGCGCTTCTTCGCCATCCGCAACGCCTACGGCCGCACCAGCCTGACGCAGTTCGTCACCGACATCAAGGCCGCTCTCCAGAAGGGTGACCTCGAAAAAGCTCAGCAGCTCTGTGACAAGCAGCGCGGCTCCGTAGCCAACGTAGTAAGCGCTACGCTCAAGAAATACAAGGAAGTGGAAGTTGACGAGCACCTCACCAAGGAGCAGAAAATCCTCGCCATCCAGAAGGAGCTCGAAGAGGCTACCGCCCTCGAGATGCCTATGATGCAGGAAAACCTCCCCATCATCGGTACTATCGTAACGCTCGGTACGCTGACCGGTCTGTTCGGTACGGTATTGGGTATGATCAAGTCCTTCTCCGCTATGTCTGCCGGTGACGGCGGTACGGACTCCACCGCCCTGGCAACCGGTATCTCCGAAGCCCTTGTAAATACCGCCTCCGGTATCGCTACGGGTGCCCTCGCCGTTATCGCTTACAACTACTACACCAACAAAATCGACCGTCTGACCTTCAGCCTCGACGAAGTAGGCTTCTCTATCGTACAGACCTTCTCCGCAACCCACTAATCATAAACAAGGTTTTAAGACATGGGACGTTTTAAAATTAAAAAACAAGACACGTTCATAGACATGACGCCTATGAGCGATGTCATGGTCCTGCTGCTTACCTTCTTTATGCTTACCGCGACGTTTGTAAAGGAAGAACCCGTTAAGGTGAACACCCCGGGCTCGGTTTCAGAAATCAAGATCCCGACCACCAACCTGCTGACAATCTTCGTCGAGAAGGATGGTAAGATCTTCATGAGTCTCGACTCCCCCGCCGGCATGATGAAACTGGCCGAGCAGGTGAACACAGACCAGAAGGCCGAAATCATCACCGACACCAAGACCTTCTCGCAGGTGCCCATGTTCGGTACACCGCTGGACCAAGTAAACAGCTGGATGAAACTCGACGACCGCAACGCCTACTTAGCCAAGAACCCCGCAGCAGGTATCCCCTGCGACAGCGTGGTAGACGAACTGAAAGTCTGGGTAAACGCAGCCAGCGACGCCATCGGAGAAGACAAACTCCGCATTGCCATCAAGGCCGACAAGACCACCCCCTACAAGGTGATTAAGAACGTAATGAACTCCTTGCGCGAAATCGACAAGAACCGTTATAACTTAATAACGTCACTTGCCGGCGCCGAAAATTGAAGACTGTTATGGCAAAGAAAAATGGCTCCAAGCAAAAGAAAATGAACGCCCGCGTGGACTTCACGCCGATGGTCGATATGATCATGTTGCTCGTAACATTCTTCATGCTCTGTACCTCCTTGCTCAAGCCGCAGACCATGGAAATCTCCATGCCCTCCGACAAGGAAGACATCAAGGATGAACAACGCAACCAGGCAAAGGCCAGCGAAGCCGTCACCATCCTCGTAGCCGGCGAAGACCGACTCTTCTACTTCGAAGGTAAACCCGAAGAAGCCAAAGAGAATATGGTCGAAACCAAATACGGCAAAGACGGACTCCGCGCCTTCCTCCTCGGCAAGAACGCCGCCGCACAGGCTAAAGTGGCTCAGCTCCGCAAAGAGTTCGAGACACGAGACATCAACGAAGAGTCGAAGAAGGAATTCAACGAACGACTCTCCGAAATCAAGAGCTCCAAGGGCACGCCGACCGTCATCATCAAGGCCGCCGACAACGCCACCTATGACAACTTGATTAAAGTGCTCGACGAGATGCAGATTTGCAGCATCGGTAAATACGTGATCGATAAATTCGCAGATTCCGACAAAGCCCTCCTTCAGGACAAAGGCGTCAAGTTTGCGCAGTAATTATAAGTGAAGTAATATAAGAATATGTCTAAAATCGATTTAACCTCACGCGGTTGGTGTGACATCGTTTTCGAAGGACGCAACAAAGATTACGGAGCTTATCGCATGCGCTCAAGAGCCGGTAGCCGTAACCTGCGTGCCTTGATTATCCTCCTCCTCCTCATCGCTGTCATCGGTATCCTCGTAGGTATCAAAGCAGCCGTGAGCGCCCTCACCAAAAACAACAACCTTCAGGACGAAACCGCCGTACAGCTCCAACAGCTGAAGAAGGAAGAGCCCAAGAAGAAAGAGGAGAAGAAAATCGAAGTAAAATACGAAGAACAACAAATCGAGAAGGTACAAGTAAAAGCCTCTATCCAGTTTACCGTGCCCAAGATTGAAGATGACGCCCTCGTAGATGAAACCAAGGAAGTAAAGAGCCAGGATAAAATCACCAAGAGCAACATCTCCATCGCAGCACAAGACTATGCCGGCGACGGCAAGGGCGGCATCAACATCGACGACCTGAAGGAAAACCAGCAGGCCGGCGGTACACAAGCCCCCAAGGAAGAAGAGGTCATGGATAACGCCATCGTAGAAGTCCAAGCCACCTACCCCGGTGGCGAGGCCGCCCTCCTCAAGTTCGTCAGCGACAATCTGGTATACCCCAGCATCGCTCAGGAACAAGAGCTCCAGGGTACCGTCATCCTGCGCTTCCGCGTAGAGAAAGACGGCTCTATCGGTGAAATCGTTATCAAGAAGGGCCTCTCCAAGGAATGCGACGCCGCTGCCGTCAAGGTGGTGAAGAGCTTACACCGCTTCACCCCCGCCCGCCAGCAGGGACATCCCGTTCCCGTATGGTTCACCCTCCCCATCCGATTCCGTATCCAGTAAAGACAGTATGAAAACACGATGGCTCATTGCAGCCGCAGTGTGCATCACCCTCTCCACCTCCTGTGGTAGTAATCATCGGAAGCCCGCCGACTGGCGGACTTCCGATGATGTGCATATTGCGGTCGACGAAACCTTCCGCGACATCATGGTCGACGAGATGGAAACCTTCGCCAAGCTCCACCCCGGCGCCAACTTCCGCCCCCGCTTCTGCAGCGAAGACAGCGCCCTGCGACTCCTCGTCAACGACAGCGTGCGATGCTGCATCGCCACACGCCCGCTGACCGCCGCCGAGCGACAAAACGTAGAGAGCCGACACCTCGGCGTCAAGCAGGCCCTCATCGCCACCGACGCCTTCGCCCTCATCGTCAACAGAACCAACAGCGACACCCTCCTCACCCTCGACGACATCCGCGGCATCGTCGCCGGACGCATCACACGATGGGAGCAGCTGTCGCACGCCACACGTCGCGGCGAACTGAAACTCGTCTTCGACAACTCCGGGTCGAGCACCGTGCGCTATATGCGCGACTCCCTCCTCGCCGGAAAACAAGTGGCGGGCAACGTCTACGCCCAAGGCACCCACGAAGCCGTCATCGACGCCGTCAAAGACAACCCCGAAATCATCGGCGTTGTCGGCGCCGACTGGCTCAAGGGAAAGAGCGACAGCGTACTCACCTCCTTCGAAGGCCTCGACTACAAAGTACTCAAGGTGAGCCGCGGCGGGAAAGACGATATCGGCTGGCGCCCCTATCAATACCGTATCTACACCGGCGACTACCCCCTGCTCCGCTCCGTCTACGTCATCACCACCGACCCCCGCGTACGGGCCTACACCAAAACCTTCTTCTTCTTCCTGAAAGGACAGAAGGGACAAACCATCATCTGCAACGATTCGCAGATGCTGCCCTACACCGCGGTGCAGTATAAGTCCGTCACCGCCCACTGACGCCCCTGCCGCGTGCAAGGAGCGCGACGGAACAACACATGACAACGGGGCGCCCCGACATTTTGAAGGCATTTCGAAAGTCGGGGCGCCCCTATTTTTTTTCAAAACCTCTTGCTATGTTAGTAAATATAACTAACTTTGCCACAGATGCGGCCCTGATATCTTGACAAGTAGCCGCCGCGCCTTCCCCCGCACAAACAACAATAAAAACCCCATAAGAATAATGAGAAAAAACTGGATTTTGAAAGTGGCCTTCTCTGCCGTAGCTCTCTTCGGCGCTTCCTCCGTGAACGCACAGAAGGGCTATGAAGTGCCGCCCATCAGTGACGAACTGGCCACCACCGCCGACCAGGTCATCGACCTGCAGCTCTCGGACCCCGATAAGGCCAATATGCTTTTCACCAAGCTGCTTCGCAAGGTGAAGAACAACAAGGAAAACCTCCTCAGCGTCGGGCAGTACTTCCTCGACAAGAATGTATACCCCTGCGCCAACCAGTGCGCCAAGGAGCTCTATACGCTCGACCCTCTCTACATCCCCGGCTTGATGTACAACGGCGAGGTGTGCATGCTGCGCAAAGACTACGGCAGCGCCGGACAGAAGTTTGACGAAGTCCTCAACATCGACTCCACCTACGTCCCCGCGCTCAAGCGCAACGCCTTCGTGTATAAGAACGTCAACCCCCATGTCGCCATCGAGATGATTGAGCGCATCAAGCGCATCGAGCCCGACAACGCCGTGGCCGACCGCGACCTGGGCGACATCTACTATAACCTCGAGGAGTATAAGGACGCCGTCAAGAGCTACAAGACCTACTTCAAAAGCGTCACCGCCAACGACTCGTCGGATATCCGTCCCGCCGAGAACTACCTCATGTCGCTCTACTCCACTCAGAGCTTCATGGACATCACCTCCCTTGCCGACCGCTTCATCGCCCTCGACGGTCAGGACATGGTGTTCAAGCGCCTCAAGTTCTTCGCCGCGGTAGAAAACTACGAGCTCGACGACGCCAAGACCGCCATGAGCTATATCACCGAGCAGGAATATCCCGACAGCTTCTATCTCTATCTGGACTATGCCTATGCCGGCAACCTGATGGACGAGCTCAGCGATTCCGACCCCTCCGCCCTGGCAGAAGCCATCTCCTACTATAAGAAAGCCCTCGAACGCGACTCCACGAAGGTGCAGGGCTACAAGAAGCTCGCCACCCTCTACCGCCGCAACAAGCAGAACGAGGAAGGCATCGTCACCTACAAGAAGTATGTCGACGCCCTCGGCGACAAAGCCCAGCTCTCCGACCTCTTCGGCCTTGGCCAGCAATATCTCGCCGCCAGCCAGCAGAACGGACTCTCCGCCGACAAGAAAGCCGAGTATGTTGCCGCAGGTGATGCCATCTTTGCCGACATCCAGGCCAAGAAGCCCGACAGCTATCAGGCCGTCCTGATGCGCGCCGCCATCAATATCACCGACGGCTCCAAGCCCGAGGAGAAAGTGAAGAACTACTATCAGGAAGCCCTCAAGCTGATGGAAGGCAAGGAAGACGTGGGCAGCGCCAAGGTGCAGGCCCTGCGCTATCTGGCCTTCTGCGCCGTGCAGGAAGACCAGCTCGACGCCGCCCGCAAGTATTGCAACGACATCATCGCTATCGATGCAGACAACGCCTTTGCCAAGCAAATTGATGCTTATCTGAAGTCGGAAGGAAAATAAGCAGGCCGATAAAAAGCGAGAGGAAATCACCTCTCCCTCACTACGGACATATTGTAAGAAAAGTGTCGCCCGGTATGACGCCGCGCGACACTTTTTTTGTCCTTTCTGTTTCTCGTCTACTTTTTTTTCCTATTTTTGCAGTGTTTTCGCCTCCCACAAATATGGGAGGCTTGATGCTGTCACCATTTTCCAAAACTAAATACATTATAGACCTATGAAGTTCTACAAACTGATGGCCCTTGCCTTTTCCGCCGCCCTCACGCTCGGCGGTCAGACGGCAACGGCACAATCCCTTTCTCCTTCGACCAACTGGCACTGGGACAAAGGTACCATTATTGTGGATACCCCCGAACGTCCCGCCGGTCAGAAAGACGTCATCGGCATGACGGCCGACAAGATTCAGAATGTCCGCGTGGCCTTCGTCGGCCTCGGTATGCGCGGCCCCGGTGCTGTGGAGCGTTTCACCCATATCCCCGGCGTGAAGGTGGTAGCCCTCTGCGACTACGAGCCCGCCCGCGCCGAATACTGCCAGCAGTATCTCAAGAAAGCCGGTCTCGCTCCCGCCGCCATCTATAGCGGCGAGAAGGGCTACGAGGAAGTGTGCAAGCGCTCCGATGTAGACCTCGTCTACGTGGCTACCGACTGGGACCACCACTTCCCCGTGGCCAAGTGCGCTTTGGAAAACGGCAAGCACACCGCCATCGAAGTGCCCTCGGCCATGAACCTCGAACAGTGCTGGGAGCTCATCAACCTCTCCGAGAAGACGCGCAAGCACTGCATGATTCTGGAGAACTGCTGTTACGACTGGTTTGAACTCAATACCCTCAACATGGCCCAGCACGGCGTCTTTGGCGAAGTGCTCCGCGCAGAGGGCGCTTATATCCACAACCTCGACGACTTCTGGGGTTACTACTGGAAGAACCCCAACGGCACCGACAAGGAGAAGCTCGGCTGGCGTATGAAGTACAACCGCGAGAACCGCGGTGACGTCTATGCCACCCACGGCCTCGGCCCTGTGGCTCAAGCCCTCGACATCCACCGCGGCGATCGTATGACCACGCTCGTAGCCATGGACACCAAGTCGTCGCACGGCAAGGCCAAGGTGGAAGAGGCCACCGGCACGGAGTGCAACGACTTCCGCAACGGCGACCACACCACCACCCTCATCCGCACGGAGAACGGTAAGGTGATCGAGATTCAGCACGACGTGATGAACCCCCAGCCCTACAACCGCCTCTACCAGCTCACCGGTACCAAGGGCTTTGCCGACAAGTATCCCCTCCGCGAGGACGGCAGCGGCCGTGGCTATGCCCTCGACAAGAGCCAGATGACGGCTTCCGGCGTACAGCCCCAGGTCGACAACCTCTCCGCTCACGACTATATGTCGCTGGAAGACCAGAAGGCACTGACGGAGAAGTATCTGCACCCCATCCTCAAGAAGTATGGCGATGACGCCAAGGAAGTCGGCGGCCATGGCGGTATGGACTTCATCATGGACAGCCGCCTCGTCTACTGCCTCCAGAACGGTCTGCCCCTCGATATGGATGTCTACGACCTCGCCGAATGGTGCTGCCTCGCCGAGCTCGGTTCTCTCTCTATGGACAACAACAGCGCCTCTGTCGCTTTCCCCGACTTCACCCGTGGCCACTGGAACGACGTGAAGGGCTTCAAGCACGCCTATGCCTCCGAGAGCGACGAAGCTGCCGTAGAGACCGCTGCCAAGGCCTACACCGCCAAGCAGAAGGAGCTCGTCAAGAGCGCCAAGCTGTGGGATCTCTACGATGCTGCCAAGAAGGCTGAAGGCAACGACAAGGTGAAGGCTCAGGCTGCCTACGACAAGGCCGCCGCTAAGGTCAACACCCAGCTCAGCAAGAAGAAGTAAGTACCACTTACTCCTTATATATAACGGCTCCGGCCGCACGACGCTTGCGTGGTGCGGCCGGAGCTTTTCTGTGGGGAATGGAAGGTCTCCTTCCTTGTCCGATAGGTCCCCGGTTGGCGGCGTGCGTAAGCTCCCGCCGCTGTCGCTCTTTGTGAGAAAAGCAGCGTCCCCGGAGACGGTAGTGCCGTCGTCCGGGGACGCTGTGTATGGGGGTGAAAGGGCCGTCCGGCCCTGATGCGGTAGCTGTTTATGCCTTCACGCGGTTGACGTAGGAACCGTCGCGGGTGTCCACTTCGATGATTTCGCCTTCGTTGATGAAGAGAGGCACGCGTACTTCGGCGCCGGTCTCCACCTTGGCGGGCTTCGTCGTGTTGGTGGCGGTGTCGCCCTTGAGGCCCGGTTCGGTATAGGTAATCTTCAGCTGCGTCTTCACCGGCATTTCAGCGTAGAGGATGGTCTCGGTGGAGGCATCGCTGACAACGTCGACGACGTCGCCTTCCTTCATGAAGTCTACGCCGGTGATGAGGTCGCGGGCAATGGGCACTTGGTCGAAGGTTTCCTGATTCATGAAGATGTAGTCTTCTCCTTCGAGGTAGAGGAACTGGTAGGGGCGGCGCTCTACGCGAACGTCTTCGAGGGCCTCACCGATGTTGAAGCGCTTCTCGATAACGCGGCCGGAAACGACATCCTTGAGGGTGGTGCGCATGATGGTGTTACCCTTACCGGGCTTCACGTGGAGGAAGTCGATACAGAAGTACAGCTTGCCATCCATGCGGATGCAGGTACCTTTCTTAATGTCTTGTGATTTAATCATTTGTTTTTATGAGATATATTATTTGTTCTTCGGAGTTGTATTCCTGTTTAAAATTCGCGTGCAAAGTTAATATATTTCGCCCGAACGGCGGGGCGCTGCTCGGGCTTTTCTTTGCCATGTGGCTCATTTTCACCTTTTGGGAACGGTGGTGAGGGGGAGTGGTGCGGCGTCAGCGCGTCGTATGGTCATCGATTTCTTCGAAGTCGACATACTGTCCCTCATCGTTGCCGAAGAAATGCCCGTCGGCGGTGCGTCGTGCCTTCTGCGGGTGGCTGTCGGTGGTGGCGGTCTCTTCCTGTCGGGCGTTCTGCGTCGCTTTTTGTTGTGTGGAGTGGTGTCGCCCGTGGGCGGTGGCTTCCCCCGTCATGAAGTCGCGGGCTTTTTTGCTGATGCCCGTCAGGAGTCGGAAGATCTGGAGGACGGCGGAAAAGAAGATAAAGAATACGCCTATGAAGAGGCCTAAGAGACATCCTTGCATAGCGGTAGAGTGATTTTGTGTTGTGGGTGGTTTTGAGATAGGAAGGCCCCGTCTCCTCGGGGTGTGGGGCGGTGGGCTGTCGTGTGCCTCTCGACGGCTCCCGCCCTTGGTGGCTGTCGGTCATGTCGGCGACAGTATCGATGGCGTCCTCTCCGATACCGCCGTGCCCGGCGGTGAGAGCGGCGGCGTCAGCCCCTCGTTGTCGCCTCCCCGGTGTGCGTGCGGCGCGTCGTCAGTCGGCGTCGCCCTGTTTACGACAGGCTATCAGCGACACGAGGATGTAGAGGAGGATGATGAGGGAGAAGGCCGCCCATCCTGCCACCAGCAAGAGGAGGAGGCTGACGAGGAGAAAGGAGTAGCGCAGGGCATTGCCTTTCCATCCGAAGTGCTTGAACTTGAGGGCAAACATGGGGATCTCGGCCACCAGCAGCCAGCAGGAGACGGCGATGCCGGCCAGGAGTATCCACGGCGCCCACGGCGTGTCGACGATGGCGTGCCCGCCTACCGCCAAGGCGGCCCAGAAGAGGGTGTTGGCCGGCGTGGGGAGGCCGATGAATGAGGTGGACTGACGCTCGTCGAGGTTAAACTTGGCCAGACGCAGCGCCGAGAAGGCGGCGATGAGGAAGGCGGCGAAGGGGAGGAGTGTGTGGAGACTGTCGCCGGTGTCGCTGATGCTCTCGCGGAGCAGGGAGTAGACGATGGCCGAGGGCGCCACGCCGAAGGTGACGTCGTCGGCCAGCGAGTCGAGCTCCTTGCCGATGGGCGAGGAGACGCCGAGCAGGCGGGCCACGAAGCCGTCGAAGAAGTCGAAAACGGCGCCGATGATGATGGCATAGAGCGCCCAGTCGTAGCGTGCCACGGGCTGCAGGGCGAAGTAGATGGCGGCGCACCCGCAGAGCAGGTTGCAGCACGTGAGGGTATTGGGGATGTGTTTTTTCATCAGGGAGGGGTGTGTGGGGGTTATGACTTCGTCGTCCCGCTGAGCTGTCCGATGACGGTCTGGTTGCCCACGGTGGCCTGTCCCAGTGTTACCCGGATGTCAGTGTCGAGCGGCAGGTAGACGTCGACGCGGGAGCCGAACTTGATGAAGCCGAGGTGCTCGTCGATGAAGCATTCCTCGTTGAGGTGGGCATAGGTGACGATGCGTCGTGCCACGGCGCCGGCCACTTGTCTCACCAGCACCTCCTGTCCTTCCGCTGTGCGGATGACGATGGTGGAGCGCTCGTTTTCGGTGCTCGCCTTGGGGAGCCATGCTTTGTGGTAGTTGCCGTTGTGGTGCTCCACCTTGGTGACGAGTCCCTCCACGGGAAACCAGTTGGCGTGGACGTTGGTCACCGACATGAAGATCGACACCATTTTGCGGCGGTCGTGGAAGTATTCGTTTTCCTCCACCTCTTCCACCACGACAATCTTGCCGTCGGCCGGTGCCACCACGGTGCGTTCCGTCTCACCGTTGAAGACGCGGATGGGGCAGCGGAAGAAGTTGACCACCACCAGGTAGACGGTGAGGCTGACAGCCAGAAAGATGTAGAAGGGGATGAGGGTGGTCTCTTTCAGAAAATAGTAGAGCAGTATGTTGACGGCGAGGAGCGCCAATAGGCCCAGTCGCAGTGTCGTGGTGCCTTCTCTGTGTAGACGTTGCTTTTTTATTTTTTGAATTTTAGCCATTATTGCGTGTCCCTCTTTCGGGGGAATTGTAGGGGTGAAAGTAGGTGGGTGTACTTGTGGAGGATACTGAAAACGGGGCGCCTTCTCCATGGGGAGCGAGAGGACGCTTGGTGGCTTTCGGCCTCTCTGCGGTCGTCGCCTTCCGGTTTCGTCGGTCGCGCAGCTCGCTACGCTCTCTCCTTCTCCGTCGGCACTGCCTTGCAGATGGCCCGAAATCAACGCAAGTTCATTTTCGGAATCCCCCTTACCTGCAAAGATAAAGGAAAAGGGCGAGATGAGGAAATAAACATCTCTGATTTTTGCGGGTGGGGATAAATGGGGCGGCGTAGGGGTCTTTACGGCCCGTTTTTCCCGTCGTCCGGTGCCTCGTTCCCCTCGTCTTGTTTTTTTGGGGGGAATCATTTCGAAAACGTGACTATTTTGCAGAAAAATCTTGACACGCGAGAAGGCGCGAAAAAGCGCAAAAACGGCTGGTAGCGCACGACTTTTTATACAAAACAGAACAGAAGAAAACATTTCTTCACTGAATTTTTTAAGAAATTAGGAGAATGCTCTGCTTCTTTTACTTTTGTTGGCACTGAAACTTCGGGAAAATCGTCGCTCGCGGCGCCCTGGAATGGCCGGCTAACGTTAAATATTTTTACAAACGGGCCTCGGAGAAGCGGGGCCGCCGCGCGGCGTAACAAGTCCCGGACTCGTCGCAACAAGTCCGGGACTTGTTGAAATTTCTCCCGTACTTTTTTCGCCGCGCGGCAGTCCGCGAAAGAGAACGTTTGTGACACTATATGTCAAAAACGGCGTCTTTTTAACACTCTCAAGGGGCACGACACTGCGCTGCCGGCGGACAAAGGCCGGGGTGGTGGATTTTTTGCGATTCTCGCGGCCTTCGAACACATTTTGACACCCCCTCTCGCTTCACGATAAGCGGCGGAAAGGAGGCGCGTCGCGGGGCGAGAGGGGAGGGGAAAGGGGAAGCGCGGCGGCAACGGCGGCGAAGAAAAAAGCGACGCCGGAGGGGTGGCGTCGCTATGGGGAGAAAAACGAAGTGGGGGAGGGCGGTGACGGCCCGCCGGGGCGGGGGCATGCGCGGGGCGCTCAGGCGTCCCAGGCGGTGGTGAGGATGCTCTCCAGCGTCTCCGGCGTCAGGCGCAACTGGAACTGTCCGTTCTGCGCCACGGAGATGCCGCCGGTCTCCTCCGATACGATGATGGCGATGCAGTCACTCTTCTGCGAGATGCCCAGGGCGGCACGGTGGCGCAGCCCCAGGGCCTTGGGGATGTCGATGTCGTGCGACACGGGGAGGATGCAGCCGGCGGCGGCGATGCGCTTGTGGCTGATGACCATGGCGCCGTCGTGGAGCGGACTGTTCTTGAAGAAAATGTTCTCGATGAGCCGCTGGTTGATATTGGCATTGATGAGGTCGCCGGAGCGGATGATATCGCTCAGCCCTACGTTGCGCTCCACGACGATGAGGGCGCCGACTTTCTGCTTGCTCATATTCATACACGCCATGACGATGGGCATGATGTCCCGGCGGTGCGTGGTGCCGTCTTCCGCCTTCTTCTTGGAGAAGAGACGGATGAGGAGGTTGGCGCGGCGGCGCGTGCCGATGCTGGAGAAAAACTGGCGTATCTCCTCCTGGAAGAGGATGATGAGGGCCAGTGCCCCCACGTTGACGAGCTGGTTGAGGATGCCGCCGAGCAGGCGCATCTCGAACACTTGCGTCACGAGGAGCCACACTACGATGAATACCAGTATGCCGTAGAAGATGTTGGCCGAACTGGACTCCTTCATCAGTTGGTAGATGTAGTAGAGCAACCAAGCCACCGACAGGATGTCGATGAGGTCGATGATGCCAAAGTGTATCATAGGGCGAGGGTGTTGCGGCGGGTTATGGGCGGTGGGTGGCGTGTGCCGCTTCGGTGGCTTCCACCAGGGCAACGGCCTCGACGGCTTCCATCACGTCGTGGACGCGCAGGATATGTGCCCCCTTCATCAGGGCCAGAGTGTTGAGGACGGTGGTGCCGTTGAGGGCGTAGGCAGCGCTGCCGCCGAGGGTGCGGTAGATCATCGACTTGCGCGAGATGCCTACGAGCAGCGGCAGTTGCAGTTCGGCGAAGTCCTCCAGATGCGCCATCAGTTCGAAGTTGTGTTCCACCGTCTTACCAAAGCCGAAGCCCGGGTCGATGATGATGTCGTTGACGCCCATGTCGTGGAGACTCTTGACGCGGCGGGAGAGGTAGAGGAATACCTCCTGCAGCAGGTTGTCGTAGTGGGGCGCCGCCTGCATGGTGGCCGGCGTTCCCTGCATATGCATGAGGATATAGGGCACGCCCAGTCGCGCCACGGTGTGAAACATTCGTTTGTCCATCATCCCGCCGGAGATGTCGTTGATGATGTCTACGCCAAACTCCTCGACACACATCTGCGCCACATCGGCGCGGAAGGTATCGACGGAGACGACGGCCTCCGGCACTTCGCGGCGCAGGATGGTCAGGCCGCGGCGCAGGCGCGCCATCTCCTCCTCGGGCGATACGTCGTCGGCACCGGGACGCGACGAGTAGGCACCGATGTCGATCATCGTACCGCCTTCGTCGATAATCTGGCGGCAGCGGGAGGCTATCTCGTCGTCCGTCTGCTGGCGGCTGGCGGCATAGAAGGAGTCGGGCGTCACATTGAGGATGCCCATCACTTGGGGGCGGTCGAGGGCGAAGAGACGCCCGTGGCAGTTGAGGGTATAGGGTGTGGTCATGCTGTGGAAGATGTGTGGATACCGATGTCGACACGCGGCCGGGAGGGGGCGGTCGGCGTAAGGGGGATGTCGGTGAGCGTGGCTCTGACCATGGGGCGCCTGATGAAAAAGGGGGAGCGTCGCTTGGTCGCTTTGTGTCTCTCTGCTGTGGTCGTCGCCCGGCGGCGTCGGTCACGTAGCGGGCTACGCTCCCTTCTCCTCCGTCGACGTTGCCTCACAGAAAGTCTGAAAAACGACACGGGCCCGTTTTCAGAACCACCCTGAGACCTAAGGTGCAAACTTACACAAAAAAAACGAGGCATCTCTTTCGGCTACGCTGATTTTGTCGGTGCAGCCCTATAATAGAGATGTCGGTGGGAAAAAAGAGCGGAATGTGCCGTCAAGCAAAATTATTTCGATATATTTGCCACGCCTTTCTACAGAGACAAACATCCATGATAGGCAGCGGTCGTCCCACACGACGTACGTCTGTCTTCTTATCACCGTTATTATATATGAGCCTGAAAATCGTTGTACTTGCCAAGCAAGTACCAGACACTCGCAATGTGGGTAAAGATGCCATGACACCCGAGGGTACCGTCAACCGTGCCGCCCTCCCTGCCATCTTCAACCCCGAAGATCTCAACGCCCTCGAACAGGCGCTGCGCCTCAAGGAACAACATCCCGGTTCCACCGTACACATCCTGACTATGGGGCCGCCCCGTGCCACCGACGTCATCCGCGAAGGCCTCTTCCGCGGCGCCGATGGCGGCTATCTGCTGACCGACCGCGCCTTTGCCGGTGCCGATACGTTGGCCACCAGCTACGCCCTCTCGCAGGCTATCCGCAAGATAGGCCTCCCCGATATCGTCATTGGCGGACGCCAAGCCATCGACGGCGACACGGCACAGGTGGGCCCCCAGGTGGCCCAGAAGCTCGACTACAACCAGGTGACCTATGTCACCCATGTCGACAGCGTGGCCGACGGTAAGGTCACCGTCACGCGTACCATCGACGGCGGCATCGAGCGCGTGGAAGCTCCGCTCCCCGTCTTGCTCACCGTCAACGGCAACGCCGCCCCCTGCCGTCCGCGCAACGCCAAACTGGTGATGAAGTATAAGCGCGCCACGGCTCCCATGGAGCGCCCCGCCGACGGCACACTGCCCTATGCCGAGGAGTATGAGCGCAAGCCCTACCTCACCGTGACGCAGTGGAGCGTCGCCGATGTCGACGGCGACCTCAACCAGTGCGGACTCGCCGGCTCGCCGACGAAGGTCAAGGCCGTGCAAAACATCGTCTTCAAGGCCAAGGAGAGCAAGCGACTCACCGGAGCCGACGCCGATGTAGAGAGTTTGATAACGGAATTGTTGGACAGCCATACCATAGGATAACCCATGAACAACGTATTCGTATATTGTGAAATCGACCACACCACGGTCGAAGAAGTATCGTTCGAACTACTCACCAAAGGCCGTAAGCTGGCCAACCGGCTCGGCGTGCAGCTCGAAGCCATCGCCGCCGGCACCGACATCACCGGACAGGTGGAGAAGGAAATCCTCTCCTATGGCGTCGACAAGCTCCACGTCTTCGACGCCCCCGGCCTCTTCCCCTATACCTCCAAGCCCCACACCAGCATCCTGGTGAACCTCTTCAAGCAGGATCAGCCGCAGATATGCCTCATGGGGGCCACCGTCATCGGACGCGACCTCGGGCCCCGCGTATCGTCGTCGCTCACCAGCGGGCTCACCGCCGACTGCACCGCCCTCGAAATCGGCGACTACGACGACAAGAAGAGCGGACGCCACTACGACGGCCTGCTCTACCAGATACGTCCCGCCTTTGGCGGTAACATCGTGGCCACCATCGTCAACCCCGACCACCGTCCCCAGATGGCCACCGTGCGCTCCGGCGTGATGAAGGCCGAGAAAGTGGCCGACGACTACCGGGGAGAAGTCGTCTATGAAGACGTGGCACGCTATGTCCCCGACACCGACTACGTGGTGCGCGTCATCGAACGCCATGTGGAGAAAGCCGACAACAACCTCAAGGGCGCGCCCATCGTCATCGCCGGGGGCTACGGTGTAGGCTCGAAAGAGGGCTTCGACCTCCTCTATAAATTGGCCCACGAGCTCCACGGAGAGGTCGGCGCCAGCCGCGCCGCCGTCGACGCCGGCTTCTGTGAACACTCCCTGCAGATCGGACAGACCGGCGTCACCGTACGCCCCAAGGTGTATATCGCCTGCGGCATCTCCGGCGCCATCCAACACGTGGCGGGCATGAAGGAAAGCGGTATCGTCATCTCCATCAATACCGACCCCGACGCGCCCATCAACCAGCTCGCCGACTACGTCATCACCGGCAGCGTGGAAGAAGTCGTGCCCAAGATGATAAAGTATTACAAAGAACATAGCAAGTAAGCTAAGGACATTCACTAACCATGGAAGAATTTCTTATGTTTGTATTATTCATATCAATAGTGTGGAGTATTGTCTGCATGTTCCTATTCGTAAAAGTATGGAAGATGACGACTTATGTGAAAGATCTGCACGATTCGTTGCTCCGGGAGAGCTTCGGCAATTCTCTATTCAACGGAATCCATTACGGAAATACCGTCGTCCGGAAATCGGATGGCCGGCCCTATGTTGTCAACGACTTTAAAATGGACGATTCGGAGGTCTGCCTGAAAGTAGAAGGCATAGAGGAATGGTGCCGACAGTCGGAATTCTTGTCTTTGGAGAAAGCGGAACAGTTGCGCGCTTCGTTGATCGTAGGCGAAGAAGTAAACTGGAGAACATCGTACTATGTAAAGACGGGAACGCTCCTCTCTATAGATGAAGAGGGAATGTGCAAAATACTTCTTTCCGGGGAAAAAAATCAGGAAAAAGAATGCCCTTACACTCGCTTAACACCGAAAAAATAGGATACAATGGCAAACCATTATACTGACCACGCAGAACTGCGCTTCGAGCTGAACCATCCGCTCATGCAGCGCATCGTGGAACTCAAGGAGCGCGATTTCCGCGACAAAGACCACTACGACGACGCGCCGCTCGACTTTGCCGACGCCATGGACAACTACGACCGCGTGCTCGACATCGCCGGAGAAATTGCCGCCACCACCGTGGCCGACAATGCCGAAGGCGTAGACCTCGAGGGGCCCCACCACGAGGGAGACCGCGTGCGCTATGCCTCCGGCACCGCCGACAACCTCGACGCCATGGTCAAGGCAGGACTCAACGGTATGACGATGCCGCGACGCTTTGGCGGCCTCAACTTCCCCATCACCCCCTACACCATGTGCGCCGAACTCGTCGCCGCCAGCGACGCCGGCTTCGGCAATATCTGGAGCCTTCAGGACTGCATAGAGACGCTCTATGAATTTGGCAACGACGACCAGCACAGCCGCTTCATCCCCCGCATCTGCGCCGGCGAGACCATGTCGATGGACCTCACCGAGCCCGACGCCGGCTCCGACCTGCAGAGCGTGATGCTCAAGGCCACCTATTCCGAAGAGAAGGGATGCTGGCTCCTCAACGGCGTGAAGCGCTTCATCACCAACGGCGACGCCGACTTGCACCTCGTCCTGGCACGCTCGGAGGAGGGCACCACCGACGGCCGCGGACTCTCCATGTTTATCTACGACAAGAAGAGCGGCGGCGTCAACGTGCGACGCATAGAAAACAAGCTCGGCATCCACGGCTCGCCGACCTGCGAACTGGTCTATAAGGACGCCCCCGCCGAGATATGCGGCGAGCGCAAGCTGGGCCTCATCAAATACGTCATGGCGCTGATGAACGGCGCACGTCTGGGCATCGCCGCACAGAGCGTAGGCATCTCGCAAGCCGCCTATAACGAAGGACTCGCCTATGCCCGCGACCGTGAACAGTTCGGCAAGGCCATCATCTCCTTCCCCGCCGTCTACGACATGCTGGCACTGATGAAGGCCAAGCTCGACGCCGGCCGCGCCTTGCTCTACCAGTGCTCCCGCTACGTCGACATCTACAAGGCCCTCGACGACATTGCCCGCGAGCGCAAGCTCACCCCCGAGGAGCGTCAGGAGCAGAAGCGCTATGCCAAGCTCGCCGACTCGCTCACACCGCTGGCCAAGGGCATGAACTCGGAATATTGCAACCAAAACACCTACGACGCCCTGCAAATCCACGGCGGCTCGGGATTCATGATGGACTATCCCATCCAGCGCTACTACCGCGACGCCCGCATCACCTCCATCTACGAGGGAACGACACAGCTCCAAGTGGTCGCTGCCATCCGCTACGTCACCAACGGCTCCTACCTGGCACAGATGCGCGAGATGGAGCAGGCCCCCGTCGCCGACGCCCTCGTAGCGTTGCGCGATAAGGCCGTCGTTCTGGCCAACCGCTTCGAAGAGGCCGTGGCACGTGTCAAAGAAGCCGGCGACGCCGACTTCCACGACCTCTGCGCTCGTCACCTGATGGAGATGGCCGCCGATATCATCATGCTCCACCTGCTCCTCCACAACGCCACCGCCGCCCCCGAGCTCTTCACCAAGAGCGCCCGCGTCTATGCCCGCTTCGTGGAAGCCGAGGTGTCCAAGCACCACGCCTTCGTCATGGGCCTCACCCCCGACGACGTGGCCGACTACCGTCAAGCCTAATCCCAACAGTACCCCTGCAGAACTATATGCGACGCCCGGACGGCCTCTTAGCGCCCGGGCGTCGCTTTTGCTTTCGGGCGGTACCTCCCGCGCTACGCCCCGCACTTCGAACGGGGAAGCCTCGCGGCGCCTCCTGCCGCCGCCGACCGCCGCCGGCCGGCGCTTCGCGGCTCATCGGTAGCCGGAGAAACGCTTCGCGGCCTTCGGGAGAATCTTCCTTTTCTGAAATTCAAAAAATTACGGGCCGCCGCTCCGCGTTTGCCGTATATTTTGGTAAATTTGCAGCAATTGTGAAAGGAAACTGCCCGCGTTTCCGACAAAATGTCAATGTCAACAAAAAATGGAAAGTCAACAAATTGATTGGGCCAACCTCTCCTTCGGTTATTTGCCCGCCGACTATAACGTGCGTTGCTACTATCGCAACGGACAGTGGGGAGAGATAGAAGTGAGCTCCTCCGAAACGATCAACCTACATATGGCCGCTACGTGTCTGCACTACGGACAGGAAGCCTTCGAGGGCCTGAAAGCCTTCCGCTGCCCCGACGGGAAAATCCGCGTGTTCCGCATGAAAGACAATGCCGAGCGCCTGCAAAGCACCAGCCGCGCCATCCTGATGCCGGAGGTGTCGACGGAACGCTTCTGCGAGATGGTGGAGAAAGTCATCCGCCTCAACGAGCGCCTCGTGCCGCCCTACGAGAGCGGTGCCTCCCTCTATATCCGCCCGCTGCTCATCGGCACCGGCGCCCAGGTGGGCGTGCACCCCGCCAACGAGTATCTTTTCCTCATCTTCGTCAGTCCGGTAGGCCCCTACTTCAAGGGCGGCTTCTCGGCCAACGACTACGTCATCATCCGTGAGTTCGACCGCGCCGCTCCCCTGGGGACGGGCACCTATAAGGTGGGAGGCAACTATGCCGCCAGTCTCCGTGCCAACAAGATGGCGCACGATGCCGGCTACTCCTGCGAGTTTTATCTCGACGCCAAGGAGAAGAAATATATCGACGAGTGCGGCGCCGCCAACTTCTTCGGCATCAAAGACGGCAAGTATATCACGCCGAAGTCTACCTCCATCCTTCCCTCCATCACCAACCGCAGTTTGCAGCAGTTGGCCGAAGACATGGGCCTTGTCGTGGAGCGGCGACAGATTCCCGAGGAAGAGCTCTCCACCTTCGAGGAAGCCGGCGCCTGCGGTACCGCCGCCGTCATCAGTCCCATCGCCCGTATCGACGATATGGAGAATCATAAGAGCTACGTCATTGCCAAGGACGGTAAGCCCGGCCCCATCTCCACGCAGCTCTACAACAAGTTGCGCAACATCCAGTACGGCATTGAGCCGGATACCCATGGATGGGTTACCGTCTTGTAAGAAAAAAATGTTTGTCCCTCCCCCTTGCTTTCACCACCCATCATGATGAAGACATTCACCCACACCGTGCTCCTGCTGCTCGTCGGCGTCACCGCTATGGGCTCTCTGGCGGGGTGTAACCGCCAACAGCAGGACAAAGACAAAGAACTCGAGGAACTGCGCCAGCTCGCCGAGATGGATCGCCGCGAGATGGAAAACCAGTATGCCGACTTCGCCGCACAATATGGCGAGATGAAGAAAGACATCAAGGACGATTCTCTCGTGGCCCGTATCGAAGTGGAGCAGCAGCGCGCCGAGTCGCTCCTCAAGGAGTTGCGCGACCTCAAGACGAACAGCGCCGCCGAGATCCTGCGCCTCAAGAAGGAGCTGGCTACCGTCCGCGCCGTCCTGCGCGACTATATCCGTCAGGTAGACTCCCTGCAGCAAATCAACCAGACCCTCACCACCGAGCGCGACGCCGCCCGCGCCGAGGCCGCCCGCACCAAGGAGGAGAACACCTCCATCAACGCCCGCGCCTCCCGCTTGTCAGAGCAGGTCGCCGTGGCCGCCCAGCTCAACGCCACCGGCGTGAGCATCACCGCCACCAAGAAAAACGGGAAGGAGGCCAAGCGCAGTAAGGACATTACGCGCTTCACCGTCGGCTTCACCGTTACGCGCAATGTCACCGCCGCCACCGGCAACCGTACCGCCTATGTGCGCCTGCTGAAGCCCGGGCAAGAGGTGGTCAACAAGTCGGGAACGTTCCACTACGAGAACAAGAGCATCGACTACTCCGCCGCCCGTACCTTCGAGTATACCGGCGAGGAACAGCGTGTCACCCTCTACGTCCCCGTCAGCGAGTTCCTCAGCGCCGGCACCTATTCCGCTTATATCTTTGTCGACGGACAGATGATAGGGTCGGGGAGTGCCGTCATCGAGAAATAAGTTTGTCAGAAATCGTCGGCGCTGTCGCCGAAAGATTCCCCCTCCATCTACGCGAAGGCCGCCCTCTCCACGAGGCGCGCCTTCGTGTAGATGTTTTTTTGCCCGCGCTTTGGCGCGGCGGCCCGCTTTTCGGGATGATTCTTCCTGATTTTTCAGAATAACGGCTGCTTTGAGCTTTTTTAGGGAAAAAGGAAAAGATGACGAACCCCTTTTCCGTTGAGAATGATTAACTTTGGCACAGAAACCTCCTTAAACCCGTGCCTGCAGGCGCCCGAGGGTGTCGCGTCAGACGAGAAATGGCGCTACATGGAGCGCCTCTTCCATCTCTTCGAATAGACACTCCGCCGCTCCGCCGCTCATTCCCGCCGCTCCGCCGTCCCTCCCTATTGCTCCGCCGTCCCTCCCTTTTGGAGACTAAGCCACCTCTTCCTCTCCGAGCCTCTCTTCTTGGAGCGGGAAGCCGATATACTTCAACTAAACAGCAGTCGTTATGAAACACATCTTGCCCCCTTTGCCCTATGCGCTCGATGCCCTCGAGCCGGTGCTGAGCGCAGAGACACTGCGTTATCATCATGGTGTCCATCTACAGAACTACTTGAACAAGCTCAACGCCTTGACGGTAGATAGCTTCTATGAGAATATGGAGTTGGAGGAAATCATCTGCTCCTCCACGGGAGCGGTATTCAACAATGCCGCTCAGGCGTGGAACCATATCTTCTACTTCTCCAACCTCTCTCCCTATGGCGGCAGCGTCAGCGGCGTTTTGGCCTCGCGCCTGACAACGGACTTTGGCAGCATCGCCGACTTCCGCGACCGTCTGGTGTCGGCCGCCGTCAACGTCTTCGGCTCCGGCTGGGCCTGGCTTGTGGTGCGTCCCGACGGCATCCTCGACGTCGTCACCACCGCCAACGCCGACAACCCGCTGACCGTCGGGCAACGCCCCCTTCTGGCCATTGATGTGTGGGAGCACGCCTACTATATCGACTACCGTCACCGCCGCGACGAGTATGTCAAGGCCCTATGGTCGCTCATCGACTGGACCGTCGTGGAGAACCGCCTTGCCGCCGTGGAGTGCAACGTCTACTTCTGACCGCCTCTTCATCTCCTCTATATGCCTGCGGCCCTGCGATACCTTCTTTGGGTATCACAGGGCCGCAGTGTGTGTGGTGAGTGAGGGGGAGGGGTATAATATATATAGGTGTCGTAAGGCGAAATACGGACGGCGTATATATAAGTATAGGTGTCGTCGATAGACGTCGGTCACCGATTAGTCCTTCTGCGTAAATATCTCTTCGAAGAGGTTCATCGATTCGGGGTGTTCCCTAACGAAGGTGTCGATGTGTCGCATCCGCTTCTCCTCGAGTATCTCGTCGACGGCGATAAAGATGCCCGTCTCCTCCACCTCGCCGAATTCGTGGTTGATGGCCGTACCGAAGACGCGCATCGTCGGCGACAGTCCCATGTAGGCGTTGACCAACGGCGGGATGTTGTAGCCCAGTTTGCGCACCTCGGTATTGAGGATATGATAGTCGGCCTTAAACGAGTCCTCCTTGAAGAGATCCTTCAGTTGGGCGTTGTCGGTGGTGATGTGCAGCGGGTCAGTGGCATAGACGAGGTGTTCCTTGTCGCCGAAGTGCTTCTCGAGGAAGTAGAGGATCATGTCGCGTGCCACGGGGTTGAACGACGGATACATCGTCATCTTGCCAAAGAAGTATTTCAGTCCCGGGATGACCACCGTCAGGGCGCCGAGGCCGTCCCACAGGTTGTCGAGGGCGAAGAGGCCTTTACTCAGTTGTCGCGTGTTCTGGTATTCCAGGGTGACGAAGGAGCGTCCCAGCTCCACCGTCTCGCGCAGGTAGTGTTGGATAAAGGTGTCGGAGAAGTGAAACATATGCCCGGTGGCCAGATGCGGCTGACCGTCGGTGCCAAACTCGATCTCCGTTCCCGGCAGGAAGCGGTAGCCGCCGAGTATCTGTTCGTCGTCGGGGCTCCACACGATGAGTTGGTAGTAGGGGTGGGGGCAGGTGTCAAACTCGTCGAGGTCGAGCGCCAGTCCCGTACCGCCGCCGGCGGCGCGGAAGGCAATCTCGCGCAAGCGTCCTATCTCGCGCACTACATGGGGGGCCTGTTGATAGGTGACGACATATATCTCGTTGTTGCTCTTGTTGGTGGAGCGCAGCTTACGCTCCGGTGTCAGTTCGGCTTTGAGGAGTTGTCGGTCGACGGGGAATATGATTTCTTCCATGATGGTTTCCTATAACTGATAGACGATGTCTTGGACATATTGCGCCCACTCCAGCGGCGTGCGCGACCGGTCGAAGGTCTGCCAGGGGATGGGCTTCCCTATCTTGACGGTGAATGTCTTGTGACGGTTCTTAAACATCTCGTCGACGAGGAAGAGCATGGCGATGTTGAAGCGGATGCCCAACGCCTTGCTCCAGTTGGCCAGACGATAGAAGAACAGAGAGTTGTGCCCCCCGAAATGGATGGGCACCACGTCGCGTTGCGTCTCCACGCTCTTGGTGACGAAGGTTTTGGCCCATGCCAGGTCGCGTATCACGCCGTGACGGCGTCGCGAGCACAAGCCGGCGGGAAACATGATGATGTGGTTGTCGCTGTGGAATCCGGCTTCTACCATGGCGGGAAACTGGCGGCTCTGGTGTCCCACCTTGTTGATGGGGATGCACAGCGGCGCTAAGCCGTGGAGGTTCATCAGCAGGTCGTTGACGAGGTATTTCACCCGCCCCTCGTAGCGTCCGCCGAGGATGGCACCGAGGGCCACGCCGTCTTGCCCGCCGAGGGGATGGTTGCTGACGAAGGTGTAGCAGCGTCCGTCGTCGGCGGGGAGGTTCTCCGCCCCGCGGATGTCGAGCTTCATGTCGAGAAACTCCACGCAGTCGTTGAGCCAGGGTACGCCCTGCTTGTCGCCTTCTTTCTCGAGGAAGGCATTGATCTCGTCTTGGTGGATGATGCGTCGAAGCCACGCCGTGACGGCGCGGGGCACGTAGCGGCTCTTGCTGCCGGCCTTCTCGCGGACGATGCGGTCGATGTCGATGGTGAAATGTTTCGAAGATTCCATGCAGATAGCGCAAAAGGGTATGCAAAAGTAATAATTATTTTTATTACACCCCCTGAAATGATAGGATATCTTCCTCCTCCTCTTTTCTCTCAAAAAAAATAAGTCTATCGGCGCTTTGTGCTGAAAAATCTTGACACGGGAAAGCGCTCGAAAAGCGCGGGATTTTCCTCATCCGGGGCGGAAAATAGAATGAAATGCAACGAAAAGATACAAATATTCACGCGGATTTTTAAGAAGTTAAGAAAACGGCGCGCAGTTTTTACGTTCGTTGACGCGCAAGCCGTCCTTTCTTCCTCTTTTTTGGGCAAGAGAGGGGGTGCCCTGCCGCCCGGTATTGTCCTCTATTTGTTAAAATTTTTAAGGGGTTGGGACGCAAAATTCGGGGCGGCGGTGCGTCGCTACAAGTCCCGGACTCGTCGCTACAAGTCCCGGACTCGTTGAAATTTCTCCCGGACTTGTGTCGCCGCGTGGCGGCGCGGGCTTTTTCTTGCGTTTGACAGCATATGTCAAAAACGGCCTTTTTTTAACACTCCAAAGGGGCGTGTGCGTGGCGCGCTCGGGCGCCGGGGCGGGGGCGGTGGATTTTTTGCGATTGTCGCGGCCTTCGCGCACGGTTTTACACCCCCTCTCGCTTCACGATAAGCGCGATAAGAAAGTGCCGCCGCGGGGTCGTTGCCGCCAACGATATCGGCGCAAGCCCGCTGCTCCGTTCTGAGGGGAGACAGCGAGGCTTGCGCCGATAAACTATGATAGTAAGGGGTGTACGGAGGAAAATGTTTCTTCCGGGAAGGAGCCTCTCCGAAGGGGAGGGCGGCTTATACGCCGGCCAGTTCCACAACGCGCTTCACGGCGTATTCCAAGCCTTCGACCAGCTTACCGCCGGCCGTGGCGAAGTGGGGAGCGCCGCCGCCGCCGCCCTTGATGAGCTGTGCTGCCTCGCGCACCAGTTGGCCGGCGTTGAGGCCGCGCTGGGTGGTGAGGTCTTTGCTGATCATCACGGTGAGGAGCGGTTTGCCCTCGTGGGTGCTGCCCAAGACGCAGAGCATCTTGTCGGGGAGCGAGGAGGCTATCTGGAAAGCCAGGTCTTTGGCCATATCGGGGGCTACGTCGCCGGGGATGACGTTGGCCACGAGTTGCACGCCGCTCTCCAGGGTGGTGGCGGAGTGGATGAGGCGCTCGCGCAGGCGGGTCATCTGTTCTTTTATGAAGCCTTCCATCTGCTTCTTGAGGCCGTCGTTCTCCTCGAGGGTCTTGCGGATGGCGGCCGAGACGTCCTTGGCGTTGTTGAAGAAGGCACGCAGTTGCGTCAGTATGTCCTCCTGGTCGTAGACGCTGATCTCTGCCACGCGGCCGGTGATGGCTTCGATGCGGCGTACGCCGGCGGCCACGCTGCTTTCGCTGAGGATGCGGAAGAGGCCGAGGCGGCCCGTGCTGCGGGCATGGCAACCGCCGCAGAACTCTACGCTATCGCCAAACTGTACCACGCGGACGCGGTCGCCGTATTTCTCGCCGAAGAGGGCGATGGCGCCGAGCTTCTTGGCTTCGTCCAAGGGCACGTCGCGGTGGTCTTGGAGGGCGATGTCCTCGCGGATGCGGCGGTTGACGATGCGCTCTACCTGTCGCAGTTCTTCGGGGGTCACCTTCTGGAAGTGGGAGAAGTCGAAGCGCAGGTAGTCGGGCGTCACCAGCGAACCCTTCTGCTCTACGTGGGTGCCCAGCACCTCGCGTAGGGCCTGGTCCAGCAGGTGGGTGGCGGTGTGGTTGGCCTCGCTGTCGTGGCGTGCCTCGCTGTTGACGACGGCGTGGAAGTCGGCTTCGGGGTGTGTCGGCAGTTTCTTGGTGAGGTGGATGGGCAGGTTGTTTTCGCGCTTGGTGTCGAAGATGTCCACCGTCTCGCCGTCGCCGACGAGGACGCCGCGGTCGCCCACCTGACCGCCCATCTCGGCGTAGAAGGGCGTGGTGTCGAGCACGAGTTCGTAGAAGGTCTGCTTCTTCTGCTGCACGCGGCGGTAGCGCAGGATGTGGCAGTCGTATTCGGTATAGTCCCATCCCTTAAACGTCGTCTCGCCCTCTCGCAGGATGACCCAGTCGTCGGTCTCCACGGCGGCGGCGTTGCGGGCGCGCTCCTTCTGCTTCTGCATCTCGGCGTCGAAGGTGGCTTCGTCGACGCTCAGTCCCTGTTCGCTGCAGATGAGCTGCGTGAGGTCGAGGGGGAAGCCGTAGGTGTCGAAGAGGGTGAAGGCTTTGGCACCGTCGACGACGCTCTTTCCCGCACTCTTCGTCTCGGCGATGACGCCTTCCAGCAGGTTGATGCCGGTGGAGAGGGTGCGGAGGAACGACTCTTCCTCTTCCTTGATGACACGGGTGATGAGCTGCTGCTGGCCGCGGAGCTCGGGGAAGGCGTCGCCCATCTCCTCGACGAGGGTGGGGACGAGGAGATAGATGAAGGCCTCGCGGCGATCGAGGAAGGTATAGCCGTAGCGCACGGCACGGCGCAGGATGCGGCGGATGACATAGCCGGCCTTGGCGTTCGACGGCAGTTGGCCGTCGGCGATGGAGAAGGCGATGGCGCGCAGGTGGTCGGCCACGACGCGCATGGCTACATCAGTGTCCTCGCTCTCGCCGTAGCGGTGGCCGGATATTTCGCCTATCTTATGGAGCAGGGGCTGGAAGACGTCGGTGTCATAGTTCGACTGCTTGCCCTGCAGGGCGCGTACCAGGCGCTCGAAGCCCATACCGGTGTCGATGACTTGCATGGGGAGAGATACCAGCGAGCCGTCGGCGCGACGGTTATACTGCATGAAGACGATGTTCCATATCTCGATGACCTGAGGGTCGTCGTGGTTCACCAGCTCGCGTCCCGGCGTCTTGGCCTTTTCCTCGGCAGAGCGGCTGTCGAGGTGAATCTCCGAGCAGGGGCCGCAGGGGCCCGTCTCGCCCATCTCCCAGAAGTTGTCGTGCTTGTTGCCGTTGATGATGTGGTCGGCGGGGAGGTATTTGCTCCAGATGGCGGCGGCTTCGTCGTCGCGGCCGAGGCCTTCCTCTTCCGAACCCTCAAAGACGGTGGCATAGAGGTTGGCGGGGTCCAAATGGAGCACGTCGACAAGATATTCCCAGGCCATGTCGATGGCGCCTTCCTTGAAGTAGTCGCCAAAGCTCCAGTTGCCGAGCATCTCAAACATGGTGTGGTGGTAAGTGTCGTGCCCCACCTCTTCCAGATCGTTGTGCTTGCCGCTCACGCGGAGGCACTTCTGCGTGTCGGCGCGGCGACGCGGCTCGGGGTCGCGGGTGCCGAGGATGATATCTTTCCACTGGTTCATACCAGCGTTGGTAAACATCAGCGTGGGGTCGTCCTTGATAACCATCGGGGCGGACGGCACAATCGTATGTCCTTTCGACTCGAAAAACTTCTTGTAGGAGTCGCGGATTTCTTTAGCTGTCATCATGTTGATAGTGTGTAAAATTTGCCGCGAAGTTACGAAAAATATTGCGTTCCTCCTTCCACGCATAGAGATTATTTGGGGAACGCCGTGGAGCGGCGACGAGGGAGGGGAGAATGGCGCGGCGGACACAAAAAAAACGCCGCAGCCTGTACGGGGAGAGGCTGCGGCGGAGATGGAGGGAAGGGGCGGATGCCCCGAGGGGTTCGGATTACTGCAGGGTGACCTTGTAGCGCTGCGTGGCACCGCTCTTGGCGGTAGCTTCCACGAAGACGATGTTGCCGGCGGCGGCATCAACCGTGAGGGTGTCCGTGGAGCGCTGCTGGAGGGCGCGACCGCCCAGATCATACACCTTGAGGGCGGCGGCGCCGGCGACACTCACCGTGCGGCCGTTGACCGTGAGGGACAGTGCGTCGGTGGCGGCGGTCGTGTGACCGATGCCGGTGGCTACCGTACTGAAGTCGACGGTGAGGATGGAGCCCTTGGCACCGCTGATGTGTATCAGGTCTTCCGTGTTGCCCTCACCGGAGATCTCCTTGCCGTCGATGAGGCACTGTACCGTACCGATGCCGGGATAGCTGACGATGCCGTCTTGTCCCTGGTTGTTGACGATGGTGATCGTCGTGGCTTTGCCGTCTTTCCACTCGGCGCTGATGGTGAAGTCGCCGACGGCCTTGAGGCCCTTGAAACTACCCGTAGTCCATGCGGTAGGCAGGGCGGGGAGGATGCGGATGGTGTCGCTGTTGCTCTGCATGAGCATCTCGGCGATGCCGGCGCAGGCACCAAAGTTACCGTCAATCTGGAACGGGGCGTGGGAGTCGAAGAGGTTGTAGAAGACACCGCTGCCGCCGTTGGCGTGAGCAAGGGCATTGTTGAGGATGGTGCGGGCGTGGTCGCCTTGGAGGGCGCGAGCCCACAGGTTGATCTTCCAACCCATCGACCAGCCGGTAGCGCCGTCACCGCGGAGCGTCATGGAGTTGACGGCGGCGTCGAAGGCGGCGGTACCCGGGTGTACCTGCGAGAAGGGATACATACACATCAAGTGCGACATGTGGCGGTGACCGTTCGTGCCGACGGTGTAGTCGCTATACTTCCACTCTCTGAGGATGGTCTCGCCGCTGGCCAGACCGTTGCAGGGATTGCCCCAGCTGCCGGTGTAGGTCTCTGTGTTGAGGCCCTTGTCGAGCTTGGCGTAGCGGTCGATAAGCTTGTCGTAGTCGTCGTCGGTGATGCCGGAGGCGTCCTTACCGAGTACCTCGATGGCGGAAATCGTATTGGCCAGAAGTTCGGCTACCAGCTGCTGAGCATGGGCTACACCGTTCTCCGTGGGGCCTTGTTCGGGCGACCATTCGTTGGGGGCTTCATACGTGCCGTCGGAGGCAAGGACGAGGCGGTCCAACCAGAACTGGGTGGCCGAGAGCATGGCGGGGAATACCTTCTTGAGGTAGTCCTTGTCGAGCGTATAGCGGTAGTGCTGCCACAGGTGGGTGCAATACCAGGCGTTGGCTACGACGTAGTAGCTGGCAAACTTGGTGCCGCCGCCGAAGATGTTGTTCTCCGTGAAGCAGGTCCAGCCGCGCGACTGTCCGACAACGTTGGTGACGTTGCTCTTCCACTCGCTGTGGTTTTCGGCCATATTCCAGATGTAGTTGAGGAAGGGTACGTGCATCTCGCTGAGGTTGGTGGTCTCGGCGGGCCAGTAGTTCATCTGCACGTTGATATTGGCGTGGATATCGGCGTTCCATGAGGGGCTGGCCATGTTGTTCCAGATGCCCTGAAGGTTGGAGGGAACGTCAACGCCGCGCGAGGAGCAGATCTCCAGGTAACGGCCGTAGGCAAAGTAGAGGCGCTCAAGCATGAGGGCGTCGGTGCCCTTGCCGCCGTTGTAGTTGTCGATGAGCTCGTTGGTGGGTTGCTCGTTCTTGGTGCCTTCCAACTGGAATTCTACACGGCTGAAGAATTGCTGGAAGTCGGCGAGGTGTTCGCTGTAAAGCTCGCTCCAGCTCTTGGCGGAGGCGTCGTTGATGCGGGCCTGAATGGTGGAGGCCAGCGCGGCGGTGTTGCTGACGTAGGAGGTGCTGTAGGCGTCGTAGTCGGTGCCGCCGCCAAGGATGACGAGGATTTCGTCGGCATCGCGTACCTCAATGCCTTCCTCGCTCGTGGTCATCGTACCCCCTGTGGGGATGACCTTGAAGCGGGCGTTGTAGCTCACCGTCTCGAGCTTGCCGCTGAAGGTACCTTCGGCGTCGGCGTAGCTGGTGGCGGCGGTGACGCTGCCGCTCTTGAGGGTGAAGCGCAGGCTGAGCTTGCCTTGCTCGGAGGCGGTATAGTGGGCTGCTACTACGCGGGCCGGATTACTGGCGATGTATTCACGGGTGTAAGTAACGCCCTCACTGTCCTTAAAGGAGGTCTTGCCGGTGGCTGTCGTCAAGTCGAGCTGGCGGTAGTAGTCGGTGGCTGCCTTGTCGGAGGAATAGTCGAAGGCGTCGCTCAGGTTTTCGGCATAGACGGAGCCGAAGTTCTGGTAGATGCCGTAGCCGCTGCCGCCGGAGGTGAGGTCGGTAGACTTGCCGGTCCACAGCGTCTTCTCGTTAAACTGGATCTCGTCCTTGCTGACGCCGCCGAAGAGGCTGGCGCCAAACTGGCCGTCGCCGAGGGGCAGGGAGTATTCCATCCAGTTGGAGTAGCCGTTGCCGCCGCTATAGAGCTTGGCGGTGGTGGCGGGCTCGGTATACCACAACGTCAGGTCGTGCTCGGGGACGTACCCTTCGATGGGCGACGTCTTATAGTCGGCGTAGACCATGTCGTCGGGGCTGACGAAGAGCAGCGGGTTGTTGCTATCGCCGGTATTCCACAAGCCGATGCTGACGCCCTCGTAGGGGCCGCCCCACTGGTTGAAGCCTTTCGACGTACTGCTGTTGGGGACGATTTCCCATCCCGGGGTGTAGGTGGTATTGGTCGTCTCGATGAGCTTAAAGCCGCCGCTGTATTCCGAAGCTTCGGCGCGCAGCGGGGTGCCGTTGGTACCGCCGTAGGTGTCGCCGGTCAGCTGGGTGCTGCTGACAACGGCATAGTGGCCGTCTTTATTGACCAACTGGAAATTGTCCTTGGTGCCGACGAGCTTCCAGAGCTGTCCGTTGACAGGATCGGCGCTGGCGGTGCGAATGGGCTCGCTCAGGCCTTTGTCGGCCAGGGCGTAGCCGCCGCGATTAAACTGTATGAAATAATAGGTGGAACTGTTGTCGTCGCTGAATACGGGCTCATCGAGATTCATGTCGATGAACGAAAGAACGTTGTTGTTGTCGCCCTGCGACCACTCGCCGAGGTTCTTTCCGGCGCCGGTGCCGCCCCACTGGTTCATTGATACGCTGCTGGCGCTGGCGCGCTGGATTTCGAAGTAGCCGGTGGTGGAGGAAGAGACAATCTTGAGGGCAATGCCGCTGGAGGAGTTGCCGGTGAAGTAGCTGCCGCTGTAGTTGACCCACAGGCCGCTCTTGCTCTTCATCGTGAAGTTGTCGGATGTGCCGATGAACTGCCACAAACCGTTGTCGTCGGCGGAAGCAGCGGTGACGAGGTTGCTGCCGGAAGTGGAGGGTGCCGTGAGATAGGCACTACCGGTCTTAAACTGGATCTTGTACCATGCCGGACTGTCCTCGGTGGAGAACTTGGGGAGCGTCTGCGCCAAGGCGGAGAGACCGGTCAGCAGTACAGCCATGAAGAAGAAGTAGAATCTTTTCGTCATTGTGTGTAAAACTGAGGTGTTTGATTAGGTATTGAATAGAGTAGAATAATAAGTATCGGTAACGGAGGTGGTAGAAGATTCGGCGGCGTAGGGACTCTGCCTCTCCGCGGGGGCGCGGGGCGGGGCTTTGTTCCTGCCGGGTGTCGTCTCATGGCGGGGCGCTTGTCGCGGCGGCGGCGTGTCCGATGCCGAAAAAGCCCACTTCGAGGGCAAAAATACACATTATATTTGATTGAAACGTCGAATCCGCCGCGTTTTATACGTTGGGAAATAGGAATTAACATACGCGGGAGCCCCGTCGGCGTCGTTCCGCCGGGGACAACGGGGCTCCCGGGCGTTGCCCGTGCTCGCCTCTTCTTCGTTTGCTCTCTTTGCGCCTTCGCCCGCACTTGCCGCGTCATCGTCTGTCGCCTCCTATTCATAAAAATAAGGCGAAGGGCGGTTGGATAACTGAAATTATATTAAATTTGTAACCCTAAAGGGGAAGGAACGCCTGTTCCGCCCCGCCGCGAATGGAATCGTTATCCTCTAAAAACCTATCACAAATGAAAGGAAAATACCTCCTGTTGTCAGGTGTGTTGGCGGCTTCCACGCTGTCGCTGTCGGCACAGACGACGTTCGTCAACCTGACACCGCGCCCGGTGTCGTGCTCTACGAAGACGGGAACCTTTACCTTGCCGTCCTCCTTCACAATTAATGTTGAAGGGCTGCCCGACGACATGGTGACGGAAGTGAAGAATTTTGCCGACGCGGTGAGCGATGTCACCGGTGCCGCCATCACGGTGAGTGATCAGGCCGTTCACGCCGCCATCACCGTGAAGTATCTGACCTCGTATAAGGACGAGGGCTACAAGCTGACGGTCAATGCCGACAGTGTCGTGGTCAGTGCCCATGCGGCCATCGGTCTTTACTACGGTCTGCAGAGCATCAAGAAGCTCCTCCCCGCCAATGTGATGGCCGGCGTCAAGGATGCCTCCGTGGAGAGCTACACGCTGCCGTTGGTCACCATCATAGACCAGCCGCGCTTCAGTTATCGCGGCTTCATGCTCGACGTGTCGCGCCACTTCTTTACAGTGGAAGAGGTGAAGCGGATGATTAATATCATGTCGTTCTACAAGCTCAACCGCTTCCACTGGCATCTCTCCGACGACCAGGGATGGCGTGTCGAAATCAAGAAGTATCCCAAGCTGACCACCGTCGGTGCCGTGGCTCCCAACAGCCGTTTCACCAGTATGACGGAGGGACAATACTGGATCAACAAGCCTTACGGCCCCTACTACTATACACAGGACGAAATCCGCGACGTGGTGGCCTATGCCGCCGCGCGTCACATCGAGATTATCCCCGAGATCGACATGCCCGGCCACTTCAGCGCCGCCATGGCCGCCTATCCCGAGTATAGCTGTACGCCGACGGGCTCCCACAGCGTGCAAACCGATGGCGGTATCTATACCGATATCCTCAACGTGGCCAATCCCGGCGCTCTTCAGTTTGCTAAGGACATCCTCTCCGAGCTGATGGACCTCTTCCCCGGAGAGTACATCCATATCGGGGGTGATGAATGCCCCACGACGGCGTGGGAGAGCAACAGCGAGTGCCAGGCCGCCTATGCCGCCAACGGTTACACCAGTTACCGTCAGCTTCAGACGCAGTTTATCAAAGAGCTGTCGGACTACGTGACAGCGCGTGGCCGCAAGCTCGCCATTTGGAACGAGGGCATCACCGCTACAGGCACCGACACCGACATTATGAAGACCACCGGTGCCATGGTCTACTGCTGGACGAGTCCGGAGGCCGCCGCCACCACCGCTGCCGGCCTCGGCCTGTCGCGCATCTACACCCCCTGGGGGCCGTATTACATCAACCGTACGCAGAGTGCCAGCCAGTATGAGCCTGCCGGCGCCGGTACGGGTACCGACCATGTGAAGACGACCTACAACACCACGCCGCCCACCAATATCGACGCCGGCGTGCAGGGTACCTTCTGGACGGAGCATGTCAGCGACCGCGAGTACATGGAGTATCTCGCCCTGCCGCGCCTGCTGGCCATTGCCGAGTCGGGATGGACGCTGTCCGGGCGTAAGAACTTCGAGGACTTCCAGAAACGTATGACGGCCGATACCACGCTTCTCAACTACGGCGGTTATCGCTATTGCACCTACTATATGGTGGATAAGGCCACCGAGCCGGAAGCCCCCGCCACCGCCGATGTCACCGTGACGACACCGCTGGAAGACGGCCACTGCTATCGCTTCACCAATGCCGTCGACGGCTTCAACGCTACGGCCCTCGTCGACAACGGCGTGAGCACCTCGTTGCGCCACTCCACTGATGCTGCCGCCAACAACGCGTGGGTGGTCAGCGAAAGTACAATGAACAGCGACGGCACCCAGTCGTTCACCCTCAAGAACGCCGTCACCGGTCGCTATATCGCCGCCGGCTCCTCCTATGTCGCCCGTCAGGGCCGCGCCGCCAATGTGGGCACCACCGCCGCCACGGTGACGCTGAAGCACGACTTCGCCGATGACGAATATCGCCTGACCGTCGGCGACGCCAGCCTCTTTGCCATCCCCGCCGGCAGCTTCTCTTACTCCTCCACCGTCAGCAGCGGTTCCACCACCTCCGCCACCGCCGATGCCGCCCGTTTGCAGGGTGCCACCTGGAACATCGAGGAGGTGCGCGTTGCCACCCTGCGCTGCATGGATACCGCCGGTAACGAACTGGCCACCGTTCGTCGCACCGTTTGCCTCGACGACCTCACCTCCGGCGACTGCCCCACCTTCAAGGGCTATCGCTTTGTGAGCGCCACGGCCGACGCCGATGCCGCCGACACCTATACCGTCACCTTCGAGCGCGTGGCCTATATCGTCACCCTGGAGAGCCGCGATGCCCACGGCGCCCTTATCGACGCCACGGAAGACGAGGTGAACATCGGCGAGAGCTATACCGTGAACCTGCCGCAGCACAAATATTATACCCTCACCGGGGCCGACCGTCAGGAGGGCGAAACCTTCACCCCCGACGCCAACCTCACCCTCACCGCCACCTATACCACCGATGCCTATAGCGGTGTGAAGGCCGTGGGCGATGTGGTCACCACGCTGGAGGGCAACCACAGCTATCTGCTCTATGATGCCGTCAGCGGCAGCAATGCCGACCGCGCCGGCTACCGCCGCATTGTTCCCTCCACCAACGCCGTCAACCGCGTGACGTCGGAGGACGACCTCGACCCCACCGCTGTGTGGACGCTCGAGGGTAGTGGCAAGACCTTTAAGGTGAAAAACGAATACCTCGGCCTCTACGTGCCGCAGCTCGTGCAGTCTACCGCCACCACGGCGTCGACGACGGGCAGCAACTTCACCTTTACGCTCAACGCCGACGGTGACACCTGGAGCGTCCTCGGCACCAACGGCCAGTACTGGGACGGCCTCGCCAGTGGCGCCCTTGTGGGCTGGCCCAACGGCAACGGTCACCCCATCCGCGTCTACAACTACACCGTGCAGCCGTATTATACAGTGACCCTCCGGAGTGAGCTGGAAGACGGTACCGTCCTTGCCACCACCACCGAGTTGGTGAAGGCCGGCGACACCTATTCCCTCATCTATCCCTCGTATAGCAACTACGTCCTGCAGAGCACGTCGGTGAGCGACGCCTATGTTGACGGCGCCGTCGAAGGCTTTGTTACCGCCACGGCCGTCTATGCCGACATTGCCAGCGGTCTCCACGCCGTCACCACCGAAGCCCCCGTTGCCGGCGGCCTCTACGACCTCCAGGGACGCCGTCTTCAGGGCATCAGCGGCCCCGGCATCTACATCCGCGACGGTCGCAAAATAATTGTAAGATAAGAAAGTACGCCGACTTATCGTCGAAAAATATTCCGCCGTAAATTTTTCCGGTGAGAAATAAAATTGTAAATTTGCAGCCGCTTAGAGTCCGTCGGGGCCATACAAGCGGCTGCATTTGCATCCCGCCTCCCGGAATAAACCGTTTACACATATATATAAATGTACGCAATCGTAGAGATTAACGGTCAGCAGTTCAAGGCAGAGGAGGGCAAGAAGCTCTTCGTCAACCATATGCCTACCGCCGAAAGCGGCCAGACTGTTGAATTTGAGAAAGTATTGTTAGTAGACAACGATGGCAACATCACCGTAGGTCTTCCGACGGTAGAGGGCGCCAAGGTGGTTTGCGAGGTAGTATCTCCCCTGGTAAAGGGCGACAAGGTGCTCGTTTTCCACAAGAAGCGCCGCAAGGGCTATCGTAAGCTCAACGGTCATCGTCAGCAGTTCACCCAACTGACAATCAAACAAGTTATTGCTTAACCCTATAAAAGAAGAAGAAAATGGCACACAAAAAAGGTGTAGGTAGTTCTAAGAACGGCCGTGAGTCGGCTTCACAGAGATTAGGTGTTAAGATTTGGGGCGGCCAGAACTGCGTGGCCGGCAACATCATTGTTCGCCAGCGCGGTACGGTACACTATCCCGGTAAGAACGTAGGTATGGGCAGCGACCACACGCTCTATGCCCTCGCCGACGGCGTTGTTACCTTCTCTCGCGGTGGCAGTCGCAACCGCAGTACGGTATCTGTACTCCCCGAAGCTGAAGCCTAAGGGCCTTCCTGCAAAGACACAAAACGGGCATCCCACCACTCCGGTGAGGATGCCCGTTTCGGCTTTTGTGACGGTGGGGCGGCCGGCCGGCGGCAGGGGGACGATTTTTTCTGAAAATAATGGGGTGAAGCCGTCCGTTTTGCCGAAAAAACTTGACACGGAAAAGCGCACGAAAAACGCCGGAAACGCCTCATTTTTGCCGATTTCTTCAACAAAAAGCAACAGAAAGAAAACTTTCTTCACGCGAATTTTTGAGAAGTTAAGAGAATGTTGCGGTATTTTCACTGTTGTTTACCCTTTCCCCGTCCATTTCTCGTTGTTTTTGGGGAAAAAATTCGGCGCCGCGCCGCCGTGAGTCAGTCTCTTTTTGTTAAAGTTGTTGAAGAACGGTGCGAGTCGCGCCGGGGCGTCGGCGCGGTGCAACAAGTCCCGGACTCGTCGTAACAAGTCCGGGACTTGTTGCATTTTCTCCCGGACTTGTGGCGCCGCGTGGCGTCCCCCGTTTCCCGGTGTGAGTGACACTATATGTCAAAAACGGCACTTTTTTAACACGCTGAAGGGGCTCGTGCGTGGCGCGCTCGGCGGCGGAGGGAGGGACGGTGGATTTTTTGCGATTCTCGCGGCCTTCGCGCACCGTTTTACACCCCCCTTCGCTTCACGATAAGGAGGGAAACAAGGGGGGCGGGGAAAAGCCCGTCGGGAGGAGGCCGCGAAGGCGTCTGCTGAAGGAGGGGAGGCGACGGAAGCAACTCCCGGTGTGCCTGCGGGCGGCGCCGACGAGAGGGGGAAAGCCCTTGCACCTCTTCGTGATTATAAAAAAGCACTGAAACTTTGCCGGTTAAAAATAATTCCCTAAATTTGCACCCCGAAGTTGTGGACTTCTGATGTCTCGCGGCTTCGCTCGCGCCCCTGAATATTGAAAAAATAAAACAGCATACACAATGAAAAGAACGTTCCAACCTCACAACAGAAAGAGAAACAACAAACATGGTTTCCGTCAGCGCATGCAGACCGCTAACGGCCGTCGCGTACTGGCCGCCCGTCGTGCTAAGGGCCGCAAGAAGCTTACCGTATCCGACGAGGTACACGGCAAGAAGTAAATTCTCCACTGCTGAGGTCTCCGCTTGGTAGTACCTCCGGGAGAGGGCGAAGTAAGGTTTTTCGTGATAACGACCTTACTTCGCTCTCTTTTTTGTACTTTTGCACAAGCCGTCAATAGGGTCTTTTGCTCTATTGTATAGGCGTTATCTCCTATGACGCTCACCCAATTTTTCAAGAAGATATTCAGTCCGCTGCTCCTCGGCAACTGCCTCGGCATCGTCGTGACGGGCGCCTTGCTGCTGGTCGGCGGTTTGTATTTCCTCCAAAGATATACCAACCACGGAAGCACCGTCACCGTCCCCAATGTGCGGGGGCAGCGCATAGATGTCGTCGCCGACAAGCTCAAGGCCCTGGGGCTCGACTATGCCGTTGTCGATACCGGCTACGTAGATACGTATATCGGCGACGTGGTTCTTGAGCAGGCCATCGCCCCCGGCGAGCACGTCAAGCCCGGCCGCGTCATCGAGCTCACCATCAATGCTTCCGGCGCCCGCTCCATCCCCCTGCCGCAGCTTGTCGACAACAGTTCGCACCGCGAGGCGGAAGCCAAGTTGCGCGCCCTCGGCTTCAAGAATATCCGCGTGGAATACACCCCCGGCGACAAAGATTGGTTGTACAACGTGAAAGTCAACGGGCAGACGGTGACGCCCGGCGAGCGCGTGACGGTGACGTCGCTCATCACCCTCGTGGTGGGCGATGGCGTGGTGGAGGAAGAGTTCAACGGCAACGATAGCCTCGACCACGAATACTTCTATCCCGACGCCAACGACAGTGAGGACGAACAGACCGACTGACGGCGCATAACCCCGATAAGACAATGATGACTGAAGAACTGATGACCCCCGGAGCTATCGTCGCCGACGGCGCCTCCGACCGCCTCGATGAGGCCCTCCTCGACGAGGACGTCGACGAGGGCGACGAGCAGGGTGGGGGGCTCTATGAGCACTTCCGCGTAGTGGCCGACCGCGGCCAGCAACTGCTGCGCGTCGACAAGTTCCTGATGGACCACCTGCGCGACACCTCTCGCCACCGCATACAGCAGGCCGCCCGCGCCGGCTTTATCCATGTCGGCGGGCGCGCCGTCAAGAGCAACTACCGCGTGAAGCCCGGCGATGTCGTCACCCTCATGCTCGACCGTCCCCGCTATGAGACAACGATAGAGCCCGAGGAGATCCCCCTCGATATCGTCTATGAAGATGACGACCTGATGGTCATCAACAAGCCGGCGGGCCTCGTGGTACATCCCGGTTGCGGCAACTACAGCGGTACGCTCGTCAACGCCATCGCCTGGCACCTGCGCGACCTTCCCTCCTACGACCCCAACGACCCCGGCGTGGGCCTCGTCCACCGCATCGACAAGGATACCTCCGGTCTGCTCGTCGTGGCCAAGACACCGGAAGCCAAGACCTCGCTGGGCCTCCAGTTTTTCAACAAGACGACGCGGCGTCGCTATAACGCCCTCGTCTGGGGCAACCCCGCCGAGGCCGAAGGCCGCATCGAGGGGAACATCGCCCGTAACCCCCACGACCGCCTGCAGATGGCCGTCTTTCCCCCCGCCTCGGGCATCGGGAAGCCCGCCGTCACCCACTACAGCGTGTTGGAACGCTTCGCCTATGTCACCCTCGTAGAGTGTGTCCTCGAGACGGGGCGTACCCACCAGATACGTGCCCATATGAAACACATCGGGCACCCCCTCTTCAACGATGCCCGCTATGGCGGCGACCAGATCCTCCGCGGCACACAGTCGGGCACCTACAGCGCTTTTATTCGCCACTGCTACGATACCTGCCCCCGGCAGGCCCTCCACGCCCGCACCCTCGGCTTCCGCCACCCGCGCACCGGTGAAGAAATGGACTTCACCTCGCCGTTGGCCGACGACATGGAGCAACTCCTCGAGCGCTGGCGCACCTATATCGGCGGACGCGCCCTCTGAGCCTCCGCAACACACAAAACCCACACAGATGAAACGCAACATCGCTATCGTCGCCGGAGGGGACTCCTCCGAGCACGACGTCTCCCTGCGCAGTGCCGCAGGCATCCTCTCGTTTATGGACACCACCAAGTACGACTGTACGGTGGTAGAGATAAAGGGCCAAGAATGGCAGGCCCTCTATGGCGACGAGCATTGCCCGATAGACCGCAATGACTTCTCCTTCACCGCCACCGACGGTCGCCACCACTTCGACTTCGCCTATATCACCATCCACGGCACGCCGGGCGAGAACGGCATCCTCCAGGGGTATTTCGACCTCATCGGCCTGCCCTATTCCACCAGCGGTGTCCTCGTGGAAGCCCTGACGTTCAATAAATTCGCCCTCAACAATTTCTTGCGTGCCAACCCCCGGGTAAACATCGCCGCTTCGTTGCTGCTGCGCAAGGGACGTGAACTGCCCTCCGTCGACAGTATGGTGGCCCATGTCGGCCTGCCGTGCTTCGTCAAGCCCAACGCCGGCGGTTCCAGTTTCGGCGTGTCGAAAGTCAACACCGCCGATGCCCTTCTCCCGGCCATAGACAAAGCCATGAAGGAGAGCGACGAAGTGATGGTGGAACAAATCCTCGTGGGCACGGAGATTACTTGCGGATGCTACCGCAAGGGCGAGGAACTCGTGGTGTTCCCCATCACGGAGGTAGTGACAAGCGAAGAGTTCTTCGACTACGACGCCAAGTACAACAACAAGTCGCAGGAGATAACCCCTGCCCGCATCGCTCCCGCCACCGCCGAGCGCGTGGCCGCCATGACGCGCGACATCTACCACATCCTGGGGTGCTATGGCATCATCCGCATCGACTACATCCTCTCCGGCGCCGCCGGGCAGGAGACCATCAACCTGCTGGAGGTGAACACCACCCCCGGCATGACGGCCACCAGCTTCATCCCGCAGCAGGTGCGTGCCGCCGGTCTCGACATCAAGGACGTGCTCTCCGATATCATCGAAGGACGCCTCAAGGGGTAGTCCGACGCCCTCTTGTCCCCGTTCCGAAACATCCTCCACAGAGAAGCTTATGACTATTCCCGACGAGTTTTCCGCCATCCGTCCCTACGAGCCCGACGAGTTGCCGGCCGCCTTCGCGCGTCTGTTCTCCGATGCCCAATTCTGCGGCATCCTCGACAAGCTCTTCCCCGGTGTGCCGCAGGAGACGTTGCGGCAGCAATTCCTCTCCTGCACCGACACGCTGGACTTCCAGAAGAAAATCATCTACGGCTTTGTCAAGAAACTCATGGCCACGTGCAGCGACGGCTGTAGCCTCGACGCCGCGGCCGTTGCCGACAAGGCCGGCTGTCACACCTTCGTCTCCAACCACCGCGACATCGTCCTCGACGCCGCCCTCCTCGACGTACTCATCATCGACGCCGGCTTCCGCACCACGGTAGAGATAGCCATCGGCGACAACCTGCTGGCGTTGCCGTGGATAGAGACACTGGTGAAGCTCAACAAGTCGTTCCTCGTGCGCCGCAACGTCGGTCTGCGCGAGATGCTCGCCAGTAGTCAGCTGATGAGCCGCTATATGCACTACGCCGTCGCCGAGAAGCACGAGAATATCTGGATAGCACAGCGCGAGGGGCGCGCCAAAGACTCCAACGACCGCACGCAGGAAGCCCTCCTCAAGATGATGGCCATGGGCGGCGAGGGGACGCCGGCCGAGCGCCTTCGCGCCCTCCACATCACGCCGCTGACCATCTCCTACGAGTATGACCCCTGTGACTATCTCAAGGCGAAAGAATTTCAGCAGAAGCGCGACGACGCCGGCTACAAGAAAAGCAAGGCCGACGACGTACTGAATATGTACACCGGTATGACGGGCTACAAGGGGCGCGTCCACTACTGCATAGCCCCGGGCATCAACACCTGGCTGGACGAGATAGCCGCCCTCCCCAAGAGCGAGTTCTTCCCCGCTTTGGCCGCGCGGATGGACCGCGAGATACACCGTCGCTACCGCCTCTATGCCAACAACTACGTGGCGGCCGACCTCCTCGACGGCGGCAGCCGCTTCGCCGACCGCTATACCGACGAGGAACGGCTGCGCTTTGTCAACTACCTCGAAGGGCAGCTGGCAAAGGTGGACCTGCCGCAACGCGACGACGCCTTTCTGCGCGAGCGTCTCCTCACGATGTACGCCAACCCGTTGAAGAACTACCTCGCCGCCCAATAATCCCAGTCTGTTATGTCAGCCCGTCACTCCCTCCGCCATCTGTGGAAGGCCGCCGTATGGACGGTGGCCGCGGCGCTGACGGCCTGCGGTGACGACGACACCGTGGCCCCCGCTTACCGCCAAGACCTGGCAGAGGTGGTGACCGACGCCGACGGCCATCCCGCCCGCCTTATCAACGATACGGGCGACACCCTCGACGTAGTGGGGAAGAACAGAAGCCTCGTCCTGACGCCCGACACCGTCTACCGCGTGCAGGCCGCCTATCTGCGGGAAGCCGACGGCGCCGACCTCGTTGCGCTGACGCAAGTGTTGTCGCCACTGCCGACGCCCTTCCGCGACGAGAACATCTGTCGCGACGCCCTCGACGTGGCCGCCCTGTGGCGCGGCGGGCGCTACCTCAACCTCGTCGTGGAGGTCAAGAGCGGAGGCAGCAGTCATGCCTTCGCCTTTGTCGACCATGGCACCACCGTCGACGCCGACGGCGCGCGCTGTCTGCACCTCGAGCTCTACCACAGTCAGGGCGCCGACCCGCTCTACTACACCCGACAAGTCTATCTGTCCTGCCCCCTCTGGGCCGCCGGCCTGCAGGGCGGCAGAGACTCCGTGGAAATCACCGTCGCCACCTTCGCCGGCCCGCTGGTGAAGCGCTTGGCACAATAGTCCCTTCGCCGCGTTGTCGGCGCGGGGCATGCCTCATTGAAGCACCTTTTTCCCACTATGATAGATTTCCACCCCCTCACCATTGCCGACAAGGACGCCATCCGGGCACAGGTGTGGCCCACAACGTGCCGCAACTGCGACCTCAACTTCATGAACCTGCTCAGCTGGCGCTTCCGCTACGACACGGAGACGGCCCTCCACCGCGGGTGGCTCCTCTTCCGCTTCCGGGCCAACGGACATCTGGCCTATCAGATTCCCGTCGGCGCGGGGAGCTACGACGACATCCTTCCCGAACTGATGGCCGACGCTGAGGCGCAAGGTCACCCCTTCCTGATGCTCGGCGTCTGCGAACACCTCCTGCCCACGCTCGAGAGCGCCCTGCCGGGACACTTCTACGCCACCGCCGACCGCGGCTATGCCGACTACCTCTACTCGCGGGAGTCGCTCGCTACCCTGGCGGGGAAGAAGTTGCAGAGCAAGCGCAACCATGTCAACCGCTTCGTCAAAGCCCATCCCGACTACGTCTACGCCCCCCTCACCCCCGCCGACTTCGACGACTGCTGCCGTCTTGTCGACCGGTGGCGACGCGCCAAACTGGCGGAGGGCGTGGTGCCCGACGACGATGAGTGGCGGTCGATGCACACCGTCTTTCGCCATTGGGAGGCCCTCGACGGTCTGGGCGGTACGATACGCCTCGGCGGGCAGCTGGTGGCCTTCACCTATGGTGCTCCCATCAACCACGACACCTTCGACATCTGTCTGGAGAAGGCCGACGTGGAGGTCGACGGCGCCTACGCCATCATTCACCGCGACTTTGTGAGCCACCTCCCGTCGTCTTACGTCCTTGTCAACCGTGAGGAAGACCTCGGCATTGAGGGCTTGCGGCGCGCCAAGTTGTCGTATCATCCCTCCCTCCTTTTGCAGAAATACACCGTGATGCCCAAGCATCCCCTCGGGGTGCCCGCCACAGCGGCGGAGTAGTCCCCCCAACACCTCCCCCCTATGCTCTTATCTCCCCAAGAAATCGAACAACAGACGCGCCGGTTGTGGAAAACGTGCTTCCACGACTCCGACGACTTCCTGGATATCTATTTTGAAGAGAAGTATCCCCACGCCCACAACGTCACCCTGCGCCCCGACGGCGCGGTGGCAGCGGCCGTGCAGGTCATGCCCTACCGCATGACCTTCTATGGCGCCGTGCTCCATACGGGCTACCTCTCCGGCCTCGGCGTCCTCCCCGACTATCGCCACCGCGGACTGGCCTCGCGCCTGATAAGCCGGGCCCACCGCGACCTCTACGACCAAGGTGCCACGCTGAGCTTCCTCATCCCCGGCGACGAGGCGCTGCGCCACTTCTATGAAGACACGGCACACGGTGCCTACTGGACGGCGACCTACCGCAAGGAGATAGAGATGACGCCGCGCGAGGCCGCCGATACGCGCGTCGACATCACGCGCCCCGACGAGTGGGGCATGGACCTCTACGTGTTCTACCGACGGACGACGCAGACGGAATTTATGCTCCATCCCTCGGAAAGCGACTTCTTCGCCGCCGTGGCCAGCTGCGACCTGTCGGACGGCTACATCCTGGTGGCGCGGCGCCACCGCCGCATCGTGGGCTTCCTCATGGCCGCCCCGGAGCACGACGGGCGCCTCTTCCTCCGCGGTATGCTGGTAGAGACGGAGGGCGTCAAGACCGCCCTCCTCGAGCGCCTGCAGCAGCTGGCCGGCGTAGAGAAGGTATATGCCCGCATCCCCTCGCCGGGAAGCATCCCCGGTGCGACGCCCTATGCCATGGCGCGCGTCATCCATGTAGACCGTTTCCTGAGCATCATCGCCCGTGCCTATCCCGAGCTCGACATGGAGATTGGGGTGGGAAAGGACGAGGATATCCCGGAGAACAACGGCTACTACCACCTGCACCACGGGCGCGTCGAGGGCATCGAACACTGTCCGGAGAACGTCGTCACCGCCGGCGGACTTGCCGCCCTCTTCCTCGCCGCCCATCCCACGCAGGTGGAGATGATGCTCGACGAATAAGTAAGGAGGGAGAACAACTCCCGTTGGATATTCCGCCTCTTTCTCTTCCGGTGGAAAGAAGGGCGGAGGCAGACGAACGCATTCGGCGTGCAGCACCACGTACGATAGAGGTCAGTAAGAAGATACCCATTTCCGTAGGAGACCTTGCGTTCCCCCCCCGACACAGACAAAGCTTTTTCCCTACAAAAAATAATCCCCCTAAAGCACCATGAAGTCTCTCCGTGTTCTCCTCTCGTTGCTCCTCCTCCCGCTCGTCCCCGTGTGGGGGCAGCAGGCGCAGGACTTGGGGCAACAATCGTTGTCGAAATGGAATATCGGCACCGCCAACTACAGTGGTATCACCGCCCTGGGTAACGACCGCTACGCGCTGGTCAGCGACAAGGAGCCCGCCGACGGCTTCTTCGTCTTCACCATCCGTCAGAACGCCACCACGGGGCAGGTCGACAGTGTGCGTCTTGAGGGCTTCTACGGCAATGCTGCGCCCACCCTCGACGCCTCCGGCCTCACGGTGCGCGACTGTGAGGGCATCGCCTACTTCGCCCCTGCCGGCACCCTGTTTATCAGTGGCGAGGGCGACCAAGAGATATTGGAATATGCCCTCGACGGACAGCCCACCGGGCGGCGTCTGTCGGTGCCCACACTCTTCTCGCGCTCTCAGATAGTGAGCAATTACGGTTTTGAGGCCCTCAGCTACAACGCGGCGACGCACCGTTTCTGGACCACCACGGAGAGTACGCTGCCGCGCGACGGGATGCCCACCGGTGCCCAGTTCCCTACCACGCAGAACGTGCTGCGCCTGCAGGCCTTCGACGATGCCCTGCACCCCGTGGCGCAGTATGCCTACCGCATGGACCGCGCGCAGACGGAGACCTTTGGGCGCATCTACGCCATGGGCGTCACCGCCCTGACGGCCCTCGACGACGGGCGCCTGCTGGTACTGGAGCGCGAGGCCAACGTGCCGACGCATTATCTCCGCGCGAAGGTGTGCTGCAAACTGTTTGTGGTGAACCCCGCCGAAGGCTGTCAGATAGATGCTACCACCGACATGGCATCCCTCGACCCCAATCGCTTCCTGACGAAGCACCTCCTGGCCACCGTCACCACGCATCTCACCACCGTCAAGCAGAACTTTGCCAACTACGAGGGGATGTGCCTCGGACGCACCCTCGCCGACGGGCGCCACACCCTCCTCCTCGTCAACGACTCGCAGGGAGGCTATGGCAAAGGCCCCGTCCATCTCAAAGACTACCTTCGCGTGATGGTGCTGCCGGAGTAAGTATCCGGGGAACGCCGCCGCCGTTCTTATCTGGTGTAACGCTATGCAGATAGGGCGTCGTGCAACGATGACTCGGCGTCATGTGACGAAGAACGGGCGTGGCAACAGTGTTCCCTAAAGTAAGAACAAGATAATTCACAATATGACTCTCTCCTCTCTCTACGAGATTTTCCTTTCTCACCCCGTCATCACCACCGACACGCGTGATTGTCCCGCGGGGTCTCTCTTCTTTGCCTTGCGCGGCACCACCTTCGACGGCAATGCCTTTGCTTTGCAGGCTCTGGCCTCCGGCTGTGCCTATGCCGTCGTCGACGATGCCACGGTGACGGGCGACACGCGCTTGATACACGTCGACGACGTGTTGCAGACGCTCCAACAGTTGGCGGCTCACCACCGCCGTCAGTTCCGCGGCCCCGTCCTGCAGATTACCGGTACCAACGGTAAGACGACGACGAAGGAACTCGTCGCCGCCGTCCTCGGAGAGCGTTTCCGTGTGCTCTATACGCAGGGCAACTTCAACAACCATATCGGCGTCCCCAAGACGCTGCTGCAACTCCGCGTCGACCACGACATCGCCGTAGTGGAGACGGGCGCCAACCACCCCGGCGAGATAGCCCTGCTGAGCGGCCTTGTCGACGCCGACTGCGGCCTCATCACCAATGTGGGGAAAGCCCATCTCGAAGGCTTCGGTTCCTTCGACGGCGTGGTGCGCACCAAGGGAGAGCTCTACGACTATCTGCGCGAGCGGGGCCGGCGCTTCATCTTCCTTCATGGCGACAACCCCCATTTGGCGGGCATCGCCCACGACCTGCGCGCCGTGACGTATGGCGCCCCCGGCCACGACTACGACGTGGAGGGAGAGGTGGTGGCGTGCACCCCCTTCCTGCGCCTGCGCTGGCGCCGCCGCGGCGGCGAGTGGCAGGAGGTGCAGACACAGCTCATCGGCGCCTATAACATCGACAACGCCCTGGCCGCCGCCGCCGTGGGCATCCACTTCGGCGTGGAGGAGGCCGCCGTCAGTCATGCCCTGATGACCTATCACCCCACCAATTCGCGCTCCGAACTCCAGCATACGGTCCACAACACGCTCATCGTCGACGCCTACAACGCCAATCCGACGAGCATGGCGGCGGCCCTCGACAACTTCCGCCGCATCGAGCACGACCACAAGGTGGCCATCCTCGGCGAGATGCGCGAACTGGGCACCGCTTCCGACGAGGAGCACCGCCGCATCGCCGACCTGGCCCGCGCGTCGGCCGACGAGGTGTGGCTCGTCGGCGAGCACTTCGCCCCCTATGCCGACGGTTGCCGCCACTTCGCCGATGTCGACGCCGTCATTGCCGCCCTCACCGCCGCGCCGCTCTCCGGCCGTCTCGTCCTCGTCAAGGGCAGCAACGGAACGCACCTCTTCCGCCTACCGCCATACTTGTAGGTCCTCCGTCCGGCGTGGGGCTTTCCCCGCACCGTCTGATAGGGCGCGTCACCGCATCGTCGCGTCCACAAGAAAGGCCGTAGGCTACGTCTTCCTCTATCGGGAAAGCGTAGCCTACGGCCTTTGGTAGGTGGCGGCGGGAGCGCCTTATGACTGTTCGGCGAAGCGACGGGCCTGCTCGGCAATCAGTGCGGCGTCGTCGAAATAGTTTATCTTCATGGCGCGGCGCACCTCGGCGAGGGTGTCGGCGGCGACGGCGCGGGCCTGCTCGCAGCCGCGGCGCAGCATGTCGTAGACGGCGGGGATGTCTTTCTCAAACTCCTTGCGACGCTGACGGATGGGCTCGAGCTCCTCCTGCAGAATGTTGTTGAGGAAGCGCTTGAGCTTCATGTCGCCCAGACCGCCGCGACGGTAGTGCTCCTTCACCTCGTCGAGGGTGGCGTAGTCGGTCCAGTAGCGCTCGAAGTGCTCGGGGCGGCAGAAGGCGTCGAGATAGGTGAACACCGTGTTCCCCTCTACGTGGCCGGGGTCGGAGACGTGGATGTGCTCGGGGTCGGTATACATCGACATCACCTTCTTCTGAACCTCGTCGGCTGTCTCGGCCAGATAGATGCAGTTGCCCAGACTCTTCGACATCTTTGCCTTACCGTCGGTGCCCGGCAGACGCAGGCAGGCGGCATTGTCGGGGAGCATGATGGAAGGCTCCACCAGCGTGGGGCCATAGATGTAGTTGAAGCGGCGCACAATCTCCGTGGCCTGCTCGAGCATCGGCTTCTGGTCTTCGCCGGCGGGCACCGTAGTGGCGCGGAAGGCCGTGATGTCGGCGGCTTGACTGATGGGGTAGGTGAAGAAGCCCACGGGGATGCTGCTCTCGAAGCCGCGCATCTGAATCTCCGTCTTGACGGTGGGATTACGCTGCAGGCGGCTGACGCTCACCAAGTCCATGAAGTAAAACGACAGTTCGCAGAGCTCCGGAATCTGGCTCTGGATAAAAATGGTCGACTTCTCCGGGTCGAGGCCGCAGGCCAAGTAGTCCAGAGCTACCTCAATGACATTCTGGCGTACCTTCTCGGGATTATCCATATTGTCGGTGAGGGCCTGGGCGTCGGCAATGAATACAAACATCTGCTTGTAGTCGCCCGCATTTTGCAGTTCGACGCGCCGGCGCAACGAGCCCACGTAATGCCCGATATGCAGTCTGCCGGTGGGACGGTCACCGGTCAGAATAACTTTTTCCTTGCTCATAGATAGTGGTAGGGCGGCAAGACGAAGCGGCCGCCCGTTAAAATGATGAATGATTTTTTGGAAAGACAAAGTTAGCACATTACCCCGATACGGCCAAGGCGTCTCAGTCCTTAATATACTCGCTCCAGTCCGTCAGGCGCATATCGCCCTTGCGGCGGTAGGTGTCGTGCATGGCAAAGGCGGCGCTCATGATGTGGTGGGTATGTCCGCCATAGGCGCCGGCCAGTCGCAGGTAGTCGCGCAGCAGGGGGCGGTAGTCGGGATGAGCGATGGCGATGAGGGCCTCCGCTTTCTCCAGGGCCGACTTGCCGCGCAGGTCGGCCACACCGTATTCCGTGACGACGGCATCGACATAGTGCTCCGTATGGTCCACATGGGAGCAGAACGGGACGATGCTGCTGATTTTGCCGTCCTTGGCGGTGGAGCCGCAGGTGAAGGTGGCCAGCATCGCGTTGCAGGTGAAGTCGGCCGAGCCGCCCACGCCGTTCATCATCTTCGTGCCGCAAATCTTGGTGGAGTTGACATGCCCGTAGATATCCACCTCGATAGCCGTATTGAGGGAGCAGATGCCCAAGCGGGCAATGATCTCCGGACAGTTGGATATCTCCGACGGGCGGATGAGCAGGCGGCCGCGGAAGGCGTTGATGTCGGCATAGAGCTCGCGCAGGTGGTCGCCGGAGATGGTCAGGGCGCCTGTAGATGCCGATATCACGCGTCCTTCGCGTATCAAGCGCAGCGGTTCCTCCTGCAACACCTCCGTATAGATATTGAAGTCGGGCACCTCGGGGCAACGCCCCAGCGCGCCGATGACGGCGTTGGCGCCGCTCCCCACTCCGCTCTGCAGGATGAGCTTACTCGGGTTGATGTAGCCGCGGTGCATATTGTCCACCAGGAAGTCGGCCATATGTTGTCCGATGCTCTCCGTTGTCTCTGTGGCGTCGGTCATCGAGCGGGCCTCATCGGGCAGATTTGTTACGACGATGCCGCGGATGTGCTCCGGCGCCACCTCTATATACGGCATGCCGATAATCTCTACCGGCTGTGTGATGCGTATCGGCGAGCGATACCACGGTGCTTCTATCTCGTAGATGTCGTGCATCCCGATGAGCTTGGTAGAATGCCACGTGTTGAGTTCCACAAACACGCCGTGGCGTGCCGCATGGCAGATGGTGGGCGCAATGCCGATGCCCGCCGTCAGATAGATGCGTATGCGGCCGTGAATCTCCTGGATGTCGCACGCTTCAATGATGCCCCAGTCGATAGGCCCCGTGATGCCCTGCCGCAGGAAGGTGGCATTGTCCGACAGGTTGAGGTCGGTGTAGCGCACACGTCCGTTGTTGTAGGCCTTGCGTATCTCAGCGTTGACAGAGAAGGGCAGGCGACGGTCGATGGCATCGGCGGCCGCCAGTTCTCCGTCGCAGCTGGCGCCGATGGAGGCGCCGGTGACGATGTTGACTTTAAACGGACGCCCGGCGGCATGCTCCTCACGCGCACGGAGGGCAATGGCAGGGGGGATGGATTTGGGAGCGCCGGCAGGGCCGAAGCCGCCCACGCCCACCCATTCGCCGTCGGCAATCATCTCGGCGGCTTCGGAGGCTGTTATCTCGGGAATATTCATGATTTATGCAGGTTTCTTGCAAATATACAAACATTTTGTCAAATCTGCGCGCCTTTGTCTTATAAATATTCACGTGGTAGTGTTATTCCGCGTTTTTTCTGAAAAAAGCAGGGCTATCCTGCATAACTATGCATTCCCCCCAGCAGATAGTTGACGCCGAAGTAGGTGGCCAAGACGGCGAGGAAGGCCAGCGCCATGAATACATGGAGCACGTGCGGGCGGCGGAAGGCGGGCAGCAGGGCGCTGTGGAGCGGCAGGGCGTAGAGCATCAGCGTGATGAGGGCCCACACTTCCTTGGGATCCCAGCCCCAGTAGCGGCCCCACGAGAGGTTGGCCCATACGGCGCCGACAAAGATGCCGGCGGCCAGGAAGCTCACCGCGGGGAGGAGGAGGCGCCGTGTCAGGAGGGCATGGCGCTGCAACGCCTCTTCGCCGCGCCGCGTCAGTGCCAGCAGGGCGTTCACCCAGAGAACGGCCAGCAGGGCGTAGGCAACGACGACTAACAGCACATGGACAACCAATAGCGGGGAACGCAGCACCGGGGCCAACGGTTGTATGGCGTCGCTGTCGCTCGGACCGTGGGCCACCCCGACGATGACGAGGGCGGCGGCCACCGTGCCCCACACCATCGACGGATAGCGGCGGCGACAGGCGAGCCCCGTGGTCAGTAGGCCGACGGCCACCAACTGCAGCGTCTCGTAGCCGTTGCTCATGGGGATATACCCCGCGGCGGCCCACCGCAGGAAGAAGCGCACCACCAGGACGAGGAGAAAGAGCGCTGCCGCCCTACCTCCCCACCGCGCGGTCGGAGAGAGGGCGACGTGCGGCGTCTCCACTGCGATGTGCTGTGCCTCCACTGCGATGTGCGGCGTCTCTGCTGCGTCGGTCGCTATCTTTACGCCCCTCTTCCTGCGGCGCCGGAAGAGGGGGGCAAGGAGGGCTATCCCCAGGAGGGCATAACCTGTATACGTCAGCGGGATGCCCCACGGGTCGCAATTGAGCGAGAGCCACGAGCCCTCCACCTCTTCGTCGTAGGACGACTGGTAGAGGCGGATGCCGCGCACCTCGAGGACGCGGTTCATCGACACGCGCTGCGGCACGCCGTCGACGGTGAGATAGCTCACGTAGTCTGTCGGCGACATGCCGTCGTCGGCATAGGCGATGCGGAAGCTGTCGAGCTGCAGGGTGAAGGGGAGGCGGTGATAGCGCCCTGTGGCCTCGGAGAGGTATTCGCCGACGGGCGTCTTCACCGGCAGATGCACCAGTCCGCGGCGCGCACTGCTGAAGGTGACGAAGGCGCCAAGGAGTATCACCACGAAGGCGCCGTGGAGGACGAGGACGGGCCACGAGCAATGCCGCCAACGGGTCGCCACAAGGGCTACCGTGGCCACCGCCAGGGCGGCCCATCCCGCGATGAACCAGCGGGCGTGGTAGACGTGGAGCATGACATAGTCGGTGCCCTCACCTTTCTCGAGGATGGTGGCAACGGCCAAGGCGAGCATCATCCCGACGTAGATACTAAGGATTCCTATGCGCCAACGGCGCACGGCGTGAGCTGAAAGGGACATACCTATATTAATATATAAGGAGGGGAATTTCTGTGTAAAGGAAGGAGAACTCCCTATGTAAGGGGAGAGGCTCCGCTATCGGGGGCGGGCCGGTGGCGATGAGACGCCGTCCGTTTCTATGCAAGGAGAGGAGAAATAGTGCTGTGGCGTACTATCTCCCCTCTCCTTGTACTTCTTTTTTGCGGTAGGGTTAATAAGCGGGGAGGTCCGCCCGTTCGGCGTGCTTCACGGCCATACACTCCATCTCTATGAGCCATCCCGGTCGGCACACCGGCGCCCATACGAGCACCTTCGGTGTGTTGGGGAAACGGCGGTCGAAGAGGGCCTTGACGGTGGCATAGTCGGCGGGGTCGCGCAGGTAGACCGTCATCTGTGCCACGTCGTCAAAACAGCTGTCGGCCTCGGCGAGGAGCACCTCCACGTTTTCCCACATACGGTGGGTCTGACGGACGATATCGCCCGGATATACCACCGCGCCGTGGGCGTCGATGCTCGCCGTCCCCGAGATGAATATGTGGCGGCGGTCGCCATAGTGGACACACGTGCCTCGCTCAAAGCGGACGCCGTATTCGTGGGTGGCGTTGAGGTGACTGTAGCCGTGGAGCTGCTGCACCTGTGTGCCTTGCAGTCCCAGGGTGCTGACGGCGTCCATCGCTACGACGGCGGCGGCATTGCCTTGTCGCCCTTCGATACCTGTGCTGGCGATGTAGTGGGTGGCATCGGTGAGGCCGACGCCGTCGAAGGCGTCGTTGCGCGCCTGCACCATCCCGCCGTAGTTGACGTCGATATTCTGTACGTAGAGCCATGTGCGCATCACGTTGTCGGCCAGGGTGCCGCCAAAGTTATCCACCGTTTCCTGCAGGTGGTGGAAAAGTGCCCGCGTCTGTTCGTAGGCCGTGGCGCCCGGTTGTTGTCCGCCGACGGTCCACACCTGACGGTAGGGGCCGTGCGACATCGTGGCGACGCGATGGTCGGCGGAGGTCTCTACGGCGCCGCCGCGCTGCAGGTAGACCCATAGTGCTATCTTCGTCCCGTCGAGGGGCGGCTGCTGCACGAGGGAGCAGGCGCCGACGATGTCGCCGAGGGCGGCACGCAGCGACGCCTCCTGGTTGGCGGCATCGCTGAGGAAGAAGCGGTGAAATACGGGCGTTGCCGGCGACAGCTCCTCCACCAGCCGGCGATAGGCGGCGAGAAGGGCGGCGAGCTGCTCGTCCCAGGGGAGGGTCGCCGTTGCTATGTGGAGCACGGCGTGGTATTCGGTGACGCCTTGCGGCGCCTCAAAGGTGAAGATTTCTTGGTGTATCGTATCCTTCTGTTCGTTCATTGTCTTCGTTTCCTTCGTTCGTAATCGTTGCGGCCGGAGGTTTGCTCTGTCGCTGCCGGCGGCAGGAAAAGCGTGGCCGGCATCTCGGTGTTATTCCTCCGCCCCGCCGTTTATCCATCCGTTGAGGATGTCGAGGAGGTCGGCGGAGAGCACTTCTTTGGAGTGGTCATAACGCCAGCTCTTGGAGAGTGTGGAGCCCAGCACCTGTGGCAGTATGCTCTCTGCGGCGTTGCCGCTCTTCACCAACGTGCTCCCTTCCACCTTCTTCGAGGGTTGTCCGACGAGGGCGGCATGGCTGCGTCCTTCGGTGAGGTAGAGGCCGGCGGCGGCATAGCTGCTTCCGCCGTGGCAGTTGGCGCAGGTGGTGTTGAACACTTGCTGTTGGATGCATTGGAACATGCTGACGTTCTTCGTGCCTACCTCCATCGTGGCCATACCGTTCTGTGAGGAGAAGTCCATCTCCTCGAAGGTGGCGACGCGCTGTCGCAGGCTGTTGATGACGCAGAGTTCCACCGTCGTCACCTCGTCGGGTATCTGACTGAGGGTGAAGGGCCCTTCGGCGGCGGTGATGGGCTTGGAGATGACGGCATAGTCGCTGCCGTCCTTAAAGCCGGCCAGGACGACGGTATATCCGTCGGTCCAGTGGTCCCATCCGGTGAGTGTCCCGGTGAGGGTGACGGCGCGACTGCTCCCGTCGGCCGTTGTCGTCTTCTCGTAGACGGGGCCGTCGTCGCAGGCCGTCGTGAGTGTCGCCGGGGCGAGTATGGCGGCCAAGAGCGCTGCAAATTTACAATATTTTATGGCATTCATCTTAGAAAGTGTATTGCAACATTACCGTGGCGGAATGCTGGGCGATGCCGAGGTCGTCGTTGTCGCGGTCGAGCTGGGTGGCGTGGCCGGTGCGTCCGATATACTGATACATGCCCTGCAACTTCAGGTTGCACCCTTTGAAGAAGTAGTTGAGGCCTACGGCGGGCATATTGAGCATACCGTCTTTCGACGTGCCGTTGCGGTCGAGGAAATCGTAGCGCAGGGCGGCCTGCAGGCGTGGTGCCACGAAGTATCCCCCCTGCACGTATCCACCCCAGTAGTGGTAGCTCTCGTCAATCTTCTGTCGTTGGGTGAAGCCCACGTTCATATAGTAGGCCTCCGCTGCCAGGTAGAGCTTGTTCTTTATCATGGCAAACTCCACGCCGGCGCGGTAGTCGTTGGTACTCTCGCTCTCGCTCTCCACGTTGAGGGAGGTGGAGGCGGCCACCATATATTTGAATTCGTTCAGGCGGTTGGGGTTGCCCTGCGTTGACGGCATGACGCCCCGCGGCATCAGGGAGAGGCGTCCGGCGTAGAGCAACGAGGGAATGTGCCAGTCGTCGCTGAAGGTCTTCCCCGCGGTATTGACGGAGGCACCGCTGCCGTTAAAGATGCCCACTTCGTAGCCCCACTTCTTGGCCAGCAATCCGTGCACCTCGACGCCGAGGTCGAAGCCCGTCCCGATGTGGGGCGTCACGGCGTTGAGCGAATAGGGCAGGATGGTGGAGGCCGTCAGCGAGGTGGGGAGCTGGGGGAAGAGGGTCTCGCCGAGGGTGGTGAGGTAGGCGTGGGAGAAGGGCGTCTTGAACTTACCGGCGCGGACGGCAAACTGCTCCTTCAGTTTCACGTCAAACCAGGCCTGCTGTAGCAGAGCACCGCCACTGGCGGCGGCGTTGAGGGCCAGGTTGAAGGTCACTTTGTCGAAGGCCTTGCCCTGAAAGCCGAGGACGGCGTAGGGGATGGAGAAGCCGGAGTTGGCGATGTTGTCCTGGTTGTAGGCTTTGTCGAGGCCCTCGTCGTCGTAGTAGTTGACGGTGGCCGCCGTCTGTACCAGCAGGTAGGGGCGGAAGACGAAGTCGCCCTTCTTGCTCGTCACCTTGAAGCCCTCGCGGCCATCGAGCGACACGATGCCGTTTTCACTGTTTTCTTCTTGCTGTGCCACGGCGGCGAGGGGCAGGAGTCCGAGCAGGGCCAGCGTCATTATCTTTTTCATGTGTAAATGCTTTTGGGGAAATATATTCTCTTCTTTTCGGGGATATCCTACCTGCGTCGGCAGAGAGGTCCTCTTACAACGAGTTGAGGAATGTTATCAGCGCGTCGCGGTCGGCCTTCGACATCTTCATGAAGAGCTGTTTCGAGGCCTCGCCTTCTCCGCCGTGCCACAGGATGGCCTCTTTCAGGTTGCGGGCGCGTCCGTCGTGGAGGAAATAGGTGTGGCCGTTGACTTTCTCCTGGAGGCCGATGCCCCAGAGGGGCGTGGTGCGCCATTCGTTGCCGCGGGCCAGTCCGCTGACATAGTTGTCGTTGAGTCCCACGCCCATGATTTCGCTGCCCATGTCGTGGAGCAGGAAGTCGGAGTAGGGGTGGATGGTCTGATTGCCCAGCCAGGGGAGCTCCGTGCCGTTGAGGAGGGTGGCGCCGCGGGGTCGCGTGTGGAGGGTGGTGACGTGGCACAGGTGGCACTTGGCTTGATAGAACATCTGTTCGCCGCGCTGTACGGTGGTGTTGTTCACGCGTCGCCGCGCCGGCACGCCGAGGCAGTGCATATAGAGGTCTACGTTTTCCATCTCTTCGGTGGAGATGTCGAGCTGCTCGTAGCTGAGGCCCATCATGCTGCCTTGCGACATTTGCAGCTGTCCCTCACAGATCTCCTCGGGGTAGCGCGAGTTGGTGACGCCCATGTCGCTCGAGAATCCCAGTTCCACCGTCAGGTCGGCATGCTGTGCTTTGTTGCCGCTGAGGCCCAGTTGTTTGACGCCGCGCTCGGTGATATAGTTGGCGCGTCCGCTGATGCCATATTCCGGGTAGTTGCTCTTGGCGGCGAGCTGTTCTATCTCGTTGCGGTCGATGGCCATCATCTGCCCCATCCCCACGTGTCGCAGGGGGATGCGTACGGTGCAGAAGAGGTCTTCGGGGCGTATGCTGTCGGCATACCACTCTACGATGCGGTATTCCGGGACGCAGAGCTCATAGGCCTCGCCGTCGGGGAAGGTTCCCTGCTCATAGCGGAAGTCCACCTTCAGTTTGCCCTCTGCCGTGACGCCATAGATGGACTGGTCGTGGAGCACACGGCCGTAGTCTTGGAAGAAGGCACCGTTCTTTCGGGTGATATACACCAGCATGGCGGAGAAGCCGTAGCTGCCGCTGCCGCCTTCGCTCCATATCCCGGGCTTCGTGCGTCCGGCGTTGCGGTGGCAGCTGCCGCAGGAGTATCCGGCGTATACCGGCCCGAGGCCGCCGCCGAGGTCGTTGCCGCTGGTGCGCACGTTGTCGTAGAGCTTGTCGCCGCGGTTGAAGCGCAGCTTCAGGGCGTCGGACAGCCACGGCGCGTCGGTGTCGTAGGCAAACGACGAGTTGGAAAATACGGTCGAAGTACCTGCCGAGAGGGCATACCCCGAGGGCACTTCCATGTCGAGTACGTCTAAAGCATCATTGTCTGAGCACGCTGTGAGCATGCCCAGACAAGATGTTAGAAAGGCGATATGTATTCCTTTCATAGGAGGATGGTTGATAATGGGTGGGGGCAAGCGATAGCCCCCCCAATGTGATACGACAAGGGACGTGGAGCGTTAGTCGATGCGGTGTTCCTTGAAAATCTTGGCATAGCTGTCGCCGCCCTGATAGCTGTTGCTCCATGCGTCATAGAGCGTTGTGGCGTCCTGCTTCAGGAGATAGGCCACCTGTATCATGTAGTTTCCCCAGCTCTTGGCGTTGGCGGTGGTGTAGTCGAGGTCGTTGGCCGACGTGCTCGTTCCGCCGTTGATGACGCGCGGGTTGCCGTTCTTGAAGAGGAGGAACTCCAGCGTATGGAAGCCGCGCACGCCCTGCTTGGCCTCTACGGCGTCATCGTCGTCGTCGTCGCTCCATGTCAGGTTGTCGAAGTTGCCGGAGTTGAGAATCTTGACGATTTCGTCCTGGTCGAGGGGCCAGCTGTCCATATTGGGGTCGAGACCGAGGGCGTCGACGGGGCCGAAGAGGAAGGCTTCACTCGTCTCCCACGGTTCGCGGGCGCTCAGCCAGGCCTTGCAGGCGGTGGAGAAGGCCTCGTCGGAGGGGTTGTTGGCCAGGGCCACGACGGCGTTGTAGAGGGTGGTGTTGCGCTCCTTCAGCAGTTGGTAGGTGGGGAGTACGACGACGTCAACATAGTTGTCGACAATGGGTTGCAACAGCTCGTCCGTGTTGACCGTGGTGGTGTTCTGCAGATAGCTCTTCAGCAGACTGAGGACATCTTCCAGGTCGGAGCAGGCCTCCATGGCGTCGCGGGCTTCCTGACTGTTGATATTGTTGCGGAAGGGCTGGGGGATGGAGAGGATGGCGTTGTAGGCCGCGGTGATGGCCTGACGCACGTTGGCGTCGAGGGTGGGGTTGTTGGCGGCGATGAGGGCGGCCAACGAGGCGGTGGCTACGTTGCCGTCGCGCGAACCGTAGTAGGCGTTGCGGATGGAGAGGATGTTGTTGGAGTAGTCGTCGCGCGAGTGCCAGCTATACCACGACTCCACGGCATAGAGGGCCTGCGTCGTCTGGCCGGCGGTGTAGAGGTCATAGGGGTCGCCAATCTTCGACGTGCCCACCTCGCTGGCAATGTCGATGCAGCCGTCGATGAGCTGCTCGATACATACCAGGCTCTCGCTGCTGCCGGTGTCGCCACCGCCGCCACCCGTTCCGTTGTCTTCGTCACCGCAGGCGGTGAGCGTCATCAGGCCTACCAGCAGGGCGGCCAGGAAGTTGAAGGTCTTTTTCATCTTAAATCTTGTTGTGTAATTATCTGTGTTTACTTTGCTGTCGTTTTTTTTGTAGGAAGAAGGGAGAAACGGCACCTGCGGCCCTACCGTTGTCTCCTTATCATACAAATAGGAGAGACGGAGGAGATAGAGGCGTCGACGGTACTATTTCTTGATAAACCACCCCACATAGGCCACGCCGAGGGAGAACTCGCTCTCGCTGCGGTATTTTCCGCGGCCAAAGACCTGGTGGGTGCCTATCTGCCGACTGCTGTAGTCGGCCTTGACCACCAGGTTGGGCAGGGCGCGCCAGTTGACGCCGCCGCTCCACTTGCTCACCTGGCAACGGGCGTCCATCGTCTGTCCCGTGTCGCCGCCTTCCTGGGGGTTGAAGTATTCGTAGCGCAGGTAGGGCCAGAAGTTGTGGAGGTTGTAGCCGGCCTCGATGCCATAGGCCAGGGCTTCCTTCGCCGTCTTGCGCATGGCGCCGCTGTGATATCCCGACTTGTTGGAGAGCGTCACACTACTCACGCCGGCGGCATGGCTCAGGTTGCCATAGATGACGTTGGCGCGCACGGCCCAGTGCTTACTGAGATACTGAGCGTCGGCGGTGAAGATGCGCACGGGCACCTTGCCCACCTTGGCATACTTGAATTTCTTGTCGGCATTCCGCCCCGTGTCGCCGCAGTAGTACATCGACACGCCGGTGCGCAGCCCTTTCACGCCGACATAGTCTACGCGTCCCACATAGGCGGGCGACGAGAAGTTGTCGGTCTCAAAGAGGCCTTGCTTGCCGTCGGCCACCCAGGCGTCGCGCCCGAAGCCGTCGGCATTGAGACCGGCCACCACCATGGCTTGGTAGTTGAAGGCGGCGTGGCCGCGCCCCAGCGTACCAAACACCTCCAGACCCGTCTCGTGCCACGTGGAGGGGAGGAATGTCGTCTCGCTCTCCGGGCGCGTCGTGCCGAAGAAGAGGATGGGCTCGTGGTGGGAGTTGGTCAGTCCCACGGGGAGTATCAGGTGACCGACGCGCACATTCAGTTCCGGCAGGAGGAGGCGCGTGATGTGAAACTGCTCGAGGGCCACCTCGCCGCCTTTCTCCATCTCCGTTTCATACTCGCCGTTCTCCGAGCTTTCCAGTTCGGTCTCTACGCCGACGCCGCCGGCTTCAAACTCCACCTCCATGCCCAGTATCCACTTGGGGGTGAACTTATAGTCGAGGGCCAGGACGGCGCGGGGAATGGCGATGCTGTTGCGGCGCTCGCGCGTGTTGCCCTCCGAGAGGCCGGAGAAGCGGTTGGTGCCATAGTTCATAAAGGAGGCTACCATCTCGCCGTAACCGCCGAAGCGGAATTTCTCATAGTCGGCGGCCGACTCCGCGGGCTGCGTAGTGGTCGTCGTGACGACCTGTGTGGTGGTCTCGGTCGTCGTCGTCGTTGTCGTCGTGCGCTGTGCCGTCGCCGTCAGGCCGGTGAGCAGGCCGAGGCCGAGGGGCAGAAGTTGTCGGTGTTTCATCTGTATCTTATGGGGTTATAAAAGAATGCGCGCGTGTCGTTGCTGCGGCCGCTGCATGGCGGTTGTCGGGCGGCGTCGGTTCTTTTTCGTATTCTTTTGACGGTGCAAAATTAGGACGTCCCGTCCGCTCTCTCAATCGCCACTATCGGTGATTTCCGCCGTGTCGCCCGCGCTACACTTTTTAAGGGGATACCCAACATGTGTCAACAATACCCAAATCTTGTGATGCTGCGGCGCCTCCCGTCGCCCCGCCGCCGATGGCCCGGTGGCGGCGGCCCGCCCTTTTCCGCGCTTATCGTGAAGCGAGAGGGGGTGTCAAAATGTGTGCGAAGGCCGCGAGAATCGCAAAAAATCCACCGCCCGTGTCCTCATGGTCGTAGAGCGCCCCCACGGTGCCGTAGGGAGTGTTAAAAAAACGCCGTTTTTGACATATACTGTCAAAAACAAGATTCACCCCGGCCGCCGCGCGGCGAAAAAAGTACGGGAGAAATCGTAACAAGTCCCGGACTTGTTCCTACGAATCCGGGACTTGTTGCGCCGCGCCGCCTCCGCCTCGCTTTGCGCCCCGTGTCTTAAATATTTTAACGTTTCTCCACTCTCCCGTGTCGGTACAGCGCGTCGCTTTTCCGCCGTCGCAGCGTCAATAAACGTGAACGCAACGCGCTGATTCCTTAACGTCTCTAAATTTTGTGTAAATGAATGTTTCTTTTTGTAGCGGTGTGTATAAAAAAGGAGGGGGAAATCGCCTTTTTCGGCCGTTTTTGAGTGGTGTGTCGTGTCAAGCTTTTTCGTCAAAAAGGCCGCGTTGCCTTATTTTTTTTGAGAAAAAGTAGCCCTCCGTCTGCTATCCCTTTTCCATCACACTTCCGAATGGCCTCACGGCTTATACCGCCTCCTCCGTCGACGATGCCATTCTGTTCAAGGACACCGAGAACGGGAACATCTCGGCCGCGTCGCCTCTTGCTCCGGTCGGATGAAATACGTACCTTTGTCAACGGATGCCGCCGCTGCCGCACGTATAGCGGGCGACCCCCTCCCCCTTATTCTCCCCCTCTTCCCCTCTTATGAACCACGAAAGAAATATCTATCTTCTCCTACAGGCTGCCACCGCGCCCGACGACCGCCTCCCGGCGCTGGCGCAAGAGATGGGACGCCTCTATCCCTCCGGCGCCCCCGACTGGACGGCGACCTTCGCCCTGACGGCGCGCTGGGGTCTCAAGAGCATCGTGTGGGCGGGCTACAGCCGCTTGCACGCCCTCCTGCCGCCGACCCTCGTACTCCCCGTCGACCTCAAACTGAAATGGTACAGCGCCGACGTGGCAACGCAGGCACTGGCCGTCAAGAAGCGCGAAGACATAGAGCGCTTTGCCCGCCTCGTCACCGACGGCGGTGTGCGCGAGATGGTGGTGATGAAAGGTACCGCCTATGCACGCTTCTACCCCCACAACGAGTGGAGGGAATATGGCGACTGCGACTGCTTCGTCTTCGACGACTACGACGTGCTACACCGCATCGCCAAAGAGCACGGCGCCGTGGTCGACGAGGACCACTACAAGCACTCACACGTCATCTACCGGGGACTGACGGTGGAGAACCACCGCTTCCTCACCAGCTTCGGCGGCGCACGCCACTATCACCGCGTGGAGCACCTCATGGAAGACCTCCTGCGTCGAGGCCCGCTGACGCCCCTCGACGGCACGCCCATCCTGCAACCGTCGACGACATTCACCGCTCTCTTCCTCCCTCTGCACGCCCTGCGCCACTTCACGTCGGAGCATATCACGCTGCGCCACATCCTCGACTGGCTCTTCTTCCTCCGCACCTATGGCGGCGACATTGACTGGAAGAAGATGTACGGTCTCTACGACCTATGCCGGCTGCACCGGGGCGTCGACCTGATGACACAATACTGTGTAGAGCGCCTGGGGCTTTCCCTCGACGACCTCCCGGGGCTGGCAGCGGAATACCGTCCCGACGCCCGCCTCTTTGCCCTCTTCGAGCGCGACATCGTGGCCCCGGCGCCCTCTGTCGGCGGCGAGCGCTTCGCCCTCCAAAAGGTGCCGCGCATCCTGCGCCGCTTCCGCCGCCAGTGGCGCTTCCGTGCGCTGCTCGAAATATCCTGGCTTCGGGAACTGTGGATCACGGTGGCCTGGATGTCCTACCTCCACCGGATGCCGCATCTGAGCGATGCCCGCTTCCCGCAGGAGGAGGTGGAGAAGCTGCTCTCGTAAGACGACGGGCGCGCTCCCTCTCTGCAAAAAACGACGGCCGCTGCCGGCACCCCTTGAGGGCGATGGCAGCGGCCGTTATGATGGAGAGGGATAACGCTTACTTCGTTATCAGTTCGAGGGTGTCGGTGGCGATGAGGAGCTCCTCGTCGGTGGGCACCACCACCACCTTCACGCGGCTGTCGGGGGCGGAGATGACCTCCTCCTCGCCACAGTTGCGGCGGTTCTTCTCCTCGTCGAGCTTCACGCCGAGGAATTCCAGATGGCTGACGGCACCGGCGCGGACATCCCACTGGTGCTCGCCGACGCCGGCGGTAAATACGATGATGTCGACACCGCCCATGGCGGCGGCATAGGCACCGATGTACTTCTTGATGCGGTAGTCATACATCTTCAGGGCCAGTGCGGCGCGCTCGTTGCCTGCCTTGACGGCGGCTTCCACTTCGCGCAGGTCGCTCGACACGCCGGAGATGCCCTTCAGACCGCTCTCTTTGTTGAGGAGGTCGCTCATGCGGTCGGCATCGAAGCCTTCGGCCTTCATGATGGAGAGGACGGCAGAGGGGTCTACGTCGCCGGAGCGCGTACCCATCATCAAGCCTTCCAGCGGGGTGAGGCCCATAGAGGTGTCGACGCACTGTCCGTTCTTGACGGCAGAGATGGAGGCGCCGTTGCCGATGTGGCAGGTGATGATGCGCACGTCTTCGGCCTTCACACCGAGTACCTCACACACGCGGGCCGTCACAAAGCGGTGGCTCGTGCCGTGGGCACCCCAGCGGCGGATATTGTTGTGCTCGTAGTACTTATAGGGTACGGCATACATGTAGGCTTCTGCCGGCATCGTCTGGTGGAAGGCGGTGTCGAAGACGAAGACCTGCGGCAGGCCCGGCAGCATCTCCTTTACGGCGATATATCCCTTGAGGTGGGCGGGACTGTGGAGGGGAGCCAGGTCCATATAGTTGTGCCACTCGTCGAGCATGGCGGGCGTCACCACCTGACTCTTGGTGAAGCGGCCGCCGGCCACGATGCGGTGGCCTACGGCGGAGATTTCGTCGAGACTGCTGATGGCGCCATACTCGGCGTTGAGCAGCGTGTCGAACATCAGTTTGATGCCCTCGGTGTGGGAGGGGCAGGGCGAGGTGATAATCTTCGTCTCGCCATGGATGGAGGTCTTGAGGAAGGAGCCTTCGAGCCCTACCTTCTCGATGCCGCCGGCAGCCAGGACGCTGCGGTCGTCCATCTCGTAGAGCTTATATTTGATAGAACTGCTACCGCAGTTAATCACTAATATTTTCATAGGAGTATAGGAGTGTAAACGTTACTCCGCCTTCTTGGCGGCGATGGCCTGGTTGGCGGTGATGGCAATCATCTTGTAGACATCGTCGATGGAGCAGCCGCGCGACAGGTCGTTGACGGGGCGGGCGATGCCCTGGAGGATGGGGCCTACGGCTGTGGCATGGCCCAGGCGCTGCACCAGTTTGTAACCGATGTTGCCCACCTCGAGACTGGGGACAACAAGGACGTTGGCCTTACCGGCGATGGGGCTGCCGGGAGCCTTGGAGCTGCCCACGGCAGGTACGAGGGCGGCGTCGGCTTGGAGCTCTCCGTCGATGAGCAGGTCGGGGGCCATCTCCTTGGCAATGGAGAAGGCTTCCACCACCTTGTCGACTACCTCGTGTTTGGCGGAGCCCTTCGTGGAGAAGCTCAGCATGGCGACACGCGGAGTGAGGCCGGCCACGCACTCGGCGGTACGCGCCGTGCAGACGGCAATCTGAGCCAGCTGGTTGGCATCGGGCACCGGCGTCACCGCCACATCGCCCATCACCAGTACGCCGTTGTCGCCACACTCGGGAGCGTGGGTGAGCAGCAGCATGGCACCGCTGACGCAGGTGATGCCCGGCGCCGTCTTGATAATCTGAAGAGCGGGACGCAGCACGTCGCCCGTCGTGTTGCGGGCACCGGCGAGCTGACCGTCGGCATCGCCGGCCTTGATGATGAGGCAGCCCAGATAGAGAGGGTCGAGCACTTTCTTGCGGGCCTCCTCAATGGTCATGCCTTTCTTCTTGCGGAGCTCGCAGAGGAGCTGTGCATATTCTTCTTTCTTGGGGTGATTTTCGGGGTCTACGATAGTTGCCTTACCGATGTTCCCCAGTCCCCACTGCTTGGCGAGGCTATGGATCTCGTCGGGGTTGCCAATCAGGATGAGGTCGGCCACACCGTCCGTCAGGATTTGGTTGGCGGCTTTGAGGGTGCGTTCCTCCGTTCCTTCGGGCAGCACGATGCGCTGCTTGTCGGCTTTGGCATGTGCGATGAGTTGTTCTACAAGTTCCATGTATGGAGTTTTTTTAAAATGTTTTTGCTTTAGGTCTGCAAAATTACAAAAAAAGATTGGGCCACCCTTTCCTACTTCTTATAGATATTACACCCCGTCGGACGATTCTGCCCGTTGGTGGCGTCGTCGGCGTCGGCCATCGTTGTCTGCCGTTGCTCGGGCCTTATCGATAAGCGCCCGGGAGAGGGGCGCGGTGGGGCGGTTGCCGAACGGCGGGAAACAAAAAAACGAGACGACACAGCGCTTGGGAGCTGTGACGTCTCGTGAAGTGGGGGAGGGGGATATCCGTCGCGGGGCGGGGGTTATCCGATGGTGATGAGCGTAGTGCCTTCCATGACACTATCGCCCTGTGCTACGCAGATGCCGGTGATGCTGCCGTCGACTTCGGCGGTGATGTTGTTTTCCATCTTCATGGCTTCGAGCACGAGGACAGTGTCGCCCTTCTTGACGGCCTGACCTACGCTGACGGGAATCTTGGCAACGACACCGGGGAGGGGGGCCTTGACGGGCGTTCCGGCGCCGGGGCCTGCGGCGGGAGCAGCGGCAGGGGCGGCAGGGGCGGCGGAAGGAGCAGGAGCTGCTGCCGCGGGGGCGGCATCGGCGGTCATGGTGGGGAGGTCTGCCTCGGTGAGCGAGGAGCCCTGCATCTCTACTTCAAAGGGGATGCCGTTGACTTCCACCTTGGCGATCTTGCCAACGATGCTGTCGATGGTGACATCGTACTGCGCACCGTTGATGTTGTATGTGTATTGTTTCATTGCGAGTGGTTTGTCGGACGGCCCCGCGGTGGGGGCTTTCCGGAGTTAGAGTTGGTTGTTCATCATTTGCAACGGGTCTGCCCAGGGGGACACCGTGGTATTGCCGGCAAGGGTGATGATGCCCGGCTCCTCATCGTGTACAATCTCTACGTCGTGCTCGATGAGCGCCAGGGCGATGACAGCGGCATAGGCCGGCATGTCCTCAGAAGCGATGGCGGGGTGGGCATTGTCGACCAGGAGGTCGGCGATGGTTCCCCGCTTCTCGTCGAGGCGGATGCTCAGTTCCTGTCCGTTGAGGTGATATTTGAATGTCTTCATTGGGTGCTTTTTACAAGGGGATATTGCCGTGCTTCTTGGCGGGACGCGTCTCGCGCTTGTTCTCGAGCTGCGCCAGGGCGCGGCAGATGCGGAAGCGCGTGTTGCGCGGTTCGATGACGTCGTCAACGTAGCCATATTGTGCGGCCTTGTAGGGGTTGGTGAACAAGTCGTTGTATTCCTTCTCCTTCTCGGCAAGGAAGGCCTTGGGGTCGGCCTGCTCCTTGGCGGCCTTACCATCGAGGATGGCAACGGCACCGCTGGCACCCATCACGGCGATTTCGGCGGAAGGCCAGGCGTAGTTGAGGTCGGCCTTGAGCTGCTTGCAGCCCATTACGATGTGGGAGCCGCCGTAGCTCTTGCGAAGGGTGACGGTCACCTTGGGAACGGTGGCTTCACCATAGGCATAGAGAAGCTTGGCGCCGTGGTCGATGACGGCGTTGTATTCCTGACCGGTGCCGGGGAGGAAGCCGGGGACGTCGACGAGCGACACGATGGGGATGTTGAAGCAGTCGCAGAAACGAACAAAGCGAGCGGCCTTGCGAGAGGCGTTGCAGTCGAGGACACCGGCATAGACGCTGGGCTGGTTGGCAACGACACCGACGCTCTGACCGTTGAAGCGGGCAAAGCCGATGATGATGTTGCGGGCAAAGTTGCGCTGCACCTCGAGGAACTCGCCGTTGTCGACAACAGCGCCGATGACCTTATACATATCGTAGGCCATATTGGGGTTGTCGGGGATAATCTCGTTGAGGCTGTCCTCCTTGCGGTCGATGGGGTCGGTGCAGGCGACGCGCGGCGTGCGCTCCATATTGTTCTGGGGAATGTAGGACAGCAGGCGACGGATGAGGCCGGCAAACTCTTCCTCCGTCTTGGCAGTAAAGTGACACACACCGCTTTTGCTGGAGTGGACACCGGCGCCGCCGAGGTCTTCCTGGGTGACGTCTTCACCGGTGACGGTCTTCACCACCTTGGGACCGGTGAGGAACATATAGCTGACGCCTTCAAGCATCACGACGAAGTCGGTGAGGGCGGGGGAGTAGACGGCACCACCGGCGCAGGGGCCGCAAATGCCGGAAATCTGGGGAACGACACCGGAGGCTTCGATGTTGCGCTGGAAGATGTTACCGAAACCGGCAAGGGCGTTGACGCCTTCCTGAATGCGGGCGCCGCCGGAGTCGTTGAGGCCGATGCAGGGGGCACCCATCTTGACAGACTGGTCCATCACCTTGCAAATCTTCTCGGCCATCGTCTCGGAGAGAGAGCCACCGTTGACGGTGAAGTCCTGGGCAAAGACGTAGACCAAACGGCCGTTGATTGTGCCGGAGCCGCAAACGACGCCGTCGCCGTAGTAGTGCTTCTTGTCCATCCCGAAGTCGTGGCAACGGTGGAGCTTGAACATGTCCATCTCTTCGAAAGAACCCTTGTCGAGCAGCAGGTCGATGCGTTCGCGGGCGGTTGCCTTGCCCTTGGCGTGCTGCTTCTCAATGGCTTTCTCGCCACCGCCGAGGCGGGCCTTGGCGCGACGCTCGACGAGTTCCTTGACTTTCTTCAGTTGTTCACTCATAATGATTTATCTGTTGTTTGATGTTGACGGATAATGGGAACGTTTTGTGCCGACACCGCTAAGAATAGCAACGCGGCATTCCATCTTGCAAAGATACGCAAAAAGCGTGAACGCGATGCACACTGCCCGTAAAAAGGTGCAACGCCCTCCCGTCGCAAAGCAGCAGGGCGTTTTGCGACGGGAGGGCGCTGATGAAGGGAAAAGGGGACAGCTGCCGACGATAGGGCGGGCGCTTACCCGTTGGCGGTGCGGCGGGCGCGGGAGATGTGGGCTTGACAGTGCTGAGGGTCGGCGCCGCGGGCCTCAGCGTAGTGGTAGGCCAAGAGGGAGAAGAACTCGTCGTCGCCCACCAGCTGTGAGAAGTTGGCGCATCCTTTGTCGACGCTCACCGGGTGGCCGGTGCGGATGCTGTTGGTGTCGACGAGGGAGAAATGGTAGCGGCCGTTGATCTTGTCGAAGAGGATGTTGGTGGAGGAGAAGTCACGATGGAGAAACCCGTCTTCATGCAGACGGGCGGCGAAGTGGGCAAAATCGCGCGTCACCTCACGACGCTTGTCGGAGGGGATGTCCATAATCTTTGACAAATCGTAGCGGTAGTGGGAGTGCAGGCACACCAAGTAGGTCGTGGTGTGGAGCCATCCATGGCGATAGCGCACCAGGGCAATGGGCTCCGGACTCTCATGACCGCGCTCGCGGAGCTCCAGGGGACGCAGATAGGCACGCTTGCCCTTGGAGGTCTTGTAGAGGCGGGTGGCCAGACTGGTGCGGAGCGACTCCTTGCCATAGCGTTTCACGCAAATCGTCAGCCCGTCGACGGTGAGTGAGCGGAGGACGTTGCGCCCGTGGTGTATCTCCTTGCCTTCGTGGAGAAAATGGTCTTCGATATTCGTCAGGTAGTTGCGCAGATACTCGAATTTGGGGTTGAGTAAGAGTTTCATAGGCGTGGCTTAGCTGATTTCGCAAAGATAGTGAAAATAAGTGAGGGAAGTGTGAAATCTTTCCTATTTTCTCTTCAGCGGGCACGGCGACGGGGCTCCCGGCAGCGGTGCGGCGCCGCTTCCGAGGGGGGGAGGCGGCGCCGCATGGGGAGACTGTCGTGGTGGCGACACTCTGCGAGAGGCTATTGCTACTTGATGTGTTCGCGTATCTTGGTGAGGTAGGCGTTGAGGCCCTCCTCGTCTTTGTGGTCGATGATGGCAAGGAGTTCTTTCAGCTCGTCGCGTATCTTTGACACCTGCCCGGAGGTACGCGGGTTGAAGAGAATTTCGCGCAGGAGGCAGTCGTCTTCGCCGAGGACGCCGCGGGCGATGGCCATGTGGCGTTTGAAGGTGGTGCCGGGGGCGTCTTGGTGTTTCATGACGGCGGCGAAGACAAAGGTGGAGACGAAGGGAATGGCCAGGGAGTAGGCCACGGTACGGTCGTGCTCGTCGAAGGTGTATTCGCAGACGTGAAGCCCCAGACGGCTATAGAGATCTTTGAAAAAGATGCGGCCCATATAGTCGCCCTCGGTGATGATGATGGCGTTTTCGCTGGAGAGCGAGCCCAGATTGGCAAAGGTGGGACCAAACATGGGGTGGGTGGAGACATAGCGGCGGCCGCACGCCTCATAGAAGGGCTGGAGGCCCGTCTTGACGGAGGCGATGTCGCTGAGGATGCAGTCGTCGGAGAGATAAGGCATGATGTTGCGGAATGCCTCGATGGTGTATTTCAGCGTGACGGCGTTGATGACGAGCTCGGGGGCGAAGGTCTTCACCTCGTCAAGGGTGGTGAAGCGCTCTGTGTTGTACATGAAGCGCAGTCGCTTGGGGTCTACGTCGTAGACAGCGGTGGTGTGGTCAAAACTGAGGAGGTCGGCAAAGAAGGAGCCCATCTTGCCGGCGCCAAGGATAAGAATGCGCATAGGATAAGTGGGTGAGGCCGCACCGCGTGCTACGGGCGCGGCCTCACGGTAAGAGGAAGTGAGTGGGGCGGGGGGACCGATGGAGGGGGACTCTTAAAAGGGACTTGTGTCGCTGTTCGGCTGTCTGCGAGGTCGTGTCAACGGAGATGAAGGAAACGTAGTGAACTACGTGACCGACGGCTCCTGACGACGATGACTGCAGAGATGTAAGAGCAACCGGGAATCGGTTCTTTCACAAGAGAGACGGCGTCCCGCACAAGAGCTAAGGCGTCTCGTTGTGAGAGTCGCCCCGGCCTCTCCCCGCAGGTTTTTTATCGGGCGTCCGATGGCGAGGGCACCGTTAGTCTTTGTTCATTACTTCAATCTGCTGGTGGACGCTCTCTTCATGGATGGATTCAAAGATGTCCTTCATGAATTCTGACGACATACCGCAGAGTACGCCCTGGGCGCCACGCTTGTCGAGAATTTCGGAGTAGCGGCCGGTCTGCACGATGGTGAGGCCGTGCTCGCGTTTGTACTGTCCTATCTCGCGACTGATGCGCATACGCTTGGCCAGCAGTTCGATGAGCGAGTTGTCGATTTCGTCGATCTGTCGGCGCAGGGCGTCGAGGCTCTCCGTGGTCTGTCCCACCTCGCGGATGACGAGTTTGTCGAGGATAAAGTCGAGGACATCGGGCGTCACCTGCTGCTTGGCATCGCTCCAGGCTGCGTCGGGGTTGCAGTGGCTCTCGATGATGAGGCCGTCGAAGCCCAGGTCCATGGCCTGCTGCGACAGCGGGGCCACCAGTTCGCGGGCACCGCCGATGTGGCTGGGATCGCCAAAGATGGGGAGTCCGGGGATGCGGCGGTGCAGCTCGATGGGGATGTGCCACATGGGTAAGTTGCGATAGATACGCTTGTCGTAGGAGGAGAAGCCGCGGTGGATGACGCCGAGGCGCTTGATGCCGGCGCCGTTGATACGCTCCAGGCCGCCTATCCACAGTTCCAGGTCGGGGTTGACGGGGTTCTTGACGAGGACGGGGATGTCGACGCCGCGCAGGGAGTCGGCGAGTTCCTGCATGGCAAAGGGGTTGGCCACTGTGCGGGCGCCAATCCACAGCAGGTCGATACCGGCCTCGAGGGCGGCCTCGACGTGCTTCGGCGTAGCTACCTCTGTGGAGACGAGCATGCCGAGTTCCTTCTGTACGCGCTGCATCCAGGGGAGGCCGGCGGTGCCGACGCCTTCGAAGCCTCCGGGCTTGGTGCGCGGCTTCCAGATGCCGGCGCGGAATATCTTAATGCCCTTTTGGGCCAGTTGGGTGGCAGAGTCCATCACTTGCTGCTCCGTCTCGGCAGAGCAGGGACCGGCAATGACGATAGGGCGCTTGGCCTCTACGCCCGGTAAGTTGAGGGGTTGCAGTTCGAGTTCCATAATGGGATTTTATTGAATTTGTTTCTTGTTTCGATGAATCTATACCAGTCAGAATACTTGTTGGATGCGTTCGAGGGCTTCTTGCAATTTCTCCTCTTTGGCGCAGAGGGAGATGCGGATGTAGCGTTGCCCGTTGGTGCCGAAGATGAACCCCGGCGTGAGGAATACGCGGGCTTCGTGGAGAACTTTCTCGGTGAGGTCTTCCACGTTGGTGTAGCTGTCGGGGATGCGTCCCCAGAGGAACATACCCACCTGCGCCGTGTCGTAGTGGCATCCCAGAGCGTCCATGATTTGTCCTGCCAGACGTCGCCGGCGGCTGTAGACGCCGATGTTGGCCTCTTGGTGCCAGGCGTCGTCGTTGCTGTAGGCGGTGGCGGCGGCCAGCTGGAGGGGGCGGAAGGTGCCCGAGTCGATATTGCTCTTCACCTTGAGGATGTAGGACACAAACTCCGCCTTGCCGGCGAGCAGGCCCACGCGCCATCCCGGCATATTGTGGCTCTTGCTCATCGAGTTAAATTCGATGCAGCACTCCTTGGCGCCGGGTACTTGCAGGATGCTGAGGTGCTCATGGCCGAGGATGAAGCTGTAGGGGTTGTCGTTGACAACCAGGATGCCGTGGCGGCGGGCAAAGGCAACGAGGCGTTCGTAGGTGGAGCGGCAGGCCGGTGCGCCGGTGGGCATATTGGGATAGTTGGTCCAGAGGATTTTGACGTTGTCATCGACCAGCGTTTCGAGTTCGTCGAAGTCGGGTTGCCACCCGTTCTCCGGCCGCAAGCTGTAGTGCACCACGTTAGCGCCGAGCAGACGCGACAGTGAGGTGTAGGTGGGGTAGCCGGGGTTGGGGACGAGTACCTTGTCGCCGGGGTTGACAAAGGCTAGAGTGACATGGAGGATGCCCTCCTTCGACCCTATCAGCGGCTGAATCTCTGTGGCGGCGTCGAGCGTGACGCCGAACCAGCGGGCGTAGAAGTCGGCCATGGCTTGGCGCAGCTGCGGAATGCCGGTCGTGGGCTGGTAGCCGTGGGCATCGGGGCGTTGGGCCTCGCGACACAGTGTGTCGATGGTCTGTGGCGACGGCGGCATGTCGGGGCTGCCGATGGCCAGCGAGATGATGTCTCTCCCCTCGGCGTTGAGGCGAGCCACTTCCTTGCCCTTGCGTGAGAAGTAGTATTCTTGTACGGTGTCGAGGCGTTGTGCCGGAACAATCGTCTTATTTTCCTTCATATTCTCCGAGTATTTTGAGCTCTTTCATCAGCGGGCGTACGGCGTCGAGGCTCTGGCGGTAGCGCATATAGTCGTCGTAGGTCACGTCGATATAAAATAGGTACTGCCATTCGCGGCCGATGATGGGGAGCGATTGTATCTTGGTGAGGTTGATTTTATAGAAGGTGAAGATGCTGAGCACCTGCGAGAGGGAGCCTTCTTCGTGGGGCAGCGTGAAGACGAGGCTGCTCTTGTTGGTGGCGTGGAGGTCGCGCAGACGGTCGGCGTTCCAGGGGTCGCAGAGGGCCAGGAAGCGGGTGTAGTTGTGCTTGTTGTCTTCGATGCAGCGCTGCAGGACGCGCATGCCGTAGAGCTTGGCGGCGCCGGCATGACAGATGGCGGCATGGCCGTGGAGGCCTTCACTGCTGATGGCGGCGGCGGCGCCGGCAGTATCTTCGGTCTCTACAATCTTCAGCTTGGGGTGATGGGAGAGAAACTCGCGGCACTGTGCCAGGGCTACGGGGTGGGAGTTTACTTCCTTCAGGTCGCCCCAGTCCTCGCCGTTGAGGCAGAGCAGACTGTGCTCGATGTGCAGCTTGTGTTCGCCGATGATGGTCATGCCGCTCTCGCGCAGCAGTTCGTAGTTGTGGAGCAGGCTGCCGGCGATGGTGTTCTCTATGGCCATCAGGCCGAGGCAGGTGTCGTCGGCCTTCATGGTGGCAAAGAGTTGCTCGAAGGTGTCGCAGCAAACGAGCTCTATGCTTTCGTCTTTGAAGTATTCGTGGGCGGCAATATCGTGGAAGGAACCGCGGATGCCTTGTATCGCTACTTTCATTGTGGCTGTGGTTTCTGCTTGGGGTCGGTGATAACAAAAATCCCGCTCCTTGTGGGAAGCGGGATGATGTTATGAGGTTTTGTTTAGTTCCTATGGCACACGACGTCCCGCTTCGCTTGTGGAGCAAAGTAAAAATAGGAGTAAAAGCTAAACGACGGTGCGTAGGTCATAAGTGCGGTGTTGAGATGAGTGGAGGCGGACGCGCAGGCCGGGAGGCCGTTGCACTGCCTGTGTGGCGTCGCGACGCTGTACGGCGAAGGGGTAAGCTTCGTGGCGTAGGCCTTGACACGAGCAAAAGTAGTACTTATTTTCTATCCGACAAACATTTTGTTATAAAAACCTTCCGATTTTTCTCTTTTTGTCTGCTTTTTCGTGCCGTAGCCGTCGTCAGGCCTCTTCTTACCACCCGTTGTAGTGTACGTTGGCGGCGTCGTATTTGTCTTTCGGCTGCGGGTCGCCTTGCGGATACCCTATCGGTATCAGGTTGAGGGGGATGATGTTTTCCGGTAGCCCGAGGGCCATCGTGACGGCGTCGACGCGCTCCTCGTAGGGGTAGACGCCGGTCCATACGGCGCCGAGCCCCATGGCTTCGGCGGCGAGGAGCAGGTTCTCGGTGGCGGCGGAGCAGTCGAGCATCCAGTTGGTCGAGGGCTTTCCCTTGTCGTCAACAACGCTCATGTCGCCGCATACCACGATGGCGGCAGCGGCTTCTTGCAGCATCTTGGCGTAGGGGAGGCGGGCGGAGAGGGAGTCCATGGCGGCGTTGTCGTCGATGACGACAAACTTCCACGGGCGCATATCACGCCCCGTGGGGGCGGCCATGGCGGCACGCACCAGGGTGTCGAGTTGTTCGCGACTGACGGCGCGCTGACTGTAGCTGCGGACGCTCTTGCGCGAGAGGATGTTGTCCATCACCACGGCAGAGGTGGAGGACGTCGGGGGGACGTCGACGTGGAGTGTGTAGACCAGACGTGTCAGGGCGGCGATGAGGGCCACCGCCAGTACGACACTTACCATCTTGTACTTATTCATAGTCTTACCCTTTTTGTGTGGTTGCTTGGGAGGAAGAGGGGGATGCCGTGCCGCCTTTTTCCCGGCGGCGGCCGCAGTCCTCGGCCAGGTCGAGAAGGGTGCCGACGGGGCACAACAGGTGACACCAGGGACGAGGAATGAAGATGCCCAGCAGGACGAAGGCGCCGGCGAGGACGAGTACACCCGGTAGCGCCGTACTCACCAGGAAGGCCGTGAAGGGCTCATAGTCGAGGACGGCGGTTCCGACGCCCAGCCAGAGGGCCATCAGGAGGAGGAAGAGCACCGTGTAGCGCACCCGGCGCATCACGCGGTAGACTCCCGGCGACAGGGGCCATTTGGGGAAGGGGAGATACCATGCCAGCTCCTGAAGGCTTCCATAGGGGCAGACCCACTGGCAGTAGTGGTGGCGACGGCCGAGATAGGGCATCACCAAGGCCACTGCGAGGAGAAGCACCGTGGGGAGGTAGAGGAGGGGCGACACGCCGTTGGCTATCCATCCCCGGAAGAGGGAGAAGGAGAGAAACTGGCCGCACCAGAAACCGGTGACGCCGACGTTGAGTAGGAGCACCGTCAGTCGCACCCACTTGATGCCGCGCCAATGCCATCCGGCGAGGAGGCCCAACAGCAAGACGAGGCCTACGGCTATCGTCCGTCCCCAGCCGATGACGGGGGCGCCGGCGGCTTTCTCCGCGCGTGCCTGCCAGCGGCGGGCTGTGGTGTATTTCAGGTTGTGGATGATGGCGTTGGAGGAATAGGTGGCGCCGGTCACGGCGTCGTATTTCCGGGCGGCCACATCGGCCAGCGTCTTGCCGATGGTCTGGGCAAAGAGGGACTCTTCGGCACGGCGGTAGAAGTCGGGCGTCTCACTGTTCTCGCAGGAGGTGAGGCCCTTCACGACGGTGGCCGAGTCGATATAGATGAGCAGCGGTGTGGGGCCGGCAAAGCCTACCACGTCGTGAGCATAGGGGGCCGTGGCAATAACGCGGCCCTGTGGGCGGCCGTTTCTGTCGACGACGTTCCACGAGGCACTGTCGTAGGGCACGAGGCTCGAGGGCGACAGCCCGAGGGCGGCAAGGTCTTCGGCAGCCGGCAGCAGGCGCTCGTCGATGGAGGCCGGAGGGGTGAAGGTGTGTCCGAGATAGCTGCCCGTCCAGATAACGGTTCCGGAGAGCAGAAGGAATACGACGAGCAGGGAGAGCAGGCGCTCAAAGAAGGGAACAAGTTTCTCCATTGAGGATGAGGGGGTGTGGGGGATTATCCTTCGCGTACGAAGTCGAAGGCTTCGAATACGTCGTCTTTCGTAACATGACAGTCGAGGGCTATGCTGCCCACGGTGTCGAGTAGGGTAAAGTTAATCTGTGTGCCCACATTCTTCTTGTCGTGGAGCATGAGGGCATAGAGGTGTTCATAGTGGTCGCACGAGAAGGCGAAACGGCCGTAGTATTGGTGGATGTAGCTCACGGCGCGGCGCATCTCCTCCTGTGGAAATCCTTGTTGGCCGACGCTCATGAAGAGTTCGGCCACCAATCCCCAGGCTACGGCGTAGCCATGGAGCACGGGACGCCCCTCTTCGAGTGCCAGACTCTCCAGAGCGTGCCCTACGGTATGTCCCAGGTTGAGGGCTTTGCGGAGACCTTTCTCATGGGGGTCTTCGCTGACGATGCGCTGCTTCACGGCAATGCTCTCTGCCACCATCTGCTGGAGCCGGCCGTAGTTGGGGGCGTCGAGGTCAAAGCGCAGGTGTTCGCCCCACATATCGCCCCCTTGTAAGAGGGCGTGTTTCAGCATCTCGGCATACCCCGACCGCAGGTTGGGGGCGTCGAGGGTGCGCAGGAAGGTGGTGTCGATGACGACGGCACGGGACTCGCGGAATACGCCGATTTCGTTTTTCAACCCGTTGAAGTTGATGCCTGTCTTACCGCCCACGGCGGCGTCGACCATGGCCAGAAGGGTGGTGGGAATATTGACGAAGTCGATGCCGCGCTTGAAGGTGGCGGCGGCAAAGCCGCCCAGATCTGTCACCATCCCGCCGCCCAGGTTGATGAGCAGCGAGTGACGCGTGGCGCCGCCGCGGCTCAGGGCTTGCCATACGTCGGACAGCGTGTCCAGCGTCTTGGCCACGTCGGTGGGGGCGATGACGATGTCGGTGGCTGCTGCCAGCGCGGGGCACGACGCCAAGCGCGGGCGGCACAGGCGCTGTGTCGTCTCGTCGGTAAGGAGAAACAGCTTGTCGTAGCCGGCACTGCAGAGCGCCGTCAGTTCTTTATCTAAGTCTTGGGAGAGAATAATTTGCTGAGACATTATATAATATAGGTGTGGGAGTTCTTAAGGGGGTGGTTCTATCCGGCGAAACGGCTCGGAGTGTGCGGCCGTTGGCGGCGGAGGCGAGGAAAGGGTCGGAGCGTCGGCCGGGGGCAAGGGATGCTTGTATCCAAAGCGTTGCCCTCATGCCGCTACGCTGCTACGACGCGGAGATGTCGCTGTGCGGGGTAAGCTATATATATAAATATAGGTGTGGGGGTGGCATGGGGGCTCCGCTTGTCTCCTCTCAGAGGCCTTCATATTCGTGGATGGCCTGTCGGTAGTGTTCCGGCATTTCTGCAGAGGCTTGCCGGCGGAGGGAGAAGCATACCATCACGGTGGTGCTGTGACACACCACGGCGCCCGTCTTCTCGTTGACGGCGCGTTGCTCCAGAGTGAAACTTTTGTTTCCGATGCGGGCCACGCGGGTCTCCACCACTATCCGGTCACCGTAAAACACCGGTTGGAAGAAGTCTGCATGGATATTGGCGATGATGGGCACCACGTCGGCCTTGCTGTAGTCGACACAGAGCACCTGCGTGAGGTAGTCCTCCTTGCCCAGGTCGTAGTAGGCAAAATAGGCGTTGTTGTTGACATGACCGTAGCGGTCTACGTCGTTAAAGCGTATCTGTATCGGTGTGCGGTGGCGGTAGCTGACCGCCGGAGTGGGGGAGTCTGTCATAGGAGTCTGGTGAATGGGGGCGTGGGGAAAATGACTTCGACTTACTGTCGGCTCGCGTCAATGCGTGGACGTGAAAGAGGGGGCGTTCAGGCGTCAAAGTAGTTGCGGGCGATGGAGGCCATTCGCTCGCGGTCGGGGACGAAAGTCATCGTGGCCTCGTCTACGCGGCACAAGTCGCGCAGGGCATAGATGTCTTCCGACTCGTCCGTCGGCCGACGCCCCGCCGGGCAGAAGTAGTGGTTGCGGGCATCGCCCACCTTGAGAGCATCGACATGGTAGTCGGCCGGTTGTCCACTGGCAATGAGCGCTTCTTCGACATAACGCTCCAAGGCGTCGACGAAGTCTTTGATTTCATCTGTCATACAGCAAAGGTACATACTTTTCTCTTCCCTCCTCTTCTTGCGTGTTACAAAAAAATATAATAGTGACGAGTGGCGTGTGGGGTGGGGTACGGAGACGGAAGATAAAAGGGGCGTGGCGGGTGAATGTGGGGCTCCTCGTTTGTGAGCCGTAATAGGAACGGAATGCCGGGCTCGCGGGGAGAACGCCCCGTAGGGGTACAAAAAAGCCCTTCGGAAACCTCTATGTATAAAAGTTGGGGACAATCCCCATTAACAAGTTACAAAGAATAGGTAGAATCGCAAAAGAGAGGAAATCACTCCCTCTAACTACTAATGACCATGCGATAACAAACTATTATAAAAAAGTCGGTCCGAAGGGCGAGGTGGATGTGAGCGATGGTTCGTTAACCACCTATCCGCCGACAAAGGTAACGACTTTTCCATCAATAATCAGGCTCTCAGTCTAAAAACTTTCGACGGCGTCTCCCCTCGTCCGCATTTTTTTTGAAAAAAAGAAGGGAACG
>CAZXFS010000004.1:0-111458 GCA_964640535.1 uncultured Prevotellamassilia sp. | reverse complement strand
CTCGAAAGAAGTGCTCACCATTCACCAGCAAGCTGCTGACGATCTCGCCATTTACCGATATTTGTCCGCCATGAATACTAAACCCCGGCAGCAACCGAAGTAGGCCATCCAACATCGAACCATTCTGCAGTTGGAACGCATCGGCATTCCATTCTACAGTATCTCCCTTGACAACCATCCGAATCTTGGAAGCGGTCACGACCGCTTCTCCGAGCTGATGCTCGGATATACGAGAGGCCGGAATACGCACCATAAAGATATGAGGCAATATTATATATGTCTCCCGTTTTCCGGACTTCGAAAAATAATCAACACACGTAGGACGATATCCCTTCTTGGTACATCTGAATATCATCCACTGATTGCGAGGAGCTCTTAGCCCTCCTAGCTTATCTATGTTATGACGGAATCCATAGCTGTTCCACACTTGCTCATTTGTTGTTACTTCATCAATGAGCACACTATCTTGCGTCAGCACTTCTATATGAGTATCCGACAATAGCTCTCGCGTAAAACTATCCATCACACATCCTCTCACCTCTATACTGTCAGTCTCCGCACCGGAAGGGGGCAACGACATCGCCATGCCTTGATAGGACATCAAGACAATTGACAAAAGACATAAGCTTTTCAGAATAGATTTATTCATTGTCTACCGATTTGTTTGTACTGATTTCAAACATCAAATGAGTTTCCGTCCTTCCATAAGCACTCTCTTTATAGAACGTTCATTCTGCGAAGCTTCACATACTTTTCGCAGTTACTTCAAAGATTTAATCGTCATACTTTGTAGGGCTAAGGGTTCACGTGCAAAAATACTTTTTTCTCAGATAACAAAACATCTGCAACCCCTTTTTTCAGAAAGCACTTCCACCTATCTTAAGAAACAAGAACGCATTCTTCCCATCCAAATACAATCCACTCACACTGAGCCTCTCGCGGTGAAGCATGGAAGGCGTCCCTATATGACGACAAGGGTGTCCCATGCGGCGGTTGGGCCGGCGTGGGACACCCTTGTAGGTATCACGAAATCGCAGGTGATATGACGAGAACAAGAAGGGGAGACGGGTTATCCGTAGATAACCTTTCCGCTCTCGTCTTCGTAGGGGGCGATATCCTTGGAATACTGGTTCATGGCGCGGAGGCTCATGCCCATGCTGGAGAAGCCGCCGTCGTGGAAGAGGTTCTGCATGGTCACCTTACGGGTGAAGTCGGAGAACATCACGACGCAGTATTCGGCGCACTCCTCTGCCGAGGCGTTGCCCAGGGGCGACATCTTGTTGGCAAAGTCCATCATGTTGTCGATATCCTTGATGCCCTTACCGGCCGTGGTGGGCGTGGGCGACTGCGAAATGGTATTGACGCGGACGTTCTTCTCGCGACCATAGATATAGCCGAAAGAGCGGGCGATGCTCTCCAGCATACTCTTGGCATCGGCCATATCGTTGTAGCCGAAGAAGGTGCGCTGCGAGGCCACGTAGGTTAGAGCCACAACGGAGCCGCCGTCGGCGATGGCGTCCATTTTCTTGGCCACCTGAAGCATCTTGTGGAAGGAGATGGCGGAGATATCGAGGGTCTTCTGCAAGTATCCGTAGTCCAGGTCGTCGTAGGTGCGGTGTTTGCGCACATTGGGGCTCATGCCGATGGAGTGGAGGACAAAGTCGATCTTTCCGCCGAGCTTCTCGATGCTCTCGCGGAAAACGACTTCGAGGTCTTCTACGCTGGTGGCGTCGGCGGCGATGATGGGTGCATTGAGCTGTTGGGAGAGCTCGTCGAGCTGCCCCATGCGCAGGGCCATCGGTGTGTTCGACAGGGTAATCGTTGCGCCTTCTTCGACGGCCTTGACGGCGACTTTCCAGGCGATGGATTCGGCGTTGAGCGCACCGAAGATGATGCCGCGCTTACCTTTCAGCAAATTGTGAGTCATTGTGATATAATAATATAATGTGTTGTGAATATGCGATAGAGGGAACGAGATATCTGAGGGGTGTAATAGAGCGCCGCCGAGGCGGTGGCGGCGAAATGCGGCACAAAAGTACGATTTCTGTGCAAGATACGCAAGCATTTCCCGGAAAACCTCCCGCCACCGCCGCCCCACGCGCCCCTACGAGGCGCCGACGAAGGCATCCGCGGGTGGAGCACGTCCGCACGCATCGGCCTCTTTTTGAAAGACATCGGTATATTCTAAAAAAAATTCCACAAAAACGCGCGCGGTTCGCACTTTTTTTTTATTTTTGCCCGGTTACCTCTACCTACGACAGAGACAGACGGGACGCTCTCTCCCCTCTGTCTCTCAACTCATTTCCGAAAAATCAAACGTTATTCAACTTTTCTTCCATGAAAATTTCCAAGCTTTTTCTGGCGGCTATGGCCGCCTGGACGGTGAGCACAGCAGCATGGGCTGACGGCCCGTTCCGCCTCCACCGCTACGACGCCTTCAAGGCGTTGCCCCCTGTCACCGAAGGGACGCAGACCGTCTTCTTCGGCAACTCCATCACCAATATGCACGAATGGTGGGAGGGCTTCGGCTCCGACAGCACCATCTGCAACCGCGGTAACTCCGGCGGCTTTGCCTACGAACTGATAGAGAACGTGGAGAGCTTTCTCGAGAGCAAGCCCCAGAAGGTGTTTATCGGCATCGGTACCAACGACCTCAACTCCGGGAAGACACCGAAGGAGACCGTCCTCAACATCCGCACACTGGTGCGCCGCATCCATATCGCCTCGCCCAATACGAAGATTTACGTACAGAGCATCCTGCCGCGCAGCAACGGCGGCATCCTCAACATGGTGAAAGACACCGACGAGCTGCTCAAAGCCTTCTGCGAGGAGGAGGGCTCCAACGCCACCTACGTAGACCTCTACGACACCATGATGGGGCTCTACAACAATACGGGCGGCAGCGCCACCTCGTGGACCGTCGACGGCCTTCACCCCACGGGCATCGCCTATCGCGCCTGGGTGAACGCCATCAAGGACTTGGTGAACAACACCAGCGCCTATCAGGACGGCAACAACGTATGGGGCGGTATGGGTAGCGCCCACGCCATGCGCTGCAGCCAGTTTGGCCTCCTCCCCGTCAGCGAAGACGACGTGGTCATCTTCGGCGACGAGATGATACACGGCGGCGAATGGCACGAACTGCTCGCCTCGAGCAAGGTGAAGGGCCGCGGCACCGGCTGGGGATATGGCGGCATCACGCTGGCCAACGCGGCACAGATGGTGAAGGCCAGTCTGACCAACAACACCGCGCAGCACGCCCCGAAGGAGATATTCCTCTACTACGGCGTGACGGAAAGCAACAGCGCCAATACGGAGGCCCTGCAGACCACCTTTAAGAACAACTATCTGGCCCTGCTCGACACGGCCCGCCACTGTGCGCCCAGCGCGCCCATCTACATCATGTCGCTCCTACCCACATCGGGGACGATGAGCAACGTGACGGCGTGCAACACGCTACTGAAGGCACTGGCCGACTCCCTTGAGAATGTGAACTATATCGACATCTGTACACCCTTCTGCAACGAAGACGGGACGCAGAATACCGCCTATTTCTCCTCCAACTATCTCTATGCCAACGGATACGTCAAACTGGCGCGCATCCTCTCGGAATATATCCCGGGGACAAAGGTGCCGGACGACGATACCTTTAACACCTACTACAACAACCGTACCCTCCGCAACAATATCGGCATACAGCTCAACAAACTGCTGAAGATAGAGGTGGGAGACCAGCCGGGCATGATTCCCGCCGCCAATGCCGGAGATCTCAACAAGGCCATCGACGATATCAGCCAACTGCTCAGCAACAACACTACCGTAACGGAAGAGATGCTGACAACGGCAACGACGACGGCAACGACGGCCTACAACAACGCCTGCCCCTACTACAACCTGCCCACCGTCTCGACCGACACGGAGGAGCACTGGTATCGTCTCACCTCGAAGCGCGGCACCAAGTCGGCCGCCGCACAGAGCGACAGTACGGTGCAAGGCTCCGCCATCGCCTACAACGCCATCTGCACGGGCGAAGACCTGTGGAAGTTTGTCAAGCGCGACGACGGCACCTACGACATCATCAACAACCGCTACGGCACCTACCTCACCCCGACGTCGACCTCTAACGGCGCCATCACCGCCCTGAGCGCCCGCCCCGAGAAGGGATGGACCATCAGCTACAACTCGGCAGTGCCGGGATACTACACCATCTACTACAGCAAGACGGCACAGTTCCACCAGAGCAACAGCGCCGCCGTCATCAACTACGGCCTCAACACCTCGTCCGACGAGCCCAACCGCACCGACGAGGGATGCCTCTATACGGCGGAGGAATATACCGGCACCATCTACGATGCCGACAAGGCGGTGACGACGGGATGGTATACCATCGACGCCGCCTCCGGACTGACGTCGCTCATCAGCGGCAATACCCACCATGTGCAGAACGCCGACGAGGAATATCGCCAAAACGCCACCAACTCCTACGCCCTGAGCTTCGGCGCCGCCCCCGATAGCGACAGCGAGGCCAAGGCCTTTATCCACGTCAACGTCAACGGCAGTTCGCTGACCACCACGGCCCTCCAGTATACCGCTCTCAACGGACACGGCATCAACGAGAACTGCACCTCCAACCGCACCTCCGTCATCACCTCGGGCAACCCCGTCACCACCAACGTCGACTTCGACAAAATGGAGTTCACCATCGGTAAGTGGAGCACCTACCAGCCCGTTTCCGGCGGCACCGTCTATGTAGGCAAATCGTCGGCCTCCAACAACACCTACACCTTCACACGCGTATCCGACGAGACACTCGACAAATACGACATCTGGACCGTCAGCATCCAGAACGCCACCGCGGCCTCACAGGCCTACTACGACACCAAGGTGACACTGAAAGATGTGTCCAATGCCGGCATCGCCACCGTCTATGACGGCGGTACCTACTTCCTGCCCAAGGGAACACAGCTCACCACCGACAACATTGTGGTGACACCCGTCGACGGCGTCACCGCCACCCCCTATATCAGCATCTACCCCGATGAGAAGACCATCCTCGTCGACTACGCACCCCTCGTGGGCTGGTATACCATCGACTTCGTGACGGCCGACGGCAACAGCACCGTCACCTCGTCGCAGTCGTCGGTCATCAGTCCGCTCGTCGAGGCCGGCACGCAGCACGTGCTGAACGCCGACGAAGAGTTTAAGCAGAAGTCGGGCTACTGGTACCCGCTGTGCATCGGTACCACCCCCACAGAGGCACCCGCCAAGGCCTTCCTCTACATCTCGCGCGCCAGCAGTGCCGCCAACGACTACGCCATCACCGCCCTCAACGGCCACGGCATCAACCAGTACACCTGCGCCTCACGCGACTTCATCGCCGCCGACCATCTGGGCCTCACCGCCACCAACGACGTCTACAACCTCCCCTACTGGGCCGTATGGAGCGGTAGCGGCGGCAGTCAGGATCCCTACGTAGGTCGTTTCAGTTCTGCCACCAACTACTTCAGCATCACCGCTGCCGACACCACCGCCTACGACATCTACCACGTTGTCATCGAAGGGCAGACCTATGCCTCCGAAGTGGGCGAAGACCTCCTCGTCACCCTCACCAACGCCGCCAACAAAGGTCTGTCGAAAGTCTACCACGGCGGTAGCTTCTTCGTGACCAAGGGGACAACCCTCACCCCCGAGATGATTACAGCGCCGGCCCACAACGGAGTCACCACGCCGCTCATCACCATCGACGGCAACACCATCACCGTCGACTATACCGAGAAGGCCACCGCCATCAGCAGCCTGCCCACCGTCGAGGCCCCTGCCGCCAACGGATGCTACGACCTCAGCGGGCGTCGCCTCAACGGCATCCCCGCCGCCGGCCTCTACATCATCAACGGCCGCAAGACCGTCATTCGATAACGCCGCCTCCGGCGCCCCCTTCCGCCCGGTACAACCTATCGTCCCTATATAATAAGGAGTGACACCCCCTCACGGGAAGCAGCGCCGCTGCACAAGAAGCGCAAGGCCCCCTCGAGCCACCTCACCCCCGGATACCGGAAGCGCGCCCTCCCCTAAACAGTGCCCCGCGAAGCCCCTCTCACGAAGGATTTCGCGGGACACTGTCGTTTTCTTCCCACTTATCATCGTTTTCTTCTCGTTTTTTACGTCTTCGCGCTTGTCTATTCAAAATAAAGCCGTATCTTTGCACCCGATTTAAGGCCGTAGGCCGAAAGTCTTCAACCGTTTTACCTTGGAGAGGTGCTCGAGTGGTTGAAGAGGCACGCCTGGAAAGCGTGTAAACCCCTAAAGGGTTTCGTAGGTTCGAATCCTATCCTCTCCGCAAAGCAACGATGTTACGCCCTGTAAGCCCACCGCTTACGGGGCGTAACTGTTTCTAACGACGCCTCCCCGCCGCGCCCCGCCGCCCGAGGGACGGCCGCTGACAACAACTCAATAAATTTCAGGCAACGCCGGAGGCGAATTAGTAAGGCTCTGTATATTTTAGCTCTGTATATTTTTAGAGCCACGCCGCGCCGTCGTCGTATCTCCAGGCCTCTACTCCGCTCTTCCTCCGCCTTTTTCGCCTCCCCGCTCCCCCTCCCGACACCGTCTCCGTCCGAAAACACAAATAAAATCCCCACCGCTCATATTTCTTAACTATTCGGAATACATTTATTTGGGTTCTTCGTATTTTTGCGATAGGGATTTTCTCATCTGTGAAGACGGGAAGTTCCAAACATACATTTAGATAGTTTTCTCTCCCTATCGTTCTCATGGATTTTATCGTTAGGGAAGAGGAACAATGGCATACAATATGGATATTTCGACAGAGGTCGAAAACTATTATTAGGGTAGTGCCGTGCAGGGATGCACGGCACATTTTTTATCCCCGCCTTCCTCCGTGACGGGAGCCGCGGGAAAAGTTCCGAGCCGGGATGCCGTTGTTGGCAAGCCTTATCACGCCCCTCTTTAGAGGATCGTCGGAAAGACGAAGCCGGCCCTTCTTCCGACACCTTCGGGAGGCGGCATCCCTACACGCCCGAAGCGCACCTCTCCCCCGGCTCCACACCGCCGCAGAAAGGGCTGCGGCGTCCTCCGCTTTCCTATTCCTTTTAAAAAAAGTGAGGCGCGCAAAAAAAGTGACGGAAAAATTGGCCGAGAAAGAAAAAGAGTCTATCTTTGCACCGAAGAAAAATTTATAATCATTCTAAGTTTAAAATGAACCAAGGAGACTCCCTCAGCTACCTCACCGCGCATGGCGTGAAGCCCTCAGTGCAGCGCTTGGCCGTCATGGGCTATCTGTTGGAGCACCGCACCCACCCCACCGTAGAGGACATCTACAACGGATTGGTGGGGGCCATGCCAACTCTCTCCAAGGCCACCGTCTATAACACGCTGCGCCTGTTGGTAGAGAAAGGCGCCGTCTTACAACTGACCATCGACGAGCGCAAGACCTGCTACGACGGCGATACCTCGCCGCACGCCCACTTCCTCTGCCGCTGCTGCAGCCGCGTCTACGACGTCCCCGTGAAGCGCCCCAACCTGCTGCGCGACGCACAGCTCCCCGAAGGATTCCAAGCCGACCAGGTGGAGCTTTACATCAAGGGCATCTGCCCTCACTGCCGCAAAGAGGCGAACTGACAAGAGCCGTCAAAGGGCCGACGCAATCCGTTGAAGATTCGACGAAGACCGTCAAAGGGCCGACAACTATCATCAAAATACTGACGAAGGCCGTCAAATAGGCGCCGACAGCCGGAAGAAAGCCATCGAACACAGACAACAAACATAACCATTTAATTCCCCCAAATCTTATGAAGAAGAAATTTATCTGCACCGTATGCGGTTATATCCACGAAGGTGACCACGCTCCCGAGAAGTGCCCCATGTGTGGCGTCCCCGCCTCTAAGTTTAAGGAACTCGATGAGTGCAACCTGAACTTCGTAGCTGAGCACGAAATCGGCGTAGCCAAGGGCTGCGACGAGGAGATGATCAAGGATCTCAACAACCACTTTATGGGCGAGTGCACCGAGGTCGGCATGTATTTGGCCATGAGCCGTCAGGCCGACCGCGAGGGTTATCCCGAGGTGGCCGAGGCTTTCAAGCGCTACGCCTGGGAAGAGGCTGAGCACGCTGCCAAGTTTGCCGAGCTCCTCGGCGACGTGGTATGGGACACCAAGACCAATCTGGAGAAGCGCATGAACGCCGAAGCCGGTGCCTGCGAAGATAAGACGCGCATTGCCAAGCGTGCCAAGGAGCTCAATCTCGACGCTATCCACGATACGGTGCACGAGATGGCCCGCGACGAAGCCCGTCACGGCCGCGGCTTCGCCGGACTCTTCAACCGCTACTTCAAGAAGTAAATCGGTTTCCGACACACCACAGAGGGGCTTCCGGCGACGCTACCACGGCGCACGGAAGCCCCTCGTGCTTTTACAACGACCTCCCGGGCGGTATGTTCCGACGACCTCCCGGTGGCAGCCCATTCATCATCCATACAGAAATACGACGACAATGAAGACGTTAGAAGGAACCCGTACGGCCCACAACCTGGCCACCGCCTTTGCCGGAGAAGCACAGGCGCACACCAAATATCTCTATTACGCCTCCAAAGCCAAGAAGGACGGCTACGTACAGATGGGCAATCTCTTTGAGGAGACGGCGCGCAACGAGAAGGAGCACGCCAAGCTGTGGTTTAAATACCTCCACGGCGGACAGGTGCCCGACACCGCCACCAACCTGGCCGATGCCGCCGACGGCGAGCACTACGAATGGACGGATATGTACGACACTTTCGCCCGCGAGGCCCGCGAAGAGGGTTTCGACGAGATAGCCGCCAAATTTGAGATGGTGGGTGCCATCGAGAAAGCCCACGAGGCGCGCTACCGCCGCCTGCTTCAGAACCTCCACGACCGCATCGTCTTCTCGCGCGACGGCGACAGCGTATGGCAGTGCTCCAACTGCGGACATATCGTCGTGGGACATCAGGCCCCGGAGGTATGCCCCGTCTGCGCACATCCGCAGAGCTACTTCGAGCTGCGTGCCGAGAACTATTGATATACCCGCTGCCCTTATTGATACCGGTCAATGCCATCGCCCCTCCTTACTCATCATTGTCAGTAAGGAGGGGCGATCTATTAGGGGGGAATCAACAAGGGCGACGCACGCAGCCGGGCGCCGGGCTTTCACCTACTGATAATACTCGTGGCGCGCCGCTGCCAGCGTGTTGAGCATCAGCATGCAGATGGTCATGGGGCCTACGCCGCCGGGCACGGGAGTGATGGCGCTGCAGAGAGGAGCCACCTGATCGAAGTCGACGTCGCCGGCGAGTCGGAAGCCGCTCTTGCGCGTAGCGTCGGCAACGCGGGTGGTGCCCACGTCGATGACGACGGCTCCGGGCTTCACCATATCGGCGGTGACGAATCCCGGTTGTCCGATGGCGGCGATGAGGATGTCGGCGCGTCGGCATTCCTCCCGGATGTCGGCGCTATGGCTGTGGCAGACGGTGACGGTGGCGTCGCCATACTCCTTTTGCATCATCAGCTGCGCCATGGGTTTCCCCACGATGTTGGAGCGTCCTATCACCACGCAGCGTTTCCCGGAGGTGGCGATGTGGTAGCGCTGGAGGAGCGTCAGGATGCCCTTCGGCGTGGCCGATATGAAGCACGGCAGTCCGATGGCCAGGCGTCCCACGTTGACGGGGTGGAAGCCGTCGACGTCTTTGCGGTAGTCGATGGCTTCGATGACGCGTTGGGCGTCGATATGTTTCGGCAGGGGGAGCTGCACGATGAAGCCGTCGACGTCGGCGTCGCCGTTGAGGCGCTCGACGCAGGCGAGGAGCTCCTCCTCGGTGATGTCGTCCTCATAGCGAATGAGGGAGGAGCGAAAGCCGCAGGCCTCGCAGGCCAGCACCTTGTTATGGACGTAGGTCTCGCTCCCGCCGTCGTGCCCCACGAGGACGGCGGCGAGATGCGGTCGCTTACCGCCGGCGGCGATGATACGCTCCACCTCGGCAGCGATTTCTTGTTTGATGTCGGCCGCTGTGGCCTTCCCGTCGATTCGTTGCATCTTCTTATTTCATTTTTGGCATCCCCGGCATACCGGGCATTCCCGGCATCTTGCCCATCATGCGGCCCATCTTGGAGCCGGTGACGAGCTTCATCATCTTGCGGGTCTGGTCGAATTGTTTCACCAGTCGGTTGACTTCCTGAATGGTGGTACCCGAGCCCTTGGCGATGCGGTTCTTTCGGCTGCCGTTGAGGATTTCGGGGTTCTTGCGTTCCTTGGGCGTCATCGAGAGGATGATGGCTTCGATGCCCTTGAAGGCGTCGTCGTCGATTTCCACGTCTTTGAGTGCCTTGCCTACGCCGGGAATCATGGAGGCGAGGTCTTTCAGATTGCCCATCTTCTTGATTTGCTGTATCTGTGCCAGGAAGTCGTTGAAGTCGAACTGGTTTTTCTGTATCTTACGTTGCAGTTTGCGTGCCTCTTCTTCGTCGAACTGCTCCTGGGCGCGCTCTACGAGGCTGACGATATCTCCCATGCCGAGGATACGGTCGGCCATGCGCTCGGGGTGGAACACGTCGAGGGCGTCCATCTTCTCGCCGGTGCCGACGAACTTGATGGGCTTGTCGACGACGGTACGTATGGACAGGGCGGCACCGCCGCGGGTGTCACCGTCGAGCTTTGTCAGCACCACGCCGTCGAAGTCGAGACGGTCGTTGAATTCCTTGGCGGTGTTGACGGCGTCTTGTCCCGTCATGGCGTCGACGACGAAGAGCGTTTCGTCGGGCTGTGTGGCCTCCTTGATGGCGGCGATCTCCTGCATCAGCGGTTCGTCGATGGCCAGTCGCCCGGCGGTGTCGATGATGACGGTGTCGTAGGCCTTCGCCTTGGCTTCGTGTATACCCTCCAGGGCTATCTTCACGGGGTCTTGCGACTCCATGTTCATATAGATGGGCACCTCTATCTGCTCGGCGAGGACGCGCAGCTGCTCGATGGCGGCGGGTCGGTAGACGTCGCAGGCCACCAGCAAGGGGCGTCGGTTGCGTTTCGTCTTGAGCAGGTGGGCCAATTTTCCGGAGAGTGTTGTCTTACCGGCACCGTTGAGACCGGCCATCAGGATGACGGCGGGATGTCCCTCGAGCTTCAGTTCGGCGGCCTGTCCTCCCATCAGTGTGGCGAGCTCGTCGTGGACGATTTTGACCATGAGTTGTCCCGGCTTGACGCTCGTCAGCACGTTCTGTCCCAGTGCTTTTTGCTTCACCGTGTCGGTAAACGTCTTGGCCACTTTGTAGTTGACGTCGGCGTCGAGGAGGGCGCGGCGCACCTCCTTGAGGGTTTCCGCCACATTGATTTCGGAGATGCGGCCCTCGCCCTTCAGTATCTTGAAAGACCGCTCAAGTCTCTCGTTGAGGTTTTCAAACATATCTAATATTCTGATTTTTGTGGGGCAAAGTTACAATTTTTTATGCCGCGGATGCAGCTCTCGCCCCAAATTGATACGGTTCTCCCGGCGGTTTTATTGAATGTTTGCACTCCGGGAGTCTTTCTCTTTTTCGTAGGCCACATACCATTCGTAGTAGCGCCGTATGCCCTCCTCTATGGATGTCGACGGTTTATACCCGAAGTCGTGCTCCAGCAGCGTCGTGTCGGCATAGGTCGTCACGACGTCGCCGGGCTGCATCTCCATCATTTGCATCTGTGCCTTTCGCCCCGAGATATGCTCTATGACGTGGATAAAGTCGAGCAAGTCGACCGGTGCGGAGTTGCCGATGTTGTAGAGGCGGAAGGGCACCTCTCCCGTGGCGGGGCGCTCGGTGATGGCTGTCACTCCCCTCACGATATCGTCGACATAGGTGAAGTCGCGGCGCATATGCCCGTGGTTGAACACGCGAATGGGCTCGCCGCGTAGGATGGCCTTCAGAAATAGGCACGGTGCCATGTCGGGGCGTCCCCAGGGGCCGTAGACGGTGAAGAAGCGCAGGCCGGTGGTGGGGATGCCGTAGAGCTTGCTATAGGCGTGTGCCATCAGTTCGTTGCTCTTCTTGGTGGCGGCATAGAGGCTCACCGGCGCGTCGGCCTTGTCGGCTTCGGCATAAGGCACCTTCTCGTTCAAGCCATAGACGCTGCTGGAACTGGCATATACCAGGTGCTTCACCGGATGATGGCGGCAGCACTCCAGCAGCGTCAGGAATCCCACCAGGTTGGACTGGGCGTAGGCAAAGGGGTTCTCTATGGAATATCTGACGCCGGCCTGTCCCGCCAGGTTGATGACGGCGTCGAAGCCCTCTTGGCGGAAGAGGCGCTCCATGCCCTCGCGGTCTGTCAGGTCGAGCTGTACGAAGCGGTAGCCTTCATACCGTTGGCTCTGCACCGGCTCGCCTGCTGTCGTCGCGGCGATGCCGGTATGTGCCAGTCGGTCGCGCTTCAGCGTGGTGTCGTAGTAGTCGTTGATATTGTCCAAGCCTACCACGGTATGCCCCCGCTGCAGCAGCGCTATCACGGTATGCATCCCGATAAATCCGGCGGTGCCGGTCACTAATATCTTCATCTTGTAAAAATTCTTCTTAGGGAGTAAAAAAAAATGGACCGCAGTATCCGTTGCAGCCTTACAGGGCCACAATCAGGTAGTCGCCCACGTCTTTCTGCGGGTGTCCCGCCAGGAGGCGACACAGTTCGTCGTCTCTCTCCAACCGTCTCTTCTTAGCCATGAGGAGGACGCCCTTGCAGCGTCCCTCCTTGAGGGCGTCGGCCTCTACGCTCTGCACGTCGACGTGCAGGAAGACGTCCATACTCTCCGGGCGTCGTATGCCGTAGGTGACGTAGCCGCGGGTATGGTGCGTCGCGGCCATCGTCTGCGCCTCCCGGCATACTTTCTCAAAACCGATACGGTCGTTCAGCGCCGGCAGGGCCCCTCCCCCCACGAATACCGTCAGGAGGAGACCGACGGCCATCGTCCGTATGGCGCGGCGCAGGTCGTGGCGAACATAGAGGGTGTAGAGGGTGGCGCCCCCGCAGAGGGTGAGGACGGCGGCGGCAACGATGCCGAGCCACGGGGCGGGAAACAGGTGCGACAGGGCCATATAGGCCACGGCGGGGAGCGCCGCCACGAAGATGGCGGCGGGGAGCGCTACGGCGGCTTTGGCGAGCGGCGTGGCCCCGCGCTTTTCAAGGTCGATGACGGCTATGTAGACGAAGAAGGGGAAGGCCGGCAGCAGGTAGACGGCAATCTTGGAACTGACCACCGACAGCAGGACGAAGGTCGTCAGGGCGACGACGATGTAGAAGCGCTCGAGGGCCTCACTCCCGCCGCCGCGTTGCCGTCGGGCAAGGAGGGCATAGACGATGAGCAGGCACCAGGGGGCCACGGAATACCAGAACGTCCCGGCGTAGTAGTAGAAGGGGGCCTTGTGGTGGAAGGAGTCGACGGCGCGGTGGACGGTCTGGTTGAACAGCAGGTTGTCGAGATAGCTCTGCCCACCTTCCAGATAGACACCGCCAAACCAGGCCGCGCACAGCAGCAGGAGGACGCCCCAGGTGCGCCATCCCCAGTAGCGCCCCAGCGTGCGTCCCTTCCGCTCGACGAGGAGGAATACGGGAATGGACACCAGCGGCACGAGGAAGGCCACCGGCCCCTTGGTGAAGATACCGAGGAAGATGTAGAGGGGGAAGAGAAGGCGGTCGCCGCGCCGTCCCTGCCCGCTGTAGAGGCGGTAGAAGGTGTGGAGCGACAGGACGATGAACATACACATCAGCATGTCCATCCGTATGGTGAGCGCCATACCCAGGAAGAGGCCCGTTGTCATCAGCATGAGTTGTCCGGTGAGGCGCGTAGTGGCGGAGAGGCGGACGTAGGCCGCCGTCCACGTGTCCATCACGCGCATGATGACCAGTGCCGGGATGACGGAGAAGAGCGACAGGAAGAGCATCGCATGGCGTCCCAGCATCCACTTGCCGAGCATGACTATCCACAGGTAGAGGGGCGGTTTGTCGGCATAGGGGGCGCCTTGGTTGTAGAAGGCGAAGAGGTGGCCGTTGCGCAGGGCCTCGTCGGCGATGCTGAGGTAGCGCAACTCATTGTCGGGGGTAAAGTCGCGCAGGGCCATCGCCGGGAGCAGCGCCACTATCAGCAGCACCGCTATCACTGTGTTTTCGTGGATGGGTTTCATAACTTCTTCATGGTGCTCTTACCGGAGAAGAGGCGTTTTTACTAAGGGGAAATACTAAAGGAGGCGCACTGACGAGAGGCCCTGTTTTTTTCAAAAAGCTCCTTACGAGCGGCGATGCTTACAGCCTATCATCAGGTTGCGGACATAGGCCGCCAGGCCGAACGACTGCCCGAGTATCAGTACGGGGTCGAGGCGAAACAGACCGTAGGAGATGATAATCGACGAGCCCACCAAACTGATAATCCAGAAGCCGGCGGGGAGCAGCGACTCCCGGTGGCGGCGCGAGTAGGCCCATTGATATACAAAGCGGAGGGTGAAGATAATCTGCCCGGCGGAGCCGAAGAGCAAGAGCCATAGGGGCACCTCACTGTTGTGGAAGAACAGCTGACTGAAGTTGTCGGGGTCGGAGAGCATCGTCGCCGCAGCGGCCACGGGAGTGAGCACCAGCAACATCTTGGCGACCAGGGGGAGGCGCCCCCATACGCCCTTGAGCTGCAGGTTCCATAGGTAGACATAGTAGGAGATAAACTGCCCCAAGACGATGGAGAAGTCATCGCGGAGCCACCCGTAGAGGCACAGCAGATAGGAGGCGGCAATGCTCAGCACCCAGAAGATGGTGGGCGACACCACCTTCTTGGCCCTCTCCGTGAGAATCCACTGGCAGAGGATGCGCGCCGAGAAGAGGACTTGCGCCAGCAGGCCGATGAGCAAAACGATTACGCTGTGGGAATGCATACGTCGCTACGACCTTTAGGCGCTGAGGTTGTTGGGCCCGATGCGGTAGTTGATATAGCGCTTCTTCATCCAGCGATAGGCAAAGCAGTCCATGAAGGGCGAGACAAGGCGGTTCCACAGGTGATACTTCGAGACGCCGGCCACGCGGGGGAAGTGTCGCACGGGGAGCTGCTTGATGCGTCCGTTCTGGAGCATCATCAGCGCGGGGATAAAGCGGTGCATACCGGTGAAGAAGGGCATACGCTTGGCATAGGGCGTGTGCATCACCTTGAGCGGGCAGCCGGTGTCTTGTGCCGTATCGCCGGTCATGGAGCGGCGGAAGCCGTTGGCAATCTTCGACTGCAAGTTCTTGAAGAAGCTGTCCTTGCGGTTTGCGCGGATGCCTGTCACCAGTTCATAGTGCTCAATATCTTTGAGCAGCAGGTTGAAGTCCTCGGGAGCCGTCTGCAGGTCGGCGTCGATATAGCCGATATAGTCCGACTCCGTCACGTCGATGCCGGCCTTCATGGCGGCGCTCAGTCCGGAGTTTTTCTCCAGGCTGATATAGAAGAAATCAGCATTGCGGCGGCATATCTCCTCGATACGCTCCAAGCTCTTATCCTTGGAACCGTCGTTGACAAACAAGACGCAGGCCTTGTAGAGCGCGGTGGGGAGGTAGGCTTTGAAGCGCTCCTCCAGCGTGTAGATATTGTCTTCTTCGTTGTAGACGGGCACAACGATAGTCAGCCGATAATCAGTAGTTCTATTCATGTGTGTGGGTTTAGGGCTGCGCTCCGCATGGGCCGCCCGTGAATGATGGCGGCTCTTTTCGGCGCCGCCCGTAATAGCATACAAAGGTAGTCATTTTTATTAAAATAGTGTAGCAAAACGATAAGGAGTGACTCCGTTCAGACCCACGGCACCCTTGCATGAGGCATCGCGGCGGCACGCAGCCGCCGTGATGAGGGGGGACAGGGGACGGCCCGACAGCCCGGAGAAGACAGGGGAGCGGCCCGCAGTCTCTCTCTCCTCTGTCGCCACGGCCCTCCCCGCCGCCGACCGGGCCGGCGCCGCGCTCACCGTTTCCTGCGCTTATCGTGAAGCGAGAGGGGGTGTCAACATGTGTTCGAAGGCCGCGAGAATCGCAAAAAATCCACCGCCCGCCTCCCCGCTTCCGGGCAGCGCACGCACGAGGCCTTCCGGCGTGTTAAAAAAGTGCCGTTTTTGACATATACTGTCAAAAACACCGCCGCGTCGGGGACGCCGCGCGTTGAAAAAAGTCCGGGAGAAGTTAGAACAAGTCCCGGACTTGTCCCGACGAATCCCGGACTTGTTGCGCCGCCCCGCCGTCGCGACACATCCGCCCCGACTCTTCACTTTCCTTAACACCGAGAGACCACCTCGGGGACGTCACGGCGGCGCACTTTCGCCCCGAAAAAGAGGAAGCATCGGCGGCCGAAGCGCTAACAAACGTAAAAACAGCGCGCAGAATCCTTAACATTTCTGAATTTTCAGGGTCTTCAGTCCCCTCCGCCGGTTTCTCGCCGCATTTTTTCGGGGGAAAACGGGCCGTTTTTCATCGAAACCACTCTCTTTCCCGTGTCAATATTTTTCTGCAAAAGCAATCGTCGGAAGAAACTTTTTTCAAAAAAAAGAAGAAGTTCGGGAGAAGGGGCGGAAGGACGGAGGGAAGGAGAAGAAGGGGCGGAACGCGGCGCCGCCGCCGAGCAGACCAAAAAGACCGAGCGCCACGACGCCCGGTCCTCTCTCTTAGAACGAAAAAGTGCTGTGTATAAAGTAAACCCTTCTATGTAGCGCTCGCGCCTATCCCGAATTGACATTCGTGGCTGCCAAGGCACGGTGGAATAAGACGAGGGCTGAGAAGAAGCGATTGGAAAGACGGCCAATCGCTTAGTACGAACGGCAGACGATGTCTCACGACAGCAGCTACCGGACGACTGTGGGGAAGTTCTTTCGGCAGGGATGGCGACCCTTAGAAGCCACCGCCGGGGAAACCGCCGCCGGGGAAACCGCCGCCCGGAGGGCCAAAGCCGTCGGGGCTTTCTTGCTGGTTGTCGTTCTGGCGATTCTGATTGCGACCACCGGGCTGTTGCACGAAGATGCGGACGAGCTGCGTCGGCGTCATCTTCTCCATAAAGACGGCATAGTAGTAGCGCTTGATGGCTACCTCCTGCTCCGTCTTGGCAAAGTTCTTCTCGATGAGCGCGGCAGCCTCTTTCTCCGTCAGCTGCTTCTTGGCGTCAGACTTCTGAGCGGATTTGTCGGCCGGAGCCTCGGGGCGACGCAGCGCACGGAGGGTGTCCTGCATCTCCAGATAGAGCGGTTTGAACCAAGCCGTCGTCTCGGCGTCGAGCTTCATCTCTTCGGCGAGGCGCGCGGCCATCTTCTCTTCGCGCTGGCCGGGGGCATTGTTGTCGTCCTTCGTATCGCGCGGAGCGGCGGAAATCGTCGTCACGGTCAGCGACAACAACAGTGCCGCCAATAGGGGTTGAAAGAAATGTTTCATATCAAAAGGATGTCGGATGGAATAAATCGGTCAAACAACAGAGAAAGAACGGCGCCGAAGGTGCGCACCGACGGCGCCGTCACTCAGTGTGGGGGATTTTGACACTGCAAAGATACGCCGCCGCCCCGATGCCGCCAAAAGCTTTAGACCAATGCCCGCCTTTTAACGACGAAACGACCCATCCACCCGCGCCAACACCGCGCGGAGGACGACGCCGGAAAGAGAGATTTGCGTTTCTGACACTTTTTCACTAACTTCGCGCTGAATCAACTTATCACTCAGGCGTATGTATGCCATCCTCATCAATGCCGTCGCCGTCGTCGTCGGCGCCGCCATCGGAGCCGTGGCCCATCGCGGCATCCGCAACAAATATATCACCGTCCTCAATACGGCCATGGGACTGGCCGCCCTCGTCTTGGGCGTCAACGTGGCCATGACGAATATGCAGAAGAGCGAGAACCCCGTGCTCTTCATTTTCTGCCTGGCCGCAGGAGGGCTGGTGGGCACCCTCCTGCGCCTCGACCAGCGCATGGAGCACGCCACGGCGCGCGTCACCGGCGGCTCCAACCTGGCGGAGGGCATCACCACCGCCATCCTGCTGTGCTGCGTGGGGACACTGTCGATGATGGGCCCCGTCCTGAGTGCCCTCTACGGCGACAATACCTACCTGATGACGGCCGCCACGCTCAACCTGGTCACCATGATTGTCATTGCTTCGAGCTACGGCTTCGGCACCGCCTGGGCCGCCATCGCCGTCTTCCTCTGGCAGGCCGCCATCTACGGCATCGCCCACCTCTCGGCGGAGTTTATCTCCGAGGAGCTCATCGGCGAGGTGTCGGTGGTGGGCGGCGTCCTCATCGCCGCCGCCGGCTTGGGCGTCCTCAACATCAAGGACTGTAAGACCATCAACTTGCTGCCGGCGCTCGTCATGCCGATGATTTACTTCTTCTTCAAGAATCTGTTGTCCCTCTAAACGGCACACGGCGTGGCCCCCCGAGGGAGAGACGTCGCCCAATCTCTAAAAATCAAAAAAACACGGGACATTTAGATAGGCTTCCTTCAGCAATCGGAGAAAAGCCCGTATCTTTGCAGCGTTTTTCACACATTATATATAAAGACACACGTCGAACAGCCTGTCACACACAATTAAATATATCACAACACGCTATCAACAGATGGAGAGACACGCCATTCAAGCCCTCTCGTCGTCATCACAACACCTATGAGCACAACAACTAAACTGGTAGAAGCCATTGTAGAAGGCATCCAAGAAAAGAAAGGCCGCAGCATCGTCGTGGCCGATCTGACCCACATAGACACCGCGCCCTGCGCCTATTTCGTCATCTGCACCTGCGGTTCGCCCCAACAGGTGGATGCCGTCACCGACTCCGTGGAGGAGTTTACCGGCAAACGCGTCGCCGAGAAGCCGACAGCCATCGCCGGACGCGCCAACGGCATCTGGGTGGCCATGGACTACGGCACGGTGATGGTGCACGCCTTCGTCCCCGAAGCCCGCGAGCACTACGACCTGGAACACCTCTGGGACGACGCCGCCCTGCGCACCGTGCCCGACCTGGACTAACTCCGCCCCTTCCCACACGCAACATCCCATCATGAAAGAGAATACCCCTCAAAAGAACAATATGCCCCGGTTCAGCCTCAACTGGGTGTATATCGTCATCGTCGGCGTCTTGGCCTACCTCTACTTCGCCGGGCCGTCAGGCAGTGGCAGTATGCAGAAAGAGGTCAACATCACCACCTTCCGCAGCTACATCAAAAACGGCTACGCCAAAGAGGTCGTCATCAACAAGACCGACGGCACGGCGCGCCTCACCGTACAGCCCGACCACGTGCGACAGGTGTTCAACATGAGCATCGAACGCACCGGCAAGACCCCCACGGTGACCACCGAGGGCCCCGACAACCTCAGCCAGCTCGGCGACTTCGTAGAGTCGTCGGGCGTTCCCTTGTCGTATGAGACCACCAGCAACATGGTGTCCAACTTCTTCTTCAGCATCTTCCCCGTGCTCCTCCTCGCCGGCCTGTGGTTCTACTTCATGCGACGCATGGGAAACAGCGGGAACAACGGCTCGGGCGGCATCTTCGGCGTCGGCAAAAGCCGCGCACGCCTCTTCGAGAAAGGCAACGGCACCCATGTCACCTTCAAAGACGTGGCCGGGCAGGAGAGCGCCAAGCAGGAGGTGGAAGAGATTGTCGACTTCCTGCGCAACCCTAAAAAATATACCGACCTGGGCGGAAAAATTCCCAAGGGAGCCCTCCTCGTAGGCCCCCCGGGAACGGGAAAGACACTGCTGGCAAAAGCGGTGGCCGGAGAAGCCGACGTTCCCTTCTTCTCCATGGCAGGCAGCGACTTCGTAGAGATGTTTGTCGGCGTCGGCGCCAGCCGCGTGCGCGACCTCTTCCGACAGGCCAAAGAGAAAGCACCCTGCATCATCTTTATCGACGAGATAGACGCCGTGGGACGCTCACGCGGAAAGAACTCGTCGTTCGGAGGCAACGACGAGCGCGAGAACACCCTCAACCAGCTCCTCACCGAGATGGACGGCTTCAGCACCAACTCCGGCGTCATCATCCTGGCGGCCACCAACCGCGTGGAAATACTCGACCCCGCCCTGCTGCGCGCAGGACGCTTCGACAGACAGATTCACGTTGACCTCCCCGAGCTCTCCGAGCGCATCGCCATCTTCAACGTCCACCTGCAACCCCTCAAACTCGCCGCCGACCTCGACGTGGACTTCCTGGCACGACAGACACCGGGATTCTCCGGCGCCGACATCGCCAACGTGTGCAACGAGGCCGCCCTCATCGCCGCACGACACAACCGCAGCGAAGTGGGACGACAGGACTTCCTCGACGCCGTAGACCGCATCATCGGCGGCCTCGAGAAGAAGACAAAAGTGCTTACGCAGGGCGAGAAACACAGCATCGCCATCCACGAAGCCGGACACGCCGCCGTCTCCTGGATGCTGCGCTATGCCAACCCCCTCGTCAAGGTGACCATCGTCCCCCGCGGACAGGCCCTCGGCGCCGCCTGGTACCTCCCCGAGGAGCGCAGCATCACCACTAAGGAGCAGATGCTCGACGAAATATGCGCCACCCTCGGCGGACGCGCCGCCGAAGAGCTCTTCATCGGACACATCTCCAGCGGCGCCCTCAACGACCTGGAACGCGTCACCAAGCGCGCCTACGGCATGGTGGCCTATCTGGGCATGAGCGACTCCTTGTCGAACCTCTGCTACTACAACAACCAAGAATACAACTTCACCAAGCCCTACTCGGAGAAGACGGCGGAACGCATCGACGACGAGGTGAAGCGCCTCATCGCCGAACAGTACGACCGCGCCAAGGCCCTCCTCAGCGAACACGCCGAGAAGCACGCCGCCCTCGCCGGCATCCTGCAAGAGCGCGAGGTTATCTTCACCGAAGACGTGGAGCGCATCTTTGGTAAACGACCCTGGAAGAGCCGCGCCGACGAGCTCATGGAAGAACAGACCACCGACGAGGACACCACCGCCACAACGACGCCCGACGCCCCGCAAGAGGTGGCGGCAACGACGGAAGAAGCCACCACAGCCCCGCAAGACATCACCACGGGGAAGGAAGGAGATGCACACGATGAATAACCTGCTTACTCGCTCGCTGACCGGGCTCATCTTTATCGTCCTCATGGTGGGCGGTATCCTGGGCGGCGCCATCACCGCCACCCTCCTCTACGGCGTCATCGTCTCACTGGCGATATGGGAATTCGGACGCTGCCTCGACCACTCGTCGACCTTCTTCGTCAACGGGAGCCTCAGCATCCTGCTCAGCATCTACCTCGTCGCCTTCACGGGCTTCTTCGCCTCCGGCTTCCTCGACTTCGAAGCCTGCAACCTGGAGTGTTTCGGCGGCCTCGTCCTCACCCTCATCGTGGTCATCATGGTCAACGCCCTCTCCCACCACATCGCACAGGGCTACAGCAACTGGGTCAACGCCCTGGTCTCGCAGATGTATATCACCCTCCCCTTCTGCGTACTGCTCTACCTGAGCTTCCGCCGCGCGGAGGGAGAAGACATGGTCTACGACGCCACCATCCCGCTGGCCATCTTCGTCATCCTATGGGCCAACGACACCGGCGCCTACTGCTCCGGCAGTTTGCTCCACCGTTACTTCCCCGCCAAACTGGCACCGGCCATCTCGCCGGCCAAGACGTGGGTGGGCACCATCGGCGGCACCACACTGTGCCTCGTCGTCGGCGGCCTCTTCGCCGCCGTGACGCCGGTATTCTCACTGCCCTTCTGGCTGGGACTGGCCGCCGTCGTCTCCATCTTCGGCACCCTTGGCGACCTCCTCGAAAGCCGCTTCAAGCGCACCCTGGGACTCAAAGACAGCGGGCATCTCCTCCCCGGACACGGCGGCATCCTCGACCGCTTCGACTCCGCCCTGCTGGCCATCCCCGCCGCAGGCGCCTACATCCTCCTGCTGCGCACCTTCAAGGAGCTGCTCGAGTTCTAATATTTAATATAGGTGTAGCTCCGGCTCACGGAGCAAGGACTACGAGACAATGGGACGTTTCCCATTTCTCCCCTCCTCACCGTCTCCCTCCCGGAGCTTTCCTCCCTCACACAGAGCCTATGACTTCACACACGCGCACCGGCACGCGCCGTCGGCGCCACCTCATCACAACGGCGATGGCAGCAGTAGCAGCCATCGCCGTTGGTGCTTTCTTCCTCCTGCGGCCGCCCACCACCGCCGACTTTGAAATCACCGACCAGCTGGGGGGCAACATCTTTCCCTCCGCCATCCTCTCCGTGGCCACCAGCGACGCCCTCATTGTAGAGCCCGTCGACACGCCCTACGTGGGCAACCCCAAGCCCGCCCTGGCCATCCGCCTCACCTCCTCACGCCACCGCAACACGATGGTGCGCGTAGAGCTCGACTCCACGGTATTCTTCGCCCGTTCGGTGTCGACCTTCGTCCTGCCGGAGCCCAACACCACCTATACCATCTACCCCGATGTCCTCTGGCGCTACGACGCCCTGCGCAACAACACACAGGCAGAGCCCATCAGCGTCGTGGCCCACGTGGAGGTGGACGGGAAAACAAAGGGCTCGCGCATGCGCACCTTCTCCGTGCGCAGCGTCAACGAGTGCCTGCTGGGATATCAGCGGCAGGTGGGCGACGGCAAGCTCCGCTTTGTCAGCACACGACAGTTCTTTGCCGCCTACGTCAACGAGGAGCATCCCCTCATCGACAAGGTGCTGCGCGAGGCCCTCAACACGCGCATCGTGCGCCGCTTCACGGGCTACCAGACGGGGAGCGAGGCGGCGGTCGACAAACAGGTGTATGCCCTGTGGTATGTCCTCCAGAAACGCAATATGCAATACAGCTCCGTCTCCTACTCCTCCCTCTCAAGCAACGTGGTATACTCGCAACGCGTACGCACCTTTGAGGACGTCCTCGAGACCTCACAAATCAACTGCGTCGACGGCAGCGTACTCTTCGCCTCCCTGCTGCGCGCCATCAACATCACCCCCGTATTGGTACAGACGCCGGGACATATGTTTGTGGGCTACTACAACGACAGCCGACAGAGCAGTCTCACCTTCCTCGAGACGACCATGATTGGCGACGTAGACCTCGACGACTACTTCCCCGAGGAACATCTCGACAGCACCATGGCCGGAAGCACACAAGCCGAGATGTCGCGCCTCACCTTCGAGAAGTCGAAAGAATACGCACATAGCAAGTTCCAGGCCAATGAGGCCAAGGTGCGCGCCAACAGCTCCGGCTACCTCTTCCTCGAGATATCAAAAGCCCTGCGCCGCCGCATCCAGCCGATAGGACGCTGAGGCGGGCGACAACCCGTTTTTTTCAACAAAAAGTAAAAAAAGTAGACCAAACGCTTGGCGGTATCAGCAGAAAGGCCTACCTTTGCACCCGTATTCGAGAGGGCATCTTGAGTACAACACCGGATGGGGTATGGTGTAATTGGCAACACTACAGATTCTGGTCCTGTCTTTCCTGGTTCGAGTCCGGGTACCCCAACAAGAGCGAGCGACGAAGCGAAAAGCTTTCGTCGCTCGCTCTTGTTATGTGCAAAAATAGTAACTTTGTCCACCGATACCGACATCCCGCCGGTAGACAAGCAACCACACCATCGACCATTCAATCACCTCTTATGGGATTTCTGAAAAGTATCTTCGGCCCGACGGCCACCCCCGAAGAAGAAAAGGAGAAAATAGAGAAACGACAGTTTGAAACCCTCCGCGACAATGGCGTGCGAGCCCTGCAAATGGGCGAGGTAAAGCTGGCACTGCCTTATCTGGAGAAGGCCCTCGAACTGCGCCCCGACGACAGGGCCGCCAAGGCCTACCTCGCCGAGACCCTCCTGCGCCAACAAGACTACGCCACCGCCCTGCCCCACCTGCGCCTGCTGGCGGCAGAGGAGACGGAGGGCATAGAGCTCCGCCTGCTACTGGCCAACGCGCTGGGGAAGACCGACGACTACGCCGCCATGCGCGACACGCTGACGCCCCTCCTCGCGACAAACACCGACGACGCCCGCGTTGCCTACCTCGCCGCCGTCGCCGCCCACGGCCTCCACGACGACTTCACCGCCATCGCCCTCCTGACGCAGGCCCTGGCACAGCACGACGACTATATCGCCGCCCGCGCCCTGCGCGCCCGCATCCTCAGCGAGATGGGACAGTGGCACGAGGCCCTCGACGACACCACCTTCCTCATGGACAGCCAAACGGCCGACGAGGAGACCGCCCTGCTCCACGGAAAGGGCCTCGCCGCCACCGGCAACAACGACGGCGCTGACGCCACTTTCCGCCAATTGCTCGACGACAACCCGTTCTGCATCGAAGCCTTTCAGGCCTTGGCACAGCTCCAAGCCGCCGACAACCGGCTCGACAAAGCCCTCGACGTCTGCAACGAAGGCATCGCCGCCTGCCCCACGGCGGGCGTACTCTACCGACTGCGCGGGGGCATCCGCCTACAGCTGCACGACGAGGCGGGCGCTGCCGACGACCTCAAAAAGGCGTTGGAGATAGACCCGCAACTGGCGCAACAAGTCGACGGGGAGTTCAGCAACATGGAGAACCGCCTCAACGACCGCTACCGCGCCCTCAACCCCTACCAATTCTAAACGACGACAGCGCCCACCCCGACGCTCCACCTCATCATAACACTCCCGGCCCGGCATCCGCAAGAGCGATGCCGGGCCTCCTTTTTCATCAAAGTAAGCCTGCATTTTCACGGCTGCAGAATACATTCTCACATACGGCCGTAGGCTTCACAAAGGTCCTATCCATCATCCTACAGCCACCAACACCGACATTTCATTTTTTTCTTAGGAAAATTTACTCGGAGTGACATCTATTTACAACTTTTAATCGTTACGCCTTTTCGAAACGCCCAAAATCCCATATATTTGCCGCGTCTAGATAATCCATGGAACTTATCTAAAGACCCTACTGCTCTTATCAACAACAGTTCGTATTGTTTCACTTAAACTTCACGAATATGGAAAAAGATTTGCTCTCTCCTCAAGAACTGGAAATGGTGAAAGGAGCCTTCGGCGTCGACATCCGTACTTACGGACTGAAGATACAAGGTGTTCTTAACTGCTGTAATACTAACACCTACCCTCCCGGTTCACCTGACAAGAAATAACGATTAGGTAAATACACCTAACATCGCTCCTACGAGGGGACTCTTGCCTCCTTGAACGCAAGAGTCCCTTTTTTTTGCTTCTAACATATCTAATTTCTCATGAATAGAAATCTTATCACCGACTTTGATAAAATTACAATTACAGGACGATGGATACTGAGAGGGGATACTAACTATCCACATTATTGTTTGTATAATATAGATACACGAAAAATGATAGAGCTCACTCCGGCTCTTTTTCTTGTACTAAAAATATTTTATGAGAATGCTATCTCCTTCAATGAAGTCGTAAAATATTTAAACGGCCACGGAGTCCATCTCCCTTATTCAAATATAGCGGATTTCCTATCTGCGTATTCATTAGAGGACGCGTTTTGCAAAAGTTCGCAGCCGGTCAATGCCCCCCTACCGTCCATGAAAATGTCGTCACGGTATACCGTACCGGTCATGTCGTCACCAATGGATATAGAGCTTCATCTGACCCACAACTGCAATCTTAGATGTAAGCATTGCTTCCAATCTTCCGAGAAAAATAGCGACCGGCATCATCTATTATCCATCGATGAATGGAAAAATATATTTCTACAGATGGAGAGAACCCATGTATTAGGTGTTATCATTAGTGGCGGGGAACCTTTGGTCTACCCGCACGCAACGGATTTACTGCGGGAGGTCTCGCATTATAAAATGAGCTTATCCATTCTTACCAATGGGACACTTATCAACAAGGACAATATAGATATCTTTTCCCAACCTAATGTATCCACAACCGTCTCCTTAGATGGCGAATCTGCCTATATCCATGAATTCCTGCGAGGGAACCACACCTTCCAGCGAACGGAAGATGCCATTCGTCTGTTATTACGACATCATGCGTCCGTAAATATTGCGCACACCATACATCGCAAAAATCGAGAGCATCTTGAACTCTTTATCCAGCACTTGATAGAACTTCATCTTCCCTGTGTCTCTATTAATTTTATTGAGCCGGAAGGAAGAGCGGCCATTAACAGCGAACTCATTTTGAGCAAGGAAGAAGAAAAAGCCGCCTATGAGGAAATATTAGAATTGTCCAACCGTTATGCTCCCCATATTAGAATAGACTTTCCATCCCTCTCTTATAAGAAGAATCTGGCCGACTTTAGTACGAATGCCTCAGTTTATTGTGCCGCCGGAACGAAAAGGTTGGCTATAAGCTCCTCCGGAATTGTATATCCCTGCGTTTATGCCTTCGACAATAAAGACTTGGAAATCGGAGACCTCAAAAGAAAATCTCTGCAACAACTATGGGAAGATACTTCCAGATGGACGTACAATAGAGGGAACATCATGCTGAGCCAGATAGAGACATGTTCTGATTGCCGGTTAAACCAATATTGTTCGCTACGAAATTGCCGTATCAAATACTACACTCCGGAGAAAACATGGTTTTCAAAACCGCACAACTGCCTAATAGATAAGCTATGAAATACCTAATATCTTTCCTTCATCTCTTCATTGTCACCACACTCTCAGCCCAAAATATTACCGGATATGTAAAAGACGCATCGGGAAATCCCATCGGATTTGCCAACGTCGTTCTGCTGCAAGATAGTACCTTCTTGAATGGAACGGCTACAGACGAAAATGGGTATTTCTGTATGGGAGCATCTGCAGATACCCTTTCTCATATCAGAGTGTCCATATTAGGATATAGCACCTACATAGGAAAAATACCGGAGGATGGGAACTGTGGAACTATCGTATTAGACGAGAATACCGTCCTATTGAAAGAGGCGGTGGTCAACGGACATCTTCCTACGACTCGACTATCCGGGAACGGAATGATTACCTCCGTAGCGCACAGTATTCTGGCTTCGGCAGGTACAGCCAGCGATGTCCTGTCAAAGGTACCGCTCGTCATGGAAAATAATGGCGCCTTTACCGTTTTCGGCCGTGGTACCCCGGACATCTATATCAACGGACGCCTCATCAGAGACGCTTCCGAATTGGAGCGCCTCAGTTCCAAGGATATTTCTTCGGTAGAAGTTATCACCAATCCCGGCGCTCAATATTCAGCCGAAACAAAAGCTGTGATACGTATCAAGACGCTACCTCCCAAGGGTGACGGATTTAGTGTAGCTCTCTATAACTCCACGCAATTGACTCATTATATTCTCAACAACGACCACGCCCTTCTGAAATATCGTTGGGGGGGATGGGAAATGTTTGCGGATGGTTACTTCTACGGCGGAAAGTATAGAGAACGCTCGGTGAGTGACATTACCACTTACAGTCCTCTCCTTACCCATCAGGCCATTGACAGCAGGTCGACTCTTACGAGGAATTACCTCTTTGGCCGCACCGGATTTAACTACCAAAAAGGGAACCACTCATGGGGTGCCTACTATCAATCGTGGAGGAGTAAGACGAAGACTCACGGTGGGATACTGACGGATATCACCCGGGATGATGCCCCCTACCTATCCCTCTCTCAAAATGTGACAGGTAAGAAAAAAGAGCGCCCCAACCACGACGCCAATATCTATTATGTGGGCACGGTAGGAAACCTTTCGATTGACTTTAACGGGAATTACCTCTACAACAAGAAGTATAAAAAGGAAATACAAACGGAGCATGGAGAGAGCACGACAGAGAAATGCGTTTATACGGACAACAACAATAACAACAGCCTATGGGCCGAGAAACTGGTGCTGTCGTATCCTCTCTTGAAAGGAACATTGGACGCGGGAGAAGAATGGACTCACTCTCGTGTGAATGATTTTGCCGCCTACGACGGTGCAGATATCTACGGCGGTGATACACATATTAACGAGAAGAATCTGGCCGGCTTCCTGGAGCTGTCTCAAGAAATGGGGAACTTTCAATACGGCGTCGGCCTACGCTTTGAACATGTACGCTATCAATATTTTGAGGCCGACCAGCTCAATTCCGACTTGAGCCGTACCTATAATAATTGGTTCCCGACGCTTTCCGCCTCTGCCAAGATAAAACAGTGGCAACTATCGTTCGATTTTACCGGTAGGACACGTCGCCCGACCTATCAGCAATTGGATGGCACCACGCAATATGTCACGCCCTTTACCTATGAGTCGGGACGTCCCTCTCTGACCGCCGTCAAAGTTTATACGGCACAACTGATGGCTCAGTGGCGCATATTCTATGCCCAGGCGCTTTATAATCATGAGCGAAGCTCCATCTTTAATGTGACAGAACGCTATCACGATGACCCGCTCGTCAAACTGATTACCTATCAGAATGTCCCCAAATACCGATACTTCCTGCTCACACTGGGGGCCCAGCCTCACATCGGATGTTGGTCGCCACAAATCAGCGGACTCCTATTCTTCAACATCTACACCACTCAGGTGCTGGAACGGATGAAGCATCTACGTCGTCCTCTCTTCTCCCTCAATTGGAACAACACCCTCTCACTTCCTCATTCTTGGAAAGTGGATGCCGACTTCATGTACCGCACCTCCGGCTATCAGCAGAATGTAGACACGAGGGCCGTGAGCTATCTGAACTTGAGTATCACCAAGACCATGTGGAAGAACCGCTTATCTGTGCGTCTGAAGGCGAATGATATCTTCGACGCCTCCCATGAGCGCAACATCCTGTATAATGGCGACCTCACGGTAGATAGTCGCGACTACGACGAGACTCGCAGCCTCGTCTTGACTATTCAGTACGATCTCAACGTCACCCATTCCAAATATCGTGGAACCGGTGCCGGGCAGGATGAAAAGAGTCGTTTCTGATGAGGTTTAAGCATATCCGGCAACAGGATATCACACAATGTGGTGCCGCCTGTTTAACTATGCTATGCCATTACTATGGTCGGGAGATATCATTATCTGATGTCTCCCGGCATTGTCATGCAACAACAGAAGGAGTATCTCTTCTCAGCTTAGCCCAATCGGCCGAAGAATTAGGGTTCACCACCTCAGCCTACCGTCTGACCCTTGAGGCCTTACGAACAACCCCCCTACCGTGTATCTTGCACTGGTCACAGAACCACTTCGTCGTTCTTTACCATATTAAAAGAGAAAGACAGTTCTATATCGCCGACCCCGCGAAAGGGAAAATGGTATACTCCACAGATATCTTTCAACAGCATTGGATGGGAAATACATCATTTCGGGAGAAAAAAGGCATTGCACTCGTCTTAACTCCTACGGAGCGTTTAAAGGACATTTCCGGCAACGAAAAGAGGGAAAAAAACTCCTCAGGATTTCTGCTCCGATATATCCGCCCCTACCGGAAAATACTCTTTCAGATTCTAATAGGGCTGGTGCTCAGCTGTATGCTGCAATTGGTATTGCCCTTCTTGACACAGTCTATTGTAGACGTCGGTATACGCGACAAATCCATAGGATTCATCTGGATGATCCTTTTAGGGGAATGGATGATTATACTGGGGAAAACTGCTACGGATTTCCTGCGGCGATGGTTACTCCTACACATTTCTATGCGAATCAATATCGCGCTCGTTAGCGATTTCTTTATCAAATTGCTCCAGCTCCCCATGTCATTCTTTGACACCCGGCTTTTAGGGGATTTGCTGCAACGCATCGGAGACCATTCCCGGGTTCAAAATTTCCTGACGACGCAAGTTCTAAGTATCGCGTTCAACTCTTTAAGTTTTCTCATTTTCGGATGGATTCTCTTTATATATCATCCTGTCATCTTCGCGGTTTTCATTGCGGGAAGCCTTTTATATGGCCTTTGGATTACTACATTTTTGAAGCGTCGAAAGATATTAGACTACGAGCTGTTTGAACAACAAGCTATCAGCCAAAGTAGAACCTATCAGTTTCTCACATCTATGCAGGAGATAAAGCTGCAAGACTGTGAGCAACGTAGACGATGGGAATGGGAGGATATACAAGCCGACTTGTTTGGAATACAGATGAAAACGCTAAAGCTGCAACAGACGCAGGAAGCGGGAGCCATCTGCCTGAATGAAGTAAAAAATATATTGATTACGGTATTGGCGGCTACCGCCGTCATCCATGGGCAGATGACACTCGGTGCGATGCTGGCGGTACAATATATTATCGGACAGCTCAACTCTCCGGTGGAACAGTTCGTCACCTTCATCTATTCACTCCAAGATGTCAAGATATCTCTTGAACGCATCCACGATATTCACGAACGCCGCGAAGAAGACGACAACAGTCATCATAACGAGGGGTTCCCAGCGGGTAAAACCATGCAGCTTAACGATGTTTGCTTTAAATACGACCCTCATTCCCTTAAAGATACACTCAGCCACGTATCCTTTGATATTCCGGAGGGTAAAGTGACCGCTATTGTAGGGGCATCAGGAAGTGGGAAGACGACACTCGTCAAGTTATTACTTGGCTTCTATCCCGTTTCACAAGGGAATATCGCCCTATCAGGAAGAGACATCAATTCTTACCACCTGAAATGGTGGCGGCGTCATTGTGGCGTTGTCATGCAAGATGGTGTCATCTTCTCCGAGACGATAGAGAGAAACATTGCCGTGGATGATGGTGACGTTGACGAGGAACGCCTTATACATGCAGCCCGGATAGCAAATATTCACGACTTCATCGCAGGACTCCCCTTAAGATATCACACCCGAATCGGGCAAGATGGCGTTGGACTGAGCCAAGGACAAAAACAGCGAATATTAATCGCACGAGCCGTCTACAAGCATCCGGACTTCATCTTCCTCGATGAAGCAACGAATGCGCTGGATGCTAAAAACGAGAGAATGATTGTTGAGAATCTCCGCACATTTTACCAAGGGCGTACCGTCGTCGTTGTGGCACACCGCCTATCTACAGTCAAAGATGCCGACCAAATTGTGGTGATGGAGGGAGGATGTGTAGTTGAACGGGGGACACATTCTTCTCTCATAGAACAACGTGGAAGCTATTATCATCTTGTTAAAAATCAACTGGAACTTGGAAACTAACAGAAAAGACCATTCTCCTTTTCCCGACAATACAGCATTACGTTCCGAGAAGGTGAAAAAGCTCATGAAAGAAATACCAAAGGCATGGACGGTAGGAGGCATTCTTGTCCTTCTATTTGCGGCCGTTGTACTCGCGTTTGCGATAAGGCTGCTCTTCTTTATATCCGCTTAGATAGGCACAGACATCTTAGTCGGTAAATATTTCTTGAATAGCGCCCATCAGGCAAAGAAGGCCTTCACTGAGGACAAACGCCTCAAAAGGGAAGTTTCTCTTTGCCGGACAGCCCTTATGCGTATAACGTCCTCGTAGATGCTCAATGGGTACTGCCCACCTCTGTTCCCTCACACGACGTCTCCGCGGCGGGGTTGCCGAAGAAGCGGCTCCATTCCTGCTCGAAGTTGGGTGTGAAGAAGTCCGTCCCCATCCGCTCCAGGATTTCCCGGCGCGAGAAGAAGCGGCCCCCGGCCACCTCGTCCGACGGGTGCGGGCGGCACGGGGTGTGGGTGGCGAAGACATGAACCAGTTCCCGCTCGCGGGCACTCTCGAAGACGTAGCGTGCCACGGCCTCGGGCACGAAATCGACGATGCCGATTTCCTCCCGTGCCTCGCGCCGCAGCGCCTCATCGACGGTCTCGCCCATATCGACATGACCTCCGACGGCGGTATCCCATCGTCCCGGCTGGATATCTTTCCAGTCGGGACGTTTCTGCAGGTAGAGCTCGCCGTCGGCGTTGAAGACGTGGAGGTGTACCACCGGATGCAGCCACATCGTGCCGCCGTGGCACTCGCCGCGCGTGGCACTGCCTGTCACGCGGCCTTCGGCGTCGACCAGCGGCAAGCGTTCTTGTGCGTTATCTTTCATTACCATCGTTCGTCAATAGTTGAGCAGGGAGCTGTCACCATAGGAGAGGAAGCGGAAATCATGGCTCAGGGCGTAGTCGTAGATGGTGCGCCAGTTGTTGCCGCCGACAAAGGCGGAGACGAGGAGGAGGAGGGTACTCTTCGGCTGGTGGAAGTTGGTGACGATGGTGCGCACGAGGTGGTATTCGTAGCCCGGGGCGATGATGATTTGCGTGGCGGCATGGAGCACTTCGAGGTGTTCGCGCGTCATATAGTCCAGCAGGGCGATCAGCGCCTCCCGTGCGGAGAGCTTCGTGCCGGTCGCCGCGGCGTAGTCATAGGGCATCCACTGCGGCACGTGGAGGTCGTCCGGTGACAAGTCGGGCTGTTTGTCTACCATCACTCCGAGGTAGTAGAGGCTCTCCAGGGTGCGCACCGACGTTGTCCCCACGGCGATGCAGCGGCAGTCGTGCGCCAGCAATCGCTCGAGGGTGCGCCGCGGCACGGCAATCCACTCGGCGTGCATGGCGTGGTCGGCGATATGCTCCGACTTCACCGGTTTGAAGGTGCCGGCGCCCACGTGGAGGGTGAGCTCGTTGCGCTCAATGCCCTTCTCGTCGAGGGCGCGCAGCACGCGCTCTGTGAAGTGCAAGCCGGCGGTAGGTGCCGCCACCGAGCCTTTTATCTTGGAGTACACCGTCTGGTAAGTCTCCAGGTCGCCGGTCTCTGTGTCGCGATGGAGGTAGGGAGGGATGGGCAGTTCTCCGATGGCGTCGAGCACCTCGGCAAAGCTCACCGTGTCGTCGCCCCAAGCAAAGCGCACCTCATGGCCCGTTCCGCTCATGCCGAGGCGTTCCGCCGTCAGCGTCACCGTCTTGTTGCCGACGGTGATGACGCGTTCCAGTCGTTCTTCCTTCCATTTCTTCAGGTTACCTATCAGGCACGTCCATGTCACGCTCCCCTTCTGTGAGAACGATAGTTGGTAGTCGGCGGGCGTATGGGGCTCCAGGCAGAACACCTCTATCAGGGCGCCGGTGGCCTTGTGGAAGTGCAGACGCGCCTGTATCACCTTGGTATTGTTGAACACCATCAGCGCCCCCGCCGGCAGATAGTCGGGGAGATGGTAGAATACGTCCTCGCGCACCTCCCCGTTGCGATAGAGGAGGAGCTTCGACGTGTCGCGCTCCGCCACGGGATATTTGGCGATGCGTTCTTCGGGGAGGGGGTAGTTGTAGTCTTTGATAGCTATCCGGCGGGTAGCCGTTTCTGTGTGTGTCATATCTTTCCTAAAATCTTTTTTCAGATGGCTTTGTGGCCACAAAGTTACGAAAAAGGGGCGGAATGCCGTTGCTCGCATTCCGCCCCTCTCCGTAGGGGCGCCGCAAAGGTGCCGTCAGCGCCCGCGCGTGAAGATGATGACAATCACCGCGGGGATAATGAGGCAGATGCCCGTCACGACGTTCCAAGTGACGGGTTCGGCGAAGAGGAGGCTTCCCAGTACGACGGCTGTCAGCGGCTCCAGGGCCCCGAGGACGGCCGTCGTGGTCGACCCCACATTCTTGACGGCGACCACCAAGCTCAGGTTGGTCACGACGGTGCAGAGCAGTGCCAGCGCCGCCAGGTTCAGTCCTTGCGTGACGGTGGTGACGGTTTGCAGGCTGTCCTGGCGGTAGGCTTCCGCCCCAAAGATGAGGCCGCCCATCAGCAGGACATAGAAGGTGAGCTTCAGGTTGTCCATCGCCGCCACCCGCGAACGGTTGAGGCGGATGAGGTAGAGGGCGAAGCAGAGTGCCGATATCAGTTCCAGCACCACGCCGCGCATCCCCACGGTGACGCCGCCGACGGGCCACGAGAGGACGCCGACGCCGCAGACGGCGAGCAAGACGGCGAATATCGTGACGGGGCGCCGCGACTCATGGTAGAAGCACATCATGATGACGGCCGTGGCGACGGGATACATGAAGTGGAGCGTCGTGGCGATGCCGGAGGGCATATAGTCGTAGCCCGCCAGCAGGAACATGGCCGCGCCGTCGGAGAGGAACGACAGGTAGGTGAGCGTCACCGCCTCGCCGCGGGTGATGCGGAACGAGACGCCGCGCACCGCCATGATGACGGCCACCACCGCGGCGGCACCGATGAAGCGGTAGAAGAGGATGGATATCTCCGACATCGCGTCGGGGCCCTCGCCGTAGAGCGGCAGGGTGAAGGTGGGTATCAAACCGTAGAAGACGGCGGCGATAAGGCCCAAGAGGAGGCCGCGGCCCGTCGGCGAGGCCGGGCGGAAGGCCGAGAGGGACGATAGTTGGGGAAATGTCATGAAGCGAAGGGGGTATCAGAGGCCTTGACGACGGATGAGTTCACGGAATATCTCTGCCATCAGCGGCTGTACGGCATTGGCGGCGCGCTGCACCTCCTCGTGCGTCACCTCTACAATCTTCCCGGGGACGCCGAGGTCGGTGATGATGCTCACGCCGAAGACGCGCATCCCGCAGTGGCGCGCCACGATGACTTCGGGGACGGTGCTCATGCCCACGGCGTCGGCGCCGAAGGTGCGATACATCTTATACTCCGCCGGTGTCTCGTAGGTGGGCCCTTGCGTGGCGAGGTAGACACCCTCCACCACCTTGATGCCCTTCTCGCGGGCTATCTCGCGCGCCATCTCGAGGAGGGCGTGGTCGTAGGCCTCGTGCATATCCGGGAAGCGCGGCCCGGTGGGGAAGTTGGGGCCGTGGAGCGGGTGTTCAGGGAGGAAGTTGATATGGTCGGTGATGAGCATGAGGTCACCGATTTCGAAGTCCGGGTTGACGCCGCCGGAGGCGTTGCTGACGAAGAGCTCGCGGATGCCCATCTCGTGCATGACGCGCACGGGAAAGGTCACCTGCTTCATGTTGTAGCCTTCGTAATAGTGAAAGCGTCCCTCGAGGGCCATCACCTCACAGCCGCCCAGGCGGCCGAAGATGAGGCGTCCGCTGTGGCCTTCGACGGTCGACACGGGGAAGTTGGGGATGTCCTGATAGGGGAAGGCGTCGATGACTTCAATCTCGGCGGCGAGGCGTCCGAGGCCCGTCCCCAGTACGATGGCGGTGGTGGGGCGCGAGGCGGTATGGCTACGTATCCATGCCGCGGTTTGTTGGATAGTTTGCAACATAGTCTAGAATGTATTTATCAAAATCTTTTTGGCTGTCGAATAAGAACTCCACCCGGATGGGCTGCACCAGGAGTGCCTGCCGCAGCGTTGCCTCGAGGCCTTCGGCGTCGGCGGCCAGACGGGCGGCGTCCTTCTCGGTGGTGACAACAAGGGCACCGGGCGGCAGGGCGGCGTAGGCATCGGCCATCTGCTGCAGGTCGGCGGCGGTGAAGCGGTGGTGGTCGGCAAAGCGCAGCGGGTGGACGCGCCCTCCGCCGCCTTCGATATGGCGGTAGAGGCTCTCGGGGTGTGCCACCCCCGTGACGACGAGTACGTCACGACCGTCCCATGGTGCGCCGGCGAGGGGTGCTTCCGTCAGGAAGTGCCGCGGGAGGTCGTAGACAAAGGTGGTGAAAAACACCCGCTGATGCGGCGCGGGGCACAGGCGGCGACGTATCTCGTCGGCCGACGATTCCCAGGCGGCACTGTCGGCCGGACATTTGGTGACGATGATGACGTCGGCGCGGCGCGCGCCGCGGCGTCCTTCGCGCAGGCGCCCCTCGGGCAGCACGTGGTCGTCGCTGTAGAGGCGGTGGTAGTCGGTCAGCAGGACGTAGCGCCCGGCCCGCACATAGCGGTGCTGATAGGCGTCGTCGAGGACGACGGCGTCGACGCCCTCGGCGAGGAGGCGTTGCATCCCTCGGCGTCGGTCTTCGCACACCGCCACGGCCACTTGCGGCATCTTGCGCCACACTTGGTAGGGCTCGTCGCCGATGTCGGCGGCCTCTACGGCGGCGGCGGCGCGCACATAGCCGCGGGTGCGGCGGCCGTAGCCGCGACTGAGCAGGGCCGTGCGGCGGCGCGGCGCCAGCAGGCGCAGCAGGTATTCCGCGTGGGGCGTCTTCCCCGTTCCTCCCACGGCCAGGTTGCCGACGGCGATGGTGGGCACCTCATACGTCGATGAGGGGAGCCACCCGCGGTCGAAGGCGAGGTTGCGCACGGCCATGACCGCGCCGTAGAGGGCTGAGAGGGGACGGAGGAGGAGCATACGTTATAATTCGGGGGAGAAGGAAGGAGTGGAGAGGGATTTTTTATTTTTTTCGTTGAAGGGAATAGGAACGAGCATCCTCGTTGCCTCTATTCTCCCCCTACTATATATAATAGGTGTTATCGAAGATGAGGTTCAAAGGGCATCCGTGCCTGCAGGCAGTCGCGTCCTTGGAGAGAGGCGGCGAAGCGGAGGGGCTGATAGTATTCTCCCAATACCGTGCGCACGCGGTTTTCCATATAGTCGGAGCGGTAGCGGTTGAGGAGGTCGTCCCACCAGTCGCCCTGCACGGGTTGCTCGGTGAGGGCATACTGCTGGATGTGGGCACGGCGGGCGGCGACGGCGATGGCGTCGCGGAGCGTTCCGAGACTGTCGACAAGGCCCAGCTTGAGGGCCTGCTGTCCGGTCCATACGCGGCCCTGTGCGATACTGTCGACGCGGTCGGTCGTCATCCGTCGTCCTGCTGCCACGCGCCGTAGGAAGAGGGCGTATCCGCGGTCTACATAGGCCTGCATGGCGCGGCTCTCTCCATCGTTGAAGGCGCGCCCCATAGCGCCGAAGTCAGAGGCTTCGTTGGTCTTCACCACGTCGAAGTGCAGGCCCAGTTTCTGAGTGAGCAGTCCCGTAACATCGGGCACCATCCCGAAGATGCCTATGCTCCCCGTCAGGGTGGTGGGCTCCGCCACGATATAGTCGGCGCCGCAGGCCATATAGTAGCCTCCGGAGGCCGCCATCCCGCCCATCGAGACGACGACGGGCTTTTTCTTCTTCAGGAGTTGTATGGCGCGCCACATCTGTTCGGAGGCGTAGGCGCTACCACCGCCCGAATTGATACGGATGACGACGGCCTTGATATTGCTGTCGTTGGCCAGTCGGTCGAGGTCTTCCACCACCTGTGGCCCGACGATGGAATGTCCTTCGCCGGAGAGTCCTTCGCCCTCGGCGCCGACGATGCCGCCATAGGCATAGTAGACGGCCACTTCGCCCTCTTTGGCGTTGCCGGCGGTATCCAGTGCGGCCAGGTCGCCGACGCCCACCAGGTGTAGCTTCTTTGTCTTCGCCAAGGTGCGCAGACGGTCGCGCACCTCGTCGACGTAGGTGAGGCGGTCAACCAGGCGTCCCGTCACATAGCTCTCTGCCGGCGCCAGGGCCGTATAGCGGTCGGCATAGGCCTGCAGACTGTCGACAGGCAGCTGTCGGCTGTCGGACACGTCGCTGCAGATATGTTTCCATATGTCGTCGATAAACGACTGCAACTGTGCGCGGTTGGCCTCGCTCATGTCGGTGCGGGTGTAGGGCTCTACGTAGCTCTTGTAGGTGCCCACGCGGAACACCTGCATCTTCACGCCGATTTTGTCGAGGAGTTCTTTGTAGAAGATGGGCTGCGAGGCAATGCCGTGCCAGTCGAGCATCCCCTCGGGGTTGAGCCATACGCTGTCGGCCGTCGAGGCCAGATAGTAGGCGCCCTGAGTGTAGCTGTCGCCATAGGCCACGATAAACTTCCCGCTGTTTTGCTTGAAGTCGTTCAGGGCGCGATGGATTTCCTCCAGCGAGGCGAAGTCGGCGCTCAGGGCGCCGCCCTCGATATAGATACCTTTGATGCGGGCGTCGTCGGCCGCTACGCGGATGGCCGCCAGTATATCGTTGAGACCTTGTTCCTGCGTGGCCGCCCCGAAGTAGTCGTTCAAGGGGTTCGACACACTGCGTTCCTCGATGGTGCCGCTGAGGTCGAGGTGGAGGACACTGCCCTCTTTCACCTCTGTTGTCGACGACGAGGAGCCGATGGTAAGCATGGACACCAGCATCACAAAGCTGATGACCATAAAGAAGCCGCCCACCACTATCATTCCGACGATGACGGCCAGTACTTGTTTAAAGAAAGCTTTCATAGCGTAGCGTTATATGGGGGGATAAATGATTTTCTATTCTCCGGTCGGCAGAGGGGTCTCTATCACGAGTTCCACGGGACAATGGTCGGAGCCGAAGACCTCATTATGGATGGCGGCCGAGACGAGGGCGGGCGTCATCCGACGGGAGGTGAGGAAGTAGTCGATGCGCCATCCGGCGTTCTTCTCGCGGGCGTGGAAGCGATAGGACCACCAGGAATAGGCCTCCGTCAGTGTGGGATGGAAGTGGCGGAAGGTGTCGACGAAGCCTGCCGCCAGGTGCTGCGTAAACTGGTCGCGCTCCTCGTCGGTGAAACCGGCGTTGCGGCGATTCGTCTTGGGATTTTTCAGGTCTATCTCCTGATGCGCCACGTTCATGTCGCCGCAGACGATGACGGGCTTCCGGCGGTCCAGGCGGCACAGGTAGTCGCGGAAGGCGGCATCCCATGTCATGCGGTAGTCCAGGCGACGCAAGCCGTCCTGCGCATTGGGCGTATAGACGTTGACGAGGAAGAACGTGTCCATCTCGAGCGTCACGACGCGCCCCTCCCGGTCGTGCTCTTCCACGCCCAGGCCATAGGTGACGGCGAGCGGTGTGTGTCGCGTGAAGACGGCCGTTCCCGAGTAACCCTTTTTCTCGGCATAGTTCCAGAAACTCTGATACCCCTCGAAGCGGAGGTCCAGCTGACCGGCCTGCATCTTTGTCTCCTGCAGGCAGAAGAAGTCGGCGTCGAGGGCCGCGAAGGCCTCGCGGAAGCCTTTCTCGCAACAGGCGCGCAGGCCGTTGACATTCCAAGATATAAATTTCATACGGATGGTTTCAAAAGTGTGATTCCTATGGGATTTGTGTAAACAGCACCGCCGCCGACAGCCACGGATGAGCAACGGGGCCGACGACCGACACCGCTCCGCTCACCGACGGGCCCGCCCGCGACGAGACGTCCCCTCGCAGGCAACGGAGGAGGGGCGCCGATATTTCGGAGCGCCCGACTGCCGGCACCGCCTAAAAAATCTGAAGCAAATGTAGGCAATATCCGCCGAAGCGCCAAAAAGTTCCATTTTTTTCCTAACTTTGCCTTGTTAAGGAGCGCCCCCTACGGGGACCGTCGCCCCGTTTCCCCACACCTCCATCGGCTGCCCGTCAGCCCTTCCACCGTTTTATCATGCACCGCATCAACGCTTATATCTCCTCCGCCGTCCTGGCGATGGGCGCCGTCGGCGCCGCCGCCCAGGTTCATGTCGACCATCCGCGCCACGAGTTTGGCACCGTTCTGTGGAACAGTCCCTCGCAGGCCACCTTCACCCTCCGCAACGACAGTCGCGACACGCTGCACATCTTGCAGGTGCGCCCCGACTGCGGATGCACCGCCGCCACATGGACCACGCACGGCATTGCCCCCGGGGCCGAGGGCACCGTCAGCGCCACCTACGACGCTGCCCTGCTGGGGCGCTTTGAGAAGCAGTTGGCCGTCTATACCAACCTCTCCGCCACGCCGCTGCGACTGACGCTCAGCGGCGATGTGGCGCAGGAACTGAATGCGCATCCCAACAACTTCAGTTATCACGTGGGCGATATCTATCTGGAAGCCGACAATGTAGAATTTGATGACGTGCGCCGCGGCGATATGCCCGTCAAGACGATCCGCGTCTACAACGCAGGGAAGAAGTCGGCCACCGTCAGCCTCATGCACCTCCCCAAATACCTCACCGCCACCATAGAGCCCGAGAGCATCCGCCCGGGGCGCTCCGGCCGCCTCCACCTGACGCTCAACAGCGAGCAGTTGCGCACCTACGGCCTTACGCAGACGAGCGTCTACGTGAGCCGCTTTGCCGGCGACCGCGTCAACCGCGACAACGAGATCAGTATCTCCGCCACCCTCCTTCCCGAACAGAGCTATACCGACGCCGAACTGGCCGTGGCGCCGCAGGCCGTCATCGACAGCACCACCGTCGACATGGGGAGCTTCGGCAACAAGAAGCGCCTCAAGACGCAGCTGACACTGACCAACGCCGGCGACTCGCCGCTCAAGATATCGGCGCTGCAGGTCTACAACCCCGGCATCAGCGTGAGCCTCGGCAAGCGTACCCTCGCCGCCGGACAGAGCGACAAACTGACGATTACCGTCAGCGCCACCACGCACGACTTCAAAGGGCGTCGCCGCATCCTGCTCATCACCAACGACCCCGTCCACCCCAAAATGATTATCGACGTCGTCGTAAAAAAATAGTCAATCCTTTCGGCATATCGGCAGAAAGTTGTATTTTTGCACACGCAATCGGAAAGTAGCGCAGTTGGTAGCGCACTACGTTCGGGACGTAGGGGTCGGGCGTTCGAGTCGCCTCTTTCCGACGCTCGGAGCGGCAAGGCATTGTTTACAATCGCCTTGCCGCTCTTTTTGTGTGCCGCCGCGGCTACGACGCGGCGACACCCGCAGCAGCGGCGGCGGCGCAACGAACCGACGGCGGGCGGCACGAGTCCTCCTGCTTGAAAAGGGAGTGGTACTCACAGAGGGCGTCCCCTACGCCCCCTCGTTATCGGCACTTATCGTGAAGCGAGAGGGGGTGTCAAAATGTGTTCGAAGGCCGCGAGAATCGAAAAAAATCCACCGTCCCGGCCGCCGCCTCCGAGCGCGCCACGCACGAGGCCTTCCGGAGTGTTAAAAAGACGGCGTTTTTGACATATAGTGTCACTCGCCGGAGAAATCCCGCGCCGCCGCGCGGCGTCACAAGTCCCGCAGAAGTTTCAACAAGTCCCGGACTTGTTCCAACGAGTCCGGGACTTGTTACACCGCGCGGCGGCCACGACATCCCTTACCCTATCCTTCAACATCTTTAACAATAAAAGGCATTTCCCGGGCGGCGCGGTGGTGCACTCTTCTCAGGGAAACGACAAAAAATCGGGGGCTTCCGTGTAAACGAAAGTAAAATCAGAAGTCGCACTCCTTAATTCGTGTAAATTTCACGTAAAAGAAAGTATATTTTTGTAGCATTCTGTAGATTTTCCCGGCCCGTAGGGGCTCCTTTTGCGCGTTTTCGCGCCCTTTGGCGTGTCAAGATTTTTCGGCAGAATCGTGTGCTTTCCCAAAAAAGTTCAGAAAAAAATGCAGCGGGCGACAGAGGGGCTACGCGGAGCAAGGCGCGGCCGCCGACACCGCCCTTTGCCGCCACGGCGGGCGGTTAGTTGCACAGACGTTTGGCCGGTGTGCAAAAATGTCGTACTTTTGCCGCCGGTTCACCCTAATAAAATCAAAAATGAAGAAGACCATCGTAGCGACCGCCTGCCTCCTCAGCGCCCTCGGCGTCCGGGCAGGTGGCTATCTCACCAACACCAACCAGTGCGTTGCCTTCCTGCGCAACCCGGCGCGCGACGCCGTCATCGCCATCGACGGGGCCTACTCCAACCCCGCCGGCATCGGCTTTATGACCACCGGCTGGCACCTGGGATTTAACATACAGAGCGCCTATCAGACGCGCTCCATGACATCGGCCTTTGGCAGCAACAGTCCCTTCGCCCTGGGCACCGTCAACGGCGTGAAGAACCCGTCGGACGGCACCAAGTATTTCGAGGGAAAGGCCAAGGCACCCGTCATCCCCTCCATCGACCTGGCACGCGTCGGCGAGAAATGGTTCGCCTCCTTCCACTTCGGCATCACCGGCGGCGGCGGGAAGTGTACCTTCGACGACGGACTGCCCTCCTTCGAGAGCCAGGTGGCCATGCTGCCGTCACTCATCGGCGCCGTGGCACCCGGCAGCGTCACGGGATACAGCATGGACACTCATGTGCAGGGCCGACAGTACTACTTCGGCGGACAGTTTAACGTGGGCTACAAACTGACGCCCGACCTCAACATCAGCATCGGCGGACGCGTGGTCTATGCCAACTGCAACTACTACGGCTACGTGCGCAACATCGGCGTCGACGTCGCCACCCCCGCCGGGACGGTCAACCTCCCCGCCTCCACCTTCTTCGAGAGCCAGGGCATGAGCGACTTTGCCGCCCTCGTGGAAGACCGCGAGCTCAACTGCGACCAGAGCGGATGGGGATTCACCCCTATCATCGGCGTCGACTACAAGACGGGGCGCTGGAACCTCGCCGCACGCTATGAACTGAAGACACGCCTGCGACTGAAGAACCAGAGCGGCGTCAACACCAGCGGACTGAGCGAATATGACGACGGCAAGAAGATTGCCGCCGACATCCCCGCCATCCTTTCCCTCGGCGCCCAGTATGAGATTCTCAAGGGATTGCGCGCCTCGGCCGGTTTCCACTATTATTTCGACCAACAGGCTTCACAGTATGAACACCGCGAGGACTACCTCAGCGGCGGAGGATGGGAAATCCTGGCAGGTATGGAATACGACATCGCCAAGCGCTGGACGGTGAGCGCCGGATGGCAGACCACCAACTATGGTCTGGGCACCGACAGCCGCTTCATCTCCGACTTGAGCTTTGTCACCAACTCCAACTCGGCAGGTATCGGCGCCGCCTTCCGACTGAAGGAGAAGGTGAAACTCAATCTGGCCTACTTCAAGACGTTCTACCACCACTACCGTCAGGCACAGAGCGACTACTCCGGCCTCAAGGAGACCTTCGGCACGCAGCTCACCGCGATGAGCACGCAGCTACAGTCCGCCCAGCAGCAGCTCCAAAGCGTCATAGCCAACCCCGATCTGTCGGAAGAATACAAGGCGGCCGCCTCCCAGCGCCTCAAGACGGTGCAGACGGAGATAGGCGCCGTGGGCAACATCGCCACAGCCTTCGCCGGATACAGTACGGCGGGCTACAACAACTTCCACCGCACCAACGACGTCTTCGGCATCGGTATCGAAGTAGACTTCTAAGGGTAGCCTCCCAACGACACGGGCCGCCGCTACGCCTCTCCATGACGAGGTGTAACGGCGGCCCGCTGTTTTTCAGGACAGGGCCGTACGATGACGCGACGGCGACGCGACAGCAACGGCAGGGGACTATTCGGCGGCAGCCGGCATCTCCTCCGTCACCGCCGACGGCAGCGACAGGGCATCGGGGCCCAGAACGAGGCGGCACGCCTCGGCATTGCCCATGCGCGGAATGTCGCGGATGGCACGCCCCGTCAGGGTAGCTCGCAGGCAGCGGGCAAAGAGGCCGTGGGTGACCGCCAGGACGGTGGCACCGCGGTGATGCGTCAGGAGATGGGCCACGAAATCACGCGCCCGCGCCGCCATGGCCTCTACGGTCTCCACATCGTCGGGGAAGACACTGTCGCGCACCTCCGCTATCTTGCGCCCGGTGAGGCTGCCCCAATCGCGTTCGCGAAGGAGCGGCGTCGGCATTGGCAAGCACCCCACGACAGGCTGCAGCAGGCGCGCCGTTGCCACCGTGCGCGCCAGGTCGCTGACATAGCAGGCGGAGAAGGGGATGCCCTGCAGGCGCACGGCGAGGTGCTGCGCCTGAGCGATACCGCGCGGCGTGAGATGGCCGGGGAGGTGGCCCTGAAGGATGCCGGCCACATTTTCCTCGGTCTCTCCATGGCGCACCACCCACAAGACGGTGGTGTCGGCGGCCGCCGGCAGACGCCGGGCGGCGGGAAGGGAAGACGCGGTCATGACTGTGCGGAGGAAGAGGGCGACGACGAGGGGGAAGAGGCCGAGGCGGCCAGCTTGCGCCACAGGGGCTGCGACGGATAGGGGGCCTCGACGCAAATCATCTGATGGCTCACGGGGTGCTCCAGCTCCACCCTGCGGGCATGGAGGCAGATGCTGCCGTCGTCATTGCTCCGCGGCGCCCCGTATTTCAGGTCGCCCTTGATGGGCAGCCCCACCGTGGCCAACTGGCAACGTATCTGGTGATGGCGTCCCGTATGGAGGTGCACCTCTATCAGGGCGTAGCGCTCGCCGCACGCCAGCGGCACATAGTCGAGAAGGGCGTGCTTGCTCCCCGCCACCTCGCGCGGATGGGCATACGCCTTGTTCTGCCGCTCGTTGCGCGTCAGCCAGTGGTCGAGTGTCTGCGGCACCGTCGCCGCCGCCACCGCCGGCACGATGGCGTGGTAGGTCTTGCGCACCTTTCCCGCACGGAACATCTCGTTCAGGCGAGAGAGCGCCTTGCCGGTGCGGGCGAATACCACCACACCGCTCACGGGACGGTCCAGACGATGCACCACTCCCAGGAAGACGGCGCCGGGCTTGGCATATTTCTCCTTGATATACGCCTTCACCTCCTCGGCCAACGGACGGTCGCCCGTCTTGTCGCCCTGGACAATCTCGCCCGGAGATTTATTGACAATGATGATATGATTGTCTTCGTAGAGTACTGTCATAATATATAAGGTTAAAGGGTTGTTCTACGAAAGGTATCGTCTTTCAGAACCACCCTAAAAGAAGAAAGACGTCGCCACGGAAACCGGCGCCGCCCGATAAATAGCGAGAGACCGCAGAGGAAACTGCGGTCTCTCGACATCTGGAGCGGAAAGAGAGGGATTCGAACCCCCGGAACAGTTACCCGTTCACCGCATTTCGAGTGCGGCCCGTTCGACCACTCCGGCATCTTTCCTTATTAGCGGGGGCAAAGTTACAGTTTTTTTCTCTACCACCAAATGTTTTGCTCCGGTTTATTGCTCCCCTCCCCCGGAAGAAGACGGCGAAGGGGGCGTTGCCGCGCCCTCCCGCCCCGCGACGGCACACGGCGACGCGGCGGCCTCGTCGGGCTGAAGGCGATGAAGGGAGCACAGCCGGGCCACCTGCGCCTCAAAGGTGTCGCGGTCTTTGGCCTTGTTGCGTACGGCGGTGCGATAGTTGTAGATAGTCTGGGGGGAATAGAAGAGGAGCGTGGCTATCTTGGAACTGTCGGTGAAGCCCATGCGTATCAACCCGAAGATGCGCAGCTCCGTATTGAGGAGCTCGCCGGGGCGCAATACGATGTGCTCGCCGTCGCGCAGGAGATCGTTGAAACGCTCCACAAAGTCGGGGAAGAAGCGTAGGAAGGCTTTGTCGAAGGTGCGGTGTATCTTGCGCATCTCGGCCTCGTTGGAGCGTTCCAGCGACGGCTTGAGGAGGTCGCCGATCTTATGCTCCATCACCTTGGTGCGCACCAGGTGGCGGTAGTCGCTGAACTTTCCGATGTAGGTGGCGCAGAGGTCGATGAAAAGGCACACATACTGCTCGCGCCACTCGTTGGTGGCGGCGAGGGTGGCGTTGAGCGTCTCCAGTTGGCGACACTGTTCCGCCAAGCGGCGGTTGTGGCGCTGCGTGCGTCGCCACACTTCCACGCAGACGAGCAAGGCTGTCAGCAGCAAGAGAATGAGGAGGACGAGGAGGTATTTCATGATATTCGCGCATTACGGGACGCTCTCCTAACGGCGGATGGCATCCCTTGGGTCATCTATAAAGTTCCTTTATCTATCGGCAAAGTTACGCACTTTCCGGCAGATGAGCAACGCAAGAGGGGCGGCCTTTTCCGAAAACTTTTCTCCCCTCATTCCTTTCTCCTCCCGACGGAGGCAACGGCGGTGCGGCAACGTCCTCTCTCCGCCCTATCTCTCTCTTCCCCTCCTCCATCGTCTCTTCCCGCCGTCTTGTTGGCGGAAGGCGGCGATGCGGCGGCGGATATTCTCGCGCAGACAGTCGCTGTAGAGCCACGGTTCCACACCGTGGTAGTCGCCGACATTGAGGACGTTGAGGATATTGGGCAGGGCACTGCCGTCGTAGCCGTCGAGCACCAGCACGTGGTGCGCGGTGTCGAGGGCGACGGTGAGGGTGTCGTGGAGCACGGCGGGCGTGGCGTCGGTGCGCCAGTTGACGGGGTTGATGCCCATCACATTGGGGGCGCTGACGACGGCCTTGGTGTAGCGCACGTCCGACACGGTGTTGTAGCAGACGATAACGCCGGTGTCGTCGGCGCCGCGAGCGGCGACGAGCCACGGCGCGGCGACGGTGTCGGCGGGCGTCACCTTATATCCCAACACATAGGCGGCCACCAGGCGACGGCGCGCCCTTGCGGGGAGCGCTTTCAGCAGTTCCACCACCGACTTGCCGCCCTGACTGAACCCGGCCAGGACGAAGGGGCGACCGCCGTTATAATGGCGGAGATAGTAGGTGAAGGCGCGCTCCACATCGCGGAACGACACGGGGCGATAACGCCGGGCGATGGTGTCCTCGTCGAGGGTGGCCCACGTGTCAAGGGTGATGTGACGATAGTAGGGGGAGTAGAAATTGTTGCCGTCGGCCATATATGCCGCTACGCCGCTCATCTCGATACGCATATCGGCACGGTGGCGCGGCAGGGAGGTATCGGCATAATGCGACACGCTGCCATCGGGCATCTGTCGGTCAAACTCCCACGTCGAGGGGATGTAGAACACATCGGCACCCTGCCCGGCATCGTTCCGAACGACATACCACATCGTGGTGTCGGCATAGTCGGGCGACGGCGGCACATAGCCCGTCACGCCGCTCTCCGCGGAGCGCGACGTCGAGCAGGCGGTCAGGAGGGGGAGGAGGAGGAAAAGGAGAAGTAGGGGGCGATTCATCGGGAGTTCTTGTCGGATAAAGAGCCGCCGCGTAAGAGGCATCCGACGCGGCGGCATAGTGAGAAGAAACAGCGCGGGCCCACTGCGACGAGCGGGCCCGAACCGTTGAGTGATAGGTGGTCGGCGAAGGCAACGGTTATTCCGTTCCCGGCTCAATCACGTTGTTATTCTTGGTATAGGTGCCGCCGGTATGGATGTAGTCGCCGTCGAAAGCGATGCCCTTGGCCTTATTGCCGCTGACGGTCATCACGATGGTGCCGCCGCCGAAGATAAAGTCGCCCTTCACCTTGATGCCACGGCACTTCGACTCGTCGGCCGTTCCCGACTTATAGGTGGTGGCGGCCACGGTCATCGTGATAGTGGTGGCCTGCCCGGACGCTTCGTTGACGATGAGGTTGCCCCCGACGCTGAAGCCCTTGCTTCCGTTGGCCGTGGTGGCGATATTGGCGGTGATGGTGCCGCCGCTGACGGTCATCAGGCTGTCGCACTTGATGCCCTTGACATCCTCGGCCGTCACGTCGAGGGACACTTCGCCCCCTTCGATAAACACCTGGCCGTTGTACTCGTCGGCAGCATCCTTGGTGGCGGAGACGTCGACGCCGTCGCCTTGAACGCCGCTGACGTGGAGCTGTCCGCCCTTCATGCGGAAATACTGACCGATGTGGAGGCCGTCGCTGACGGCACCCAAGATATTAAGCTGCCCGAAGCCGGACCTGAGCAGCGTATACTCATCGGAGGCAAAGGCGTGGCGGCTGCGTCCCGTGATATTGAGCGTGCCGCCGCCGGTAAACTCGGGGTGACCGTTGACAAAGAAGCACGCCTTCTGACTGCCGCCGGCGGCGTCGAGGAGGGTGGTGGTGGTACCGTCGGGGAGCTCCACGTTGATACGCTTCCCGTTGTCGATGGTGAGGGGGGCGCCGGTGGTGCTGGTGAGGGTGAGGTTGTTCAGGCAGAGGGTGGCCTTGTAGTCGCCGTCCATATAGAAGGAGCCGTTGTCCGACGTGCCGCTCAGCGTGTACGTCACTTCCTGCTGCAGGTCGGCGGCAGCGATGAGGCGCACGTCGGCGCCGCTGACGGTGGCCGTTATCTGAGGAGCGATGTCGCCGGCCAGGGTGACATGGGCCCGGGTGCCGTCATACGTGACGCCGACGGTCGTCGGCGTCACCTCGTCGGCGGTGACGGTGATGCTGTCGACGGTGGCGAGGTCGTAGGTCTCGCCCATCACGGTCAGCGTTGCCGCGCTGAAGTGCATATCGCCGACTTGTGCGGCGGGGATGGCCACGGTGACGTCGCCGCGATGGATGCGGAGGGTCTGCGCTGTGGCGGTGAGGGCGACAGCGCTGAGGAGCAGAGAGGTAAGGAGTGTCTTCATGCTACGTCCTCCACGCTTACTCCGATATCAGTTTGTAGTTCTTCTCCCCTACTCTCACGAGATACAATCCGTGCGGCAGTCGTCCCGCGGTGGAAAGACGGCGTCCCTCGGCGTTGTAGAGGGCTACCGGCGTACCGGCGGGGGCGTTGACGCGGAGCTGACCGTCGACGATGGCGACGGTGGCGCTCGGCGCGGCGGCGGAGGAGATAGAGGTGGCGGTCGACGAGAAGAACATCAGGTCGATGGTGTCGAAGGAGTACGACACGGAGTGCTCGCCGTTGACGGCGAGGAGGCCTTCACTGTCGAAGGTGATCTTGGTGCCCACGGCGGGCAAGCTGATTTCGTTACCGTCCGTACCGCGGAAGGTGAGGAAGTCCGTCGTTTGGGCGGTGGCGCCTACGGCAGTGCCGAGGGCCAAGAGGGCGATGAGGGAAAAGTGTTTCATACGCTGAAAGGTTTGAGAAAAGGGGAAGGACGACAGCCGCCTCGTGGCGACAGTCGTCCTAAAGGAGAAAACAGTTTAAAACTTAAAGCCGTAGCCGATGCTGATGACGTGGATGTCGTCATCGCTGTCGTCGTCGTGGCCGTTCTGGTAGACGTAGGCCAGCGAGAGGCTGTGATGCTTGTTGATTTTCCAGTCTGTCCCGATGGAGAGGCGCGACTTGTCGAGGCGCATGGCGTCGCTCAAGTTGTTGCTCACCTCGTAGCCGACAAAGGGCGTCAGCGGGCAGTGCCGGATGTTGTAGTCCACTTCCAGACGGGAGCGCAGGTAGTGCGTGTTCTTGTTGTGCTTGCGGCGCATCTCCGTCTCGGAGTCGACGAACTGTCGTCCGGCGTAGTTGTAGACGGTGACGCCCTCCGCGGCGCTCTGTCCCTCGGCGAGGGGGGTGCGCAGCTTCTCGCGGCGGTAGTCGGCGCCCATGAAGTGGGTATACTGGTAGCGCTCGCGCAGGGAGAAGGTGAAGCGTCCCACGCCTTTCTTCCCGGTGACGTCAAAGTAGAAGCGATGCTTGGAGCGCCAGAAGTTGTGGTCGACGTTGTAGCCGTTGATCACCTCGCGCTTGTTGTAGTGCGGCTCTCCCGTGGTGGGATAGTGGTCGCGGATGAAGGCATAGCCGCCGGCAATCTTGAGAAACTTCACCGGCTTGTAGTTCAGTCCCACGGCGACGCCCCATCGGCCGGTCTGCTTCAGCTGCCGGTCGGCGCGGTAGTCGAAGCTACCTTCCACGCTCAGCTGCTTGTTGATTTTCTTCTCGGCGCCCAGCTCCGTCCACACGCCGAAGTCGTCGGCGCTGGCGGTGGTGGCGCCGAGGCCGGCGGCCAGGAGCGTCAGGGCGAGGGTGCGTTGGATAGTGTTCATCGGTGTGTAGGTATGTGGGTGAGGAGGGAGATACTTATACGTTGTCGCGGGGTATCTTGAAGATACGGTCGACGGGCTTGAGGAGCTTGTCGGGGTCTTCGTAGAAGACGCGCAGCATGGCCATATCCGTCAGGAAGTCGACGGCGCCCACCTCCACGCGCAACACTTTGACGCCAAGGCGGCGTTCCAGGTCGGCGATGAGCTCTTCGCGGCGGTCGGTGGTGATGAGGTCGATATTGTCGTAGCGCACGAACTTGCAGCCCTCGCGGTAGACGAGGACGCGGGCTTCGATGGCCCACACGGTGATGACGAGGAGCAAGTTGGCGGCGACGCGTTCCACGAGCGACATGTCGCCTTTCGTGCCGTTGAGCACGGAGACGGCCACGAGGAAGAACAGGTAGGTCATCTCACGGATGGGCACGCTCTCCGTACGGTAGCGGATGATGCCGAAGACGGCAAAGAGTCCCAGGGCGGCGCCTATCTGGAGGTTGGAGCCGTCCATGAGATAGATCAGCATGAAGATACTTGCCGACAGGAGGATAAAGGTGAAGTAGTAGTCACGGCGGCGTCCTTTGGGGTAATACAGATAGTGTACGATGCCCCATACAACGATAAAGTTGAAGATAAAGCGCACGCACATGGCCAGAAGGCCTTCGACATTGCAGAAGTTGTCGCAGAAGAGGTGGGTGAGATAGTCCATTTGTTAATAGAGTGTGGTGTTAAGCAGTGCTTAGGTTACAGTAGTTATGGTTTCTTTTTGGGGGAAGGGGTACCGGCGGCCGATGTTCTTCTCGTCATCGGCGTCCTATATAATATAGGAGTACGGTCAGGCCATGGGGGCTTCGACGGTGGCCGACAGTTTGCGAAACTTGCGCAACTTCGGTTTGAAGCGGTTCTTTCGTATTTCGTCGTTCGTCATGGCTGTCCCGATGCAGTATTTGCTGAATCCCGAGGGCTTGACGCGCAACCGCCGCAGGAGGGGTTGTATGGTGGAGGCGGCGCGTCCGTCGCGTTTCAGTTCGATGATGACCAGGTTGTCGAGGGCGGCGTCGGATCCCGTCAGGCAGTTGTGGAAGCGCAAGTCCATGTCGATAGTGAGTCGCTCGGTGCGTGCGTTGTTGACCAGCGTGATGCGGTTGAAGCGGTTGGACAGTGTGGGCACGATGTGGTCGAAGGTATATCCCGAGCTCTTCTCGAGGAACTCGCGGCCGCGCACGTCGTGGGCCACCTCGGCGGCCGACGTCACCTGTACGCGCGTCTTGGCCGTCTTGCCGTGGTTGTCCTTGCGTTTCACCTCGAGGAAGGTCTCCTGCGAGTCTACATAGGTGCGCACGCGCACTTTCATGCGCGGCGTATGTCCGCAGAGGTGTTGGCGGAACATCCCCATGTCTTCGGCCTCGTCCCAGTAGGTGGTGGCATAGGGCGCGAGGCGCTGTCCGTTGACTTCTTGTATCATATATTCGCCGTCGACGAGGGCGAGGAGTTGCAATAGTTTTGGAAAGGTGGTCACGAATTTCGTATCTGTTCGGTTCATCAACCGGACAGACGACATTTCCTTCAGCGAGATAGGTGGCAAGCTGCTGATAAGGGGTTGCAGTTGGACAGAATGATTTTGCATGGCGCAGCTGTAGTTGTAGGGGAGCGGGCGGGAGGGTGAACGCCCGCCGCTACCGTAGTGTTTGTAGGGGGTCGGGCGCGGGTATTCCGACCTTTAGGCAGTGGCAAATTTACGCAAAATAGTAATTTCCGCAACAGTTGGGGCCTTAATTTTACACGCAAAATCGGTAAAAGAGGCCTATAAATCGCCCAAAGCGCACTTTTCGTCGGCGGGATGTGAAGGGCTAAACGACTGTGGTTGCCAATCTTTTCGTAACTTTGTGGCCGAAAAATCAATTCTATATATAGCAATGGCTCAAGAAGACGTTTTTAAGAAGATTGTTTCCCACTGTAAAGAATACGGCTTCGTATTCCCCTCCAGCGAACTCTACGACGGACTGGGTGCCGTCTACGACTACGGACAAAACGGTGTGGAACTCAAGAATAATATCAAGCAGTACTGGTGGCAAGCCATGGTGCGCCTCCACGAGAACATCGTGGGGCTCGACTCAGCCATCTTTATGCATCCCACCATCTGGAAGGCCTCGGGACACGTCGACGCCTTCAACGACCCCCTCATCGACAACCGCGACTCGAAGAAGCGCTACCGCGCCGACGTCCTCATCGAAGACCAGGTGGCCAAGTATGACGAGAAGATCGACAAGGAAGTGGCCAAGGCCCGCAAGCGCTTCGGCGACGCCTTCGACGAGGCACAGTTCCGCGCCACCAATCCCCGCGTCCTGGAGAACGTGGCCAAGCGCGACGCCCTCCACCAGCGCTACAGCGACGCCATGAACGCCATGGACCTCGACGAGCTCAAGCAGATCATCCTCGACGAGGGCATCGTGTGCCCCATCTCCGGCACGCGCAATTGGACCGACGTGCGCCAGTTCAACCTGATGTTTAAGACGGAGGTGGGCTCCACCGCCGACGGCGCCTCCACCATCTACCTGCGCCCGGAGACGGCACAAGGCATCTTTGTCAACTACCTCAATGTGCAGAAGACGGGACGCATGAAGATACCCTTCGGCATTGCACAGATAGGCAAGGCCTTCCGCAACGAGATTGTGGCACGCCAGTTCATCTTCCGCATGCGCGAGTTTGAGCAGATGGAGATGCAGTATTTCGTCAAGCCCGGCACGGAGCTCGACTGCTTCCGTCAGTGGAAGGAGACGCGTCTGGCCTGGCACAAGGCGCTGGGCTTCGGCGACGAGAACTACCGCTTCCACGACCACGAGAAGCTGGCCCACTATGCCAACGCCGCCAGCGACATCGAGTTTAAGATGCCCTTCGGCTTCAAGGAGGTAGAAGGTATCCACTCGCGCACCAACTTCGACCTCTCGCAGCACGCCAAGTTCTCCGGCCGCAAAATCGAGTACTTCGACCCCGAAAGCGGAGAGAGCTACACGCCCTACGTCATCGAGACGTCTATCGGCGTCGACCGTATGTTCCTCAGCATCATGTGCCACAGCTACGAAGAGGAGACCCTCGAAGGCGGCGAGACGCGCGTCGTCCTGCGACTGCCGGCACCGCTGGCCCCCGTCAAGCTGGCCATCCTTCCCCTCGTCAAGAAAGACGGACTCCCCGAGAAGGCCCACGAAATCATGGACAACCTGCAGTTCCACTTCAACTGCAAGTATGAGGAGAAAGACTCCATCGGCAAGCGCTACCGCCGTCAGGACGCCATCGGTACGCCCTACTGTATCACCGTCGACCACGAGACACTGCAAGACAACTGCGTGACGCTGCGCGACCGCGACACCATGACACAGGAGCGCGTGCCCATCGACAGCCTGCTGGGCCTCATCGAAGACAAGGTCAGCCTCACCTCGCTGCTCAAGAAACTCAAATAAGTCACCCGCCATGAAGCATCTCTTCACCCCCCTGTGGGTCATGATGGCCGCCCTGGCCGCCCTGACAGCCTGCTCTGAGACCGACGACGACGCGTCGCTGGAATATCAAGACTGGCAAAACCGCAACGCCGCCTACCACCTCAGCATCCTGCAACAGGCCAAAGACGCCGTGGCACAGGCACAAGCCGCCTATGGCGACGACTGGGAACAACACTGCGACTGGCGCGTCCTGCGCACCTATGCCAAGACCGACGACGCCACCCCGGCCGCCACAGACTCCATCCCCGTCAAGATCCTGCACCGCGGCACGGGCAGCGGCTGCCCCTACTACACCGACAGCGTACGCGTGAACTACATCGGACGCTTCATGCCCAACCCCCTGGCCGACAACGAAGAAGATCGCACCGCGGGGAAGATATTCACCTATACCGGACTGAGCAAAGACAGCGCCACCGTCTTCAGCCCCACCCTCTGCTCGCCGTCGACGATGCTCGTGAGCAACACCGTGGAAGGCTTCACCACCGCCCTCCTCTATATGCACATCGGCGACCTGTGGCGCGTCTATATCCCCCAACAGATGGGCTACGGCCTCACCGCCACGACCAATGTGCCGGCAGGCACCGTCCTCGTCTACGATATGGAACTCAAGGGCTACTACCGCACCGGCACCGTGGCCGGCACGTGGAAGTAACCGCCACACGGCAGACACCCGCTATCGGCGTCAGCACCCCACCACTGCGAGGGGCGCTGACGCCTTTTTTTATAGGGGATGGAGATTTTTTTGGAAAAAAGATACGCAACGACGGCTTTTTGCTGAAATATCTTGACACGCGAAAGGGCGCGAAAAAGCCGAAAAACGACCCATTTTTGCCCGATTCTTACATTTTTCGCCACCATTCTTCACCTTTCTTTCTGCGAAATTTTTATAAGTTAAGAAACCGGCGCACCGTTTTCACATCCATTCACACCGTGGCCACCATCTCCTCCTTGTTTTTTGGAAAAAAATTCGGCAACACGACACCTCGGAAGCCTCTTCTATCGTTAAAAAAATTAAGAAACGGGGCGACGAGAACCGGGGCGACGGCGCGGTGCAACAAGTCCCGGACTCCTTGAAACAAGTCCGGGACTTGTTGAAATTTCTCCCGGACTTGTTGCGCCGCGCGGCGCCGCCGCTTTTTCCGGGTTTTGACAGCATATGTCAAAAACGGCACTTTTTTAACGTTCCGAAGCGCCTCGTCGCTGCGCTGCTCGGCCGCAAGGACGGGGGCGGTGGATTTTTTTCGATTCTCGCGGCCTTCGCGCACACTTTTTGAGGGCCTCTCGCTTCACGATACGGTGTGATTTCTCCGCACCAATACTACGATGAGCCGACTTTTTTTAGTAAGTTTGTGGCCACAAAATCCCGACGAGAGAGTCGGCGACGGAAAGACACGCCCCACGCCCCACCGGCGGCACGTCGCCCGTCTGTCGCCCCGACGCCTTCGCCATCCACTACAAACCCCAACACCAATAGACTATATGGAAAAGATTATCGGCCTCATTGATGCCCCCTTCACCCCCTTCGACGAGCAGGGAGAAGTCAATTACGCTCCCATCAACGACTATGCCCGCATGCTGGCGGCCAACGGACTGAAGGGCGTCTTCATCAATGGTTCCTCGGGCGAGGGCTATATGCTCACCGAAGAAGAACGTATGCAACTGGCCGAACACTGGGTGAAAGCCGCCCCCGAAGGCTTCAAGGTCATCGTACACGTAGGCAGCTGCTGCGTAAAGTCGAGCCGCCAACTGGCAGAGCATGCACAGGCCATCGGCGCCTGGGGCATCGGCGCCATGGCGCCCCCCTTCCCCCACATCGGACGTATCGAGGAACTCGTGGCCTACTGCGAAGAAATCGCTGCCGGCGCCCCGCAGCTTCCCTTCTACTACTACCATATCCCGGCCTTCAACGGCGCCTACCTCCCCATGACCGACTTCCTCAAGGCAGTAGACGGGCGCATCCCCAACTTCGCCGGCATCAAATACACCTTTGAGAGCCTCTACGAGTACAACCAGTGCCGCCAATACAAGAACGGCAAGTTTGATATGCTCCACGGGCAGGACGAGACCATCCTCCCCTCCCTCGCCATGGGCGGCGCACAGGGCGGCATCGGCGGCACGACGAACTACAACGGACGCTGCCTGACGGGCATCATCGACGCCTGGAAAGCCGGAGACATCGAGCGCGCACGCGAACTGCAGAACTACGCGCAAGACGTCATCAACGTCATCTGCCACTACCGCGGCAACATCGTCGGCGGCAAGCGCATCATGAAACTGATAGGCCTCGACCTGGGGAAGAACCGCACCCCGTTCCGCAACATGACCGACGAGGAGGAAGCACAAATGAAGGCCGAGCTCGAAGCCATCGACTTCTTCAACAGATGTAACCGGTTCTAACGCGACGACCTCACTATGACAGACCACAAGACCTATTTCGATTATTGGGGCAAGCTCTACCGCCACGACCTGGAGAGCAACATCCTGCCGTTCTGGCTGGAACACGGCCTCGACCGCGTCAACGGCGGCATCTATACCTGCCTCGACCGCGACGGCCGGCTGATGGACGCCACCAAGTCCGTATGGTTCCAGGGACGCTTTGCCTTCGTCTGCGCCTTTGCCTACAACAACGTATGCCAAAAGGCGGAATGGCTCGACGCCGCCCGCACCACCATCGACTTCATTGAGCAACACTGCTTCGACGCCGACGGACATATGTATTTCGAAGTCGCCGCCGACGGCACCCCGCTGCGCCAACGCCGCTACGTCTTCAGCGAGAGCTTCGCCGCCATCGCCATGGCCGAATATGCCCTGGCCACCGGCGAACACCGCTATGCCGAGCGCGCCCTGCAGATATTCCACGATATGCGCCGCTTCTTGCAGACGCCCGGACTGCTGACGCCCAAATATATGCCCGGCGTGGAGAGCCGCGGACACTCCATCACGATGATTCTCATCAATGTAGCCTCCCGCCTCAAGAAGGTCATCAGCGACCCCGCCCTCGACGAGCAAATCACCGAGTCGGTAGCCGCCCTGGAACGCTATTTCATCCACCCCGAGTTCTCCGCACTGCTGGAGACGGTGGGGCCCAACGGCGAATTCATCGACACCTGCAACGGGCGCACCATCAACCCCGGACACTGCATAGAGACGGCCTGGTTCCTCCTCGACGTCGCCGCCGACCGCGGCGGCGACAAAGACCTCACCGCCCTGGCACTGAAAATCCTCGACTGGTCGTGGGAATGGGGATGGGACAAGGAATACGGCGGCATCATCAACTTCCGCGACTGCCGCAACTTCCCCCCGCAGGACTACTCGCAGGACATGAAGTTCTGGTGGCCGCAGACAGAGGCCATCATCGCCACGCTCTACGCCTATAAGGTGACGCACGACGAGCGCTACCTCGAAAACCACCGCCGCATCAGCGAATGGACATATGCCCACTTCCCCGACCACGAATACGGCGAGTGGTATGGCTACCTCCACCGCGACGGCAGCGTGGCCCAACCCGCCAAAGGAAATATCTTCAAGGGCCCCTTCCACATCCCGCGGATGATGGTGAAGTCGTACACGCTCTGCCAGCAGCTGCTGACGGAGCTCTAACCGCCCGGCGCCGCGGCGCAAGCCCTCTCCACTGCCGCTCGATGGCTGCAGGCCAGCTCTGCAACTCGAGCGGCAGTGTTTTCTTTTCCGGGAAGCCCCACAAAGGGAATCCCTTCCCGAGAAAATGCTCCTACCTACTCTACCGTTTTCCACCCCTATCCCTCACACGTTTCCTACCCTTTTTCTCTCTTCTCCCTCATGAATAACAAGAAAATCTACCCCTGGGTCGTCGTCGCCCTGCTGTGGGTCGTTGCCCTACTGAACTATATGGACCGCCAGATGCTCAGTACGATGCGCGACGCCATGGCCATCGACATCACCGAGCTCGAAGACAAGATCAACTTCGGGAAAATCATGGCCGCCTTTATGTGGATCTACGGGTGCATGAGCCCCATCTCCGGCATCGTTGCCGACCGCATCAACCGCAAGTGGCTCATCGTCGTCTCCCTGGCGGTGTGGTCGACCGTCACCCTGCTGATGGGCTACGCCACCTGCTATGAACACATCTACTGGCTGCGCGCCGCCATGGGTGTCTCGGAAGCCCTCTACATCCCGGCAGCGCTGTCGCTCATCGCCGACTACTTCACCGGCAAGCAGCTCAGCTTTGCCATCGGCATCCACATGACGGGCCTCTACATGGGGCAGGCCGTCGGCGGCTTTGGCGCCTTCGTCGCCAAGCACCTCTCCTGGCAATCCACCTTCCACTGGTTTGGCATCATCGGCATCGCCTACGCCGTCATCCTCATCGCCTTCCTCCACGAGAAGCGCGACCGACAAGAGGCGGCCGAGCGGCAGCCCCTCGCCCTCACGCTGCGCAGCGGGCTCCGCGTGGTGGGTTCCTCGCTCGGTATGCTCTTCACCAATATCGCCTTCTGGACCATCCTCTTCTTCTTTTCCACCAGCTCCGTCCCCGGCTGGGCCACCAAGAACTGGCTCCCCACGCTCTTTGCCGACAGCCTGGGCATCGACATGGTGAGCGCCGGCCCCATCGCCACCATCACCATCGCCCTCTCTTCGTTTGTCGGCGTCATGATAGGCGGCCCGATGGCCGACCGCTGGGCCGCCCGCAACCTGCGCGGCCGCATCTACACCAGTTCCATAGGTCTGGCGCTCATGGTGCCGGCACTGGTGCTCATGGGCTACGGCTCGACGGTCGCCGCCGCGGTGAGCGCCGGCGTCATCTTCGGCTTCGGCTACGGACTCTTCGATGCCAACAATATGCCCATCCTCTGCCAGTTTGTCCCCGCCCGCTCGCGCGGCACGGCCTACGGCATGATGAATATGTCGGGGCTCTTCATCGGCGCCGCCGCCACCGACGTGCTCGGCGCCCTGGCCGCCGACGGCAAGATGGGCATGGGCTTCGTCTTCATGGCCGGCGCCCTGGTGCTCGCCCTCGCCGCGCAGCTCGCCGTCCTGCGCCCCAAGACGCTCAACATGGAATAAGAGGGGCGCACTGACGCCGACGGCCTCTTTCGCCCCCATCATTTTTATCACTCCTTATTATATATGTCACTGATAGTATCCAGCGTGTCGCACAGCGACCGCATCGAAAAGCTGCATCCCCTCTTCGCCCGTCTCTTCGACTACGTGCGCACCCACGACCTGCTCCACCAGCCCCTGGGCCGCATCGACATCGACGGCGACCGCCTGTTCATCAACAACTCCGAGCCCACCTGCCTCACTGCCGACGAGCAGGTGCTCGAGGTGCACCGCGACTATATCGACGTCCACTTCCTGCTGCAAGGCGAGGAGACCATCGGATGGAAAGATATCGACGACGTCAGCAACGAGGTGAAGGCCTATGACGCCGCTGCCGACTGCGCCCTCTACGACGAGCGCGCCACCGGATATGTCACCCTCCACCCGGGACAGTTCCTCGTGGCCTTCCCCGAAGACCCCCACGCGCCCATCATCGGAACGGGGAAGATTCGCAAGGCCATTGCCAAGGTGAAAGTCAACGTGTAAGACGCTCACGACATCCGGCGAAAGGCTCACGATGCCCGGACGCAAGAATCCCCGAAGCGGCGGCGGCTGCCGTTGCTTCGGGGATTCCTGCGTTTTTCCGGAGGGAGGCCTCCGCTCTTCCCATGGACGTTGCCCTTTCCGTGGGGCGTCAGGCTTTTCGGAAGAGGCCGTTGTGTATCACCACGCGTCCCTCGCTCACCAGTTCCTGCACAACGTCGCTGCACAGCTGCGGCGCTATGCCGTCGGGGCACAAGGCGTCGGCCGAGAGCGGGCGCCCGTCGGCGAGGCGCTGCAAGATGGCGACGGCGGCGGCCCGGCGGCGGCGCTCGTTGCCGTTCTGCTCCAGACAGACGTCGCACTGCCCGCAATTGTCGGCCTCGTCGTCGCCGAAGTAGTCGAGGAGGTAGCGGCTGCGGCAGTACTCCTCCTCCGTGGCATAACCGAGGATAGCCTCTATGCGGCGGATGTAGTCATCGCGGCGCTGCTCGTAGACCTCCGGCGAGAGGTAGATGTGCTCCACGCGGCGTTGGAGGTAGGTGATATGGGGCAGGTGCGTGCGGGGGATGTAGTGGATGACGCGGAGGTGGCTGAGCCATATCAGGGCCTCGCAGACCTCGTGGCGCGTCAGTTGGCAGTCGGCGCCGATGCGGTCTTCGTCGATGAACACATAGTCGGCAAACATCCCGCTGTAGTGGCGCAGCACGTAGCGCAGCACCGTATCGGCCGCCGACGGCAGGGCGCCGAGCTGATACAGTTCGTCGCGCGTACAGAGGAAGAGGAGGCGTGCCGAGGTGTCTTCGGCTTCGCGGTAGTCGATATATCCCGCCCGCGTCAGGAGCTGGAGGGCACTGAGGACGGGGACGGGGAAGAGGCGATAGTTGACGCAGAACTTCTCCATATCGAAGGTGTAGGTCACCTGATAGCCGTCGCCGACGGCCAACTGGAAGTTGTAGGCCAACTTGTCGTAGACGGTGGCCACATACTCCTTCTCGGGGAAGGTCTCGGGGATGCGGCGCAGCATCTTGCGGTGGTCGCCGTTGTTATAGAGGAGGACGGCATAGGCCTTGCGGCCGTCGCGCCCCGCGCGCCCCGCCTCTTGGAAGTAGGCCTCTATGGAGTCCGGCAGGTCCATGTGTATCACCAGCCGCACGTCGGGCTTGTCGATGCCCATGCCGAAGGCGTTGGTGGCCACCATGATGCGTGTGGCATCCTCCTGCCATGCGCGTTGGCGCACGTCCTTGTCTATCTCGCTGAGCCCGGCGTGATAGGCCAAGGCGGTGAGTCCGGCCTCCGCGAGGCTCTGCGCCAGTTCGACGGCCCCCTTGCGACTGCGCGTGTAGACGATGGCGGAACCGGCAACGCTGTCGAGGATGTGCAGCAGCTCCGCCTGTTTGTCGTCGCAGTGCCGCACGACGTAGGCCAGGTTGTGGCGGGCGAAGCTCATGCGGAATACGGCGCGGTGCTCGGCGTCGTCGGGGAAGGCCAGATGGCGACAGATGTCGTCGATGACCTGCGGCGTGGCGGTGGCCGTCAGTGCCAGCACGGGGATGCCGGGGAGCAGTTCGCGCAGGTGGGATATTTCGAGATAGGAGGGGCGGAAGTCGTAGCCCCACTGCGAGATGCAATGCGCCTCGTCGACGGTGATGAAGCACACCTTCATGCGGCGCACCTTGGTACGGAAGATATCGGTGCTGAGGCGCTCCGGCGACACGTAGAGGAACTTGTAGGCGCCGAAGATGCTGTTGTCGAGATGCTTGAGTATCTCGTTGCGCGACAGTCCCGCGTGGATGGCGGCGGCGCGTATGCCGCGGCGGCACAGGTGCTCCACCTGGTCTTTCATCAGCGCCACCAGTGGTGTGACCACTATCGTCAGTCCCTCCATGGCCAGCGCCGGCACTTGGAAGGTGATACTCTTGCCGCCGCCGGTGGGCATGAGGCCCAACGTATCGTTCCCCGCGGCGATGCTCCGGATGATGTCGAGCTGTATGCCGCGGAAGTCGTCGTAGCCCCAGTAGCGCCGCAAGATATCGTGGAAGGGGGTGGTGAGGGAGTCGTCGGATGTAGTCATCTATCCTAAGGAGAGAGAGAGTTTTCAGGAGAGGAGGGAGGAAGCGCCTCCCCCGGCGGCGTTGCTACTCGCAGGGGCGTATATCTTCTATCTGCAGTTGTACTTCTCCGCGCTTATGGGTGTTTTCCTCCACCGCGTAGCAGATGTCGAAGGCCCGTTTTGTCTTGATGTATCGCGCCTGCGAGCTCTGCCCGAAGGCGATGCCGTTCATCACGTTGTTGCTCTTGTAGTCCACCAGCTCGAGCTTGATGTGCTCCTGTCCTCTCCCCACCACCTTGCTCGTGCCGTAGTCGTAGACGCGGTAGGTGCAGAAGGTGGGGCGCTCGTTGCCGGGGCCGAAGGGCGAGAGGCGTTTGAGCTGCTGGTAGAAGCGGAAGGTGACGTCTTTGAAGTCGAGGCAGCCGTCGATTTCGAGGGTAGCCTGCGTCTGCTCGTCTTTGATATGCTCCGCCACATAGGCCTCAAAGCGTCGGCAGAACTCGGGGACGTTCTCCACGCGCAGCGACAGTCCGGCGGCATAGGTGTGTCCGCCAAAGTTTTGCAGCAGGTCGGCACAGCTCTGCACCGCCTTGTAGACGTCGAAGCCCGACACGCTGCGCGCCGAGCCGGTGGCCATATCTTCCGAGCGCGTCAGCACGACGGCGGGGCGGTAGTATTGCTCCGTCAGGCGCGACGCGACGATGCCGATGACGCCTTTGTGCCACTCCTCGTTGTAGATGGCGATACTGCGACTGTTCTCCAGGTCGGTTGTCTTCCCCACCTGCTCGATGGCCTGCTCCGTCATCTGCTTGTCGAGGTCTTTGCGTGCCTCGTTGTAGAGGTTGATGCGTCGCGCCAGTTCGAGGGCCATGGGATAGTCTTTCTCGATGAGCAGTTCTACGGCCTCGCGCCCGTTCTGCATACGCCCCGAGGCATTGATGCGCGGCCCAATCTTGAAGATGATGTCGCTCATGGAGAGCTCGCGGTCGGTGAGCCCGCACACCTCGACGATGGCCTGCAAGCCGATGCTCGGGTTGGTGTTGAGGCAGCGCAGACCGTGGCAGGCCAGGATACGGTTCTCGCCCACGACGGGGACGATGTCGGAGGCGATGCTCACGGCGCACAGGTCGAGGAGGGCGGCCAGCTTGTTAAACTCGATGCCGTTGCTCAGGGCGAAGGCCTGCATAAACTTGAAGCCCACGCCGCAGCCGGAGAGATGGGTGTAGGGGTAGTGGTTGTCCGGCCGCTTGGGGTTGAGGATGGCGACGGCACAAGGCATCACCTCATCGGGCACGTGGTGGTCGCAGATGATGAAGTCGATGCCCTTCTCGCGGGCGTAGGCAATCTCGTCGACGGCTTTGATGCCGCAGTCCAGTACGATGATGAGCTTGACGTCGGTCTCGGCGGCGTAGTCCACGCCTTTTCGGGAGATGCCGTAGCCCTCTTCGTAGCGGTCGGGGATGTAGAAGTCGATGTTGGAGTAGAACTGCGAGAGGAACTTATACACGAGGGCCACGGCGGTACACCCGTCGACGTCGTAGTCGCCGTAGACGAGGATACGCTCCTTCCGCCCCAGGGCCCTGTTGAGGCGGTCCACCGCCACTTGCATATCGTCCATCAGGAACGGGTCGTGGAGGTCCGTCAGCTGAGGGCGAAAGAAACGCTTGGCATCGGCGGTGGTCGTGATGCCACGGCGCAGGAGCAGTTCGCCCAACACGGGATGGATGCCCAGTTCACGGGCCATCGTCGCCGCGAGGGCTGCTCCCGGCGGCGCCGGAGCTTCATAATGCCATTGGTAGTTCATTGATATATCGTTTTTTATTCTTCGGTAGAGGGAGGGGACGGCCCCCGTTTTCTCACGTCGGAGGCTTCTACCCCTAATTTAGCAAGCTAAGGTACACAAAAAAAGCGACACCGCAGGGCCTACGCCGACAAAATCCGCTGCCACGCCGCCGAACCGCCCACCGACGGTCTCTCATCCCCCGCATGCCCGACTGCGGCGGCAACGCCCCGCCCCCTGCCGCTCCCCTCCCAAGGCCCCGATGCCGCCGCCCGACACATCGCCCCCGTATGGCCGCCAACGATGCCATCGCCCGACACATCGCCTCGTCCTCCGGCCCCGCCGCTGCCACTCGCGACGCTCCGTCCTCCCCTTTTTCTTCTTTTTCGGAAAAAGAAAAAGCGCACCCTTCTTTTTGCAGAAAAATCTTGACACAAGAAAGGACACAGTTTCGACGGAAAAAGACCCGTCCTTTGCCGAAAAAGGCCTCGGAAGACCGCAAGAGGAAGCCGAGATGCCCAAGAATTTTTCATCTATTAAGGATTACACCTGTCGTTTTTGTATTCACTAACACTTCGGCCGCCGTTTTTTCCTCTTTTCCGAGAGAAAAGCAAGGCACCGTGACGAGGCGGAACCGCCCCTACTTGTTAAAAAAAATGAAGGAACAGGGCAACGAAAATCGGAGCGGCGGCGCGACGCAACAAGTCCCGGACTCGTCGCGACAAGTCCGGGACTTGTTGAAATTTCTCCGGGACTTGTGCCGCCGCGCGGCGGCGCGGGGTTTTTCTTGTTTTTGACAGTATATGTCAAAAACGTCAGCTTTTTTAACACCCCAAAGGCCTCGTGCGTGGCGCGCTCGGAGGCGGGGACAGGGGCGGTGGATTTTTTGCGATTCTCGCGGCCTTCGCACACATTTTTACACCCCCTCTCGCTTCACGATAAGCACCGTTCATCCGTAGGTCGGCGCGGGCATCGGCGGCGGAGAAGCGGGGAAGCTCTCCCGGCAGTTCTTTCTCCTCCCTCCCCCAAAAACACAGGCCTGCCGCCGGGCCGGCGACAAGGGATGGCGGGGCGAGCGCCGCTGTCGGGCCTACATTTTCCACACTCGCCACGGAAGGGGCAGTCGGCGGGGCGAGGGGCGGCACCACGTTTCCGTCATTTTTTTTCGTCGTTTCACGCCTTTGACGTATCTTTGCCTATCAAGGGTCTATTCCTCATCCCGAGGCCTTCCCCCCTCTCCGGGACATTCCCTTCCACGCACAAGCACAAGTTATACCTACACATGAAGCATTCCTTCCTCCCCCTCCGCCGACTGGCGGTGGCCCTGCTCCTGCTGACGGCTACCACACTATCGGCACAGAGCAGCTACACGCGAGGCACCCTCTATCAGCTGGTGCCGGCTCTCTTCCCCGACAAGGCGCTGGACTACCACACCACCGACGGACAGGTGGTGCTGGCCGCGCTGAGTGACACGCGCGCCGAGCAGCACTGGACCATCACGAGTCTTGCCGGCAGCGTGCGCCTCATCAACCCCTTCACCAATCAGGCCCTGCGCGCCGTCGGCGACGGCCTCGCCATCGGCGAGAACAACGGGTCGGACGAGGCACAGCTGTGGCAGACGGAGCCCCTCACGGGAGGCGCCGTCATGCTCATCCCCACCAACCGCCCCGAAGTGGCCCTCGTGGCCTCCGCCGGCGGAGGCCTGACGCTCGTCGACAAGACAAAGGCGGCAGCCGACAAGGGGGCGCGCTTCCTGGTGCGCACCGCCGCCACAGCGGGCTTCGACGACGCACTGACCTACCGCATACGGAGCGTCAGCGACCCCACAACGGTCATCGGCAACGGGGACTCCGGCGAGAACAATGCCCGCATCGTGGGAGAAACCGTCGACAGCCTCAACCGCGGACAGTATTGGAGCATCAAGATGATTGACCTGCAACAACGGGCCGTCGAGAATGCTTTCTACACCCAGAACTTCGACGACGGCGGCGGCAACACCGCCATCGACTACCTCCTGCAGTGGCCTGCCGAAGAGGGGGTATGGAACAATGCCCGCTTCCGCTTCGACGCCGTAGCGGGGCAGAAGGGCGCCTACGTGATACGCTCGGCCGCCGACAGCAAGAAGGACAAGATGTATGCCCTGCGCGACGGACAGCTGCGCCTGGTGCCCTACAACGCCAAAGACCGCACGGCATGGGTGGCCTTTGAAGTGGTGGAGAAGCCCAAGGTGCAATCGCCGCAGTGGGAGGACGAGACCTTCTTTGAGGAAAACAAGGAACGCGCCGTCGCCACCTACCTCCCCTATGCCTCCGAGAAGGACATGCGCGCCGACGCCGCCTACTATGCCACGCCGTGGACGGAACCCGTCAACGACCGCTACCTGTCGCTCGACGGACTGTGGCGCTTCCACTTCGTCAGCGAGCCCTCGGAACGCCCCCTCGACTTCTACCGCGAAGACTACGACGTCAGCAGCTGGGACACCATCAGCGTGCCCTCCAACTGGGAGATGAAGGGCTACGACCGCCCCATCTATGCCAACGTGGAATATCCCCACTCCAATACGCCGCCCTTCATCAAGGCACGACCGGGATATAACGACGGCGGCAACAACTACGGCATCGACCCCGTCGGCTCCTACGTGCGCACCTTCAACGTGCCCGCCGACTGGACGACGCGCCGCACCTTCCTCCACTTCGGCGGCATCTACAGCGCCGCCTTCGTCTACCTCAACGGACAGTATGTGGGATACACGCAAGGCGCCAACAACGTCAGCGAATTCGACCTCTCCCCCTACCTCCGCACCGGCGAGAACCGCTTGGCGGTACAGGTGTTCCGCTGGTCGGACGGCTCCTACCTGGAGTGTCAGGACATGTTCCGCATGAGCGGCATCCACCGCAGCGTCTACCTCTACAACGTGCCGCAGGCCGCCGTGCGTGACCACTACCTCACCTCGAAACTCTACGACAACTATCGCAATGCCCGCCTCGACGTGGCCCTCGCCGTCGACAACCGCAGCCACCTGACGGGCAGCAAGCAGATCACCGCCACCCTCTACGACCCCGCCGGGAAGCAGGTGGGACAGACCGCCGCCACCGTCGCCCTCACAGGGGCCGACACCGACAGCTGCTACCTGGCACTGGAAGTGCACGACGTGCAACTGTGGAGCGCCGACGCCCCGCAGCTCTACACCCTCCACATCGTACAGAGAGACGCCGCAGGTGCGGAGGAGATGGCATTCAGTACGAAATACGGCTTCCGCGACATCACTATCAGCGACTCCAAGGTGTATGTCAACGGGCGACGTGTCTTCTTCAAGGGCGTCAATCGCCACGACACCCACCCCCTGCGCGGCCGCGCCGTCAACACCGACGATATGCTCACCGACGTCCTGCTGATGAAGCGCAACAACATCAACACCATCCGCACGTCGCACTACCCGAGCAACGCCGTGATGTATGCCATGTTCGACTACTACGGCATCTACTGCATGGACGAAGCCGACCTCGAAGACCATGCCAACCAGAGCATCTCCGACCGCCCCTCGTGGATACCCGCCTTCGAAGACCGCATTGAGCGCATGGTGCGCCGCGACCGCAACCACCCCGCCGTCATCTTCTGGAGCCTGGGCAACGAGAGCGGAGGCGGACAGAACTTCCAATACTGCTACAACAAGGCACGCAGCCTCGACACGCGCCCCATCCACTACGAAGGTACACGCGACGGAAAGAGCTACGGCGGCAACCGCTTCTCCGACCTCTACTCCAAGATGTACCCCGGCATGAACTGGATGAACTACTACCGCAACAGCTTCGACAAGCCCATGTTTATCTGCGAGATTGCCCACTCCATGGGTAACTCCACGGGCAACCTGCGAGAGTTCTGCGAGAGCACACGCACCAGTACGTCGATCATCGGCTTCGGACTATGGGACTGGGCCGACCAGGCCATCTATGAGCCCCACGAAATACAGGCCGGCACCTACGCCGGACGCCTGCGCACGGGCTACGACTTCCCCGGCCCGCACCAGGGCAACTTCTGCAGCAACGGCATCGTCAACGCCACCCGCCAGTCGGGCGCCAAGCTCGCCGAGGTAAAGGCGGCCTACAGCAATATCGCCTTCACCCTCCTCGGCGTCGACACCCTACGCAACGAGGTCAACCTGCGCCTCTACAACCGCTACGAGTTCCGCTCCCTCGCCGACTACGACCTGCGCTACCGCGTCGTATCGGGCAACGGCATAGAGGGCAAGACAAAATCACTCAAGATAGGCGCCGTCGCCCCCGGCGACAGCCTGACGCTCGTCCTGCCCCTGGCCAAGACCCACCTGCAAAAGGCACACCGCGAAGGCACGGAAGTCATCCTCGACCTCTCCGTCGTCTGCCGCAACAGCCAACGCCATGCCGCCGTCGGCTTTGAAGAGAGCCACGAGCAGTATGTACTGACAGCACGCGGTACCCTCCCTGCCATCACCCCCGACAAAAACGCAGCACCGCTGGCCATGACCGACGGCGCCGGCATCGTCACCATCGGCAACGACCGCCTGTCGGCCTCCTTCGACGAGCAGACGGGACAACTCCTGCACCTCGCCTTCTCGGGCCGCGACATCCTCAAAGACGGGCAGGGCTTCGTCTACGACAACCACCGATGGATAGAAAACGACCCGTTCCGCAACACCGACAACGGACTCGCCGCCACCGGCACCCTCACGGTGAAAAACATCGACGGGAAGACCGTCGTCAGCACCACACGCGACGGCAGCCTCTGCGCCACCGCCATCGACTACACCCTCTCCCCCGAAGGCACACTCGACATCGAGGCACACTTCACCCCGAAGACCGACAACCTGCGCCGCGCCGGCCTCGTATGCCGCCTCGACTCCGCCCTCTCACGCATCAGCTACTACGCCCACGGCCCCTACGAGAACTCCTGCGACCGACTCGACGGATGCCCCATCGGACGCTACACGTCGACAGCCGCCGGGATGATAGAATACAACCAGAAGCCGCAGACCACCGGTAGCCGCGAGGGACTCCGCGAACTCACCCTGTCGGCCGCCGACGGCTTCGCCATCCGCCTGCAAACGGAAGGCACCGTAGGATTCTCCTTCCTCCCCTACACCGACGCCCAACTGATGAACGCACAGCACTACTGGGAGCTCACCCCCGGCGACTACAACGTGCTGCACCTCGACGCCCGCACACGCGGCGTGGGCAACGCCAGCTGCGGCGGCGCCGAAGTCGACGCCCTCCCCATCTACCGCGTCCCGCAGACACCGCTATCCTACAAGGTGCGCCTGACGCAGGTGAAGTAACCCACGGAGACACAGCGGGAACGCCACCCGGCGTCCTCCCCGCCCCTCTCCCCTCAACCACTCCCGCCACCGCCCGACGCCCACCCGGCGCAGCGATGGCGGGAGCTTTTCATTTTCGCCGCTTTCCTCAGAGCCCGCAATGGGGACCATCGGCCGGCCGTTCGTCAGCGGCAACGCGTCAAAAAAACGAGACAACGCCGCCACCTTTCTCTTTGAAATGAGTATCTTTGCAGGCAATCATTATCGGCTGCCCGGCATTCCGGGCAAGCAGCGAACGTTACAACACAAAAAACCTTATGGTAAAAATCACGAAAGAAGCAGCCTTGCTTTATCACTCGCAAGGTAAGCCGGGAAAGATAGAAGTCGTTCCCACCAAGCCCTACCGCACCCAGACCGACCTCTCCCTCGCCTATTCTCCCGGCGTGGCCGAGCCGTGTCTTGAAATCCAACAGAATCCCACCGACGCCTATAAATATACCAACAAGGGCAATCTCGTTGCCGTCATCTCCAACGGCACCGCCGTCCTCGGCCTCGGCGACATCGGCGCCATGAGCGGCAAGCCGGTGATGGAGGGCAAGAGCTTGCTCTTCAAGATATACGCCGGCGTCGACGCCTTCGACATCGAAGTCAACGAGAAAGACCCCGACAAGTTCATCGAAGCCGTCAAAGCCATCGCCCCCACCTTCGGCGGTATCAACCTGGAGGATATCAAAGCCCCGGAATGCTTCGAGATAGAGCGCCGTCTGAAGGCAGAGCTCGACATTCCCGTGATGCACGACGACCAGCACGGCACCGCCATCATATCGGCCGCCGGCCTTATCAACGCCCTGGCCGTTGCCGGCAAGAAGATAGAGGACGCACGCATCGTTGTCAACGGCGCCGGTGCCGCCGCCATCTCGTGCACCCGCCTCTACTGTTCCTTCGGTGCACGTCATGAAAATATCGTCATGCTCGACTCGCGCGGCGTCATCCGCAGCGACCGCGAGAAACTCACGGAGCAGAAGCGCGAGTTTGCCACCGACCGCGACCTCCACACCCTCGAGGAAGCCATCCGTGACGCCGACGTCTTCGTGGGCCTCTCCAAGGGAAACATCCTCAGTCAGGACATGGTGCGCTCCATGGCCGCCAACCCCATCATCTTTGCCCTGGCCAACCCCGTACCCGAAATATCCTATGAAGACGCCAAGGCGGCACGCCCCGACGTCCTGATGAGCACGGGCCGCACGGACTATCCCAACCAGATAAACAACGTCATCGGCTTCCCCTATATCTTCCGCGGCGCCCTCGATACCGCTGCCACAGCCATTAACGAAGAGATGAAGCTTGCTGCCGCCCGCGCCATTGCCGACTTGGCACGCCGTCCGGTGCCCGACATCGTCAACCGTGCCTACCATGTGCGCAACTTTACCTTTGGCCCCGACTACTTCATCCCCAAACCCGTCGACCCGCGCCTCATCACCGAAGTATCCATGGCCGTGGCCAAAGCGGCGATGGAGAGCGGCGTGGCCCGCAAGCCCATCACCGACTGGAAGGCCTACCGCCAGCACCTGCGCGAACTCATGGGGCAGGAGAGCAAGCTCACGCAGAACCTCTACGACACCGCCCGCCTCAACCCGCGCCGCGTCGTCTTTGCCGAAGGCACCCACCCCACCATGCTCGAGGCCGCCATCCGCGCCCATGAGGAGGGCATCTGTCACCCCATCCTTCTGGGTAACGACGAGCAGATACGCCGCATGGCCGACGACATGAAGCTCAATCTCGACGGCGTGGAGGTGATCAACCTGCGCAACGAGAAAGAGACGGAGCGCCGCACCCGCTATGCCGAGATCTTCGCCCGGAAGAAGCAGCGCGAGGGCTACACCCTCCAGGAGGCCGTCGACAAGATGTACGAGCGCAACTACTTTGGTATGATGATGGTGGAGAATGGCGACGCCGACGCCTTCATCACCGGCCTCTACACGAAATATTCCAACACCATCAAGGTGGCCAAAGAGGTCATCGGCATTCGCAAGGGCTATAAGCACTTCGGCACCATGCACCTCATCAACTCCAAGAAGGGCGTCTACTTCATCGCCGACACCCTCATCAACCGTCACCCCGACCGCGAGACGCTCCTCGACATCGCCAAGCTGTCGGCCAACACCGTGCGCTTCTTCAACCGCACGCCGGTCATCGCGATGTTGTCGTACTCCAACTTCGGCACCGACACCACCGGTACGCCCGCCGTAGTACACGAGGTGGTGGCACAGATGCAGCAGGAATATCCCGACCTGGCCATCGACGGCGAGATGCAGCTCAACTTTGCCCTCGACAAGGAGCTGCGCGACGACCGCTACCCCTTCACCGCCCTCAAGGGCCTCGACGTCAACACCCTCGTCTTCCCCAACCTGACCAGCGCCAACGCCTCCTACAAGATGATTAAGCACATGGCCGAAGACGCCGAAGTGGTGGGCCCCATCCAGATGGGTCTGAACAAGCCTATCCACTTCACCGACTTCGAGAGCAGCGTGCGCGACATCGTCAACATCACGGCCATCGCCGTGCTCGACGCCATCGTACAGGAGAAGAAGGACAAAGAATAAGACACGCGCGGGGCTTTTCCTCCCCGACGCTCCTCCCCCATCGCCCTCCCGGCGGTTGCGCCCCTTGTGCGCGGCCGCCGGGAGGCTTTTGTAGGGGACGTCCTACCACAAACGCGAAAACGGGCCGCCCTTACGCTTGGCGGCCCGTTTTCGCGTGTCTATATTTCGGCAGGAATCAGTGAAGGACAAAGGCTTCCTTCGAAGTCTTTGTCTTCCCCACCTCACTTATATCTTATCCAGCGCAACATTTCTCTGAGATTCGGTTTCTTACCATAAAGAAGTATGCCCACGCGATAGATGCGCCCGCTGAGCCAGACGAAAGCCAGGCAGGTGGAAAAGAGGATGCCCAGCGAGAGGACTTCCTGCCACAGAGGTACGCCGAAGGGAATGCGCACCATCATCACGATGGGCGACGTCAGGGGGAACATCGACGCCCAGAAGGCCAGGGGGCCGTTGGTATTTTCCACACTATACATACCGGCATAGAGGCCGAAGATCATGATGAGGACGACGGGCATGACAAACTGCGAACTGTCTTCCTGGGCGTTGACGCTGGCGCCGACGGCGGCGAAAAAGGCGGCATAGAGCAGGTAGCCGCCGACGAAGTAGAGGCAGAACATCAAGACGAGCTCGACATAGGGGAGGTTGAGGATGCCGCTCATCAGTTCGGCCGTCTCCGTCGGGACAACGGGGGCCACGGCGCCGCCGTTCATCATGGGGGCGGCCACATCGGGCGTCAGCGAGGGGCTCCACAGCGACCCGCAGATGCCGATGAGGATGGTCAGCAGGATGCCCCATATCAGGAGCTGCAGCAGGCCGACGAGGGCAACGCCGATGATTTTTCCCATCATCAGTTGGAAGGGCTTCACACTGGACACCATGAGCTCAACGATACGGTTGGTCTTTTCCTCCATGACACTTTGCATCACCATGGCGCCATAGCTCATGACAAAGAGGTAGATGAGGAAGGTGAGGAGGAAACCGGCCGCCATGGCGATATGCGTGGACGAGGTTGACTCCTGCCCGCTGTCGTTCTTGATGACAGTGCGCACGGAGAAGTCGCTCTGCACGTCGGCAATGATTTGGTCGAGCTCCGGCACGTTATACCCCTCCAGCTTGTCGCGCCTCACCTGGTCGCCGAGGACGTCCTCGGTATAGCGCAGGAGTTCGGACGAGACGGCCTTGGGCGAGCAGATGCTGACGTCGCGGGGATGAGAGACCAGGTCGTTGTTGATGAGGACGACGGCCTCCACGCCGGAGCCCTCGGCATAGTAGGAGGTGCTGTCGGCGGGCTGCGGCACGAAGCGGAAGCTCTCGTTGTCCTTGAAGAGGCCTACGTAGCGCCCCGTTTTGTCGACCACATAGACCGTCTTCTGTTCGCCGTTCTGGAGCGTCGACAGCCATAGCGGCACAAAGACGAGGGCGGCGAAGACGAAGGGCATCAGGAGAGTCAGGAGGATGAACGACTTCTTCTTGACGCGCGTGGAAAACTCACGCTGTATGATGATGGATATCTTATTCATGGGAAACGGATGTGGAAGACGGTGCCTCATCGACACCAACGACTTTGAGAAATATCTCTTGCATGGAGGGCATCATCTCGCTGAAGGCGCGCACCTCGACATGGCGGGCAATGACGCCGAGGAGGTCGGACGTGCTGACACCCTCCGCCTTGGTCAGGCGGTAGACGGTGCGCCCCGCCACGGTGTTCTGCGACAAGAGGTGGTAGACGTCGGACGTCTCCGGCAACCGGCCGCGCGTGGCCACCACCTCGAAGCGCCCTTCGCGGAAACGCTCCTTGATGGTGTCGACGGGGCCGTTGAGCACCACCTTGGAGTGGTTGATGAGGGCGATATGGTCGCATATTTCCTCGACCGACGCCATGTTGTGCGTGGAGAAGACGACGGTGGTGCCGGCATCGCGCAACTGCAGGATTTCCTGCTTGAGGCGCTCGGCATTGACGGGGTCGAAGCCCGAGAAGGGCTCATCGAGGATGAGCAGGCGCGGGCGGTGAAGCACGGTGATGATAAACTGTACCTTCTGCTGCATTCCCTTGGAGAGCTCCTCGAGGCGGCGGTTCCACCAACTGCTGATGTCGAACGTGTCAAACCAGTACTGCAGGCGGCGGATGGACTCTTCGCGCGAGAGGCCCTTGAGCATGGCCAGATAGATGGCTTGCTCGCCCACCTTCATCTTCTTATAGAGCCCGCGCTCCTCAGGGAGGTAGCCTATCCGGGGCACATCGGCGGCCGTGAAGGGGTGGCCGTCGAAGATAACCTCGCCGCTGTCGGGCAGGGTGATGCGGTTGATGATACGAATAAGGGTGGTCTTTCCGGCGCCGTTGGGCCCCAAGAGGCCGAACACCTGCCCGCGCGGCACGTCGATGCTGACGTCGTCGAGGGCGGTGTGGTGCGCATAACGCTTCACTATATGGTGAGCACTGAGAAAGTTATCTTCCATATTTCTGTATAGAGTGATTTCCTTAAAAGAAGGGTTTATTCATCTAAGGAGGGAGAAGGCCTCTCCCTAAAGGTTTTTTATTTTTCAAAAGTGCTTCCCCTCAAAAGGAGGGGAGGCCGGGCATCTGCGGAAAGAGGGCTATTCTCTTTCCGAGGCCGCCGGAGGATCGTTCGGGGCCGCCGAGGGTCTGTCCGGGGCCGCCGATACCGACGGCACCGCCAATGAGGGGGCCGGCCTCGCGCCGGTGTTTTTCTCTCCCCTCCTCTCGTATACCCGTCGCCCGCCGCAGCAAGGGGCGTCAGGGTTGTGTTTCTCCTTCTATATACTGCTCCATGAAGAAGTTTTCTCCGTCGTAGACGGCATAGGTAAACTGTGATATCCAGTCGCCGAGGATGGCCAGGCGCGCGGTATGCGTCAGGAGCAGGTCGAGCTCGATGTGTCGGTGTCCAAAGACGAAGTAGTTGACATCGGGGTGCGTTGCCAGATATTCCTTGGCAAAGCGCACCAGCGGTTCCCTGCGCTCGCCCATATAGGGAGGCTCCTTTCCGTCGACGCGCTTGAGGCGACTGTGACGCGCCCAGTTCAGGCCGAAGGCCATGCCCCACCGCGGATGGAGGGCGGCGAAGAGGCGCTGACAGGTGGCGTCGTGGAACACCTTCCGCAGCAGGAGGAAACGGCGGTTGCGAGAGCCCAAGCCGTCGCCGTGGGCCAGGTAGAACACCTTGTCGCCAATCTCCACCGTCACACTGTGGCGATGGAGTATCATGCCGCACTCCTTCTCGAAGTAGTCGCCCACCCACAAGTCGTGGTTGCCGATAAAGAAATGCACCTCCACGCCGAGGTCTGTCAGTTCACTGATTTTCCCCAGCAGGCGCGTGTATCCCTTGGGCACCACATATTTGTATTCGTGCCAGAAGTCAAAGATATCGCCGAGCAGATACACTGCACCGGCCTTGTGCTTGATGCTGTCGAGGAAGCGAACCAACCGACGCTCCTGCATACGGGCGTGAGGGATGGCCAGACTGCCGAGATGGGCATCGGAGAGGAAATATACATTCTTCATAGCGTGGCGAGTAAGGGGGATATCAGAGGAATCCCAGTTCCAGTTTGGCTTCTTCGCTCATCATATCTTTGTCCCATTCGGGCTCAAAGACCAAGTTAACGCGCACCTCGCCGATGCCCTCTATGCTCTCGAGCTTGAGGCGCACGTCTTCGACGATAAAGTCGGCGGCGGGACAGTTGGGGGCGGTGAGCGTCATGTCGATGTCGAGGGAGTAGTCGTCGTTGAGCTCGATGCGATAGACGAGTCCCAGGTTGTAGACGTCCACGGGTATCTCGGGGTCGTAGACGGTCTTCAGGAGTTCGACGATGCGCTCTTCTATCTGTAACTTTTCTTCCGGTGTCATATATTATATATAAAGGAGGAGTTTCTATGAGTCGGGAGGTGGTGAAGCTCCCGGCAGGCGGTCGACGGGGTCGCGTCAGAGCTTTCCCTCGTCGTTATAACTGTAGTAGTTGCCGTCGGCCAGTACGATGTGGTCGATGAGGCGGATGTCCATCGTCTTTGCCGCGCGCCGGATGCGTTCTGTCAGGGCATCGTCTTCGGGGCCGGGTCTCGAGACGCCGGAGGGATGGTTGTGGCACAGGGCGATGGCGACGGCGTGGGCCATGAGGGCCTCGCGCAGCACCAGACGCACGTCGACGATGGTGGAGGTGATGCCGCCGCGGGCGACGCACTTCTCGGCGATGGGGCACAGCCGTTGGTTGAGCAGCAGCACATGGAATTCCTCCACGTCGGCGTCGGCCATCAGTGGGTGGAAGTAGGCGTACAGCTCGGCCGACGAGGTGAGGCTCTTCCGCTCGGCGACGACCTCACTCTGGCGTCGGCGCGCCAGTTCGCAGGCGGCGAGTATCGTCACCGCCTTGGCGGGTCCGATGCCCTTGTAGGCACAGAGGGCGTCGAGCGACATTTTCCCCAAGGCGTTGAGACTGTCGTGGCAGTCGGCCAGGAGGCGCCGCATGAGGGCAACGGCCGACTCGTCGGGCGTCCCCGAGCCGATGAGGATGGCCAGGAGCTCGGCCTTTGAGAGGTGCTGCGCCCCATGAGCGGCGAGGCGCTCGCGGGGGCGGTCGGAGGCGTCCCAGTGGGCGATGCTCCGGTGGCGGGAGGTGTCGGCAGGCGCGCTCATCGGCGGACTACTTGTAGAAGGTGTGGCGGAAGGCTTCAAACTCTCCGCGGCCGCAGACACACTGCCGCCACCAGGCACGCAAGAAACCGGCGCCGTAGCCCACCAGCTGTACGTAGGCGGCGGCGATGGCGCGCAGGCCGACGCCGACGCCCTCGCGGCGGGAGGCATCGACAAAGAGAAGGGCGGCGAAGAGCGCCAACGGCAGCAGGCACAGCACGCCGTAGGGGCAGCCCATGGCGAGGGCGACCACCGTCAGGGCGACGAGAAGGGCGCAGCCGAGGGTGAACACCGCCGGCAGCAGGTGGACCAGCTTCAGCGTGCCGGGATGGCGCCGCGACAGGTTGATGCGGGCGATGCCCGAGTTGTGCACTTGTTTGAAGAACTTGCGCAGGTCGGTGCGCCGCTTGTGCCACACCCAGGCCTCGGGGAACAGCCTACTGTGATAGCCGCCCTCTACCAGGCGCATGGAAAAGTCCACGTCCTCGCCAAAGCGCATGGCGGCGAACCCGCCGAGGACGTCGTAGACCTCGCGGCGCACGCCCATATTGAACGAGCGCGGGAAGAACGTGTCCATTTTCTTTTTCCCGCCGCGTATGCCGCCGGTGGTGAAGAAGGAGGTCATGGCATAGTTGATGGCCTTCTGCATCGGCGTGAACGAGCGGTGGGCGCGGTCGGGCCCTCCGAAGGCATCGCAGGGCACCTGCAGTTCCGCGTCGATGGCGGAGAGGTAGTCCCGGGGGACGATGACGTCGGAGTCGAGGATGATGACATAGTCGCCCTGCGCCACCGCCACGCCGTAGTTGCGCGCCGGGCCGGGGCCTCCGTTCTCCTTTTCATAATAGTGCACGTCGAGGCGCTCCCCATAGTGGGCCACCACATCGCTGCAGGGCACCGAGGAGCCGTCTTCCACCACGATGACTTCGAAGTCGCGCTCCGGCAGGGCGCAGAGGCTCGCCAGGAGTTCGTTGACTTCGCCGGGGCGGTTGTAGACGGGGATGATGAAAGAGTATTTCATAACAATTGCAAACTTACGAAATTCCCGCGAAATCAGCAAACACCCGCCGCGGCGGATGCCACGCCGCCGTCGGCAAAGGGCCTTTCGGGGCCGGCGCCGCCCCCCGTTCCCTCACGACCGTTCCCCGTGGCCTCACCGTCGGCGCTGCCGCCGCCACCCCGCAGCCGCCCGCAGAACCGCCGTTTCGCGCGACCGACGAGAGAGAAATATTTGTCGCGTCGAAAAAATTGCCTACATTTGCAGCGGTATGACCGTAAGGCGCTCATCTCTCACCGCCTCTGCGGCCTTGCCGTAACCCCACCAACACACATACATGAAGAATTATTTAGTGACCGGTGCCGCCGGTTTCATCGGCGCCAACTACGTGAAGTATATCCTTGCCCGCCACGACGACATCCGCGTCGTGGTGCTTGATTTGCTCACCTACGCCGGATACCTCGGGACGATAGCCCCCGACATAGACAACGAGCGTTGCTTCTTCGTCAAAGGCGACATCTGCGACCGCGCCCTCCTCGACCAGCTCTTCTCGGAATATAAGTTTGACGTCGTTGTCAACTTCGCCGCCGAGAGCCATGTAGACCGCAGCATAGAGAACCCGCAGCTCTTCCTGCGCACCAACATTCTGGGGACGCAGAACCTCCTCGACGCCTCGCGCGCCGCCTGGGTCACCGGGCGCGATGAGCAGGGCTACCCCACCTGGCGCAAAGGCGTCCGCTTCCATCAGGTATCGACCGACGAGGTCTATGGCAGCCTCGGCGCCGAGGGATACTTCACCGAGGACACGCCGCTGTGCCCCCACAGCCCCTATAGCGCCTCGAAGACGTCGGCCGACCACTTTGTCTGCGCCTACCGCGACACCTACCATATGCCTGTCAGCATCACGCGATGCTCCAACAACTACGGGCCCTACCAATTTCCGGAGAAGCTCATCCCGCTCGTCATCAACAACATCCTCGAAGGGAAGCGCCTCCCCGTCTACGGCAAGGGCGAGAATATCCGCGACTGGCTCTATGTCGAAGACCACTGCAAGGCCATCGACATGGTCATCACGCAGGGCGCCGACGGAAGCATCTATAACGTCGGCGGACATAACGAGCGGCAGAACATCCAAATCGTGAAGATCATCATCCGCACCATCCACGACCTCCTCGAGGAGCGCCCCGAGCTGCGCACCCTCCTCAAGCGGCAAGAGCGCGACAGCAACGGACAGGTGAGCATCGACTGGATCAACGACGACCTCATCAGCTTCGTCAAGGACCGCCTGGGCCACGACCAGCGCTACGGCATCGACCCCGCGAAGATAAAGGCCGACCTGGGATGGTATCCCGAGACGGACTTCGAGACAGGCATCGTCAAAACCATCCGCTGGAATCTGGAACACCGCGAATGGATAGAAGCCGTCAGCGGCGACGACTACCAACAATACTACGAGAAGATGTACGGCCTGCGCTAAGCGGCCGACAAGTGCATACCTCCCGCGGGTGCCGCGCCGAGAGAACCGTCGGTGTGGCGCCCGCGCTGTTTTCTTTTACATGTGTATTCCCACACATCTCTTCTTCCTTTTTTACCCACACATTTACCCACACACCGAGGGCCTTATCTCTCCCTCCCATTCTACTAACCCCATGAAACGGTCTCTCTACCCTTTCCTCCTCTCCGCCCTTCTGGCCGCCCCGGCCACGGCGCAAGTGAGCCGCCTCGGCCACGACATCAACTACCGGGTGGAAGCCTCCGGCACCGTTGCCAACGGCGACTACGCCCCGCTGTGGTTCAGCGCCAACAGCTACGGCCTCTCCTCTACCTCCACCACCTCGGGCTACCTGCGCGCCGCCGCGATACGCCCCGATAGCGCCGACGCCGACCGCCGCTGGCGCATCGGCTATGGCGTAGACCTCGCCGTGCCCCTGCGCTTCACCTCTCGCTTCGTGGTGCAACAGCTCTATGCCGACTTCCACTGGCGCGCGCTGAGCGCCACCGTGGGAAGCCGCGAGTATGCCCCCGAACTGAAAAATGCCGCCCTCAGCTCCGGCGGACTCACCTTCAGCGGCAACGCACGCCCCATCCCGCAGGTGCGCCTCGGCGTCCCCGACTTCTGGACCGTCCCCGGCACCAAGGGATGGCTGGCCCTCAAGGGACACATCGCCTATGGCCTCACCACCGACGCCAACTGGCAGGAGAGCTTCTGCACCGCCACACAACGCCGCGGCACACGCATCCTCTACCACAGCAAGGCGGCCTTCTGGCGCATCGGCAACGAGACACGCTTCCCCCTCTCCTTCACCGGCGGCATCGAGATGCAGGCACAGTTTGGTGGGAAGATATGGAATATGGGCAGCAGCGAGCCCACCAAGCTCTTCAACGGCATCAGCAGCTTCTGGCACGCCTTCATCCCCGGCGGGCACGACGTCACCGACGGCGACTACCCCAATGTGGAGGGCAACCAGGTGGGCTCCTGGCACTTCAGCCTCGACTATAAAGGCAAAGGGTGGGGGCTGCGTGCCTATGGCGAACACTTCTTTGAAGACCACTCGCAAATGTTCATCCAGTATGGATGGAAAGATATGCTCTGGGGCGTCGAGGCACAGCTCCCCAAGAACCCCATCCTCTCCACCATCGTCTACGAGCACCTCGGCACGATGGACCAGAGCGGCCCCGTCTACCACGACGCCAACGACGACCTCCCCGTACAGGTGAGCGGCACCGACAACTACTACAACCACGGCATCTACGGCGGCTGGCAGCACTGGGGACAGGGCATCGGCAACCCCCTCATCGTATCGCCCCTCTATCGCCCCGGCGGCGGCATCGCCTTCCGCTACAACCGCGTCAAGGCACACCACGTCGGCCTTCAGGGACAGCCCCTCGCCGAGCTCTCCTACCGTCTGCTCTTCTCCCACCTGCGCACACTGGGCACCTACGGCAGTCCCACCGTCGACCCCGTCTATGCCAACTTCTTCCGCGTCGACCTCAGCTACCGGCCGCACTGGTGCCACGGCCTCACCATCGAAGGCTCCTACGGCACCAACGGCGGCGACGTCATCGGCCACAGCCGCGGCGCCATGCTCACGCTCCGCAAGACAGGCCTCCTGCGCAAATAGCCTTCCCTCTCCCATCCCCCCCTTATCTCCCCCCACCATTATCCTCCTCTCCCCACAATGAGACATCTCCTCCTCCTCATCGTCCTCGCCGCCCTCACGATGACGGCCTGCGACAAAGTAGAAGACAACGGCGACCTGGCCGGCCAGTGGCAGTTGCAATATATGACGTCCGTCGCCACGGGCGACACCCTCGCCGACAAGCATTCCGGCATCTACTACCGCATCAGCCGCGAGCTCTTCAGCATCGGCGGCGGCGGCCATCACGGCTACCTCTCCCTCTTCCGCTACACCGGCGACAGCCTCTTCATCCTCCCCACGCCCGGTTCCGCGGCCGACAGCACCTTCACCGACTTCGCCTTCCTCGACCCTCTCGGCGTCACCCCCGACGGCGGTTTCCACGTCGATGCCCTCTCGAGCCAGCACCTCGCCCTCAGCAACGCCAGCTACCGCCTGACCTTCCGAAAATACTGACCCCCCGCCACCGTCGGCATCTATAGAAAGAAGGCATCGCCGCCCCATCGCGGCGCCCCACCTCCCGCGTCCGCCAAGCCCCCTGCCCTGCAGCGTCTCGGCGGACGCGTCGCATCAGTCCCGCCCCCATCGGCGGTGCCCACGGCACCGCCCTCCTCCCCCCTCCCCTCGCCGCCACAGAAAAAACCGCGCTTATCGTGAAGCGAGAGGGGTCGTAAAAAGATGCGCGAAGGCCGCGAGAATCGAAAAAAATCCACCGCCGCCGTCCCCACGCCCAAGCAGCGCAGCCACGAGGGCCTCGGAAGTGTTAAAGGAAACCCGTTTTTGACATATACTGTCATAAGTGCGGAAAACAGGAGGCCGCCACACGGCGCCACAAGTCCCGGAGAAGTTTCAACAAGTCCCGGACTTGTTCCGACGAGTCCGGGACTTGTGGCGCCGCGGCGCCGTCCCGTCGATGCCGGCTCTTCTCCTCACATTTTTTAACCATCTATCCTATTCCCCGGTTCTCCACGCGGTGCACTTTTTCCAAGAAAGAGAGGAACGAAAGGCGTTTTTTGCGCCAATAAACGTAAAAACGACGCATCATTTCCTTAATATCTCAAAACGAATCATGAAAAAGTGTATCTTTCCGTAGCGATTTGCGAAGAAATCAGCCCTCAGAGAGGCATCTTCGCGCGTTTTCGCGCCCCCTCCCGTGTCAATATTTTTCCAACAAAAAGCGCGCTCCCTCTATTTTTTTTGAAAAAAATGAGCAGAGGGGGCCGGCGGGACGGAGCGACGCCCCACAGCGACGGCACGAGGAGCCCGGAGACAATGAGAGCCCTTGGCGACCCGTCATCACCCGTCCGCGCCTCGGCGGTCTTCGCACGACGTCGGCCTCCTCCGCGGCGTCGTTTGCATTTTCATGCTCTTTTTATGCAAATAAATACACCCGTTTATTCTCATTTTCCGAAAATATGCGTAAATTTGCCGCATATTTACAGGCTGACGTATATTTATTAAAATCATCGTCGACCTCCCACTAACGAAATCCTTACAGATTGCTCATGAAACCCATCATGAAACCACGCGACGAGCGCATGGACATTCTGCGCATCATCCTGGCGCGCGGAGAGTCCGGCAATCAGGACAACATCCTCCGGGAGCTGGAGCAGCACGGCTTTAAGGTGACACAGGCCACCCTCTCGCGCGACCTGCGCCGACTGAAGGCCGTCAAGGTGCCCTCGGCCAACAACAACGGCTACAACTACATCCTCCCGGAGCACCCCCACTACCGCCGCAGCACCAAGCCGTCGACCATGGCCGACTATCTGGTGGCCACGGGATACCGCTCGACCACTTTCTCGGGCAACCTGGCCATCGTACACACCAACCCGGGATATGCCGGCGGACTGGCCTCCGACATCGACGCCCGCAACAACCCGGCCATCGCCGGCACCGTGGCCGGCGACGACACCATTCTGGTCATCGCAGCCGAAAACGTGACGCGGCAGCAGCTCATCGACGCACTGGCAGAGAGCCTGCCGGCCATCAAGCGCGACTACCTCTGACACACGGCAACGCGCCGAATAACGCTTACGCCCGGAGCACAGCAACGCCGCCCCTATCGAGCGCCGCCGTCTCCGCCCATCATATATTTTCCTCTATCATACATTCTTTATCAAACAAATGGAAGAATACAACGACGGAATACAAGTAATGGTGGCCGACGCCTCTCACGAGAAGTATGTCGACACCATCCTCACCACCATCACAGAAGCAGCCAAAGTGCGCGGCTCAGGCATCGCCTCGCGCACCCACGAATATGTAGCCACCAAGATGAAGGAGCGCAAGGCCATCATCGCCCTCTATGGCGAGGAGTTTGCCGGCTTCTGCTATATCGAAAGCTGGGAAAACAAGCACTACGTCGCCAACTCGGGCCTCATCGTCGTGCCCAAGTTCCGCGGACACCACCTGGCCACGCGCATCAAGCGCCTCGCCTTCTCGCTGTCGCGCGTGCGCTGGCCGAAAGCCAAGATCTTCGGTCTGACGTCGTCGGGCGCCGTCATGCGCATCAACACGGCACTGGGCTACGTCCCCGTACCCTTCGCCGAGCTCACGCAAGACGATGAGTACTGGAAAGGATGCGGCACGCCGGAACAGCCCTGCTGCATCAACTGCGACGTACTGGCACGCACGGGCCGCAAATATTGCGTGTGCACCGGCATGCTCTTCGACCCCGAGCGACACCCCGACGCCCCGCTGCCGGTAGAGCTGCCGCAAGACGTGGTCGACTTTGTACGCGCCGCCGAGCGCCGCGAAGACGCCGCACAGCAGTAACACCTCCCTCTTTCACCCTATCAAACATCCCTCTTTACTCCCTATGAAAAAGAAAGTCGTTGTCGCTTTCAGCGGCGGTCTTGATACGTCCTACACCGTGATGTATCTGGCCAAGGAAAAAGGTTATGAAGTATATGCCGCCTGTGCCAATACCGGCGGATTCAGCGAAGAGCAACTCAAGGCCAACGAAGAAAATGCCTACAAGCTCGGCGCCACGAAATATGTCACCCTCGACGTGACCCACGAATACTACGAGAAAAGCTTGCGCTACATGGTCTACGGCAATGTACTGCGCAATAATGTCTACCCCATCTCCGTCAGCTCCGAACGTATCTTTCAGGGCATCGCCATCGCCCGCTATGCCAAGGAAATCGGCGCCGACGCCATCGCCCACGGCTCCACCGGCGCCGGCAACGACCAGGTGCGCTTCGACATGACCTTCCTCGTGATGTGCCCCGAGATGGAAATCATCACCCTCACCCGCGACAACAACCTGTCGCGCCAGGAGGAGGTGGACTTCCTCAACGCCCACGGCTTCTTTGCCGACTTCACCAAACTGAAATATTCCTACAACGTGGGCATCTGGGGCACCAGCATCTGCGGCGGCGAAATCCTCGACTCCACGCAGGGGCTTCCCGAGACGGCCTATCTCAAGCCCGTCAAGAAGGAGGGAAGCGAACAACTGCGCCTCACCTTCGAACACGGCGAGCTCAAGGCCATCAACGGCAAGCGCTATGACGACCCCATCGCCGCCATCAACAAGGTGGAAGAGATAGGCAGCGCCTATGGCATCGGCCGCGATATGCACGTGGGCGACACCATCATCGGCATCAAGGGACGTGTAGGCTTTGAAGCCGCCGCCCCGGCCCTCATCATCGGCGCCCACCGCTTCCTGGAGAAATACACGCTGACAAAGTGGCAGCAGTACTGGAAAGACCAAGTGGCCAACTGGTACGGCATGTTCCTCCACGAGAGCCAGTACCTGGAGCCCGTCATGCGCGACATCGAGGCCATGCTGCAATCATCGCAACAGAACGTCAACGGCACCGTCATCCTCGAACTGCGCCCGCTGGGATTCTCCACCGTCGGCGTTGACAGTCCCGACGATCTGGTGAAGACGAAATTCGGCGAATACGGCGAGACCCAGAAGGGATGGACGGCCGACGACGCCAAGGGCTTCATCAAAGTGCTGTCGACCCCGCTGCGCGTCTACTACGCCAACCACACCGACCAAGCCATCAAAGATTAACCCTCAGCCTCCTTCCCGCATGATACGTATAGGCATTATCGGCGGCGCCGGGTATACCGCCGGCGAGCTCTGCCGCCTTCTCCTCAATCACCCCGAAGCCGAAATCGTCTTCATCAACAGCGAGAGCAACGCCGGCAACCGCATCACCGACGTACACAGTGGCCTCTACGGCGAGACCGACCTGCGCTTCACCGACCAACTGCCGCTCGACAGCGTCGACGTGGTGTTCTTCTGCTTCGGACACGGCAAGAGCACGCAGTTCCTCGCCGACCACTACATCCCCGCCGACGTGCGCATCATCGACCTGGCGCAGGACTTCCGCCTGGAAAGCGACGACAACGACTACATCTACGGACTCCCCGAGCTCAACCGCCCGCGCCTCTGCGGCGCCCAGCACGTGGCCAACCCCGGTTGCTTTGCCACCTGCATACAGTTGGGACTCCTCCCTCTGGCCAAGGCCGGACTCCTCGACGGCGACATCAGCGTCAACGCCATCACCGGATCCACAGGTGCCGGGGTGAAGCCCGCCGCCACCACCCACTTCTCATGGCGCTCCGGCAACATGAGCATCTACAAGGCCTTTGAGCACCAACACGTGCCCGAGATATTGCAGTCGCTCCACCAGCTGCAGCCCTCCTTCTGCGGCAGCCTCGACTTCATCCCCTACCGCGGCGACTTCCCCCGCGGCATCTTTGCCACCGCCGTAGTGCGCTGCGACGCCGGCGAGGAGGAGATACAGAGCCTCTACAACGATTTCTACGGCGAGGCCCCCTTCACCCACTACGTCGACCGCGCCATCGACATGAAGCAGGTGGTCAACACCAACAAGTGCCTCATCCACGCCGAGCGCCACGGCGACAAGCTCCTCGTCACCAGCACCATCGACAACCTCCTCAAGGGAGCGTCGGGACAGGCCGTGCAAAACATGAACCTCATGTTCGGCCTCGAGGAGACCAGCGGCCTGCGCCTCAAGCCCCTGGCATTCTAACACCCTCTTACATCATGACTCTCTATCCCGTATATTCCCTCTTCGACATCGCCATCACCGGCGGCAAGGGCTGCCACGTGACCGACGACAAGGGACAAAAATACCTCGACCTCTACGGAGGACACGCCGTCATCAGCATCGGCCACTGCCACCCCCACTATGTCGCCGCCCTCACCGCCCAACTGGGACGGTTGGGCTTCTACTCCAACTCCGTGGTCAACCCGCTCCAGGAGCAGCTCGCCGAGCGGCTGGGACGTGTCTGCGGCTATGAAGACTACCGGCTCTTCCTGGCCAACTCAGGCGCAGAAGCCAACGAGAATGCCTTCAAACTGGCCTCCTTCCACACAGGCCGCGCCCGCATCCTCGCCGCCGGCAAGGCCTTCCACGGCCGTACCTCCCTCGCCGTCGAGGCCACCGACAACCCACGCATCGTGGCGCCCGTCAATGCCGGCCACCACGTGACCTTCCTCCCCCTTAACGATCTGGCCGCCTTCGAGGCGGAGCTCGACAAGGGCGATGTGGCAGCCGTCATCGTGGAGTGCATACAAGGCGTCGGCGGCATCCGCCTCGCCACGGCCGACTTCCTGCAGGGGCTTCGCGCCGCCTGCGACCGCAACGGCACCCTCCTCATCTGCGACGAGATACAGTGTGGCTATGGCCGCAGCGGACGCTTCTTTGCCCACCAACACCTGGGCGTGCGCCCCGACCTCATCACCTGCGCCAAAGGCATCGGCAACGGATTCCCCATGAGCGCCGTACTGATAGCACCGCATCTGCAAGCCGTCAAGGGACAGCTCGGCACCACCTTTGGCGGAAACCATCTGGCCTGCACCGCCGCCCTCGCCGTCCTCGACGTCATCGAAGAGGAACACCTCATCGACAACGCCGCCACCGTGGGACGCTATCTGAAGGAACAGTTGCAAGCACTGGCCGCCACAACGCCCGCCATCACCGAGGTGCGCGGCGAAGGCCTCATGATTGGCATCGAATTTGCCCACGACATCAAGGAGATGCGCCGCCGTCTGGTCGAAGAGCAGCACGTATTCACCGGCGTAGCCTCCACCAACATCCTCCGCCTGCTGCCGCCGCTCTGCCTGACGCAGGCCGAAGCCGACGACTTCCTGACGCGCCTGCGCGCCGTTCTCTAAGGCGCCGCCGCGCCCCGGCGGGAGACGCCACCCACACGCCTCCCGCCGACGGCACGCCGCCCGCTACCGCCCTATTATTCCCCGGTATTTACCTCTTCCCCATGAACATCCTGAGACGCTGCGGCATCCTACTCCTTGCCGCCACCCTCACATTGTGCCTCGCCGCACAGACATCGCTCCCCGACTACCCCGACACCCTCGGCGTCTCCGCGCCCTTCGCCGGGATGGTGGGTGACCGCCTGATAGTGGCCGGCGGGTGCAACTTCCCCGATGTCCCCGCCGCCGACGGCGGGACAAAGGCCTACCGCACCGACGTCTATGCCCTTGCGGCCGACGGCGGACAGTGGGAGCGTCTTGCCTACCTCCCCGAGGCCCTCGCCTATGGCGCCTCCGTGGAGACCGAGGAAGGCCTCCTCTGCCTGGGGGGCTCCAATGCCGGAGGGACGCACACCGGCGTCTACCACCTCACCACCGACACCGACGGCCGTCTCCACATCGACACTCTCCCCTCGCTGCCGGTGCCCCTCGACAACGGCGGCGCCGCCCGCATCGACCATACCGTCTATGTCACCGGCGGCAACCAGGGCGGCCGGAAAGGCCTCTACGCCCTCGACCTCAACACACTGACGTGGCGCCGCCTGCGCGACTACCCCGGCGAAGTGCGCCAACAGCCCGTCGTCATCGCCGCCGACGGCGTGCTCTACCTGATGGGAGGATACACCTACGACGCCACAGCGCGCATATGCCACACCGCCCACCGGATACTGGCCTACACCCCCGCCACCGACCGCTGGCACACCGTGGGGCGCCTCCCCAAGGAGCTCGACCGCTGTCTGGTGGGCGCCGCCGGCATCGCCGCCACCGACGGCAGCCGACTGCTCGTCACCGGCGGCGTCAACGGCCCCCTCTTCCGCAGCGCCGTCGAGGGCCACGCCCCGCAGGACTACCTGCGCCAACCCGCCCCGTGGTATCAGTTTCACCACACCCTCTACGTCTACGACCTCCACAAGAAGCGCTGGCGCTCCACCGTCGGCCCCTCTACGCTGGCCCGCGCCGGCGGCCTCGTGGTGCGTCGCGGCGACACCCTCGTCATGGTGTGCGGCGAAGAGAAGCCCGGCATCCGATCGCCGCGCCTCACCGCCTTCCCATGGCCGGAGGAGAAATAGCAACACCGCGGCGCGCCCGTCCCCCTCGCACGCCGCGGCACACCACATCCACCAATCTGACAGCTAACCCTTTTCTCTATCTAAATTACCTATCAACAAAACCTACACCTACTGTACGAACAGGAAGGCCGTTGCCTGCGTGATGCAGGAGCGGCCTTCTGTGTCTTTTGAGGGTTCCGTCTCTTTTAGGGGAAAAGGGAACTCGTGTAAACGGACGGGGAGGAAGGGCGGAGGAACGAGGAAGAAGAGAGAAGAAGAAAGGTTTCTTGGGAAAAGGGAAAGGAAGATTTTTTGCCGAAGAGCAGTCCGTCTCAAAAAAAAGTGGCGAAGCACCGAAAAAAACGTATTTTTGTAGGACATATGGTGGGGGAAGAAGCCCTCGCGCTCCCCGTGCCCCTTGGCATCCCCCTCCGCCACTTTTATTTTTACCCCTATGGACAGCAGAATTATCCGACAGCGTGTCAAAAGCCTCCGCCACTGGATGGCCGAAGAGGGCTACGACGCCTTTATCATCCCCACCATAGACCCACACAACAGTGAGTACACCCCCATCCACTGGGCCTGCCGCGAATGGCTCACCAGCTTCACGGGGTCGGCAGGCACGGCCGTCGTCACCCAGGGCGCGGCGGCACTATGGACCGACTCCCGCTACTTCCTCCAGGCCGAGGAGCAACTCGACGGGACGCCTTTCAGCCTGATGCGCGAGGGAGAAGCCGCCACGCCGACAGTGGCGGCATGGATAGCAAGGCAGGTGGTCGACAGCGGGAGCGTGGGCTACTACGGCGAGATGATGACGCCGGCGTTGCGCGACGAGCTCCTGCAGGGGCTGCCCCCCTACCTCGAAGAGCGCTGCTGCATCGACGACCCCTTTACCTTCCTCTGGCAAGACCGCCCCGTCCTGCCGGCAACACCGCTGCGACGCCTCGACGACGCACAGACGGGATGGCGCGCCGCCGACAAGTTGCGCACCCTCTACCAACGACAGAAAGCACTGGCGCCGGAGATGACCTATTTCCTCCTCAACGACTTATCGGAAATAGCCTGGACGCTCAACCTGCGCGGCGACGATATCCCCTATACGCCTCTCTTCGTCAGCTATCTCGCCATCGGCGAACACCACGCCGTCCTCTTCCTCGACGAGCACCGTCTGACCGACGACATCCGCCGCTATCTCGCCTCCCTCGGCGTCACCACGCGGCGCTACGAGGCATGGCGTCCCTTCATCGAGTCGCTCACGGCCGACGACGCCCTCGTCTTTGCCGACACGATGAACGTGGCCGTGGTGGCCTGCTGCCGCGACAACGAGGTGCAGCACCATTGTCTCCCCTCCTGTGTACCCCTGCTGCGCGCCGTCAAGACGGCGGAGGAGCAAGCGGGCTTCCGCGAGGCCATGGTGCGCGACGGCGTCGCCATGGTGCAGTTCCTGCGCCGCCTGCCGCAAGCCGTGGCAGCGGGTATCGACGAGGTGGGCGTCGACACGCTCCTCACCGAACAACGACGCCATCAGGAGGGCTTCCTCGGCCTGAGCTTCGCCACCATCGCCGGCTACGGGCCACACGGCGCCATCGTCCACTATGAGGCGGAGAGCGACAGCGCCGCCCCACTGCGCCCCGAGGGGCTCCTGCTCCTCGACAGCGGCGCGCACTACGACTGCGGCACCACCGACATCACCCGCACGCTCGCCTTGGGGGCCGTCGGCGACGAGGAGCGCCGCGTCTATACCCTCGTCCTGAAGGGCCACATCGCCCTGTCGCGCTGCCGTTTCCCCGAGGGGGCCACAGGACTCCAGCTTGACGGCGCCGCCCGCTACGCCATGTGGCAGCAGGGCTACGACTTCGGGCACGGTACGGGCCACGGCGTGGGGCACGGGCTGTGCGTCCATGAGGGGCCGCAACAGATACGTAAGAATGTGCGCGCCTGCTCGCTGGTACCGCTACAGGCGGGGATGACCGTCACCGACGAACCGGGCATCTATGTAGCCGGGCACTTCGGCGTACGCATCGAGAACACGCTCCTCGTCGTCGACGGCGGACAGACCGACTACGGGCACTTCCTGGCCTTCGAGCCCCTCACGCTGTGCCCCATCGACCGGACGCCCATCGACACGACCCTACTCACCGACGATGAGCTCTCTTGGCTCAACGCCTACCACCGCCGCGTGTGCGACACCCTCCTGCCACGGCTCGACGACGCCGCCGACCGCGAATGGCTCATCGCCGCGACAACGCCGCTGACGAGGTAAGGCCGACACGAAGCTTTTTCCCAAAAACACGCAAAACGTCCTCACAAAACGCACAAAGCATCCCCGCAAACACGCAAAGCATTTCGTAAAAAGTCAAAGCGTCCCCACTACAGGACGTTCCCCTTCCCTCTCATCACGTCCCTTCCATGTCGTCATCGCTCTCCCTCGACCGCTTCCTCCGCGCCTTGTCGGTGGTCGCCGTCATCGTGGCGGTCTATGCCGCCTGCTCCTATCTGAGTTCCGTACTCATCCCCTTTATCGTAGCCGCCATAGTGGCCTACATCCTCCAGCCCGTGTGCCACTTCCTGCAGCATACGTGCCGCCTGCGGTGGCGTCCGCTGTGCGTCATCCTCACCCTGGCCATCTTCTTCGGCGTCGTCGGTGGACTGCTATGGCTGTGCCTGCCGCCACTACTCACCGAGTGCGCCTCGCTGGCCGACGTGGTGCGCCACTACCTGGAATACGGCGCCGGCGACAACGCCAGCATCCCCGCCGAACTGCGCCGCTTCATCGAGGAGCAGGTGCTCACCACCGAGATGGCACAACACCTTGAGGCAGGCGACTACCTCGCCATCCTGCGCAGCGTCGTTCCCGAAGTGTGGACGGTGGTCTACTCCACCGCCAACGCCCTGCTGAGCATCGTCGCCTCAATGATTAGCCTCCTCTACCTTTTCTTCCTCCTCCTCGACTACGACCGCTACGCGCGGCAGTGGATCTCCTTCGTTCCTCCCCGCTACCGCCGACAGGCCCGCCGCGTGGTGGGCGACATGACCTACTACCTCTGCGGCTACTTCCGCGGACAACTGCTCATTGCACTGTCCAACTGCGTTCTCTTCACTCTGGGCTTTCTCCTCATCGACTTCCCCATGCCGCTGGCCCTGGGCTGCTTCATCGGTCTCCTCAGCTTCGTGCCCTACGTACAGGTGGTGGGCTTCCTCCCCGCCACCCTGCTGGCCCTGCTGCGCGCCGCCGAGAGTCACGAGAACTTCTGGGTGCTCATCGGCGGTGTCGTCGCCGTCTACCTGGTGGTGCAAATCATCCAAGACACGGTGGTGACACCGCGCATCATGGGGCATATCATGGGCCTCTCGCCGGCCATCATCCTGCTGGCCCTCTCCATCGGCGCCGCCATCGGGGGCATCGGCGGCCTGATTATCGCCTTGCCGCTGACGACCATCGCCCTGCTCTACTACCGCCGCTATGTGGTGGGCGACACGACGGGTCTCCCCGCGGAGGAGGCCGCCGCCAAGGAGCCGGAGGCGACGAAAGACGAATAGGCCGCGGGCGTCGCCGCCCGCCTTGTCCGCCGCCGATTGCCGTGTGTCAAAAAAAGTGCTAAGGGTTTGGTCACCGTGGAGAAAAGTCGTAAATTTGCAGCCGAATTCACCATTGCACCAATTGTTACCAGCAATTTTCCGGCGTAAGATGTTGCTACGCTCTCACCGGCGCGGCTGCTTCCTTGCGGTAGGATTCAATTTTCATCGACAATAATCAAAAAAGCTATAGCACAATGAAGAAAGGTATTCACCCCGAAAACTATCGTCCCGTAGTGTTCAAGGATATGAGCAACGGCGATATGTTCCTCTCCCGCTCCACCTGCAAGACCAACGACACGGTTGAGTTTGAAGGCGAGACCTACCCTGTAGTGAAGCTCGAAATCTCCAGCAGCTCTCACCCCTTCTACACCGGCAAGTCCAAGCTCGTCGACACCGCCGGCCGCGTAGACAAGTTCATGAGCCGCTACGGTCAGGCCAAGAGAAAGTAAGGGTCGCTGCAGAACCCGCTTGCTTCTCACAAGCCACGAAAGTATAGGGTGTATCCGTACGGGTACACCTTTTTTCGTACCTTTACGCCGAAAAGAAAAGCATTACGCTCACACTACCTACCGTTACGTCACAAAGAGAACTCCTCATGCAAAACGTATTGGAACTGCGCTGCGCACCGCTACCGACGGTACGCATCGCCCTCATAGGCCTCGGCGGCCGCGGCCGCAAGACGCTGGAACGCTACGCCTATATCGAAGGCGCGGAGATACGCTGCCTGGCCGACACCTCTGCCGACAAGGCGGCAGAGGCCAACGAGGCCCTGCTGCGCTCCCGACGCCCCGCCGCCGACGTCGTCGTGGGCAGCGAGGCCTGGCGCGAGGTGTGCCGACGCCCCGACATCGACCTTGTATATATCTGTACCGACTGGAGCTCCCACTGCCGGATGGCGGTGGAGGCCATGCGCTGCGGCAAGCACGTGGCGGTGGAGGTGCCGGCGGCGACGACCATCGACGAGTGCCACCTGCTGGTGGAAACGGCGGAGGCCACGCGGCGCCACTGCTTCATGACGGAAAACTGTTGTTACGACTACTTCGCCCTGGCCACCCTCGAGATGCAACGCCGCGGGCTTCTGGGCGCCCTCACCCACTGTGAGGGGGCCTATATCCACAACCTGCGCGACACGCTGGGGCTCACGGGAAATGCTGTCCCGGCGGCCCACAACTGGATGGAGCGCAGCTGCGCCCGCCACTGCGGCAACCCCTACCCCACCCACGGCATCGGGCCCATCGGCTGGCTTCTGAACCTGCACCGCGGCGACCGCATGGACTACCTCGTGTCGCTGACATCGCGCGGCAGCGGGACGGACCACCTTCTGGGGCGTGTCAACTCCACCCTGATACGCACCGTTGGCGGCGCCGCCATCCTTTTGCAACTCGACATCACGTCGATGCGTCCCTACAGCCGTCTGCAAACGGTGTGCGGCACGGCGGGCTATGCCCAGCACTATCCCGTCCCCACCCTCAAGACGAGCGCGACAGCTACCATCCTCACGGGCGACGAGGCCCTCGACGAGGCCCACCGCTACATGACGTCGCACGCCGCGCGCCTGTGGCAGGAGGGACACCGTCTGGGCGTCCCCAACGAGATGAACTACACCATGGACGCGCGCCTCATCTACTGTCTGCGCCACGGCCTGCCGCTGGACATCGACGTGTATGACGCCGCCGAGTGGTCGGCGCTGGCGGAACTCAGCGAGCGCTCGGCGCGCGAGGGCAGCCGCCCCATCAGCATCCCCGACTTCACGCACGGCCACTGGCGCGATCTGCCGGGTCACCGTATGTTTACCGTCTGAGCGTCCCCGGCATACGCCCCATTTATCGACATCGCCCTGCTACATTTTCTTGATGTAGCAGGGCGATGTGCATTGATAGGGAGGGCCGTCTGTCTCCCCGTAAGGACGGTGGCGGCTGTCAGTCGGTGACGACCACCTTGCGTCCGGCGGCGATATAGACACCGGCGGGCAGGGCGAGGCGGCGTGTCCCGTTGACGACGTTGTGGAAGACGGGGAGGCCGGCGGTATTGACGACGGTGACGCTGACAGGGCGCCCGGCGGTGATGACGAGGCCTCCGGCAACGGGGGTGAGCTGTACGGCGCCGACAGGTGTCGTGGTACCGTCGATACCGACGGTCCAGGTGAAGTCGTCGTTGGTGATTTTCTTCTCCAGATAGAAGCGTCGGAAGAGCTGTTGCAACTGTCCGCGCGTATTGAAGAGAATACCGAGCGTCACCGTTGTTTCCTCGTAGAGGTCGAAGTCCACCTCGGAGGCGTCGAGGGGCGCCGTGGCGATGGCCTCGGAAAGATGGGCGGTGGAGAGCAATGTGTCGCCGCGTGCCACGACGAGGTAGGAGTCGGCGTCGCTCTCGCTGTCGCCGCGCTCGAAGCCGAAGACATAGTGTCCTGCGGGGAGGGTGACGGTTTGTGAGAGGCGGTGGTCGGCGACGGAGGCCTCGAAGTCATACATCTTTGTCATCAGGGTGAGCTGCTCCTCGTTCTTGGTGTCGACGCAGACGCCCGTCAGTGTGCCGCTCGCGGCCTCCACGGCGTCGGTGACGTGCCAGCGCGACGTCTCGTCGTCGGTGAGGAGTTCGAGCAGATGGGTGGTGGCGGGCGATACGCTCACCGTATTGTCGGTGTGGAGGAAGGGAGCGCGATAGTTGGTGAGGTAGTCGGCGGTGAGGTCTTCGCGCTGTGCGTTGCTCAGGCAGAAGATGCCGAGCGACGATACCCAGGCGTCGCCCTCGGGGCCGAAGCCGGAGCGCACACCGGTGTTGGCGTTGGAGGTGGCGTCGATGATGTCGCCCTCTGTCTGGTTGAACTGATAATAGAGGGCGAGGCCGTGGCTGCTCTCAGCGTCGGCCACGTTGTCGATGGGAGCGTTGGCATACTGTCGAATCTCGTCGGCTGTCAGGGTGGAGTTCCACATGCGCAGTTCGTCGATGACGGCGCGCATATCGCCGTCGGGGCCGCCGAGGCAGAAGTAGGCGGGCATCGAGGGATAGAGTCCGTCCATCCACGGTGTGCGGAAGGAGGCCACGACGGCGGCGTCCTTATAGATGACGGCATCGCCGTTGCCGAAGGCCACGGCATAGTGGTGCCATTCCGACGGTGTCACGACGCCGGCCTCCGTCTGGTAGGTCACCTTTCCCATGGTGAGGCAGAGGGCGTGGTCGCTGGTGGTGGTAATCATCAGGTTGGCCGCCTCCCCGCCGATGTGGTTGGCGGTACGCGTGAGCGGTTTGCCATACATCCACCAGTCGATGGTATAGGCGCCTCCGGAGGCGTTTAGGTTGATGGGGTTCTTGAATGTCACCATCTCCCCACCGGTGAAGCTCAGGCCGGTGTCGCCGTCGGCGTTACATACGGTGATGGCGTGTGTCTTGGTGGTGGTGCTGAAGCCGGCCTCGTTGCTCACGTCGAGGGTGACGGTGTAGATGCCGGGGTCGCTGAGTGTCAGTTCGGGCTGTGCGTCCTGATAGACATAGTGATGGGCATCGTTTTTCACTGTCCAGGCCCACGAGGTAGGCACATAGGTGCTCTCGTCGACGAGGCGGACGGTAGTGCCCTTGATGGCGACTTCGGGGGTGGCGGTGAAGGCGGCCTCGGGAGCCACCGGCGTCACGCGAATCTGTCGGGTGGTGCGGGCGGTACCTCCGTCGGTCGTCACCTCGAGGGTGACGGTGTAGGTGCCGGGGCGGGAGTAGCGGGTGGCGGCATTGACGGTGGTGGCCTCCTCGGTGTCGCCGCCGGGCATGAGCCAGTGGAAGCTGCAGCCGTCGGTGGGCTCCGTCCGGTTGATGAAGCTGGTGCGCGTGCCGTTGGGCACGGTGGCGGCGACGTCAAACTGCGGCGACGGCAGCGGGCGCGGCAGCACGGTGAAGGTCTGTGTCGTGTCGACGACGGTACTGTCGGGCCCGGTGACGGCAAGCGTCAGCGACTTCTCTCCGGCGGTGGTGAAGAGGAGGTCGGGGGTGGTGAGGTGGTAGACGGTGCTGTCGGCCCCCTCGCGGAGTGTCCATTGCGTGTCGATGACGCTGTAGGGCGCCTGACTCACGGGGGTGTAGCGGATGCCGGTGTAGAGCGGGCCCTCGGGGAGGGAGAAGGCCGCCGTCAGGGCACTGCCGGAGGAGAAGAGGTCGTGCTTGGCAGTGCGCGAGGAGGTGCCGCCGGTGAGCTTCGTCACCTCATAGAGTCCCGTGGCGTTGGTATATCCTGCGGAGCTCACCTCGGAGAATTTCAGTTCCACCAGCAGTCCCGGGGTATGGGCGGCGTCGGCCACCTCGGTGTACATCATACTGCGAATCTCGCGCTGGCTGCGTGCGGTGCTCCAGATGCGCACCTCGTCGAAGCCGCCGTTGAGCCCCGAGGTGGTGCCGGCGGTACCGAAGGTGAGGTCGCCGAGGGCGGGCACGCCGACGGTAGACTGCGAGGTGGCGGTGCCCACCTTCTCGCCGTTGACATAGGCTGTCATGGTGGTGCCGTCGACGACGATGGCCACATGGCTCCACTTCCCGACGGTGAAGGTGTTGGCGGCACTGGTGAGGCGCTCCGAGGTGCTCCATCCGGCCACCAGCTGACGGTCGGAGGTGGAGTGAATCATGAAGCGGTTGCTCCATCCCGGCCCTATCTGCTGATTCCAGTTGATGCAGGTGGTCGGCTTCATCCAGTATTCGATGGTCATCTGCGGTCGGCTCTCTGTGAGGAGGTCTTTGACGGTAAATCCGCCGTTGCTGATTTGCCGGAAGTAGTTGCTCGTCGGTACGGCGCCGTAGAAGGTGTTGCTACTGGGGCTGACGGAGGCCGACTCCACCGTGGTGTCGCTCTTCAGGGCATAGACGGCGGTGAGGTGATAGGAGGCCTCGGGCTGTTGCAGGGTGTAGGAGGTAGCCTCTACGGGCACGGCGGCCTCGAGGACGTCGCCGCGGTAGACGTGGTAGCGCAGCAGGGAGTAGGAAGAGGCCACGGGGCGCTGCCAGGTGAGGAGGCCGTCATGACTCTCCACATTGAGCGGAGCGTTGAAGGCCTCGCCGGCCACAGTGACGGCGATGATGGTCTTCTTCCCATTGACGGCAATCTCTACGCCGTCGCCTGAGAGGTCGAAGGGCACCTCAATGCCTGCGCGGTCGAACTCGTAGTCTATCAGCGAGCATTGGCGGACGTGTCCGCTTCCGGAGGCCGTACTCTTACTCTCTATGATAAAGAAGTATTTCAGCGGGCGCCGCGTGTCGAAGCCTGCCGAGAGGTCGGTCAGGTCGTAGCCCAGTTCCATCGGTTCGGAGTGCACCCCGTCGGCCCATCGGCCCAGCATGGGCGTCTCGGCGTCGACACCGTCGCCGTCGCCGTCGCCGGCATATTTGAAGTGTTCAAACTCGACGGTCTCCTCGGGTTCCGTGGCGGAGAGGTCGGTGGCGATGCCCGCCGACAATTTCAGTTCGCTGCGCTTGGTGTAGTCCATGAGAATCTTCATGACGCGCAGCGGGCGGTAGTCGCGGCGGATATAGTACACCTCGGGGGCATAGTAGCTGCCGGAGGTGGCGGTGGTGGTAGCGTTTTTGTAGGGGCAGTAGATGAAGCCGTCGTTACACCACCGTCCCCATGAGTTGACGATAATCCAGGCGCCCACCTCGTCCTTGTCGACCTCTCCGGCGATACCGTTGCCGTCGAGGTCAAACTCTACGCGGTCGTCGTAGCCCACGATGGTCAGTGCGTGGTCTACCTGTGAGCCCCAGGCACCGACATAGTATTTGTTGGTGACTCCGGCGGCATCGTTGGCATCGGTCTGCGGGATACGCAGCCAGGTGCCGGCACTGGCCACGCCGATGCCGCAAACGCCGCCACCGGGGTAGTTGGCGTCGCCGTTGTGGTTCCACAGCCAGTTCTTTACCGCCTCGCGTCCCTCCTCGGTCTCTACGGAGAGGGGGAAGTTGGCGGTGTGGTCCAGACGGTTGAACATGGCGGCATACCACTTGTCGTAGCCCTGCATCCACCCGAAGTCGGCGTCGGCGCAGTCTTGATTGCCGAAGACATAGGAGTAGAGGGGCCCGCCATAGGTCACCATATTGGGGATACCGTTGGCGCGTGCCATGGCGTCCTTTCCGGAGTTGGAGTTGGTGAGGAGCCAGGTGAAGTGGGTGGGATAGCGATTTTCGTCGAGACTACCGTCGAGACCGCGCAGACGGTTTATTTCGTAGGTAAACATGTAGGCGATGCGCGATGCCGAGCCGCAGGAGCCCCCCGCCTGGTTGATGACCGGCGGGAAGTAGATGGAGTCGGCATTGTTGACATGGTCGGGGCGTGCGCCCTGTGTCGTTGCCTTAGGGCACAGCAAGGAGTAGTCGGCCTTGACGCGCGGGGAATAGTCGGGGTAGCGGGCATAGTCGACGTCGTCCTGGCCGTAGGCGGCGACGACGGCGGTGGCGGCGAGGAGCGCGCCCCATAATCTTCGAGAGTATTTCATGCGTTTAAGGGATGAGAGAGGAAACATCTGTCAAGGAGCGGCGGAGGCGGAGAGAGTGTCAGGACGGTGCTCACGAGGGGGCGTCCTGTGGGGGGAGATGAATCGGCTCTTGGCGGCGGTTGTCACTCTGCGGCCATCATCGTCGGGGAGGGGCGTCGGTCGCGTAGCTCGCTACGCCTCCTCCGTCTCCTTCGACGCTGCCTCGCAGATAGTCTGACAGCCCCATGAGGCCCTATTCAGCTCCCCCCCCGGAAAACAACGGGCCGCCGTCGCTCCGGGACAAAGTTAGTCATTATTCTGAAACAGTGGGGCGTATCGTCCCCGGTTTCCTGCATTTTTGTTCGCCCTCTCTTGTCCCCCTCTCGCGCCCCCGGTCGTCTCCGCCGCCACGTCTCCGTCGTCCGCCCCGCCCTCTTCCGTAAGACGCCGCAGCAGCACCTCTTTTCGCCGCCTATCGTGAAGCGAACGGGGGTGTCAAAATGTGTTCGAAGGCCGCGAGAATCGAAAAAAATCCACCGTCCCTGTCTTTGTCCGCGAGCAGCGCAATGTCGCGCCCTTTTGGAGTGTTAAAAAGAGGCCATTTTTGACATATAGTGTCACAAAGCGTGGAGCTGCCGGGCCGCCGCGCGGCGAAAAAAGTACGGGAGAAATCGCAACAAGTCCCGGACTTGTTCGGCCGAGTCCGGGACTTGTTGCGCCGCGCCGCCGCCTCGCCGACAGCCGCCGCCGCATTTAGATTTTTTCACCCTTCATCGCACTTCCGGGGTGGCCGGGAAGGACTCTTTTTCCCAAAAAAAGAACAAAGAACAGCGGTCACCGCGTCAACAAAAGTGAAAACATAATATCTTTCTCTTAACTTCATTTAATACACTGTAAAGAAATGTATTTTCCCGTTGCATTCTGTTGAAAAAATCAGCAGGAAAGAGGATTTTTTCGTGTTTTCCACCCCCTTTCCCGTGTCAAGATTTTTCGGCAAAATAGAGACCTTTCGGCTCCTTTCCTCAAAAAATAACAAAGACTCATCGGAATGAAAATAATCCATGCCGACTGCCGTCCGGAACCAATCAGAGGTGTCGCTGAAGCGACAGAGAGGAAAGTTGTACCATCTTACAACTTTCCTCCCGGCTTTTGTTGTATGATTGAACAACTTTCCCTAACTTTGCAATATGATACGGGAAATTATAGCTTATAAGGAATATTACAGCGACTTCATGTCTAAACTTAGCGAGAAGGAACGACTGAAAATTCGTAGGGCCTTACTGCTATTTTCTGATACGGAAAGGATCCCTTCACACTTCATCAAGTACATTGAAGATGAGATCTATGAATTTAGAGTGAATTACGGAAATAATGAGTTCCGAATATTCTTCATCTACGACGGTGACAGGCTTGTCATCTTGTTTAATGCTTTCAGGAAGAAGACGCAAAAGACGCCGCAAAACGAGATTGCAAGAGCGAAACGACTAAGAACAGCATATTATCATGACAAAAATGGAAACATACAATGTGAGTGAAGAACTCAATCAGACTTTCGGTGCCCCCGGGACTGAGAGCCGCAAACGCGCCGAAGAACAGGCTTGGGAGGAATATAACGCACGCATTCTGCTTGACGCCCGCAAGGAATCCGGCATGACTCAATCCGAACTCGCCACCAAGATTGGCACCGACAAGAGCTATATCTCTCGTGTGGAAAGAGGTCTCACCATTCCTTCTATCTCCACATTCTATCGTATGGTCTCGGCTATGGGCCTCTCGGTAGAGCTCAGATGAGCGGATGGTAGCGACACTTATTTTCTCAAACGCAGAGAGGAGCTTTTATGGCTCAGTGCAAAAAAAAACGATGACTCCTTCGTGATAGGAAGGGATATACCCCTCTTCCCAACATATTTGACGGAATAAAGCCGTATCAGGGCATGGAACCTTGATGCGGCTTTATTGATGTGCGACATCTCTTCAAGAAATAAGGCACACCGGTTCTTCCCCACCTTCCTTCCCTCAAAAACGCGCCGAGGGGAGGAGGACAAAAAGGGCTATCCCCACAGCGCCGCGACGGAAGGCAGCGCTGTGGGGATAGCAGAGGGGGGGAGGACGGAGCGGGCCGTGAGAGGGGCGCCGACCTTCCTACGCCTCACCGTCGGGCGTTGCCGACGGCGCGGCGGGAGCATCGGGCTCCGGAGGGGGGAGAGGGGCCTCCTCGTCGGCGGTCTCGTCGCCGATAAGGGCGTCGTCGGCCCCGGCGACATCGTGCTGCTCGCGGGTCATCTTCTTGAAGCTGCGGGGCAGAGCGTCGAAGTAGGTCTTGTAGCAGCGCGTGAAATAGGAAGGCGAGGAGAAACCGGTGGCAAAGCATATCTCGGCAATGCTCATATCGGTGGTGTTGAGGAGCTCGGCGGCACGCTTGAGGCGGGCGGCGCGGATAAACTCCACGGGCGACGAGTCGCAGGCCTCCTTGAGCTTGCGGAACAGCTGAGCGCGGCTCAGGCACATACCTTCGGCGAGTTCGGCCACGCCAAACTTGGGATTGTGGAGATGAGCGTTGGCCACCTCGCGCACCTGGGTGACGAAGCGTTGGTCCTTGGCGTTGTCGAGCCTATCGGTGATGAGGGCCAGCTGCGTCCGCTGCTTCCCGAGGCGTTCCGTCTGCGAGCGCAACTGTTCCGTCTGCTCCTCGAGGCGTATTTTGTGGGCCTCGAGGGAACTCTTCTCGCGCTCCAAGTCCTCCTTCTGCCGCTCGAGACGCGCCGTCTGGGCACCGAGCTCGTGGTTTGTCTTCACCTTGGTAAGATAGGCGCGGAGGACGAGCGCAACGATAAGCACCACCAAAATGATGATGATGACGCAGGCCGCCAGCATGATGACCTGATAATTCTGGCGCTGCGAGAGGATGGTCAGCCGGTGGTTGAGGGCCGTAATCTTCACCTCGTCGGCCTCCGTCTGCCGCATCTGCATATCGACGATGTGGGCGTTGGTAGAGTCGACGATGGCGATATCGAGGAGCGTCTTGTGCTTCACATTGAAGCCGCGCAACAGGCTGTCGGCAATCTGCATGGCGTGGTCGCCGCCGGTGGGATGAAGCAGACTGGCGTCGAGGTCGCGCGAGAGGACGTAGTCCACGCCGTGATTGCGCCCGGCGAGGGCATCGACGCCGATATAGTGGCGTCCGAAGAGGTTGTTGTGCTCACAGGCGTTGTGGGCCGCCATCGCGATGTGGTCGTTATGGCCGAAGGCGAGGTCGAAGTCGGGCAGGAGGCCCCACTCTATCAGCGAGTCGACGGCATTGTAGACCTGCGACCCGTTCCAGTGCACCTCGATGGTGTCGACGAGTTTCACCTCGGGAGCCCGGGCCAGGGCGGCGACGAAGCCGCGATGACGATCGTTGGCGGTGGAACCGTGGTTGCCCATCAGCTCCACAACGCGGCCGTGGCCGCGGAGGGTGGCGATGGCGTAGATGCCGGCGCGGTAGCCAATCTCGTAGTCGTCGGCACCGATGAAGGCGTCGTAGTCGTCGGAGTCTATCATGCGGTCGACGAGGACGATGGGGATGCCCCGCTGACGGGCGCGACGGATGGCGTCGGTGACCTGGTGGGGGTCGTTGGGCGAGACGATGAGCAGGTCGACGCCGGCCTGCACCATACTGTCGATATCGGCGCACTGCTTGGCACTCGACTCCTCGGCGGAACAGATGGTCACCCGGTAGCGTCCCAGATAGGCGGCCTCGCGCTGTATCTCGTTGTTCATCTTCGTACGCCACACGCCGGAGCTACACTGCGACACACCGATGCGCAACGGTTCGGAGGACTTGTCGCAAGCCTGCAACAAGCCCACCAGCATACAGAGCAGTACGATGCAGGCAGTAGGGAAGAAGCGTCTAATCATTTTTGTGTGTCTTTCGGGGACGGCGCCGACGGGCGAACGTCCGGAGGTGATGGGGGAATTCACGGGGACCGCCCATACGTCCCTCATCCTCTTGTGGGGAGTGTGTCGACAGCGCTGTCTCTCTACGTGTCTACTTACCCCGGCTTGCAAAGATACGGTTTTCTTGACAAATCCACTCCTTAATATTTTATAAATTACGCTCTTAGATACATACTGGGGGGGGGGATTTTGTTGGCGCTCAGGCGCTCCTGAGGGCGGCAGTGGCGGGAATAGGGCTTCTCCTCCCGCTTTTTCCTCTCCCCCTCATCTTTCACAGCTCCTTCTCTTTTTTGGTGGTCCCCCCTTCTCCGAAAAAGTATCCCCTCCGATTTCCCCTTCCTCCTCCGCTTCTCCCCTTCGCTCCTCTACCTCATCGGCCGCCGCCCCACTTCTTGGCGAAGGGAGCGGCGGCCGATGAGTCTACGGGCAGACACCTATATTATATATTAGGAGTATGGAGAAGAAAGCGAAAGGGCAGCGAGGCGCGACGGGCACGGCTCTATCCCTGCCGCCGCTCTCCAACAATCATCAGTACCTCGTCTTTGAGGTCGTTGGGGAGGGCGACGCCGCGGAGCTGCAGGGAGCGCACCCATCCGGCCACCTCGTCGTCGTGCATGGTGTAGAGGATGTCCTGAAACTGCTCCACCTCGGCGGCGCTATAGGCGTCGGAGGGACGCCCGCGATAAGCGTCGAGCTCCTCGTCGTCGTAGTATTCCACCTCGCGGCTCACTGCCGCCAGAAGGCTCTCCTTCTCACACGTCTCGTGCTGCCCGCAACAGCCGTCGGGGCGCACGGGAGCCACGGGGGGCAGCTCGACGTGGCGGCGGCGATACCAGCGCTGGCGCAGCCACCCGATGACGAGGGCCACGGCGAAGAGGGCGATGAGGGCAAGGGCGAGGGGGAGCATTTCTTTGGGGGATATCTGAGGGGGAGACGGGAGGTATTTTCTTCATGAGCGCCGGGCGGGCGACGCCGAGGACGCGGCGCGGCGGCGAGCGGCGGACAGGCGGCGAGGGACTATGCCGGGGTATCGCTGTCGGCCACCGTGGCGCCGACCTGCCGCAGGTCGTCCCAGAAGGCGGGATAAGACTTGCTGACGACCTCGGGATGGGCGATAGACAGGGCGGGATGACGGAAGGCGGCGGGGGCAAAGGCCATGGCCATGCGGTGGTCGTCGTAGGTGGCGATGGGCGCTGTGGCGGGGGCGGCCTCAGCGGGGAGGCCGTCGGCGGAGAGCGTCATCGTACTATCGGTGGCGGTCACGGCGACACCGAGGTGGGCGAGCTCGTGCTGCAGGGCGGCGATGCGGTCGGTCTCCTTGATGCGCAGGCTCTGGAGACCGGTGAAGTGGAAGGGGCGCCGCAGCAGGGCACAGGTGACGACGAAGGTCTGCGCCAGATCGGGGCAGGCCGTAAAGTCGCCGTCGAGGATGCCCTCGGGGGCCGTGCGGGTGAGGACGGCGCCGGCATCGGTAAAGGTAGTGGCGACGCCGAGGGCGCGGAAGCGCTGCCACACCACGCTGTCGCCCTGCACACTCGTGGGGCGCAGGCCGGGGAGGGCAATGGTGGAGGCGGCATCGGGGGCGAGGGCCACGAGTTCATACCAGTAGGAGGCGGCGCTCCAGTCGGGCTCGACGGTAAACTTCACCTCGCGGCGGTAGCCGCCGGGGGCCACCCGCAGCGTGTGGTCGTCGGCCCATTCGGCCGTGGCGCCATAGGTGCGCATCAGCGCCAGCGTCATGTGGATATAGGGGGTGGAGACGATGTCGCCCTCCAGGGTGAGGGTGAGGCCGTCAGCCAGCAGGGGGGCTATCATCAGGAGGGCAGAGATATACTGCGAACTGATGCCGGCGGGGATGCTGAGGGCACCGCCGCGCAGAGGGCGCCCGCTGACGCGCAGCGGGGGGAAGCCCTCCTCTCCGACGTAGCGGATGTCGGCGCCCAAGGCGCGCAGGGCGTCGACGAGGACGCGGATGGGGCGCTGCTGCATGCGAGCCGTCCCGGTGATGAGGTGCGTCCCCGGGGTGACGGCAAAGAAGGCGGTGGAGAAGCGCATGGCCGTGCCCGCCGCCAGGATGTCGATGACGTCGCCGCGCTCGCGGAGTGCCCGCAGCAGAACGCGCGTATCGTCGCAGTCGGAGAGGCCCCGCGGCTGCGGAGCGCCGGCCAGCGCCGAGATGATGAGGGCGCGCGCCGAGAGGCTCTTCGACGTGGGGAGGGTGACGGTGCCCGACAAACGGGACGGAAGGGTGAGGGTGACGGTTGCAGACATATGACGTGCCGAGGTTGATATCTTTCTGTCCGACGTCGCTGTCCTTCTTACAAGACGGGAATTTCTTGTTATCCCACCGTATTTTCTTCTTGTAAGACGGGGATTTCTTGTGACAGGACGTCTTTCTTTTTCTATAAAAAGGAGGCCGGTATTCCCGGGAGGGTCGTTCTCTTCTTCCGAGAAGAGGTTCTCCGGCCGTTCTCTATCGTTCTCTTTCTTCCCTATGTTCTCCTTTTTCCTCCTTTCCTCTCTCTTCATGAGGAGGGAGACGGCTTAGGTAAACGAGTGGGCGATGGCCGCAAGGAAGTGGCGCAGCAGGGAGAAGACGAGGCCGACGAGGGCGTAGTTGCCCACGGCCGTCGGCCAGCGATAGGCGCCGCGCATCGGCGGCAGCAGTAGCGACGGGAAGGCGAGGAAGAGGGCAACGAGGGTGCCCAGCGCCCACCAGGGGACGAGGGGGAGGTCGATGGAGAATACCACCAGTCCCGTCACCAACGTCTGGAAGAAGAGAGCCCAGCAGTAGCGCGGCGGGCGCTGCTTGAACACCGGCGGCAGCGTGTCGACGAAGGCCACAAAGGCGGCGAGGACGAGATGGGCGGGGAAGTTATACATCCGTGGAAGGGGCTATCGGTTGGAGCGGGGCGGACGGCGAGAGGACGCCGCGACGCCACACGCGAAAAAAGCAGCAGGACGACACGCCGGCACCGAAGGCGGGCATCGTCCTGCTGATAGGCGTTAGGGGGATTACTTCACGTTGCCCACCTTGATGAGGTATTCGGCAATCTGCACGGCGTTGAGGGCGGCGCCCTTGCGTATCTGGTCGCTGACGAGCCAGAAGGTCAAGCCGTTGGGGTTGGCCAGGTCGCGACGGATACGCCCAACATAGACGGGGTCTTTGCCGGCAAGGAAAAGGGGCATGGGGTATTCCTTGTTGGCGGGCTCGTCCATCAGGATGAGGCCCTCGCCCGTCTTGACGGCGTGGCGGGCTTCCTCGACGCTGATGGGGCGCTCGGTCTCTATCCATACGCTCTCGGAGTGGGAGCGCAGCGACGGCACGCGAACGCACATGGCAGACACCTCGACGTCGGAGTGCATAATCTTCTTCGTCTCGTTATACATCTTCATCTCCTCCTTGGTGTAGCCGTTGTCGGTGAATACGTCAATCTGGGGGATGACGTTGAAGGCCAGCTGGTAGGGGAACTTCTCCACTGTGACCTCTTCGCCGGCCAGCACCTGACGATACTGCTCGTAGAGCTCGTCCATGGCGGCCTGCCCGGCGCCGCTGGCGGCCTGGTAGGAACTGATGTGGATGCGCTTGATATGGCTGAGTTGCTCGAAGGCTTTAAGGGCAACGACCATCATGATGGTCGTGCAGTTGGGGTTGGCGATGATGCCGCGGGGGCGCTGCAGGGCGTCCTCGGCATTACACTCGGGGACGACGAGGGGCACATCGGCGTCCATGCGGAAGGCGGAGGAGTTGTCTATCATCACGGCGCCGTAGCGGGTGATGTCTTCGGCATACTCCTTGGAGACGCCGCCGCCGGCGGAGGTGAAGGCGATGTCGATGCCCTTGAAGTCGTCGCCATGGCGCAGGAGTTCCACGGTGTAGGACTTACCCTTGAAGTCGTACGTACGCCCGGCGCTGCGCGAGGAGCCGAAGAGGCGGAGGTTGTCGATGGGAAAATTGCGCTCGGCCAGCACGCGAAGAAATTCTTGGCCGACGGCACCGCTGGCGCCAACGATGGCTACATTCATTGCTTTGTATCTTAAAGAAAGGGCGGAAGCCGCGATGGGCCGCCCCTTAAATCATGAGTTATTCCGATGGTAAGGCCGACGAGGCCGCGGAGGGCTCGGGGCCATAACGGTCTAATTATCGCCCCACTCGTCGGTGGGGCGCGGCCCGGCAAATTTACAAAGAATTATTGGATTGGAGGCTGTCGGACGCCACTTCTATGGCCTCGCGGCGCCGCGCGGCGCTCTGTTGCCGCAGCAGGGCACGCGCCGTCTCGAGGAGGGTGTCGACGCTGCGGGCGTAGTCGGCGGCGGAGATATCCACCCGGACATCGGGGGCAATGCCCATCTCGGTGAGCTGCCCGTCGCGGTCGTACATGGGGCAGGCGGAGAAACGCACGGCCCAACCGCCGGGGAGCTCGGAACTAAAGGGCATCCCCGCGCCGCCGCCGGTGACATCGCCCACGACGGTGACCTGCGGGAGGCCCTTGAGATACATCACAAAGCTATTGGCGGCGCTGTAGGTGCGGCGGTTGGTGAGGAGGCACACCGGTTTCTGCCAGCGCAGCCCCGTGAAGGGCGTGAGGCGGACGGGCTCGGGGGTGGAGAAGTCGGCATGGCCTGTCCCCGTCTTATGACTCATATAACCGCAGAGGGTCTCCTCGTTGAGGAAGAGGGAGGCGAGTTGTTGCGCCGCCGTGAGCTGTCCGCCGCCATTGCTGCGCACGTCGACGATGAGGCCGTCGCAGAGCGCCAGGGCGCGCATCACCTCGTGGAGGTTGCCGTCGCCGAAGGTGTTCTCGAAGGTGCTGCAACGCACATAACCGATATTATCGTCGAGGCGGCGGTAGCGCAGGCCGCCGGTGAGGGCGTAGTCGCCGGTGAGCCCCAGATAGCGGTTGACGAGGGAGTCGGAATAGTTCATGGGGTAGGCGTCAAACCAGGCTCCGTAGCGCGCGGTGTTGTGGGCGGCATAGAGATTGACGTGGCCGTCGCGTAGCTCGTTGAGCATATTGGCCAGCACTTCGAAGAGCTGGTAACGGGTCATCTGCTCGCTGACTTGCGGGCTGTAGCGGCGGTACACCTCGTTCCAATCGAGACCGTAGTCCTGTGCCTTGGCGTCGAAGAAGCAGTAGTGCTCGTCGAGGAGGCGCCAGAGGGCTTCAAAATTGCCGCGGCAGGTATCATCTTCCACCTCCTCGGTGATACACGACGTGCACAGCCCTATTCCGAGGAACAGGGCCGACAGGAAGCGGAAGAAGCGGCGAAGACGAGACATCTTTTAGAATTTTAAAAAGGAGAAAAGGGAGGAGGGGATACCAACACCGGCGAGGAGGAATCGTTCCGGCAGCGGCAAGGAGGAGGAGACCGGCGATGGCGCTCACACATCCCTCCGTCGTAGGGGCGTGTCCTTATATAATAAGGCGTCGGCCGCCCCACCCTGCCACCGCGGCGGGAGGCCTGACGGCGGAATCGTCAGCGGAGGAGCTGCAGGCGGCGCACATAGCCCACCACGAACTGGTGGTTCCAGGCGTGGTGCTTGAGGGCGTTTACGTCGCTCTGGCGGATGTCGGCCGCATAACCGACGGCGAGGGTGGCGCCCCACAGCGGGAAGCGGCAGGTGGTGGTCCACCGCACGGAGGGGGCGTTGACGGGATAGGTGAAGCGCACGTGACTGCTGTGCTGCCCGAGCGAGAAAATCTCGTAGTACGACTGCCCGTAATGGGGCGAGAACATCACCCCGACGAGGGGTGCCTCGGCCTGGGTACGCACGGCGAGGGTGCGGCGCAGCAGCCGAAAGCGATACTCCGCCAACAGCGTGGCGCCGAGGTCGGCGGCGAGGCGTCCCTGGGCGGGGTTGTTGCCGCCGATGGTGTTGTAGGTAAACCCGGTGAGGCCCTCGGCCATACCGCCGGCGGCGAGGCGCCAGCGGCGACCGGGCGTCCACTGCCGCAGCCAGGCGACGGCAGCCGTCAGTCGGGCGTCCCACTCGCGGTGGTCGTCGGTGGGCGAATGGAGGTAGGCGCCGTAGCCGCTGAAATAGCCCTGCACCAGCACCCTCCCATGCCCCCAGCGGGCGAGGCGCTCCGAACGGTGCGTGACGGAGAACGAGGTGCCCGTATATTCCAGCGGCGTCAGATAGGTATCGAGGACATTGAGATGTCCCACACCATAGAGCCACTCGTGGGTGGTGGGACGCGCTGTCGGCACGGACGCGGCGGCACACGCCCCCTCGGCGGCAGCGGCGAGACTGTCGGGCGACAGAGCGGCGGCGGGGGCCGCCAGCAGGGCGAGGAGGAGGGCGAGAGGGCGCATGGGGATGAGGGGATTTATCGGGACGTCCGCGACGCCTTCTTGCGGAAGGTCTTATAGGCAACGACGAGGAGGACGACGAGCACCAGGAGGAGGATGACGTAGCCTATCTCGTGACTGTAGTCGGACGCTTTGGCGGCCACATCGGCGGGCGTCTTGAGGTCGGGGAAGCTCTTAAACACCACCCATCCGAGGGTGGCGAGCACCAAGTTCCAGCAGCCGGCGCCGAGGGTGGTGTAGAGGAGGAAGGTGGCAAAGGGCATGCGCGACAGACCGGCGGGGATACTGATGAGCTGGCGCACGGCGGGCACCAGACGTCCGAAGAAGGTGGAGACGATGCCGTGGCGGCGGAAATAGTCCTCGGCGTGGAGCATCTTGTCGGAGCTCAAGAGACACAGGCGCCCCCAGCGGCTGTCGGCAAAGCCGTAGATGGCGGCGCGCCCCAAGTAGCGTGCCAACACATAGTTGATGGTGGCGCCGACGTCGGCACCGAGGGTGGCAAAGACCACCACGAGGAGGAAACTCATCGGATTGTCGGGGTTGCACGCCAGCCAGGCGGCAGGGGGCACGACGACTTCCGAGGGGAAGGGGATGAATGAACTCTCGACGGCCATAAAGAGGGCTACGGTCAGGTAGTTCAGATTGTCCAGACAGAACTGAATAATCTCTTGCATGGAAATAAATAATTTGATTTTGCACAAAGATACGCATTTCCCCGGGATGCCGCCGACAAAGCGCCGACGAAATGCCTGCAACGCGACAACGAAGTGCCTGCAGCGCGGCGGCACGCGGCGCAGCATCCTCCCCGCAACGCACCTCTTGCACCTGCGCGGCAACCGCGGCACCGCCCGATTCTTTTCTAAATTCGGAGGAACGGAATCAGAAACGCTTTCGGCAAAAAGAGAACTCGAAAGCGCTGCACATCTGCTACTTCCGGTTGCCATTTTCCCTATTTCTTACAAAATAAAACACAAAACCGGGAAATTACCCCCCCCCGAAAATTTCCTATTTTGTAAAAGTGTCTCTACTTTTGCAGTCCGTTTGGACGCCCACACTCTCCGAACGAAAACATAGAACAGACTAAACAACTCACTATTCCAGGATGAAAAGAAAATGGTTAGCTCTGGTGCTACTGTGCAGTAGCGCCATGAATTTTGCGGCCTATGCCGCCACCGACGCGAGTCAGGAAATTGATGACAGTAAGTATTACTTTATCGTTTCCGCCCACAACAGCGAAACGACACCGCTCGACATTTACGACGATAAGAACCGCTGGCTGAGCACACAGAACGAAGTAGCCGACAAAAAGGGCATCATCGATGCCGACATCTCCACCAACTCATTCTGCTATGGCTCTCTGGACCAGGTGCAGGCTCTGTGGCAGCTGCGTTCCACCGAAAATGGTTATTTTCTCTACAACCTCAACGCCCATACCGGCCTCGACTTCACGCCAAGCGACACCCAAGAAAACGGCTACAACTATTATGAAGTGTTCAACACTCATAACGCCGGCAGCACCTTTCGTCCGGTGTCGGTAGAGGGGCAGGAGGGCATCTACTATATCCAAGCCACTCACACGCAGAAGGCCACCTATTTATACCATGCCGCTGAAAAGACCTCCTACACCTATCTCGGCGCCATAGAGACGGTGGACGAGGAGCAGAATGGCACCGTGGCACAAAGCGACTCCAAGTTCTACTGGAAGCTGGTAGAGGCCAACGACGTCCCGATGACGATCAAGAGCGGCTCCACCTATACCGCCGTCAACTACCCCTTTGCCATCACGCTGCCGGAGACGCTCACGGCCTATATCGTCACCGCCGCCGACAACAGCAGTCTGACGCTCACGGAAATCCGCCGAACGAACATCCCCGCCCATACGCCGCTCATCATCACCGACGGCGCGACGAGCAGCACCGACGCGCGCCAGTATAACGTAGCCATCAGCTACCAGGAGGGGGCCGCACTGGAGGACAACCTGCTGGAGGGAACGACGACGCGACGCACGGGCTTCAGCGCCGGCGAGAACTACTTCCTCTCTACGGCCGGCGACTTCCGCAGAAACGCAGCCGGCGTCGACTACATCCCCGCCAACAAGGCGTACCTCCCCGCCACGAAGGTGACGTCGGGTGCCGCCAACGCACTGCGCCTCGACATGGCTCTCAACGACAACACGACGGGCATCGACGCTCTCCCCACGACGGAAAAGGAAAAGGTGTACTACGACCTGAACGGCCGCCGCGTCCTCTACCCCTCCGCCGGCATCTTTGTCACCGCCGCCGGTAAGAAGGTGCTCTTCCCGTAAGATACCGACCGCTGCGGCGGCAACAGCCGCCGCAGCACCGCCCCATTCCCTGTTCCACCTTTTAAAGAACTCTTTTTATGAAGAAAACATACATCGCTCCCCTGAGCACCTCCATTCGCATCCACGCTGAAGGCATGATGGCCTGCAGCGGCGACACCCAATCCGCAGCGATCAGCAACAATGACTACATCGAAAGCGAGGACCAGTTTGCCACCAAGCGCGGCGGCGCCTGGAGCAGCAGTGCCTGGAGCAACGAAGACTAATCGGCGCGCCTGAGGCGCCCACTCCCCCCTTTTCAGCGGGGCGGCCCCACCCACGGGGGCCGCCCCGCTGTGCGTTGTGAGGAGAGGAGGGCGGCAACGGCCGTTTACATACGTTCCGATTTTTAACATTCAGAATAACATATTTTCAGCTCGTCGTTTTGGCCGTTCTTTTCTTTCCGAATAATTTTGCAGCCGTAAGAAAAACCTTGACATCTAATCGCCGTAATCTTTTTACACAAAAACTGATACAACAACTACAACAGGACGACTATAAGATTCTACATTTACCTAACTACAACACAGAAAAAGAACGAAGAAACAAGATGAAGAAGACACGCATTGCCTTGGCGCTGCTCCTCTGCGGTGCCGGGACAACGACCGCCTTTGCCGACGCCGATTGGGCAGGTAAGGCCGTCAAGGCGATTCACCCCGCCGTAACGACGACAGCAGACCTCACCAGTGGTTACTACATCATGCGCAATGCCGGCCACGGCACGTATGTAAACGGTAGCAAGGACGCTCTCCGCCTTCAGGAGAACCTCAGCGTCAACGACCCCAACATCTGCCAGCTCCGCATGACCTTCTGCGGGACACGAGGCAGCCAATATGTGGTGTATGTAGACCGACAAGACGACGGCAACTACACGCTGCGCTTCAGCACGGGGAAGTACCTGCCCCGCATCACCACCGGCGGTCTCACGGCCTCCGAAGAGGCTGCCACGCTGGCCATTCATAAATATGAGAAGACCGACAACGCCTTCTACCTCCACAACGCCGGCGAGACGGCCGGCGAGGGCTTTGCCTTCCTCGACGGCAACGGCTACGGCCATAACGCCACCATAGGAGGTACGCTGGCAGGATGGAACGCGGGCTTCGACAAGGACATCACCGACATCGCCGCCTGCAACAGTGCCTACCAGTTCTTCCCCGTAGAGGTGGCCGACCGCTGCGATGCCATCGACACCGACAAATACTATATGATTGCGTCGGCACGCAGCAACAGCAACTATAGTATCAACGACACCGTGTGGGTGACGACGGACCATATCCCCGCCAAGAAGGACGGTACGATCAACGCCAACACCCACCGCGTGATGCAGCTCACCACGAGCGACGGGAGCACCTTCGTTCCCCTGCTGTGGAAGTTTTCCGGCTACGGTAAGGCGACCGTCGACGGTAAGGAGCTCGTCACGTATCTCATCACCAACGCCAACAGCAACACACCGCTGGGACAGACAACGGACAGCAACGTGGAACTGCTGGGCACCGGCGTCGCTGACATCTGGGCCGGTCACTACGTCATCGAACAGGCAGCGGATATCGCCTCCACCGATGTGAGCAGTGCCGTATGGCTTCTGAACGAGAGGCACGACAGCAATCAGCGCTATATCGCCCCCGTCTGCACCAAGGAGAAGACGCCCTTTAAAGGCGGCGACGGCGCCAACATCACCGACAAGGCCTATCACTGGGACCTCATCGCCGTAGAAGAATTCCCGCTGACGCTGCGCGCCGGGGCACGCTGGGCCACCGCCTGCTACCCCTTCGCCATCACCCTGCCGGAGGGCCTCACGGCCTACCGCATCACCGGTGAGCTCACCGACGGCACGGGCCTCGCCATCGAGGCCATCAACGGCACCGACATCGCCGCCAAGACGCCGATGATTCTCACCGATGACACCGACGACGCCGAGCGCACCTATATTGTCAGCATCAGTACGTCGAAAGACACCTATAGTGCCAACGACAGCAACTGGCTCGTCGGTACCACCTCCTCGCGCAGCGACGACTATGCCGCCTACGACAACTACCTGCTGCAGACCGACGGCCTCTTCCACCCCAATGCGGCCACGCTGACGACCATCCCCGCCAACCGCGCCATCATCCCCGGCAACAAACTGACGACGCAGAGCGCCAACACGCTGCGCCTCGACATGGCCATCAACGGCGGCACGACGGGCATCGACGCCCTCCCCGCCGCTCATACGGCCGATGCCGCCCCCTCTGCCGTCTACTACGACCTGCAGGGTCGCCGCGTCCTCTACCCCTCCGCCGGCATCTTTGTCGACGCCAACGGGCGCAAGGTTCTGCTGAAATAACGACCCTCCCGATTTTGGAAAACACAACCAACGGTTCTACCCTTCGGGCTACGGCCTGAACGGGTAGAACCTTTACCTAAAACTTAAACAATAGACTTATGAAAAAAACGTATCTCACTCCGAAGACCGTCACCGTCAACATGCAAACGGAAGGTACAATGCTTCAGACTTCTCCCGGTGCTACTCCCGGAGTCAGCAGCACCCCCGTAGACGACAACAACAACACGACCACCAGCCGCAAAGCTTGGGACAGCAGCAACTGGGAAGGCGAAGAATAACTCCTCCCCACCAAGGAGCGGGGCGAGCCGATACCTCACAAGAGGGACGGCTCGCCCCGCTCCTTTTCATACCGTTCCGATAGTTCCGCAAAATCCGGCAGTGCTCACTTCCCTCAAAAAAAACAGCGCACGAGCCGAGGATAGGCGATAATATGTTATTTTTGCAGTAGTTAGTATCTCAGCAATCACTCGGCAATGAATACACAGC
>CAZXFS010000003.1:0-114462 GCA_964640535.1 uncultured Prevotellamassilia sp. | reverse complement strand
CCGGAGGCTTTTTTTGTGCCTGCGGCGGAGCGGGGGCGGCGCGGAGAGGAGCGGGCGTGGCGGAACCGACGTTTCTCCTTATAAATAAGGATTGCGGAAAAAGGGGACGGTGTTTATCTTTGCAGCATAAAAACAGAAAAATAACGAGAGATGAAGAAATCTTCCCTGCTGATGATGGCGGCGGCGCTGGGGACGGCCCCGGGACGTGCCGATGTGATGGAGGCTGATACGTTGCGCCAGATAACGATAGAGGAGGAAGCCGTTGTGGTGGCTTCTCCCAAGGAGACGGCGCTCTTCCGCAACCAGCCTATATCGGCGTCGATATTCGGGCGTGAGGCCCTGTTGCAGCGTCGTGTAGAGAGTGTGAAGGACTTGGCGGCCTATGCCCCCAATTTCTTTATGCCCGATTACGGGTCGCGACTGACTTCGGCGGCTTATATCCGCGGCGTCGGGTCGCGTATCGGTACGCCGGCAGTGGGCCTCTATGTAGACAACGTCCCCGTGGTGGACAAGACGGCCTACGACTTCTCTTTTATCGACGTTTCGCGTGTCGATGTGCTCCGCGGCCCTCAGGCGACTCTTTACGGGCGCAATGCGATGGGAGGAATTGTGCGTGTGTTCACCGCCGACCCTTTTACTCACGTGGGCACCGATGTGCAGCTGTCGGCCGAGAGCCGCACCCTCGGGCGCTCTGTCAAGGCGGTGACTTATCTGCATCCCTCTACGCAGTGGGCCTTGTCGCTGGGCGGTTTTTATGAGGGGGAAAACGGATTCTTTCGCAATACGACCACCGGAAGGAAGGCCGATGGCGCCGACGCTGCCGGCGGTAAGATGCGTGCCGCCTGGCGTCCCTCGTCAGCGTTGCGCGTAGACCTGACGGCGACGTATGAGTATAGTGACGAGGACGCCTGCCCGTACACTCTCACGGAGGCCGGTGACGTCACGGCTTCCGACGAATGGGAGGGCGCTATCACGCAAAATCGCTCCTCGTCGTATCGTCGTGAGACAGCGAGTGCCGGAATGGGACTGGAATGGCAGACCCCGCATTTCGTCCTATCGTCGATAACCTCTTATCGCTATCTGCGCGACCGCTTCTTTATGGACCAGGATTTTGTGAAGGCAGATATCTTCTCGCTCACCCAGCGTCAGCGCATGAATACCGTGACGCAGGAACTGACGATGAAGAGTCGTCCCGGTCGTCGCTGGCAGTGGACGCAGGGCGCCTTCTTCATGCACCATACCTTGAAGACGGCGTGCCCTGTGGTGTTCTATCAGGACGGCGTGTCCTATTTAAATAACCAGCTGTCGGCCGTCCTCCCCTCCACTCCGCGGATGACGCTTGCCTTCACCGGTGAGACGCTCCCCTTTGGCTCCCGGTTGTCGACGCCGACCACCAATGCGGCCCTTTTCCACCAGTCGACGGTCTACCTCGGCGCCGGTCTTTCGGCGGTGGCCGGTGTGCGTGTGGACTACGACCATACGAGCCTCCGCTTGAATGCCTTCAGCGAGGGCGATATGTCGTATGAGTTCAGTATCTTCGGCCGCAGGGCCGCTTTCGTGGCCGACCCTTCCATGACGGGCCATCTGAATCACGACAGTTGGCAGGTCTTGCCGAAGGTGGCCCTGCAGTACCAGCACCGCAGTGGTCGTGGCAATGTCTATCTTTCCGTCTCCAAAGGCTACCGTGCCGGAGGCTATAACATCCAGAGCTATTCCGACCTGGCGCAGACAGCGCTGCGTCGCTCGATGATGTTGCAGGTGCGCGACTATAGCGTTGCCACCATCGAGGCTCTTCCTCTCCCCGATGCCTCCAAACAAGCCGCTCTCGCCGGCGTCCGGTCGGCGCTGACGCCGCAGATTCCCGCTGCCCCCGACGTGTCGAGCTTGTCGTATGCTCCGGAGCAGTCGTGGAATTACGAGCTTGGCGGGCATCTGAAGTTTCCCGCCGCTCATCTTCTGGTGGACTATTCCTTCTTTTATATGAACACCAAAGACCAACAGCTGGCGCGCTTCTCCGATAGCGGGCTGGGGCGCGTCTCCGTCAATGCCGGTCGTACGCGTAACTATGGCGCGGAACTCTCCCTGCGCAGTGCCCTCCTCGATGAGCGCCTTCAGCTGACCGCCTCCTACGGTTTCTCGGATGCCCGTTTCACGCGCTACGACCTTGGCGTCTATCAGGGCGAGGCGGTGGATTATAAGGGGCACCGTGTCCCCTTTGCCCCCCGTCATACCCTCGGCGCCACCGCCGCCTTCCGCCAGCCCCTCCACAGCCCCTTCTGGCGCGCCGTCGGCGTCTCGGCACAGGTGAACGGTGCCGGCAGCGTCTATTGGGACGAAGCCAATACCTTCTCACAGCCCTTCTATGCCACCCTCGGCGCCACCCTCTCGGCCGAGGTGGGGCGGAATGTCTCCCTCTCCCTTTGGGGGCGCAATCTCACCGGCGTGCGCTATGCCACTTTTGCCTTTGAGAGCTTGCAAAACCGCTTTGCGCAGTATGGTCACCCCCGCAGTTTCGGCGTCGATGTACGCCTTCATTTCTAAAAGTCCTTATAGCAGCGTGCCCCCGTCCTCACCGTGTGTGAGAGCGGGGGCACGCTGTGTTTTGTGGAAGTGTGGATAATGCGCCTCAGTCGTTGACCGCCAGAAAATTATGGGCTTGCTGCAAGGAATCCGTCTTTCCGACGTCCAACAGTCGTAAGTTATCCACAGGGTAGGCCCGGATGTGGATATCCTTACACCGCTGCAGATAGAAGTCCATGATGGGGAATTTCTCCGGGAAGTCGGTCATGTGGTGTATGGCCCGCGGTGCGATGCAGTGGATGCCGGCAAAGGCGTAGCGGTGCAGGTGGTCGATGTTGAGTTGTGCGTAGGGAGAGCGCACCTCCCCGGTGGCGATATTCGTCCACCCCTTCAGTCGTCCGTCGTCGTCGAAGAGCAGATAGCGCGTTGTCTGTCGGCGGCTCACCATGAGGAGAACGTCGGTCGTCTGTGCGGCGGCATAGAAGGCGGGGAGGTCGGCATTGTGAAGGATGTCGACGTTGTGAATGAGTATCGGCGTATCGTCGTCGCTGAAGAGAGGGGCCGCTTTGCGCAGTCCCCCGCCGGTGTCGAGGAGGGCGTCCGACTCGTCGGAGACGCGGATGCTGACGGGGTAGCTGTGGGTATCGAGGTGGCGAATCACCTGCTCGGCGAAGTGATGTACGTTGACGACAATCTCCGTGGCGCCGGCGCCGACAAGACGGTCGATGGTGCGGTCGAGGAGGGTACGCCCGTTTACTTCTACGAGGGCTTTGGGGCAGTGGTCGGTGAGCGGTTTGAGGCGTGTGCCCAATCCCGCGGCAAATATCATGGCTTTCATGTGGGAGAAACGGTGGGGCTACGGTCGTGGCAGTCCTTGTTTTAGGGTGAAGCGGTGGCCCTTCTACCGACAAGAGCGACCTTCCGTGGAGGGCCGCTCTTGCTGTGACGGTTTGGCGAGGAGGAGGGCTGCGCCGCCGGGGGTGTGTGGTCGATGTGCTGATTGCGTTCGGGACGGCGTGATGACATAAATCCTTCCCGTCGGCCCATCGTCGTCGGCCCCGTTATTGTTTAAACTTACTATAGATGACGTCGAGGTCGATGGCGGTGTCGCTACCGCCTTTCAGGCGTACGCTGTACATCCCCAGCTCGTTCTTCAGGCTGACCAAGGTCTTGGTGCTGATGCCGTAGGAGCTTGTCGATGTGGAGTATTCCGCAGTGACGGGGACGAGGACTACCTTGTTCCAGTTGGGGTGTTCGGCCTCCCAGGCGGCATATTTCGTTCGGCGGGTGGCCTCGTCGTCGAGGGCCGTCACGCCGCACGCAGCGTCGCGCTCGTCCTTGATGAGGGTGATGAGGTTGCCGATGTTGCTGAAGGTGTAGGCGCCGGTGTCGCTGTCGAATTCGGCCAGATAGGAATCGCTGCTGTTGGTCAGCTGGTTCTTCTCAAAGAAGGAGTAGGTGTTGTCCTTGCGCAGCAGTACGATATTGGTGGGCACGCTCAGACCGTAGGAGGTCTGTGCCGTACTGTTGATACGTTGCAGGGAGAGGGTGGCCGAGTTGATGGTGTCGGTGTAGTGCTCTCCGGCGACGATGTCGCTCACGGGCAGCGTCAGTTCGGTAAAGAGTCCCGCCGGCGATTTGATATAGGTGTAGTCGGCGGTGGCGTCCGTCATGGCGTCGGGCAGCTTGTTGTCGACGATGGTTTGCTGAATGACCTCCTCTGTCGCCGCCATGCGCTGCATACCGCTGAGGATGGTGTCGTTGCCGGCCGTGGTGGTGCTGTGGTAGCGGAAGTAGATGTCGAGCGTCGAGGTGAGCGCCGACACCATGGAACCGACGCCGCCGGCCGTCCGGAAGTAGAAGCCGGGGCACACGTGATGGATGAACTTATAAGCGTTTTGGAAGTAGTCCGGCCGCTGATAGTATTTGTCTACCATCTCGCGGGCATAGCTGACGGGGAGGGGCACGACGATGCTGCGATAGCTGGCGCTGCTGACTGCGGAGTCGGGGCGGCTCAGGTCGCGCACGGCATAGCTGATAGAGGCCTTCTGTCCTTTGCCCTCGGTGAGGAAGGCGGTGGCGTCGAGGTTGGTGTAGTAAGACGTGTTCTCGTTGATGACTTTATTGGTATCGAGCTCCTGCATGGTGAGCTTCATGGTCGTCAGCGAGTCACCGTAGTAGCTGTCGATGAATACGCGGATGCGGCAAGAGTCGATGAGCAGCTGTCCCGCCTCGTCCTGCAGCATCAGGCTGCGCTCGGGGAAGGTGGTATTCTCCAGAACATTAAACTGTGCCAGAAAGTTACACGTCGTCTTGGCGCGCGTCTCGGGGTCGATGACGCATCCCAAGAAGCTCCCGTTGGTATTGGCCAATACGGAGTCGGAGGCGATGGTGCGTGTGGTGACGGCGAAGGTCTGCTGCGCGGCCGATACGATGTCTTGATCCGGCATGACGGCAGCGCCGATGCCGGCCGTGTCGTCGTCGCACGAGGTGAACGCTGTCAGAGACAGGCTGAGAGCCGTCAGGGCGACGGCGGAGGAACGGAAAAGTCTTTTCACGTGTGGAGGAGGTGTTGGCAGGGTGTGTGCTTCCGGGGGGCTGTGCCCCGGTGCGGAAGCGCTTATTCTGCTGCGCTCTCTACGATGCTATCGTAGCAGGCGCCGTAGTTTTCGTTGAGGTTGTCTATGCCCGTCATCTCCCATGTGGGGATACCTTTCTCCTTGGCATAAGCCAGCATCTCGGGATGTGCTCCCGCGCTGCCGCCTTGTACGAATCCGTCGGAGAAGGCGATGGCCAGTTGGCCGAGGGCTTGAGGGTTGCTGAAGTCGATGCCGGTCTCTGCCAGAATCTCGGGGGTGGCGTGACGGAAGTTCAGGCAGTCGACGAGGTTGCTTGGTGGCGTGATTTGCGGCATCTCGTCGTAGGCCGAGAAGAGCACTTTGGCGTCGGCAAACGACGGTTCATCGCGGTAGGCCGTCTTGATATAGAGCGGTGCGATGGCCGACATCCAACCGTGACAATGGATTACATCGGGACACCAGCGCAGCTTCTTCAGTGTCTCGAGGACGCCGCGGGCGTAGAAGATGGCGCGCTCGGCGTTGTCTTCATATTCCGTGCCGTTCTCGTCGGTCATCATCAGTCGCTTGTTGAAGTATTCCTCGTTGTCGATGAAATACACCTGCATCCGTGCTGCCTGAATGGAGGCGACTTTGATAATCAGGGGGTGGTCTGTGTCGTCGATGATGATATTCATGCCCGAGAGTCGGATGACTTCGTGAAGCTGGTTGCGGCGTTCGTTGATATTACCCCATTTCGGCATGAATGTACGGATTTCTCTTCCGCCGTCCTGGATGGCTTGGGGCAACTGTCGGCCGATGGTTGACATCTGGCTCTCCGGAACGTAGGGCTGTAGCTCTTGCGTGATAAAGAGAATCTTCTTGGCTTTCGTCATGTTGGTTGATTTATTCCTATTGGCGCTTGTGGGAAGGCGCCGTTCTTATCGCTGATGGTTGCTGCCGATGGTTCACCGCGGCGGTGAAGAGGCGGGACAAGGGCGTCGCCGCTCGGTCGCGGAGGGGCGAGGCGGCATGAAAATCCTATGCTGCAACCACCTGCAAAGGTACGAAAAAAACGCGAAAGGGGTGGTAGTGAAAGGGATGATAACGTGCCGGGGCGTTAAAAAAAGCGTTTTGTTGTGCCGCCGTGTGGCTTATATGATATTAATTCTGTTATTTTGCACACCAAAAATTCGCACGCTGAAAAAGCGCGTAGGAGTTCTCGCCTCTCGGAAGGGGGTGCGGGCGCTTTCTCCTACGTTGAACATTAGAATAAGATAGAATGAAAGTAGTCTCTACGGTAAGAGCACTCGACGAAGCCCTGGCTGCGGCACGCGCCGCGGGGGGGACGGTAGGTCTGGTGCCTACGATGGGTGCTCTCCATGCCGGTCATGCTTCACTGGTGAGCCGTTGTGTTGCCGAGAATGCGGTGACGGTGGTCAGTGTCTTTGTCAATCCCACACAGTTTAACGATAAGAACGACCTGGCGTCGTATCCCCGCACGCCGGAGGCCGATTGCGCCCTCTTGGAGTCGTTGGGCGCCGATATTGTCTTTGCCCCGACGGTGGAGGAGGTATACCCCGAGCCCGACACCCGCCGCTTCAGTTATCCCCCTATCGACACGGTGATGGAAGGTGCCCGTCGGCCGGGCCATTTCAACGGCGTCTGCCAGATTGTAAGCAAGCTGTTCTTGATGGTACGCCCCGACCGCGCCTATTTCGGCGAGAAGGACTTCCAGCAGATAGCCGTCATCCGCGCCATGGTCAACGACCTCGCTCTGCCGGTGCAGCTGTGTCCCTGTCCTATCGTCCGTGAGGAGAGCGGTCTGGCTCTGAGCAGTCGCAACGCCCTGCTGAGCGCCGAAGAGCGCCTGAAGGCCGTCCGCATCTCGCAAGTGTTGCGCGAGAGTGTGCCCTATTCCGGGCAGCATAGTGTGGCCGAGACCCGCCGCTTTGTGGTCGACACGCTGAATGCCGTCGAAGGGCTCGAGGTGGAGTACTTCCAAATCGTTGACGGCATCACCCTGCAAGATGTCGACGCCTGGACCGACGCCGAGAGTGTCGTGGGATGCATCACCGTCTACTGCGGTCAACGTCCCGTCCGCTTGATTGATAATATACGGTATCGCGGCTGCTGAGGCTACCGCGTGAGCCGTTTTTTCTTTGAAAGACTCAGAATATGTTCTTAAGTATACTGAAATCCAAGATACACTGTGCCCGCGTCACCGAGGCCAATCTCCACTATATGGGGAGCATCACCATCGCTGAAGACCTGATGGAAGCCGTCGGGCTGGTTGAGGGTGAACACGTGCACGTGGTCAACAACAACAACGGGGAGCGCATCGAGACCTACGTCATCCGCGGCCCGCGTGCCACCGGGTGCATCTGTCTCAACGGTGCCGCCGCCCGCAAGTTTCAGGTGGGCGACGAAATCATCATCATGGCCTATGCCGCGATGACGCCCGAGGAGGCCGCCGCCTACCGTCCGCGCGTCGTTTTCCCCGACGGCCCCGACAACCGTCTCTAAGTGTCGATGCCCTGCTGTTCCCACCGTTCGGCAGTGCGCCGCTGGGGCGTTGTTTCGCATCTGCTGCGTCTCCTCTTCCCCCGCTACTGCTCGGTGTGCGGCGCTCGTCTGGAGCCCACCGAGGAGGTGATTTGTGCCACCTGCTTTCTGCGCCTGCCCCGAACGCACCTCGACGGCGCGCGCGGCAACGGAGTGGAACGCCTCTTCTGGGGACGTCTCCCCATTGTGCGGGCCGACGCCTATCTCTACTATCGCGTCGACGACGACAGCAGCAGTCTTTTCCACGACCTCAAATACCACAACCGTCCCCGCGTGGGGCGGTTTTTTGGTAGGGTGATGGCCGAACACCTCCGCAGTGGCGACTTCTTCGACGGCGTCGACGCCATCGTCCCGGTGCCCCTGCACCGCCACAAGCAGCAGCGGCGCGGCTACAACCAGAGCGTCGCCATCGCCCGCGGCATTGCCGATGTCACCGGTCTGCCCATCGACGTCTCCGCCGTGGAGCGCTGCATCGACACCCCGACGCAGACCCGCCTCACCGCCGACGAGCGGCGTCGCAACGTGTCCGGCGTCTTCCGCGTGCCCCATCCCGAGCGTGTGGCCCGGCATCACTTCCTGCTGGTCGACGACGTCCTCACCACCGGTGCCACCCTCTGCGCCTGCGGCGAGGCCCTGGCGGCCGTCGAGGGGGTGCGCCTCAGTGTCCTGACGCTGGGCCTTGCCGGCCGTCACGCCTTCGAAATTCGCTATTATGAGGGCGAGGGCGCTTCCTCTCCCGAGGTGACTCCGTAGGCGTCGCGTGCCAAAAAAGCACGGGGCGTCGGAGCTATGTCAACGTTTTTTCGTATTTTTGCCTTGAGGCGTGCTGTGCCCCTTCGGCGGACAGCTCCTTGACTGATATGAATACCACAGAACTTCAACGTGTTAAACAGAGATATGGCGTTGTCGGTAACGATGATGCCCTCAATCGTGCCCTGGAGATTGCCTTGAAAATCGCCCCGGTAGACCTCTCTGTGTTGGTCACGGGGGAGAATGGCGTGGGCAAGGAGATTATTCCGCGCATCATCCACGACCACAGCCTGCGCAAGGGGCGCAAATACCTTGCCGTCAACTGTGGCGCCATCCCCGAGGGAACTATCGACTCCGAGCTCTTCGGGCATGAGAAGGGAGCCTTCACCGGAGCCGTCGACCGTCGCGAGGGCTACTTCGCCGTTGCCGATGGCGGTACGCTGTTCCTCGACGAGATTGGCGAGCTCCCGCTTTCCACCCAGTCGCGCCTGTTGCGCGTGTTGGAGACGGGAGAGTATATCCCCGTCGGGACGAGTGAGGTGCGGCGCACCAACGTGCGCATCGTCGCCGCCACCAATGTCGACGTGGAGCAGGCCATCAAAGACGGCAAGTTTCGCGAAGACCTCTACTATCGTCTCAACTCGGTATCGATTACGGTGCCGCCGCTTCGTCAGCGCGGCGATGATGCCGTCCTTCTCTTTCGCAAGTTTGCCTTGGAGATGAGTGAGAAATACCAGATGCCGCCGGTGCGTCTCACCGCCGAGGCGTCACAGATGCTGGCGGCCTATCCCTGGCCCGGCAACGTGCGACAGTTGAAAAATGTGGCCGAGAACATGTCTGTCACCTGTGAAGACCGTGAGGTGACGCCGGACATCTTGGCCCACTACCTGCCGCAGCATGCCTCGCATATGCCCGCTGTGACGGAGCACGCCGGCGGCAATGCCCACAGCTTCGAGAACGAGCGCGAGATACTTTATCAAATCCTCTTCGACCTGCGGCGCGATGTCACCGAGCTCAAGCGCATCGTCGGTAAGGGCAACTATTCCGCTTCGGCGTCCGACACGTTGCCGCGCCCCGCGGGCGGCAGTGTCGCTCTCTTCAACCACCGCGCCGCCTTTGCCGCCGACGGCGACAGTGCCGAGGCTCCCATCCAAGAGGCCGAGGAAGTGCGCGAGGTGGAGCCCGAGCATGCCGCCACCGACCTCGAGAGCCTCGAGGTGCGCACCATCCGCGAAGCACTGAAGCGCAACCACAACAATCGCCGCCTGGCGGCGCAGCAGCTCGGTATCTCCGAGCGCACCCTCTATCGTAAAATCAAGGAGTATGACTTGGAATAACCTCTCCCCGCGCACCGCCTTACGTCGTGCCGCCCGCTGGCGGCTTGTCGCCTTGCTGGGGATTTCCGTCCTCCTGTTGGTGGCGTGCACCGTGAGCTATAAGTTTACCGGTACGAGCATCAACTACGATGTCATCAAGACGATACAAATCGACAATATCCCCAATCGTGCCCCCTATGGCTGGGCGCCGATGGAGGCCTTGTTTAACAACAAACTGCAAGACCTCTATGCCAATCAGACGCGGCTGAAGCTCGTCAAGCGCAACGGCGATATGCACATTGAGGGCGAGATAACGGGGTATGAGCAATACAACAAAGGCATCTCTGCCGACGGCCTCTCGTCGCAGGTGCAGCTCAAGATGACGGTCAACATCCGCTTCTCTTGCAGCAAGACCAACCAGAATTGGGAGCGCCAGTTCTCCGCCACCACGCAGTATGACGCCAATCGCCAGCTGTCGGCCGTGCAGGAAGAACTCGTCACCGAGATGGTGCGCGACATTGCCGAACAAATCTTCAATGCCACCGTGGCCGATTGGTAAGGCGCGCCGGCGGCAGACACATAATTATATATATTCCCTCACCCCCTCATCCCCCACGAAGCAACAGTTATGTCTCGAACGGTAGCAGAGCTGATAGGACATCCGGAACGGCTGGACAAAGATAGCCTTTATGGACTGCGAGAACTCGTAGCCCGCTATCCCTATTACCAGGCGGCCCGATTGCTGTTCCTTAAAAACCTCTTTCTCCTCCACGACGACACCTTTGGCGAGGAACTCCGCAAGGCCGCAGGCTTTGTGGCCGACCGCCGTGTGCTCTTCGACATGGTGGAGGGCCATCACTACGAGATACATGAGGAGGTGGAGAAACACCCGACGGCGGCCGAATCCGTCAGCGCCGACGGCGACCGCACGCAGACGCTGATAGACAGTTTCCTCAAGGGCGTCGGCGAGGACGACGAAGAGATGACGGCGCCGCGGCGCAAGCCGACGGTGGCCGATGCCACCACCAACTATGTGGCCTTCCTCCTCGATATGGACGATATCGCGCCGGCCGATGCCGCCCCCGCCGCCGCAGAGGGCAACCGTGCCCAGGCGCTCCTCGACGGCTTCCTCCAGCATGGCGCCGACGGCATCGTGCTGCAAGACGAATTGGAGTATACGCCCGACATCCCCGACGAGGGGCAGGAGAGCGACAATGAAGAAGATTATTTCACGGAGACTTTGGCCAAGATATACATCAAACAGGGCCGCTATGAGAAGGCGATGGAAATAATACGCAAATTAAATTTGAATTATCCAAAAAAAAATCGTTACTTTGCAGACCAGATGCGTTTCTTGCAGAAGCTTATCATCAACAAAAAGTATAATCAATAAATATGTACACCCTATTTGTAGTTCTGGCCGTTATCGTGGCCGTATTGTTGGCTCTTATCGTATTAATCCAAGAGTCTAAGGGCGGCGGTCTGGCCTCAAGCTTCGCCTCTTCCAATCAGATCATGGGCGTTCGCAAGACGACGGACTTCATTGAGAAGGCCACCTGGACGCTTGCCGGCCTCCTCGTTATCTTCAGCGTGTTCTCCTCGCTTCTGCTCACGCAGCCCAAGCAGGAGAGCGTCACCACCGATCTCAAGGGCACCCCGACGCAGCCCGTTTCTCAGGGCGCCGGCGCTGCTGCTGCCGGTCAGGATGCTCCGGCCGAGTGATCCTCCCAACTACGATTATCCCTCTATGCTGACAACCGTGAGTGGCTCCGGCCGCCTCTGCTGTCAGCATTTTTTTTCATACGTGCAGCACACCTCGTCGACGTGTGGTGCACCCATGTTGAATCCCCCTCCTGTTAGTCTATGGAACGTTACTTACAAATCAAGGTAGGCAAGGCCGTCGGTGTCCTTCTTCTGGGCATCCTCTTCCTTGTCTTTTCTGCCGACATCACCACGTGGCTGGTGATGCTCCTCGGCGTGGCCTTCATCTTCCCCGGCGTGGGCAACCTCCTGGTGTCCTTCCGTCGTCGTGCGACGGTGCCGGTGTCGTCGCTCGGTACCATCGTCGATGTCGGCTGCATCTGTTTCGGCCTCGTCTTGTTGCTGTGGCCCTCGCTCTTCATCGACATCCTGATGTATCTGTTGGCCGCTTGGCTGGTGGTGTCGGGCGTATTGCAGTTTCGCAGTTTGTGGCGTATGCAGCGCGACGGCGTCACGGTGAGCATCCTGTGCAACCTGGTGCCCCTGCTGATGCTTGGCGGCGGCGTATATATCTTCTGCTCCCACCACAAGGAGAGCATCGCCAGCCTCCCCATCGTCATCGTCGGTTGCGGCGGCATCCTCTACGCCCTGCTCGAGTTGTGGAGCGCCTATAAGCTCTACGGCGTCAAGCGGGCGGCCGACAGCGTCCTGAGCGACGCCGTCACTATGGAGAGTCCCGATAGTCAGGAGATGGAATAAGGCCGACGGCTCCTGCCGTGACCGCCCCTATAGCGGCCCAACGTCTTGAAAGAGAGAGGTTGGGCCCTTTTTGCGCACGGCCCCGCATTATTCCCAAAAAAAATAGGAAATCCAACTTGTTTTGCCGAAAAAACTTGACACGGGAAATGCCCCGAAAACGGCCCGAAAGTGCGCATCGGGCCTTCTTTTTTAGACGAAAGATGCCGAAAAAATACATTTCTTTGCGTGAAATTTAGATGAGTTAGGCAAAATCGTCGTCGTTTTCACGTTCGTTAGCGCTTCGGCCGCCGGATTTTTCTTCGTTTTCCGGGGAAAAGTTCGGCTTCTTGCCGCCCTGAAAAGCCGTGGAATAGTGAAAAATATTAAACGAAAGGGCGCGGAGCGCAGAGACGGCGGTGCGACGCAACAAGTCCGGGACTCGTCGCAACAAGTCCGGGACTTGTTGAAACTTCTCCGGGACTTGTTGCACCGCGCGGCGGCCGGAGACGCTCCGCGTTTTTGACACTATATGTCAAAAACGGCGGATTTTTAACACGCTGAAGGGCCGCGAGAATGCGCTGCTCGGACGCGAGGCCGGAGGGCGTTGGAAAAAACGCATTCTCGCGGCCTTCGAACACATTTTGACACCCCCTCTCGCTTCACGATAAGCGCTGTTTGTCGTGAAGCCGTCGGCGCTCTTCCGACGGTGGCGGGAGGTGTCCTCTCTGCCGTCGGGGGGGAGACGCCGCTGCCGCCTCGGGCACGGGCGTTTCCCCGCGGTCATCGCCCTTCCTTTGGACACCTCCTCCTTCCTCCGGCCGGCAGTTCTGTTGTCCCCCGAAACCTATCGGGCCCCGGACGGCGCGTGGCTGTCCGGGGCCCGATGGCATTGTGTGGAGGCGTATCAGTTGGCGCTCAGCGTCGTCTTCCATTGGAGGAAGCGGGCGATGCTCAGGATGACGGCTACGCCGCAGACGCTATACGACACGGTGGCGTTGAATCCAAAGCCCTCGGGGGCGATGCAGAGGTAAGAGGTGCATACTCCCGTCATGAAGAGGGCGGGGAGGAGCGTCACCCAGTAGCATTTCCCGGCGCGGGTGAGATAGGCCGTGACGGCCCACAGCGTGAATACCGACAGGGTCTGGTTGGCCCAGGCAAAATAGCGCCATACGATGTTGAAGCCGTCGGCGTCCTTCAGACTGTAGATGAGGATGCCGATGGCAATGACAAACATGGGGAGGCAGATGAGCAGACGGTTGCGGATGGAGCGCTGTGGCAGGGCGATGGCGTCGGCCACGATGAGGCGCGCCGAGCGGAAGGCCGTGTCGCCCGAGGTGATGGGGGCGGCGATGACGCCGAGAATGGCCAGGATGCCGCCCACCACGCCGAGCCAGTTGCGCGTGATGTCGAAGACGACGACAGAGGCGTCGCCGCTTTGGATGTCGGCGCCCGGCGTGCTATAGAAATAGGTGGCGGCGGCTGCCCAGGTAAGGGCAACGATGCCCTCGGTAATCATGGCACCGTAGAAGATGGGGCGCCCGTGGCGTTCTGAGGTCATGCAGCGCGCCATGAGGGGGCTCTGTGTGGCGTGGAAGCCTGAGATGGCGCCGCAGGCGATACTCACAAACATGATGGGGAAGATGGGGAGCGTGTCGGCCTGCGGGTGCTTGTTGTTCAGACCGTCCCACAGCTCGGGGAGGGAGGGCCAGTGGACGAGCAGCATCACCAGGATGCCGATGACCATGAAGAGCAGGGCGATGGCAAAGAGGGGATACACCTTTCCTATAATCTTGTCGATGGGCAGCATGGTGGCCAGGATGTAGTAGAGGAAGACGGTGACGATCCAGAACGTCGTGTCGAAGGTCGACGGAGTGAGGCGTGCCAGCAGTCCCGCGGGGCCGGCCACAAAGACGGCGCCGACGAGAATCATCAGGACGACGGAGAAGGCACGCATGGCCTGCTTCGTGGGGCGGCCCAGATAGCGTCCCACAATCTCCGGCTGGCTCTCGCCGTCGTGGCGCAGGGAGAGCATACCCGCCAGAAAGTCGTGGGTGGCACCGGCAAAGATGCTCCCCAGTACGATCCACAGAAAGGAGGCTTCGCCGAATTTCGCACCGAGGATGGCGCCGAAGATGGGGCCGAGGCCGGCGATGTTGAGAAACTGAATCATAAAGATTTTCCACGTCGGCAGGGCGATGTAGTCCACCCCGTCGGGATGGAGCTGTACCGGTGTCTTGCGGTCGTCGGGGCCGAAGATGCGTTCCACCACACGGCCGTAGATGAAGTAGCCTGCTATCAATGCCAGCAGGCAGAGAACAAAGGATATCATGATAGGTAAGTGAATAAAAGGGTGGTTCTGAAAAATGGCGGGCGGCGCCCGGCGGTGTGAAAGCTGCAGGCCCTCCACCTCTTGCGTGTCGGTGGCCGCGGGGAAGGGCTATCCCAGGTGTTTCTTCAGGAAGCGCTCCATGGCGCGGTAGAAGTCGAAGCGGTTTTCCTGGTTGTGGAAGCCGTGCCCCTCGTTGTCTTTGACCAGATACTCCACGTCGACGCCGCGTTGGCGCAGTGCCTCCACCATCTGGTCGCTCTCAGCCTTGTTGACGCGGGGGTCGTTGGCGCCCTGCGCCACCAGCAGCGGCGCGGTGATGCTGTCGGCGTGGAGTGCCGGCGAGGTGGCGGCGAGTTGCTCGCGGTCTTTCTCGGGGTCGCCCACCTGCTCATACATCATCTCCAGCATGGGTCGCCAATAGGGTGGGATGGTCTTCATGAAGGTGAAGAGGTTCGACACCCCCACATAGTCTACGCCGCAGGCATAGAGCGAGGGCGTGAAGGCCAGGCCGGCGAGGGTGGCATAGCCGCCGTAGCTGCCGCCGTAGATGGCCACGCGCCGGGCGTCGGCGATTCCGCTGTCGATGAGCCATTGCACGCCGTCGGTGATGTCGTCTTGCATCTTGAGGCCCCACTGCTTGTAGCTGGCCTCGAGGAAGCGGCGGCCGTAGCCGGTAGAGCCGCGGAAGTTCATCTGGAAGACGGCATAGCCGCGGTTGCACAGAAACTGCACCTCGGAGGAATATCCCCAGGTGTCGCGCGCCCAGGGACCGCCGTGGGGGTGCACCACGACGGGGAGGTGGTGTGCCGTCTCGAGGGTATAGCCCGGGGGCAGCGATAGGTAGGCCTCGATGGAGAGACCGTCGCGCGTGGTGTAGCCGACGGGGTGCATCTCCACCATGTCCTCCTCGCGGAGCCAGGGGGCGGTGTCGGCCAGGTGGCGCACCTCGTCGTTCTGCGCGTCATAGTAGTAGTAGGCACCGCGCGTGCGGTCGCTCCCCACGTAGATGAGGTAGTGCTCCTCGGCCTTGTCACTGTCGGCCACGCCGTAGCGGTAGCCGGGGAAGTGGGCCTTGATGCGTTCGCGCAGGGCCTCCTCCTCGCTGTCGAAGTAGTGACGGATGGGTTCTTTGTGCCCTGTGCAGTAGACGGCGAGGAGCTTCTTGCGACGGCGCGAGTAGCTGATGCTGGTGATGTCGTAGATGTCGTTCTCGTAGAGCACTTCCAGTTCGCGGCAGTCGCGCGGGTCCATCCTGACGAGCGCCACCTTGTCGCGCCGGAGGTTGGTGGCGGCATAGACATAGCGGTTGTCGGGGGTGAACTCCATGAAGTAGACCGTCTCCTTGAAGCTCGTTGTCAAGACGGGGCGGAAGTCCTCGTCCTCCGTGTCGCGGTAGAGCAGCTGCGTGTTGACGCCGTCGACGATGGCGGTGACGGCGCGCAGGCGTCCCTCGTGGTCGGTGACCCATCCCTGCCAGTTGCCGGGGTTCTCCGCCAACAGGGTGAGCTCTCCCGTGCGCAGGTCGAGGCGGTAGGGGTCGAACACCTCGGGGTTGCGGCGGTTGAGGCCGATGAGCACCTTGTCGGGCGTCTCCTCGAGGTCGTCGATAAGGGTGGTGCGCACACCGTCGAAGGCGGTATAGGCGCGGGCCTCGGTGCCGTCGAGGCGGATGCCGTAGAGCTGGTAGTTCTCGTCGCCGCCGGTGTCCTTCATATAGAGCAGTCGCTCGTTGTCGGCCCACATATACCCCGCTATGCTGCGCGCCGTCTCGTGGGTGAGGCGCACAGCGGGCCCTCCCTCGATGGGGCGGACAAAGAGGTTCATGCGGTCGTGGTAGGGGGCCAGAAACGATAGGTGACGCCCGTCGGGCGACAGCTGGAAGGCCGCCTCGCTGGAGTTGCGGAAGAAGTCTTCGAGAGGAATATGTGGTGTAGACATTATTCGGAATGAAAAGGGGTGAACAATATAGTCTTCCGGAGGAAGAACCTACAAAAGTACATGAAAACGACGAGAAACGGGCCCCTCGTCGCCCGAAGCTGCTCTCCGCTGGCGAAAAAAAGGCGAAAATGTGACCTCTCTCCGCGAAACGCCTGCCGCCGCATTTGCCTATGTCGGTGGTAAATACTACTTTTGTAAAGCTTTTGGCGCACGCCCTCTCGCGGGCAGGCGCCCTCTTGTTTTTATCTTTAAGATGTTGCCCTATGGGACTACTCGAATTCAACAAACTACCGATTAATACCCTCGTGGGTGCCGACTGGAAGACCTTCAAGGCACTGACCGACGGCCGCGAGGTTGATGCCGCCTGGCGCGGCAAATACCGCTTGACGAAAGGCGTGTGTCGCCTGCTCTCCATCTTGGCGCCCATCCAGGAACGCCGCTACCAACGCCTGCTGGCCGATCGCCCGCTGGAGCACGACCCCGTGTTCATCCTCGGACACTGGCGCTCGGGGACAACCTTCGTCCACAACGTGCTCTCCTGCGACAAACACTTCGGCTACAACACCACCTATCAGACCGTCTTCCCCCATCTGATGATGTTTGGACAGCCGTTCTTCAAAAAGAATATGTCGTGGCTCATGCCCGACCGTCGACCCACCGACAATATGGAGCTCGCCGTCGACTTGCCCCAGGAGGAGGAGTTCGCCCTGGCCAATATGTGCCCCTACACCTACTACAACTTCTGGTTCTTCCCCAAATACCAGCAGGAATACTGCGACCGCTTCATGCTCTTCGAGGATATCCGCCCCGAGGAACTGAAGGTGTGGGAAGAGACCTTCACCAAGCTCATCAAGATATCGCTGTGGAACACCGGAGGCACGCAGTTCCTCTCCAAGAACCCGCCGCACACGGGCCGCGTGCGCGAACTGGTGAAGATGTTCCCCAACGCCAAGTTTATCTACCTGATGCGCAACCCCTACACCGTCTTCGAGTCGACGCGCTCCTTCTTTACCAACACCATCCAGCCCCTCAAGCTGCAAGAGTTTACCAACGAGCAGATAGAGGAAAACATCCTCAGCATCTACGACAAGCTCTACCACAAATATGAGGCCGACAAGGGATGCATCCCCGAGGGCAACCTCATCGAGGTGCGCTTCGAGGACTTCGAGGCCGACGCCCTGGGCATGACGAAGCGCATCTACGACACCTTGTCGCTGCCCGGATGGGACGAGAGCCGCCTGGCCATCGAGCAGTATGTCGGTTCCAAGAAGAGCTACAAGAAAAACAAATACCAGTATGCCCAGCGCACCCGCGACTTGGTGGAGCAGCACTGGCAGTTCGCCCTCGACAAGTGGGGATATAAGATATAAGAGTCTCGCTATCGTGCGGAAACGCTCCTCTCCGCCGGAGCGGTGTCTCGTTCCCGCCGATAAGCGATCGCCGCTGAGGGCTTCGTCGCTCTCCTCCCTATGGAAGGTGGCGATGCCCATGAATGAGGCCTTCTCCCCCTTTCTCCCCCAAAAACACCTCCCTTTCTCCATTCGCCTACACCTATATTAGATATAACAGATGGGTACCGACTCACTACATATCCGCCGTGCCGCCCGCGGCGACCTGCCCCTCATCCGCCGGCTGGCCGAGGAGGCTTTCCCCGCCACCTATCGCGACATCCTCACGGCGGAGCAGATAGACTATATGATGGAGTGGATGTATGGCGCCGAGAGCCTGGCGCGACAGTGGGAGGAGGGCCACGAATACTATCTCGCCGTGTGGGGCGATAAGCCGGTGGGCTATGTGTCGCTGCGCCGCGAGAGCGACGCCGTGGCGCATCTGGAGAAGATATATGTGCTCCCCGCGGCGCAGGGGCGGCAGGTGGGGCGCGCCCTCTTCCGCCACGCCGTCGACACGGCGCGGCGCTGGCAGCCACAGCCGCAACGCCTCGAGCTCAACGTCAACCGCTACAACCGGGCGGTGGGCTTCTACGAGCACCTCGGCATGCACCGTGCCCGCTCCGGCGATTTCGACATCGGACACGGCTATTGGATGAACGACTACATCATGGCGATGTCCCTCACACCCGAAAACAACTGACAACTTGTCCGCACTTCCTCACGAGGTGCGGACTTTTTCGTGCCAAAAAGGCGGGAAAAGTAAACGAAAGTTATTGGGAACGAGCCGACTGAGGACTGGCCGCCGAATTGCAGCAGTAAGGGCAAAGGCCGCCGCCGACAGCAGCGACGCCCCGCCACGGCGGGCACCGCGCATACGCTCCGATGTCGCCAATGCCCCGGCGGCGGCCCGCCACAAGTAGAAAACCCTTAAAAACATCCTCACCATGTCATTCGAGAACTTTACCATCAAAGCACAACAGGCCATCCAGCAGGCTGTGGAGCGCGCCACCGCCCGACAGCAGCAGGTGGTCACCGCCATGCACCTCCTCTCCGGAGTGCTGGCCGTGGGCGAAAACGTCATACAGTTTCTCCTGGGAAAGACAGGCGTCAACGAGCAGACGCTGCGCGCCGCCGTCGATAGCGACATCGAGAGCCAGGCGCATACGCAAGGCGGCGGACAACCTTATCTCGACAACGACGCCAACCGCGTACTGCAAGAGGCGGAGCAGCAGGCCCGTCAGGGCGGCGACACCTATGTGGGCCTTGAAGCCCTCCTCCTCGCCCTCCTCCTCAAGGGCGGACACGCCGCACAGCTCCTCAAGGATGCCGGCCTCACCGCCGACGCCCTGAAGGCGGCCATCGGCGAGTTGCGCGGCGGACGCAAGGCCACGTCGGCGTCGAGCGAAGACACCTATCAGGCGCTGGCTAAGTATGCCCGCAACCTGGTGACGGAGGCCCGCGAAGGCAAGCTTGACCCCGTCATCGGCCGCGACGACGAGATACGCCGCATCCTGCAAATCCTCTCGCGCCGCACCAAGAACAACCCTATCTTGATCGGCGAACCGGGAACGGGCAAGACGGCCATCGTCGAGGGACTGGCGCGACGCATCGTCCGCGGCGATGTCCCCGAGAACCTGAAGAACAAACAGCTCTACTCCCTCGATATGGGCGCCCTCGTCGCCGGCGCCAAATACAAGGGCGAGTTTGAAGAGCGCCTCAAGAGCGTCGTCAACGAGGTGACGCAGGCCGAAGGCAACATCATCCTCTTCATCGACGAGATACACACGCTCGTCGGCGCGGGCAAGGGCGAGGGCGCCATGGACGCCGCCAATATCCTCAAGCCGGCACTGGCGCGCGGCGAGCTGCGCAGCATAGGGGCCACCACCCTCGAGGAATACCAGAAATACTTTGAGAAAGACAAAGCCCTCGAGCGACGCTTCCAGACGGTGATGGTCGACGAACCGACGCCGGAGGACGCCATCTCCATCCTGCGCGGCTTGCGAGAGCGCTACGAGAACCACCACAAGGTGCGCATACAAGACGACGCCCTCATCGCCGCCGTTAACCTGTCGCACCGCTACATCTCCGACCGCTTCTTGCCCGACAAAGCCATCGACCTGATGGATGAGGCCGCCGCCAAGCTGCGCATGGAGCGCGACTCGCAGCCCGAAGAGCTCGACGAGATCACGCGACGCCTGCGCCAACTGGAGATCGAGCGCGAGGCCATCAAGCGCGAGGGCGACAGCGCCAAGCTCGCACAGCTCAACAAGGAAATCGCCGAGCTCACCGAGCGCGAGAAGGACTTCCGCGCCAAGTGGGAGGGCGAGCGCGACGTGCTCAACCGTATGCAGCAAGACAAGCAGCAGATAGAGCAACTGCGCTTTGAGGCCGAGCGCGCCGAGCGCGAGGGCGACTACGGCCGCGTGGCCGAGATACGCTATGGCAAGTTGCAGGCCCTGGAAAACAATATCCACGCCCTCGAGGGACAACTCAAGGAGCGACAGGGCGCCGCCGCCATGGTCAAGGAAGAGGTGACGCCCGACGATATCGCCGACGTCGTGAGCCGCTGGACGGGCATCCCCGTGAGCCGCATGCTGCAGAGCGAGCGCGAGAAACTCGTGCACCTCGAAGACGAGCTCCATCGCCGCGTCGTCGGACAGGAGGAGGCCATCACCGCTGTGGCCGACGCCGTGCGTCGCTCGCGGGCCGGCCTGCAAGACCCCAAGCGCCCCATCGGCTCGTTCATCTTCCTCGGCACGACGGGCGTCGGTAAGACGGAGCTCGCCAAGGCCCTGGCCGAATACCTCTTCAACGACGAGAACCTGATGACGCGCATCGACATGAGCGAGTATCAGGAGAAATTCAGCGTGTCGCGCCTCGTCGGGGCACCTCCGGGATATGTGGGCTATGACGAGGGAGGACAGCTGACGGAGGCCGTGCGCCGTAAGCCCTACAGCGTGGTGCTCTTCGACGAGATAGAGAAGGCTCATCCCGACGTCTTCAACATCCTGCTCCAGGTGCTCGACGATGGCCGTCTGACCGACAACAAGGGGCGTGTGGTCAACTTCAAGAACACCATCATCATCATGACGTCCAACCTCGGCTCGAGCTATATCCAGAGCAAGATGGACGAGGCCAAGGGACGCTCCGCCGCTGAGGCCGACCGCCTGATGGAGGAAGCCAAGAGCGGCGTTCTCGAGATGCTCAAGAAGACGATACGCCCCGAGTTCCTCAACCGTATCGACGACATCATCCTGTTCCAGCCCCTCAACGAGGGCGAGATACGCCGCATCGTCCGTCTGCAGGTCGACACCATCGTGCGGCGCCTGGCGGCCCAGGAGGTGACGCTGCGTGTCGCCGACGGCGCCGTCGACTTGGTGGCGCGTGCCGGCTTCGACCCCGAGTTTGGCGCCCGTCCCGTCAAGCGGGCCCTCCAGCGCCTGCTCCTCAACGACCTGAGCAAGGCCCTCCTCGCCGGTACGGTAGACCGCAGCCGCCCCATCGTCGTCGACGCTGTCGGCGATACCCTCCGCTTCACCAACGAAGGGTAATCCTGCCACTCCTCGCTCCGCTCCTCTTCGGCGGTGCGCTTCCCCCTCTGTCGGGAGGCGCACCGCCGTCTTTGTATGCCCTTTCGGCGCCCGCTGCTTCCGAGTTCTCGTATTTCCGCTTCGTTTTTACATCCTTTAACTCGGGGGGGGTAAAAAGTTAACTTCTATACATAATTTTGTACCGACTAAATCCTTTACCCACTAATAGGAACAAACTATGTATTTCAGGAAAATTTTATTGGGGATGCTGTGGGCCACTGTCGGGCTGACGGCTTCCTCGCAGACGTTGGAAAATCTTCTGCCGAAGATATCGGAGTCGACAGACAATGCCACGTGGTATTACATCCGTAACGGCAAGGGGGGCTATTTGAGCGCCGGTGACGACTACAAGACGACGGGTGCCGACGCCGACACGCCTGCCGGCCTCTTCTCTCTGAGCAATACCACACAGCCCACCGACGACAATGGGCAATGGTGCGTGACGGGCAATGCCACTGACGGCTACAAAATCTACAACAAGCAATCCAAGCAAGTGCTGGGCGTCGCCTCGACCGATAATGCGACGGCCGTGGAACTCTACGACGAGAGCACTTCCGACGGTGTGACGCTTACCTTCGACTTTACGGAGAGTACGTGTTCGTCGGACTATCCTTTCTATTGCATGATGGTTCCTCATGGCAGCCGTTCGGCCTGCAATCACTACAATAGCGTGTTGAAGCTTTGGGGTGACGGTAGTGATTATCCCAATGACACCGGCAATGGCTGGACCTTCATCGAAGCTGACTATGCGAACAACGTAGAGGCCGTGCGCACCGCCTATGCGGAACTGAAGACGTTTGTGGAGGACAATAACGCCCGCCCCTATTATTTTTACAATAAGGAGAAGGCCGGAGCTCTCTTGACAACGTATGTCTATACAAACAATCAGGATTTCTCGGCTACGACGAAGGATACCGAAATAAAGAACGCTCTGTCCACTCTCAAGGATGAGAATACGATAGATAAGAATGGAGCGGTCACGATGGACGTGACGAATGGCATGAACGTGTTTGTAGGAAATTTGGACTATTCAGATAAATACGTCTATGCCAGAAGTGGAAATACAGATTTGGGCTATACAGACAGCCGGACATGGAACACCGTTCTTCGTATCTATGATACGGGGGAGGGTGGCCCCTATAAGTTTTATCTCCCTTATCTGGAAAAATATGTGGGCGCGTTGCCTTCCTGGAATGATACTCGAATTTCGTTGGTGGACAATGCCGATAATGCCGGCTTGTGGGCTTTTGTACAGCTTGAAGGAGAGACGGAGGGCTACTGTGCCATCGCTGCCGTGAGCCCGACGATGCACGAACAGTACAATTATTGGCATGAGGCCGGTTGGGATGGTCTTGTGCGCTGGGAGGCTAACGGGGTGAATCCCTCTCACTTCAAATTCATTTCTGCCGAAGACTGGATTACGACGCAGTGCATGACGCTGCAGAACACCATCACAGAATGTTTTGAGGGCGACAAGATAGGTTATATGACTGAGAGCGACGCCTTGAAAACCGCTCGTGAAAACCTCAGCACAACGCAATCTGTGGAGAACTATTGTGCGCTGGAAAAGTGCTACGCCAATTGGGTGAAAGCGCAGTGCACCGCCCTCCAAAATACCGTCGACAAGTGCGGCTACGGCGATAATATAGGTTATATGACCGAGAGCGATGCGCTGAAAGCTGCTCGCGAGGCCATCAGTACAACGCCATCCGTGGAGAACTTCCGCACGCTGGAGACGCTCTACGACGCCGCCCTCATCCGCCCGGAGGCGACAAAGCTCTATCGCATCCGCAATGCCAAGGGCAGCAACAACGAGGTGCTCTACGAGAAATATGATGAACCGAAGACTGAGAGCAGCACGGACTATAAGCTCTATTGCGACGCCAACACCACCGCCGCCGCGCTGTGGCAGCTGGAGGCCTGCACCTACACGCCCGCCTATTGGTATGAGGGGCTGAGCAATATGCCCGGCTATCGCATCAAGAGTGCCAACTCCGGCAAGTATGTCAGTCCGACGTATTGGGACTATTACGATGTGAATATGCTGGACGACAGCAGCAGCAGCGGCATCTACGACTTGTTCTATCATCAGTTTGTTGATACCGATGGCGCCGTCAACCTGCTTAACCGTGTTAGTGAGGGAACGATGCAGGTAGGCATTAGATATAAGAATACAGATACCCCTACCGGCTATTTGGGGAGTCATAATGACTCCGGTGTAGAAAACAATTTCTTCATCGAAGAAGCCACCGAGCTGCCCGTCAACCTCCATGAAGCCGCCGACGGTAGCGGCTATGCCACCCTCCTGCTGCGCTTCGCCGTAGCGCTCCCCGAGGGCGTGACGGCCTACTATGGTAAGGACGAAGGCGACTACGTTACGCTGACGGCCATCGAGGGCAATATCCTGCCGGCCGCGACGCCCGCTATCCTCGTGGGGACACCGGGCGACCACACCCTTACCATCTCCTACGCCGCCGCCACGGCGCCGACAGACAACAGTTTCGAGGGCGTCTATGCCCCGGCAGAGGTGGAAGGCTATATCCTCACGCAGAAAGACAACCTGATGGGCTTCTATCGCCTCACCACCGACAAGACACTGTCGGCCAACAAGGCCTATCTGCCGAGCACCACCGAGCAGTCTGCCAAGGCCCTGCGCTTCGGCGATGCCGCCGGCGAGACAACGGGCATCGACGCCGTGACGCCCACCACTCTGCCCACCGTCCTCTACGACCTCGGCGGGCATCGCGTGACGCACCCGGTGAGAGGCATCTATGTGACCGCCGCCGGAGAGAAGATATTTGTGAAATAACAAGGAGAGAACCTCGCGAGAGTCTCTTCCCACCAACAGTGAGAACCTTATGAAAAAGATATATCAAGCTCCGGAGAGCCGCTGCATCGCCCTCTACGTAGAGGGCGCCCTGATGAGCGTATCGAAAATAGAGAAACAAGACAGCTATGACGGCGATGTGTCGGGCTCAGACTCCTGGACGCGCCGCCATTCCTGGAGCAGCGAAAACTGGGAAGGCGAAGAATAAGGACGGTGCTGTCACCGCGCCGCCGCCGAGCAGCGCCCCTGCACCTCCCGACCGCCTGCGGCCCCCCTCCCCCGCAGCACATACATCCCCCTCCCTTTGTGATGAGGCCCCGCCTTGTCTGCCGCGCCCCGTGCCCTCCGTCTGAACAACGGCGAGCACGGGGCGCTTGTTGGGAAACGGCCTCGGCATCGCCGCCACGCCGCGGGCGTCGTAACGGCCCTTATCGTGAAGCGAGAGGGGGGGTAAAACCGTGCGCGAAGGCCGCGAGAATCGCAAAAAATCCACCGCCCCCGCCCCTGCGCCCGAGCAGCACACGCACGAAGGTGTTGAAACGTTAAAATTCCGCCGTTTTTGACATATACTGTCAAAAGCCCGGAGGAGGCCGGGCCGCCGCGCGTAAAAACTTGTCCCGGAGAAAATTCAACAAGTCCCGGACTTGTTGCGACGAGTCCGGGACTTGTTGCGACGCGCCGCCGTCGCCGCGTGCGGCGCCCTCCTGTTCCATATCTTTAACTATTCCGGGCCTCTTCGGGGGGGACGGCGAGGCCCGCTTTTTCTTGAAAGACGAGGAGGAAACGGCGGATTTTGTGCAAAGGAAAGTGAAACTGTAGCGATGCTTCCTTAATATGTGTGAATAATGAGTGAAGGAGTGTTTCTTTTTGTGGCGTTTTGTAGAAAAAATGCCGTCCGTCGGCCTCTTTTCGCTCTTTTTCGCGCCTGTTGGCGTGTCAATATTTTTCAGCCAAAAGGCCCCCTTCCTCTCACTTTTTTCAAAAAAAATGGGGGAGGGGGAGGAACGTCTGCCACCGCGGCGGCGGGAGAGCGTGCGGGATTTGTCCGAAAAACGGTCAAAAGGGAAGAAAAAAGTGTGGAAATAGAGCAAAAAGATAGTTTTAGCGTTAAAAATGTGAATGAATGAAAGATTTTATGCCAATGTAGCGCGAGTGTTGAAAGAAATGGCTACCTTTGCAGCCATAACAGACAGATATGCAACGATTGATTGATTTTACAAAGATGCACGGCGCCGGCAACGACTATATCTATGTCAACACGCTGGCGTGCCCCGTGGAGCATCCCGAGGCGCTGGCGCGCCTGTGGAGCGACCGCCACAAGGGCATCGGCGGCGACGGCCTGGTGCTGATAGGCCCCTCGACGGTGGGCGACTTCTCCATGCGCATCTTCAACAACGACGGGTCGGAAGCGATGATGTGCGGCAACGCCTCGCGCTGCATCGGCAAATACCTCTACGACAACCGTCTCACCGACCGGCGAGAGATACGCCTGGAGACGCTCTCGGGCATCAAGGTGCTCCATCTGACGACGGGCGTCGACGGTCTGGTGGAGAGCGTGACGGTGGATATGGACGCGCCGCGGCTGGCGGTGACGGCACAGCTGGCAACGCCCGACGGCAGTATGCGTGACGGCGAGGTGACGAGCACAACGGGTGTGGCTTATCGCGGCACATTTGTGTCGATGGGTAATCCGCACTTTGTTATTTTCACCCCCGACGTAGAACAACTGCCGCTGGAGACGGTGGGCCCCACCCTGGAGTTTGCCGACGCCTTCCCCGAGCGTTGCAACATCGAGTTTGCCGAGGTGCGCAGCGACGGCACCATCCGTATGCGCGTCTGGGAGCGCGGCTCGGGCATCACCATGGCTTGCGGCACCGGCGCCTGCGCCACAGCGGTGGCGGCAGCCCTCACCGGGCGGCGCGGCCGCGAGAGCGACATTGTGATGGACGGCGGAACGCTGCACATCGAATGGCGCGAGGCCGACGGACACGTCTACATGACAGGGCCGGCGACCAAGGTGTTTGACGGACGCATCGCTATCGAAGAATAGCCGGTCGGAACCTCCTCCCCGCCCGAGAAGACCTACAAGAACGGAACAGACAACAACGACGCTACTATGGCAACTATCAATCCCCATTTCCTACAACTTCAGAAGAACTATCTCTTTGCAGATATCGCTCATAAAGTGGCCGACTACAAGGCCGCTCATCCCGAGGCCGCTCTCATCCGCCTGGGCATCGGCGACGTGACGCGCCCGCTGGCGCCGGCGGTCATTGAGGCCCTCCACAAGGCCGTCGACGAGCAGGCCAGCGGCGCCACCTTCCGCGGTTACGGCCCGGAACAGGGCTACGACTTCCTGCGCGAGGCCATCGTGGACAACGACTTCGCCGCCCGCGGCATCGACATCACCGCCGACGAAATCTTTGTCAACGACGGTGCCAAGAGCGACACGGGCAACTTCGGCGACATCCTCGGCGGCGACAACACCATCTGTGTGACAGACCCCATCTACCCCGTCTATATCGACTCCAACGTGATGGGGGGACGTGCCGGAGAGTTCATCGACGGCGCCTGGTCGCGCGTGACCTACTGCCCCTGCCATGCCGACAACCACTTCACCCCGGCCCTCCCCGAGCATCCCGCCGACCTGATATACCTGTGCTACCCCAACAATCCCACGGGAACCACGCTGTCGCGCGAGGAACTGGAGAAATGGGTGGCCTATGCCCGTCGTCACAAGAGTCTCCTGCTCTATGATGCCGCCTACGAGGCCTATATCTCCACGCCGGGCATTCCTCACTCCATCTACGAGATAGAGGGCGCCAAGGAGTGCGCCGTAGAGTTCCACTCCTTCTCCAAAACGGCGGGCTTCACGGGCCTCCGCTGCGGATATACCGTGGTGCCGAAGACACTGGTGGTAAAGGGCCCCGACGGTGCCGACGTATCGCTCAACGCCCTGTGGAACCGTCGCCAGTGCACCAAGTTCAACGGCACCGCCTACATCGTGCAGCGTGCCGCCGCCGCCATCTATACGCCGGAGGGCAAGCAGCAGGTGCGCGAGACCATCGACTACTATATGACCAATGCGCGCATCATGCGCGAGGCCCTCGCCGAGGTGGGTCTCACCGTCTACGGCGGTGTTGACGCCCCCTATATCTGGGTGAAGACGCCGGAGGGCGTCGGCAGCTGGGAGTTCTTCGAGAAACTCCTCCACGAGGTCAACATCGTATCGACGCCGGGCGTCGGCTTCGGCCCCGCCGGCGAGGGATATATCCGACTGACGGCCTTTGGCACCCGCGAAGACTGCGTGGCGGCCATGGCACGCCTGAAAGAGTGGCTGAAACACTAACGGGAAATCGGCGAAAGGCCCCGGGGCATCGTCGAAAGGCGTTGCCTTGTTCCAAAAATAGTAAAGAATCATTCAAAATAATCATCGTATGAGCAATCTCAGATTCAAAGTCGTTGAAGAGGCTTTCAAGAAACGCCCTGTAGAAGTGAAGGCGCCGGACGAACGCCCTTCCGAGTATTTTGGCAAGTATGTCTTCAACCAGCAGAAGATGTTCAAGTATCTCCCCCTGGAGACCTACAAGACCCTCCGCGAAGTCATCGAAACGGGAAAACCCCTCCCCCTGTCGGTGGCCGACGAGGTGGCCAAGGGCATGAAGCAATGGGCCATCGAGATGGGCGTCACTCACTGCACGCACTGGTTTCAGCCCCTCACCGACGGTACCGCCGAGAAGCACGACGCCTTCGTAGAGCACGACTTCAAGGGAGGTATGGTGGAAAACTTCAGCGGTAAGGAACTCGTACAGCAGGAGCCCGACGCCTCGTCGTTCCCCAACGGCGGTATCCGCTCAACCTTCGAGGCTCGCGGCTACTCGGCATGGGATCCCGCTTCGCCCGTCTTCATCGTAGGCGACACGCTGATGATTCCGACGGTGTTTATCTCCTACACCGGAGAGGCCCTCGACTATAAAGCTCCGTTGAAGAAGGCCCTCGCCGCCGTCGACAAGGCAGCCACCGCCGTGGCACGCTACTTCGACCCCGCCGTGAAGCGCGTCACCGCCAACCTGGGATGGGAACAGGAATACTTCCTCGTCGACGAGGGCCTCTATGCCGCCCGCCCCGACCTATTGCTGACGGGACGTACGCTGATGGGGCACGACTCCGCCAAGAACCAGCAGATGGACGACCACTACTTCGGCGCCATCCCGCAGCGCGTGGCCGAGTTCATGCGCGACCTGGAGATTCAGGCCCTCGAACTGGGCATCCCCTGCAAGACGCGACACAACGAGGTGGCCCCCAACCAGTTTGAGCTGGCTCCCATCTTCGAAGAGTGCAACCTCGCCGTCGACCACAACATGCTCATCATGTCGCTCATGCGCAACATCGCCCGCAAGCACGGTTTCCGCTGCCTGCTCCACGAGAAGCCCTTCGCCGGCATCAACGGTAGCGGTAAGCACAACAACTGGAGCTTGACGACAGATACGGGCTCGCTGCTCCACGCCCCCGGTAAGACGCCGGAAGACAACCTGCGCTTTATCACCTTCGTCGTGGAGACACTGATGGGCGTCTATCGCCACAACGGGTTAATCAAGGCTTCCATCATGAGCGCCACCAACGCCCACCGTCTCGGCGCCAACGAGGCTCCTCCCGCCATCATCTCCAGCTTCCTCGGTAAGCAGGTGAGCGAACTCCTCGACAAGGTGGAGAAGTCGACGAAAGACGAACTATTTGTCGTAGAAGGCAAGCACGGCGTCAGCCTCGACATCCCGCAAATCCCCGAAATCATCGTCGACAATACCGATCGCAACCGTACCTCGCCCTTCGCCTTCACCGGCAACCGCTTCGAGTTCCGCGCCGTCGGCTCCACCGCCAACTGTGCCAGTGCGATGATTGCCCTCAATACCGCCGTCGCTGAAGCCCTCACCGACTTCCACAACCGCGTCGACGCCCTCATCGCCAAAGGCGAAGACAAGATTGCCGCTATCCTCGAGGTACTTCGCGAAGATATCCGCACCTGCCGCCCCATCCACTTCGACGGCAACGGATACAGCGAAGAGTGGAAGGCCGAAGCAGCACGCCGCGGACTGGACTGCGAGACGTCGAGCCCGCTGGTATTCGACCGCTACCTCGACGACAGCAGTGTCAAGATGTTTGAGAGCATGAACGTCATGTGCCGTCACGAACTGGAAGCACGCAACGAAATCAAATGGGAAACCTACCAGAAGAAGATTCAGATCGAGGCACGCGTGCTCGGCGACCTCTGCATGAACCACATCATCCCCGTTGCCACAAAATACCAAAGCGAACTGGTGGACAACGTCCACAAGATTCAGCTGGCCTTCAGCGACCCCGCGAAAGTGAAGGAGCTCACCGCCTACAACATCGACTTGATTGAGAAAATCAACAAGCACACCAGCTTCATCGCCGAGAACGTGGAAGCCATGGTAGAGAAGCGCAAGGTGGTCAACAAGATTGAGAACGTGCGCGAACTGGCCATCGCCTACCACGACGAGGTGGCCCCCTATTTCGACAGCATCCGCTACCACATCGACAAACTGGAACTCATCGTCGAAGACGAGATGTGGACGCTCCCGAAGTATCGCGAACTCCTCTTCATCCGCTAATACGCCATAGCAAACATAGAAGAAAGGCCGCGGCATTGCTTGCAATGTCGCGGCCTTTATGGCTATCTGCGGCGCCGGTAGTGGCGCGTGGCGGAAGAGTCCTTATTTCCCCTTCTCCGTGTCAATCCCCAACAGTTGCAGCAGTTGGGCTACGCTGGTCGCCAGGTCTTGCTGCGAGGTGTCGATGGCGAGGGCGGGGTGGGCCGGAGCCTCGAAGGGGGCGGAGATGCCGGTGAAGTTCTTCACCTCGCCGCGGCGGGCGCGGGCATAGAGCCCCTTGACATCGCGCTGCTCACAGACGGAGAGCGGCGTGGAGATGAATATCTCGCGGAAGTCGTCGGCGCCGATAATCTGCTGTGCCAGTGTGCGCAGCTCTTCGGTGGGACTGATAAAGGCGGCGATGGTGATGATGCCGGTGTCGACAAAAAGCTTGCCCACCTCGGCAATGCGGCGGATATTCTCGCGGCGGTCGTCGGCGGTGAAGCCCAGATTGGAGTTGATGCCCGAGCGGATATTGTCGCCGTCGAGGATGCGGCAGAGGTAGCCGCGGCGCTGCAACTCGTGCTCCAGGGCAATGGCTACCGTGCTCTTACCGGAACCGCTGAGGCCGGTAAACCATAGCATGGTGCCGCGCTGTCCCAGGAGCGACTCCTTGTCGCGGCGCGAGAGCATACGGTCGAAGATGGGGAAGATGTTTTGAGGAGGTGTTTGCATGTTTTGATGTTCAGCTTTTGGGGTGCACAAGTATCAGGGCTTCGTTGACATGGGTGACGACGAGCGGCGTTCCCTCGTCGATAAAGGTGCCGTCGGACTTCACCTCTACCGTCCGGCCGTCGATGGTGGCGTTGCCGATGAGGGCGAGGCGGGTGAGGGCGACGCCTTCGTCGCCCACCTTCACCGACAGCTGCGCCGGCGTGGCGGCGGTGGAGTCGATGGTGCTGTGGAGCGACATACGGTCGAGGGCCTTCGACTTACTGAACCACCAGAGTGAACCTACCACCACGGCTGCCGACACCAAAATGGCGGCGATGGCCGCGCCGGTGCCATATTCCGTATAAATCAATACGTCGGCCACTATCGTGCAGAGGGCGGCGCTGATGCCGGTGATGCCGAAACCGGGGATAACGAAGGCTTCCAGGGCGAAGAGTAGGAGGGCGGCGAGTGCCAGCAGGATGATAATGAGTGAGATGGACATGGCTGGTGAGATTTTGCCGGGCGGGGCGCGGCGGTGGATAACTGAAGGGAGGTCCTGAGACGGGAGCGGTGGAGAGAGCCTGCCGTCTGTGCCGCCGCGTCGGCGGGGAAGCAGCGCTCGTGGCTCCCATAAAGAAGCGTCGCTCCTCCGTAAGGATGCGTCGCTCCTCCGTAAGGATTAGTAGGCAGCGCGGTATTTCCCCTCGTCCTTGTCGTCGAGCATGGAGAGGTAGGAAGCATAGCGCGTGGGCGCCAGGCGGAAGTCCTGAAGAGCCTCGAGGACGGCACAGCCCGGCTCGTGGGTGTGCGTGCAGTTGTTGAAGCGGCAGTGGGCCGACAGGCGGAAGATGTCGCGGAAGTAGTGGGCCACCTCCTCCGGCTGCATATCGAAGGTGCCAAAGCCCTTGATGCCGGGGATGTCGATGACGGCGCCGCCGGCGGTGTCGCCGGGCAAGTTGTAGAGCTCGCTGAAGGTGGTGGTGTGCATCCCGGTGCCGTGGGCCTCCGACACTTCGGCGGTGCGGGCATGGGCGGTGGGCACCAGACGGTTGAGGAGAGTGGACTTCCCCACACCGGAATGCCCCGCCAGTAGGCAGATGCGCCCGTGCATGGCCTGCAGCAACGGTTCGAGACCGTCGCCGTGGAGGGCGCTGAGGGCGTAGCAGTCGTAGCCGATGGCGCGGTAGATGTCCATACGCACGTCGGCGTCGGAGCGCTCCTCGTCGTTGAGGTCGTCCATCTTGTTGAAGACGAGGGCCACGGGGACGCGGTAGGCCTCGGCAGAGGCGAGGAAACGGTCGATGAAGGTCGTCGTTGTCTCGGGGCGCGCCATCGTGACGACGAGGAGGGCCAAGTCGATATTGGCGGCGAGGATGTGGCTCTGCTTCGACAGGTTGGAGGCCTTACGGATGATATAGTTGCGGCGCTCGTCGATGTCGGTGATGTAGAGCACCTCGTGGATGGGGTCGTCGCCGGTGTCGGTGGGGGCCTTCACCGTGACGCCGTCGCCGACGGCCACGGGACTGGTGGAGCGGATGCCGCGCAGGCGGAAGGTTCCCTTCACCTTGCATTCCACTTCCTGTCCGTCGTCGGTGCGGACGATGTAACTGTTGCCTGTATTGCGGATAACGATGCCGTGCACGTGGGGAGAGATAGTAATAAGGTATAAAGTAGGGGGTAGTATGCCGCCGCGAGGGGCGGCCCAAGAAAAGAGCCCGGGGATAGGGCGGGCCAGGTGTTCTGACTGTCGACCTATTCCCGGGCACTCCCTGTGTATCACTTGGGCGACCGTCGTTATACGGTCATGATTTCTTTGCTCTTGGCAGCGATGAGCTCTTCGACTTGCTTCATCTGCTTGTCGTGAATCTTCTGGAGGTCGGCTTCGGCGTCCTTCTCGACATCTTCGGGGAGTCCGTCTTTTACGGCCTTCTTGAGCTTTTCGTTGCCGTCGCGGCGGGCGTTGCGGATGGCCACCTTGCATTCTTCCGCCTCACGGTTGCACTGCTTGGTAAGGTCGCGGCGGCGCTCCTCGGTGAGGGGGGGGATGCCCAGTCGGATGATTTCGCCATTGTTTTCGGGCATGATGCCCACGTTGCTGTCGATGATGGCTTTCTCGATGACGGAAAACATCTTCTTGTCCCACGGCTTGATGGCGATGGTGCGCGCATCGGGCGTCGTGATGGCTGCGACATTGTTGAGGGGCACGTTGGCGCCGTAGTTGTTGACGCGGATGTCGTCGAGGATGTGGATGTTGGCCTTGCCGGCGCGGATGTGCGACAGCACATCTTCCAAGTGGAGCACACTCATCTCCATTTTCTCCTCACAGTCGGAGAGGCATTTCTTTACGTCTATCATATGGCGAATGTTTGAGTAGTTCTTATTTGGGCAAAAATACGACAAAAAAATGAGAAAAGGCGAGAAAGCGCCGAAAACGTGTGGCGGCGGCGTCGCATCGCCGTCGCGCGGTGGCTGCCCGCCGCCGCGGCATCACTCCTCGCCGCGTATCTCGCGCAGGTAGGTGGCAAATTGGGCGGCGTTGCCGTTGAACACATTGATATCCACGGCGCCATGGATGCCGGCTACGCGCCCGTTGGCCGAATGTTGCCAGTGGAGCAGCTGGACGTAGGGCTTGTATTCGCTGTAGCGGGCTATCCATACCGGGCAGGCGGTGACTTCCTCGGGGGCGGCGGCCATGTATTTGTTGACAAAGCCTTGGCTGATGTAGAGGACGGGGCGGATGCCGCAGGCCCGGCGGACGTAGCGCAGCCAGGCGGTGACTTCGCGGAAGAGGGCCGTCGTGCCGCCCATGCGCTGTATCTCGGCGTCGCCGGGCTCCACGTCGAGCACCGGCGGCAGGTCGCCGCGGCGGTAGTCGGCGGTGCGTATGAAGTGGCGCGCCTGTGCCAAACCGTCGCTCGTCGTCGAGAAGAAGTGGTAGGCGCCCACGGGGATACCGCGACGGCGGCAGGCGGCGGCATCGGCGCTGTAGTAGCGGCTGGTGACGGTGGTGCCCTGTGTGGCTTTGATATAGACGAAGCTCACGGGGTAGTCCTGCGTACCACGGATACGCCCGGCGTTGCTGGCTCCTAAGTTGGTGATGCGCAGCTTATTCCAATCGATGGCGTAGCGCTTGCGCCCTATCTCGTGCTGGTAGCGCGAGATGTCAATGCCGTAGACGCGTTCGGCGGTATAGATGAAGCGTTCGCCGCGGAAGGTGTTGTTGTGCCAGCTCCCGGCGCGGACAATACTGCCGTTGCCGATGTCGTAGCCGAAGCCTTCGCGCACGCCGCTCACCCACTGTCCCTCATAGAGTGAACCGTTGGCGTCGACGAGTATCCCGTTGCCGTGGCGGCGCAGCTGTCGGTCGAAGTCGCCGCGGTAGGTGGCGTCGGTAGTGGTCATCACGCCGTTCGTCAGCGTGTCGCCCTGCCAGCAGCCGCTCCAGGCTGTGCCGGTGCTGTCGGTGAGGACGCCCTCGCCGCTGCGTTGTCCGTCGTGCCAACATCCGCGGTAGCGGCTGCCGTTGCGGTAGGTGGCTACGCCGTAGCCCTCGGGGCGTCCCTGTTGCTGCCGTCCGCTGTAGGAGGTCGTGTCGTTGAGGGCGAAGGTGCGGTAGCTTTCGCCGCAGCGGTGGAGGCCGATGATGTTGCGGGTGAAGGCGTTAGCGGCGTCGAGGCGGTGTGCTTTTTGTGTGTCGGAGGTGGGGAGAAAGATGCGCCGCAGGAGTCCCCACTGATGCTCTCCCCATCGGCGGAGTCCCCCCTCGGAGGCGAAGCACAGGCGGCGCAGGTCGCTGAGGGGAAGGATACTGCCTCCGGCACGGACTCCCTTGAGATGGCCGCGGGCGTCGGTGACGGCAGCGCCCTCCCCGCTGTCGGCGTCGGGGGAGAAGGAGGAGAGAGGGAGCACGTCGGCCAGCGGCAGTGTGGCGTCGTAGGCCAATAGGCGGCGCTCCTTGTCGAGGGAAAGGGCCGGTAGTAGCGAGAGGTAGGTGGCGGTGGAGGGCAGCGTTCCGTTGGACGTTTGGAGGAGTAGGAGACGGTCGTCGTGTCCGACGGTGCGCATCGTGCAGGCATAGCTGCGTACCGTCGGCAGGGTGTCGGCCGCCGTACTGCGCCGCGTGGGGAGGTGGAGCGTTGCGGTATAGCGACAGTGAAGGGTGGCTGATAATGAGGGCTGTGCGAGCGCTTTCGCGAGGCGCTGCAGCAGAGTGTCGACAGAAGCCGTCTGTTCCGCCTGGAGGGCACGTTGCTCCATGATATCGTTATATCCATCGTCGGTGACGCTGTGCGTTCCGGCGTAGTAGTCCAGCTGTCGCTGCATAGAGACTTTGCGTTGCGCCAGCGCCTCCAGGCGTTGGCGCTCCTCGGTGAGAATTTTTCTGAGCGTGTCGCCGTCGAGGGTGTCGGCCGCCCCCTGTCGCGCCGCCATGGTGGTGACGAAGTGCCCGCGTGCCGAGACGAAGCATCCGCTGACGACGGCGCTGTCGCCGCCGTCACTGTTGCCCTCTGCGTCGGTGGTGTGGTGGGTGGTGGGGGAGAAGAGGAGGCTGTCGCCGTCGGCCAGTTGCACGACATAGTAGGTGTGACTCTCGAGTCGCCCGATGGCGTTGAGTTGCGACGTCACGCTCCCCGGCTGTAGCCATTGCCACCATCCCGCGATGAGGAGGGCGGACAAGACGAGGCGGACGAGCGTCTTTCGGGACGGGCGGGTGAAAATGTGAAAGAGTGTTTTTTTCTGAAGTCTCATGATGACGGTGGTGCGGCGCCGGTCGTCGTCGTTGCGAACGTGCCGTTGCGGGCGGGGCGCTGCGGGTTCAACTGTTCCTTTCCGGGAGCGAGGTGTTGGGGAGGGGCGAAAATGACCGTTGAAGGGGCGGCGAGAATGCGAAAATCCCGCCCCGTTCCCCATGTTGTGGAAAATATTTAAGCCACGCGGCCTTTAGAATAGGGCTCTCCGTGGCTTAAAATGCGTATTCTCAGATAAATGAATACCGAAAAAGGTAAAATATCTTGACACGCTGTTTCTGTGAGTTTCGTAGGCTTTGGCGAAGGAAGGGGCGCGGGAGTCGGCCTTGGCGGCCGTCGGGGCGCCGACGTGAGTAGGGGAGTCGGCCTGTGCGTCCCTCTTTCGGATCAGTACACCTCTACATAAGAGGCCAGGCGTTTTGCCTTGTCGCGGAGGGCGTCGAGGTCGCCGTCGAGGGGGCCGTTGCACACTACGACGCCCATGCGGCGGTTGAGGCGCGTGGTGGGTTTCCCGAAGATGCGCACGTCGGCGTCCTCCTCGCAGGTGCGTTCCAGTCCGCGGTAGCGCGGCGGTTCCTGACTGGCGATGGGGGAGAGGATGACGGCGCTGGCGCCGATGCGTAACTGCTTGATACACGGAATGGGAAGTCCTAAGACGGCGCGCAGATGGAGCTCAAACTCGTTGAAGTTTTGCGTTCCGGCGAGGGTCACCATCCCCGTGTCGTGCGGCCGCGGCGACAGTTCGGAGAAGTAGACGCCGTTTTCGTGACTCAGGAAGAACTCTACGCCCCACAGTCCGGCGCCGGTGAGGGCCTCCGTCACCTTGGCGGCCATGGCCTGCGCCTCTTTGAGGTGCTCGGGAGCGATGTGTGCCGGCTGGAAGCTCTCGCGGTAGTCGCCGCCTTTCTGCACGTGTCCGATGGGAGGGCAGAAGAGCGTGGGGCCGTTTTTCTGGGTGACGGTGAGCAGGGTGATTTCGCTGTCGAAGTGGATAAATTCCTCGATAATCAGTTCGTGGATATCGCCGCGACTTCCTTCGATACCATATTTCCAGGCTTTTTCCAAGTCGTCGGCCGACTGAACCATCGACTGCCCTTTTCCCGATGACGACATGAGGGGTTTGACAATGCAGGGGAAGCCTATCTTCTCGGCCGCTGCGCGGAGCTCGTCGAGGGTCTTGGCGTAGTAGTAACGGGCGGTTTTGAGTCCTAACTCCTTGGCAGCTAGGTCGCGTATGGCCTTGCGGTTCATGGTGAAGTTGACGGCGCGTGCCGAGGGAATCACCTCGATGCCCTCCTTCTCGAAGTCGTAGAGACGCTCGGTACGGATGGCCTCTATCTCCGGAACGATGATATCGGGATGATGCTTCTCTACTACGCGTTCGAGGGCGTCGCCGTCGAGCATAGAGAATACCTCGTATTCGTCGGCCACCTGCATGGCCGGTGCCCCGGCGCTGGCATCGCAGGCAATGACGTGTTGTCCCAAACGTTGTGCGGCAATGGTGAATTCTTTTCCGAGTTCGCCGGAGCCGAGGAGCAGTATATTCTTCATGATGGCTGTGTGTTTTTTGAATGGGCCCGCCTTCTTTCGACGGGTGAAACGTTGTGATGCAAAGTTACGGAAACTATTTGTAATGAGCGAGTAAAAATGAGGGCAAATCCCCTATGAGACGCGCGTTATCCACCGTTGCGGAGGGACGGTGAATAACGCGCGTAAAGGAAAGAAGTTGTGCGTATAAATATCTGCACAAAAGGAGGTTATGCGATGAGGTAAGCTAAGAGGTATCCTCCGCCTGCGAGCCATAGATAGAGCAGTGCGGCGAGGAGGAAGGGCTTGGCGCCCGCCCGGCGGAATTTGTCGATGCTCGTCTCGGCGCCGAGGGCCGTCATGGCCATGGTGAGGAGGAAGGTGTCGAAGCGGTTGATGGCGTCGGTGACGGTCGACAGCGTTTCTTGGGGAAGTACCGGGGTGGCGCAGAGCAGGGAGTGGAGGGCGATGACGGCCAGGAAGCCAAAGGCAAACCAGGGGATGGTAATGCGTCGGCTCCCGTCGACGGCGCTGTCGGCGCAGGCTCTCTTTCGCGCCAACAAGAAGCTCAGGATGAGGAGTGTAGGCGCAAGGAGTATGACGCGTATCATCTTGGTGATGGTGGCGGCGTCGGCCACTTGCCCGCCGGCGGCGTCGATGGCATTGCCGGCCCCCACCACGTGGGCCACTTCGTGGAGCGTCGACCCTGTATAGATGGCCATGGAGAGGTCGTCGAGTTGCAGGAGTCCCGAGCGGTAGAGGAGGGGATATAGAAACATCGACAAGGTACCGAAGATGACGACGGTGGAGACGGCGACGGCCGTCTTATGCGGTGCACAGCGCACTACCGGTTCGGCACCGAGCACTGCGGCGGCTCCGCAGACGGCGCTGCCCATCGCCGTCATCAGGGAGGTCTCGCGGTCCATGCGGAGCAGGCGTCCGAAGAGGCAACCCAGTAGCAGGGTTCCCGTTACGATGATGAGGTCGACGAGAAAAGCCGGCCATCCTATTTCCACCACCTGCTGGAAGGTCAGGCGGAAACCGTAGAGCACGATGCCGGTGCGCAGTATCTGCTTGGAGCAGAACTGGATGCCGGGAACCCATGTCTCGGGGAGGTGGTTGCGCAGACTGTTGGCGTAGAGCATGCCCAGGATGATTCCCACAATCAGCGGACTGAGGGAGAGGCGTTGTATGCAGGCGAATTCTGCGATGTAGCAGGCCGAGCACGAGAAGAGGACGATGAGGAGGATGCCGTGAAGCACCTCTCCGTTCCATACTTTTTTCATAAGATAGTCGATAAAGCCCCATCAGGGCGGTGAAAAACGTGGCAAAGTTAGTCAAAAAAAAGCAAAGGGCGTCCCCTCCTATTTTAGGAGGGTGTTATCTTGCGATGGGATAATAAAAAGCGGCTTCCTGCGTTATATAATAGAACGGCAACGCAACGACCTTCTCTTTTCGGGAGGATATCTCTCTCAGGATGAGAAGAGTCCTTCGTTGTACAAGCTTTCTTCATCGAAACAGACGACATCGCCTATGAAGCACATTACTCCCTCTTATCTTCTCTCTCCTCGCGAAGATACCTTACACTTTTTGCGCACCTTTGCCCGCGCCTATCGCCCCATGTCGGCTGAGGCGGGAACCAATGGGGCCGATACGGCTCCTTTGCGGCGCAAGGAGTGGATGAATTAAGGCGGTTCTATCCGCCGCCCTCCGCTCCCCTTGAATAGGGCGGGGCAGGGTGGATGCTTCACGGCGCAGGACGTGGCGAGCGAAGGCGATGATTTTCCTTTGCCCGTCGCTTCCTGCGTCGTGGAGCTTTTTTAGAAATTGTAGACCGTCAGATGACGCTCGGCGGCCAGTCGCCGCATATTGAGGATGGCGTAGTGCATACGCCCCAGTGCCGTGTTGATACTGATGCCCTTGAGGGCGGCGATGTCCTTGAAACTCACTTCGTCGTAGAGGCGAAGGCGCAGCACTTCCTGCTGGTTGTCAGGGAGTAAGTCGATGAGTTTGCGCAACTGACGCAGGCTTTCCGCCGCCTCTTTCTCGCGCTCGTCGCCGCCGTCGTGATAACAGCCGCCGTCGTAGAGCTGCAGGCTGATCTCCTCCGAGGAGAGGGCGTTGCTACTGCCGACGCTGCGGTAGTGGTCGATGATGAGGTTGTGGGCGATGCGCAGCAGCCATCCGTCGAAGCGCCCGTTGCAGACATAGCGCCCCTGCCGGATGTTCATGATGACTTTGACGAACGTCTCTTGGAAGATGTCGTCGGCCAGTTCCGCTTCGTGAACGGTATAATATATATAGGAGTACAGCCTATCCTTGTGGCGCGTCAGCAGTGCATCGAAGGCAGCATCCGTACCACTCTTGTAGAGATTTACCAATTGGTCGTCGGTAAATGTTGAAAATTTGTCCATTACAACTAGGGTTTTGTTCAGTGTAATGTCTTCTCGATAGGCGAAACGGTGTTGTGCAGCGGGGGGGCAGTGAGGCGTTGCGGCTGCGGGTGAAACGTAGGGGTATCGTGATTCCTGCCGATACTTTGCAGGGGATGATGCAGGCAAATTTACTGTTTTCCTTTTATTGTGCCAAATCTTCGGAAAATTTTTTGGACGGGGAGCGGAACGAGGCGGCGCGACGGTCGGCCGACGCGCCGTCCCCGGAACCGTTCCCGGTCTCTGCAGAAGAGGGAAAACTCGGCAGGGGACGGTGGGGATAAGAGCCCCTTCTGCAAGGCCATGACGGCGGCGAAAAAGCCGACACAAAGAATGACGCGCCCGGCGGCCTTCGGTGGAGAAGGCCGCCGGAAATCGACATGGCCCGATCGCCTCGCTCTCACCAACGGCTTCGCCCCGTCCGTCGATAGACTTCCCCGCACTGCTTAACAGCGCTTATCGTGAAGCGAGAGGGGGTGAAAAAGTGTGCGGGAAGGCCGCGAGAATGTAAAAAAATCCACCGACGCTTGTCCCGCCGTCCGAGCACGGTCTCCGGCGTCTCTATGAGTGTTAAAAAATCTCCGTTTGTGACATATACTGTCAACGGATTCGGCCGAACGGCCCCGCCGCGCGTAACAACAAGTCCCGGAGAAGTTTTCACAAGTCCCGGACTTGTTTTTCCTTCTCCCGGACTTGTTCCAACGGGGCCCCGAGGCATTTCGCCGCGGCCCGTTTTCTCCGCTTTTAGGCCGATTCCTTAAAAAAAATAACGACCGGAGGCTGCTCCGTAACGCTTGAGAGACCCACTTTTTCGCGGATTTCGCGTCAATGAATGTGAAATAGCGGCGACGAAATGTCTACTTTTCTAAATTTGAGGTGAAATAGTGTTTACAAGATAGAATAAAAGTGTATAAAATGACGCAAAAAAGCCCGTTTTTTCGCGAGGATGAGGAAAAAGGCGTGTCAAGATATTTCTGCATTTTGGAGGGGGAGTGCTCACTTTTTTGAGAAAAAAATCGGCGGCATGGAAACAATCGCGGCGGAGCCTGTTGCGGGCATCGTGCGGAGAGAAAGAGAAAACGCGAAAAAGTGGGGGCGGGAGTAGGACGGTTGCGGGAAACCGTGTATCTTTGTGGCGCTTTTTGAAGCGTCGGCGGCCTCTCTCGTGCCTGGCGCGGGAAATGTTGGAAAACGGCCGCGCCGACGGTCTTGGGAAAGGTGGGTACTTCCCGAACGGGGCGGTGGTTGTGGCGCCGCCGCTGCGGCGGTTCCACTTTTGTTCCGTTGACAGTTGCCGCCGATGCGTCGGGCGGCCGACCGCCGCGATTTTAACATTTGAGCGAATTTGTCTATTAAATGATGTTAAGATATAACATTTCGTACCGCCGAAAGCGAAGGCGGAAGATGAAAATCCATTAAATTTGCTCCAACTAAGTGCGTGCCTACGCGTACACAGGTGTGAAATACAAACCAAAAAAATAATATTAAACAGATTATTGTGCGTATGAATAACCGTTTTAGCAGAATGGGAAAAACATTGCTCGGAGCAATGTGCTTGCTTTCAACGTGCGGTCTTACGTATTCCTGCTCAGACGATTACGATCTGGATGAGACGTTACCAGACTTTTTGGGCGGGAGTATTTACGACGAGCTGAAAGCCAGGAATTTCACCACGGTGGTCAAACTGATTGATGACCTGGGTTATGCCGACGTACTGTCGAAGACGGGTAGTAAGACCCTGTTTGTGGCCTCCGATGAGACCTACGACAAGTTCTTTGCTACCACGAGTTGGAAGGATGGTAACGGCAATCCGGTGCGTAGCTATGATCAGCTTTCCACCGCTCAGAAGAGTCAGCTGCTCTACAGCTCTATGCTCAACAACTCCGATGTAATCGAAATGCTGACCTACTCCAGCGGAGGCGGTAGCCTGACGATGCGTCGCTCGACGGCAGCTTCCGCTGTCGACAGCGTGCCCTACTGGAATTGGTATGACTTGCCCAACAACTTGAACGTAGACACCCAAGACGAAGAGGGCAACTCGCTCGGCGACAAACGCTTCTGGGACAGCTATCGCACGCAGGAACGCGGCGGTATCTACATGGCCCTCGACGCTACGGCGCCCATGATGGTACACTTCATCGAAGACCAACTGAAGCTCAAGGATGTGACGCATGATGACATCAGCTTTATCATGAATAACAAGGAGCCTTGGGCTAACGGTAGCGCCGGTGGTAAGCGCACCTATATATATGATGCCAAGGTCATCGAGCAAGATGTCACCTGCTTGAACGGTTATTTCAACGTATTGGATACCGTCCTTGTCACCCCGCCGAATATGGCCGAGGTGATTCGTACCAACGGTCAGACGAACCTCTTCAGTAAGATGCTCGACCGCTTCAGCGCGCCTTACTATAACGCTACGCTGACGGCCCAGTATAAGGCTATGTATGATATTGGTAACGACTCTGTTTACGAGAAGCGCTATATCTCTTCGCGTACCGCTACCAACGCTACCTATTCTGCTTCCGGTGCCATGACTTACGGTCCCGACCGCAGGTCTCTCGGCGACTTCCCCTTCCTGACATACGACCCGGGATGGAATCAATATGCCATCAGCTCCAGTACTCCTGCCGAGCAGGATATGGCCGCCATGTTCGTGCCCACCGACGCCGCGATGATCAACTACTTCGTCAACGGTGGCGGTAAGGTGCTGATGGATCGTTATGCTCTGCTCCCCAACACCGAGGAGAACATTGAGTACAACCTCTACCAGATACCTCTCGACATCCTGCAGGCGATGATCAACAACTTGATGAAGGACTCCTTCCTCGAGAGCGTTCCGAGCAAGTACCTCACCATTATGAACGATGCTCAGGACCAGATGTTCCCTGCCACCAATGCCGACTATACCTCGGAGGATAGCTACAAACAGTGCATCGTCAAGACGCTGTTGGCCAACAACGGTGTGGTTTACGTGATGAACCGCGTTATCACCCCGGCCGACTACGCCTCTGTCATCGCTCCGGCCCTCTACTGCAACAATACGCAGATTGTGAAGTCGGTGGTTCGTGCCGACGATAACTATATCGAGGGTTCCTCCTACAACAACGCCCCCTTGAAGAAGTACTACTCTACTTACCTCAAGGCCATGCAGTCGCGCTTCTCCTTCTTCGTTCCGACCGACGAAGGTCTCGGCAAGTACGGTCTCGTAGACCCCATGTCGCTGGCCCGCGGTTCTCAGAACGTGCGCAGCTGGCGTTACTGGAAGCTCTCCTATAAGAATACGTCGAGCGCCATCCTGCCGATTCGCGCTCAGGCTTACACCTATACCGAGTCGACCGGTCAGACCGATGGCGACGCTACGGCCACCGTCGGTGGTAACGCTGCCAACCTCTCCGAGCCCAACAGCTCGCTGACCAGCGGTACCGGCTTGATTAAGCGCTCCTTGCTTATCGATATGCTCGACCAGCACATCATCGTCCACGACTCTGACGACGCCGACAACGATGAGGGTATCAATGCCGCCCGCACCTACTTCATCTCGCGTAGCGGTGCTCCCGTATATATAAAGGAGCGCGGCAGCAAGAGCAACAACAACGTGGGTATGAAGGTGGACGGCGGTTTCCAGATTCAGGTGAACAACGACGACTATGCCGACAACGACCACGACTGCGTGGTGACCGAGAGCTACGATATGTCGTCTGAGTCCAACGGCTACGGTAACGGTATGACCTACCTCCTCGACCGCCCCATGCAGCCGACGACGAAGTCCGTCTATGCCGTCCTCCGCGCCGACGCCGACCACTACTCCGAGTTCTTCTCCCTCTGCGAGAGCGACTTCTCTGAAGAACAGCTGGAACTCGCCGGCTTCAAGACCGCCGAGATGAAGAACAACAGCGACCTGTGGAAGGCCGAGCAGAAGAAGTATCGCATCTTCACCAACTCCGGCGTCAACCCCGCCGCCAACGAGTACCTCGTGCGCTTCTTCAACAACTACCGCTACACCATCTACGCTCCGACGAACGAGGCCATCCAAGAAGCCCGCGCCAAGGGTCTGATGACCTACGACGAAATCGTCGACTGGATGAACGAGCACGCTGTTGAGAGCGAAGACGGCTCTACCGTCTCCCTGTCGACAGATGACCAGCAGAAGGCACAGGCCATGATTACTATGCTGATCAACTTTGTGAAGTACCACTTCCAGGATCAGTCCTTCTTCGTAGACAATGTGACGGCCGGCGGCGACTACCAGACGTCGTGCATCGACGAGGTAGCCAATATCTACCTGCCCATCACCGTCAAGCAGACGCCCGGCGCGCTGACGATTACCGACCAGGCCGGCGTGACACAGAGTGTCGTAGCTCCCTACAACATCCTGGCACGCGACGTGGACTTCGATAAGAGCCCCTCTTCTACGACGGCCACCTCTATCAACAATAGTTCCTTCGTCGTTATCCACCAGGTAAACAAGGTGCTGAACTTCAAGCCCCTCGACGGTGGTCGCTATGACACGGAATGGAGCAGTGCCAAGAACGCCAAATCCTTTGTCAAGAGATTCCAAATTAGATAATAGTATATCATGAACAGCTTAAAATATTTTCTGACCCTTGCCCTGTGCTTCTGCTGTGCGTTGGCTTCCGCTCAGAGGCGCGTGACCGGTCACGTATGGAGCTCCGCCGACAAGGGGCCCATCGTGATGGCAAACGTCGCTGAGATTGACAAGTCCAACCGTGCCATTTCGGCCACGCAGACGGATGCCAATGGTAACTTCTCGTTGACCATTAAGAATCCCGCCAACAAACTGCAAGTCTCCTATATCGGTTTCAAGACCGAACGCCGCGACATCGGTACCAACACCAACTTCCGTATCGAGCTGACGGACAACACCACCTTCAAGACTGCCGAGAAAGTGGTGACGCGTAAGCAGAAGTCCAACGGTATGGATATCCCCACCCGAGAAATATCTGTGGCTCAGCAGAGCTTGAATATGGACGAGATGCAAGGTCTCTCCTTCGAAACCGCCGGTGAAGCCCTTCAGGGACAGATTGCCGGTCTCGACATCGTGTCCAACTCCGGTAACCTCGGTGCCGGTACGAGTATGCGTCTGCGTGGTGTGACCTCCATCAATGGTTCGCAGGAACCGCTGATTGTTGTCGACGGCAATATTCTCGAAGATTACGACACCGACGAGTTCGATGCCGACGCTATGAACGAGGAGAAGTTTGCTACCCTCCTCCAGGTGAACCCCGAAGATATCCAGACCATTAAGGTGTTGAAGGATGCCGCCGCAACGGCTATCTGGGGTGCCCGCGGTTCTAACGGTGTTATCGAGATTACCACCCGCCGCGGTCGCCGCGGTAAGACGCGCGTCAACTTCAGCTACCGCTTCTCCGGCGCTTGGCAGCCCTCCGGCCTCACCATGCTCAATGGTGATGAATACAAGATGATGCTCCAGCAGGCCTATCACAACCCGAACCCCTCTGCCGGAAACCCCTCCGACGAGATTGTCGAGTTGCAAGACCTTCCGAGTTATACCGCCTACCGTTACAACTATAATAAGAATACGGACTGGATCAAGGAAGTAACACAGTTTGGTCAGACCCACAACTACAGCCTCAATGTATCCGGTGGTGGTGAGAAGGCTACCTTCCGCGTGTCCGGTAGCTACGACCACGAAACCGGTACGGTGATTAAGCAGCAGCTGGATCGCTTCACCACACGTATGGCGTTGGACTACTATGTGTCCGACCGTATCAAGTTCTCCTCCAACTTCGCCCTTACCTATACGAAGCAGAACAAGAACTACGACGACGGCTTGATGTCGTATGCCTATAAGGCCATGCCTAACATGTCTGTAACACGTTGGGAATATAACCGCGCCACCGGTGAATACTATGATACCGGCGACTACTATATCATGCCTGCCGCCGCTACGGCTGCCGGTCAGGTGTCTAACACCAGTAACCTCTCCTCCTACTATCTGAGCGATATGGTCAGCAACGGTAACCCCGTCGCCATTGCCAACAAGGCCTGGCGTAAGTGGTCTACCTATACCATCACCCCGCAGTTCCAGGTGGAATACAAATTCCTCGGTAAGGACGACGAAGAGACACAGCTGAACTATACCGGCGAAGTCTATCTGAATGCCTATACGGAATCGAAGAACAGCTACTATCCTCAGTCGCTGACCTCCAACTCTTGGGAAAACGGTGTCAACCTGACGTCCAACAACGAATATAAAAACTTGGACTTCACGAACCGTCACACCTTGATCTTCCGCCCGTATTTCATCAACCAGAACCATGCCCTTCAGGTGATGGGACGTTTTGAGATGACCAGCAGCAACAATACGACGCAGTACCTGGCCTCCAACGGTATCTCCGGTGGTATCACCGACCCGACGGTGACCGGCTATCTCACCTCCGCCTCTACCTCTACAGGTAAGGGACACAGCATGGCCGCCCTCGGTTCCGTTCACTACTCCTACGGCTCCAAGTATTCTGCCGACATTACCTTCCGTGCCGACGGTAGCACCAAGTTCGGCTCCGGTCATAAGTGGGGCTACTTCCCCGGTCTCTCCGCACGATGGAATATCAGTGACGAAAACTTCTTCAAGCCCCTGCGCAAGGTGGTCAGCATGCTCGCCTTCCGTCCGGGTTGGGGTGTCACCGGTAACTCCAGCTTCAGCGAAGGCCTTATATATAATAAGTACGCCGCCAACAACAACTACAACGGCGTGACGGCCTTCGTGCCCACCAACCTGCGCTTGACGGATATCCGTTGGGAAAAGACCAAGTCGTGGAACTTAGGTTTCAACTTGAACTTCCTGGACGACCTCTTGCAGTTTGACCTCAATATCTACAACAAGCGTACCGTCGACCTCCTCAACAGCGGTGTCAGCGTGCCCTCCACCAGCGGTTACTCCTCGCTCTCCTGGGCCAATGTGGGTACCATGGAGAATGAAGGTTGGGAACTCTACTTCAACACCGGCAACGTGCTGAAATTTGGCAAGTTCCACACGAACTTCCGTTTCAACATCTCTCAGAACATCAATACGGTGACCGAGATGGATGCCTCCGTACTGAACTCCACCAACGCCGACTTCGACTACACCAACGGTAACGAAGCCGTCTTGAGCCGCGTGCAGCTGGGACACTCCCTCGGTGGTATCTACGGTTTCCGCTGGAAGGGTGTCTATGCCTACGACTATAAGCACAATGGTTACTTCCTCAACGAGGCCGACAATGAGTACTACCTCACGGAGGCCGATGAGAACGGCAACTGGATAAACACCGCCAAGGCTACCGGTAAGACTTCGCCGATCGTCTACGACGCCGACGGCAATGTGGTTTACGACAAGAACGGCAACCCCTTGCAGATGATCTACAACTACGGTGGTGTCAACTACAAGTTTGAAGGTGGTGACGTCATCTACGAAGATGTCAACCACGACGGCCAGATCGACGAACTCGATATCGTCTACCTCGGTAGCTCCGTGCCCAAGGTGAGCGGTGGTTTCGGTGTTGACTTCACCTACGACCGCTGGACACTGAAAACCAGCTTCAACTTCCGCCTCGGTAACAAGATTATCAACTTGAACCGTATGTATGTGGAAGATATGCGTACCAATAAGAACCAGAGCCGCGCTGTCAACTGGCGTTGGAGAACCAACGGTCAGGTGACGGAAATCCCCCGCGCCCTGAATACGAGCGTCAGCGGCGGTGCCAACTACAACTCCCTCGTCAGCGACCGCTACGTAGAGTCCGGCGACTACCTCCGTTTCCAGTACTTCCAGTTGTCCTACAACTTCCCCGCCGAGCGCCTGAAGCGCTATGGCATCAATACGCTGCGTCTGGCAGCTTCCGGAAACAACTTGATATTCTGGACAAAGTACAAAGGCGTAGACCCCGACCACAGCCAGTCCGGCTATAGTCCCTGTACGGATACGGCTCAGACTCCTCGTTCCCGCTCGTTCACGTTCAGTTTGAATATTGGTTTCTAAAGATTGCTGTAATGAAGAAGCATATAAATATAAATAAATACCTCATGGCCGGACTGCTCTGCGCCGGTGTCGGTGTAGTATCCTCCTGCGATGACTATCTGACGCTCTATCCGACCAACCAAATCACTGAGGAAGATTTCTGGCAGAGCGAAGGCGACCTCGACGGCGTGCGCGCCGGCGCCTACGGGCAGCTGGGAGCGAGCGGTACGACAGGACGCATCCTCTACTGGGGCGAAATGCGCTCCGACAACGTGTCGCTCAACGATATGACGCAGCAGAACATTGAGCACCTCCAGCAGGGCATCCTCATGCCTACCGACGATATGTTCAGCTGGGGAAACTTCTATACCGGCATCAACTATTGTAACCTCGTCTTGGAGAAAGGCGAGGAGATGACAGAGCCGGGAAATGAAGTAGACCCCACCTTCCGTCGCAGCGACTGGAAGCCCATCAAGGCAGAGATGACGGCCCTCCGTGCCCTCAACTACTTCTACCTCGTTCGCGCCTTCCGCGATGTCCCCTATGTAACGACCGCCGTACGTACCGATGCGGAAGCTCGCGCACGTAAGGACGGCGCCACCTCGGGAATTACCATCCTCGGACATCTGATTACCGACCTCGAAGACGTTCTGGGAAGCGCCGCCGACAACTTCGGCTCTACCAGCGACAACCAGGCTCGCTTCACCCGTCGCGGTATTCAGGCGCTGCTCGCCGACATCTATCTGTGGCGCGGCTGCTTGTTGAAAAACAATAGATACAAGGGTGATGTCGTCATCAACGAGAACGGCGATACGCTGACGTCGGACCAGTGCACCACCCTCAGCACAGAGTGCTTCAATAAGTCGGTGACTTACTGCAACGACATCCTGACTTATGTGGACAGTATCTACCAGGACAAGGTGTCGAGAAACAATGTCAGCAATGCGCAGACACGTTCTGACCTGAAATACCCGTATCTCACGCGTCACACCATCAACGGCTCCTCGCTCGCCGACAATATATATAGCGGTCTGTGGGGCCCCAACGTGTCTACCTACTATGATTCCAACGACGAGATTATTCTCAACTTGGTCTACGATGGTACCAGTGTGACCAACAGCTCTATTGCTACCTACCTGTCGTATTACTCCAACGGCGTGTTGACGAACGGCTACATGAGAAGTGCCAATATGCTCACCAGTAGTGCCAAGAGCTCCTACGAGCCCGATCGCGGTTTCGGTAAGACCGATATCCGTCTGCTGGAGACCTTTGCCTACTCTTCCTCCAGTACTTCCGCCCCGATGATTCACAAGAATGTGATGTCCTCGCTGACGGTAGAAAATGTGGAAGACATGACAGAGGGCGGTAATTACTCGTATGTGACCACCCGCTCTCAGCCGTGGCCGCTCTATCGCTTGACCGACATCATGCTGATTAAGGCCGAGGCTCTGGCTCGCTCGGTGGCTTCCACCACGCAGGCGGTAGACCCCACAGCATCCAATAATGCCGGTTCGGACGGTGCCAAGGTGACCGAAGGCTTCAACCTGGTCAATGCCATCTTTGAACGCAACAACCCGAAGCTCTCCGCTACCGGAACGGACGGCGCCGGCGAGCTTGTCAGTGACCGCCTGCTGACCAACTATGCATATAAGAGCGGTTCGGTCAAGACGGCCGATGACCTCCTGACCCTCGTCCTCAACGAGCGTCAGCGCGAATTTGTAGGAGAAGGTAAGCGTTGGTTCGATATCGTACGTCAGTGCGAGTCCTGCTACAATGGCTCCAACAGCGACGCCCTCTCGAAGTATATCACGCTCTCTACGACGGTGCGTAACCGCCTGAAGAGCCTCTACTCTCTCTACAATCCTATCAACTCCGACGAGATTAAAATCAATGGCGTTGACTATGGTGGTAACTTGACTCAGAACCCCGTTTGGGACCGTTACACTGTAAAATAAAGTCATCGTATGAACACTTACTGCTCAAACATCAAACGTCTCTTCAAGAAAGGCTGCGTGGCACTCCTCGGGGTGCTCACCCTCAGCTTGGCTTCTTGCAAGGAGAATATTGGTAACTACGCCATCAAGACCGAGCAGACTATGGCCGATTATTTGTCGGACAATCCCTCGAAGTACTCCGACTTGAAAGCCATTTTCGAACGCGTCGTCTTGGGCGACTCTGCGGCATCGCCGCTGTTCAGTGTAATCTCCGCACGTGGTAACTATACACTCTTTGCCCCCAACAACGAGGCTATTGAGAAGTATGTCACCGAAACGCTCGGCCTCAACTCCATCGATGAAATGACCTACGCACAGGCAGAGCTCATCGCCAACAGCTGTCTTATCGACAACGGCGACGACGACGCCTATGAGGAGGCCGACTTCCCCACCGACGGCGGTACCTTCGACGAGAGCAACCTCAATGACCGTACCCTCTCGTGTAAGTTGGAAACGGAAGGCAATGAGTCTTACTACATCATCAACGGTTCGTCGCGCGTGCTCTCCGTCAATACGGAGGTCTCCAACGGTATGGTGCATGAGGTGAACACCGTCATCGCCCCGTCATCGGACAACCTCTACGAGCTGATTTCGGCCGCCGACAATACCAACATCTTTGCTTACCTCATGCAGGAAACGGGATGGGCCGACTCCATGAATGTTTCCGACCGCGACTTGGAATATGAAAAGGAAGACCATGACGTCACCTATACGACCAATGCCGTTTCGGGTACCTTCACTGTGATGCAGCGTCGCTACTACGGCTTCACCGCCTTTGTAGAGCTCGACGGCGTCTTTCAGGAGAAGTGGGGCATCCCCGCTCCTCAGCTCGACGAAGAGGGCCATCTGACCAATGGCGACGCCATCCTCGCCGCCATCCAGACGCACTGCGAGGCCGTCTACGGTACTACCGACCGCGGTAACCTCAAGAGCGCCGACAACGCCGTCAACCGTTTCATCGCCTACCACATCCTTCAGGGCAAGATGGCCTATGACCGCTTGGTACGTCACTTCAACGAGTTCAACTACAAATATAGTGACGCCAAGAAGCCGCAGAGCATCAGCTACCCCGTCAATGTATGGGACTACTACACGACGGTAGGCTCCAAGTATCGCAGCCTGATGAAGATTACGCAGGTGGGCGACACCGGCTTCGAGCAAGATCAGGACCACAAGATTTACATCAACCGCATCTCCGAGTACAACGACGGCCGCGACGGTGACTACACCGAGACCGGTATCGTGGAAGGACATCGCGGCGCCTGCATCTCCTCGTTGAACGGCAGCAACGACAACAACGCCCTCAACGGCTACTACTTCCCCATCGACGACATCCTCGTCTATGACGATGACATCCGCAACCAGCTCAGCTCCGAGCGTATCCGTATGGATATGACCACCATGCTGCCGGAAATCCTTTCCAACAGTGTGCGTAACAGCGGCTACTGCTACTTCCCCACCGGCTACTTTGACAATATCACCAACGAGTCCTCCGGTACCGTGCTGCTCTACCTCGTAGACCACAGCGGCGGTAGTTGGCGTGACTATCAGGGTGACGAAATCATGGCCACCGGACAGTACGACTTCGTCTTGAAGTTGCCGCCCGTCCCCAAGACCGGTACGTATGAGCTGCGTATGGGCGTTTCCAACAACACCCTCCGCGGTATGGTACAAGTATACTTCGGTAACGACCCCTTGCGCCTGGCACCGGTTGGCCTTCCCTACGATATGCGCCAGAGCGTGCCCTCTGTCGTCATTCCCTGGGTGGAAGACGAAGACGATGCCGAGACCAATGCCGAGAACGACCGCAATATGCGTAACCAAGGCTACATGAAGGCACCGCAGTACTTCTGCATCACCACCGGTAAGGGCGATACCCCCGTCCGCAACCTTGGCGGTTCGCAGGCTGCCTTGCGTAAAATCGTCACCGTGGCTACCATGGATGCCAATCAGACCTACTATCTGCGCTTCAAGTCCGCGCTGAAGAAGTCCGACTCTCAGTTCTTCATGGACTACTTTGAGTACGTGCCGACCACCGTCTACAACGGCGCTCAAGAGGAAGACATTTGGTAACCCTATAATTCGAAACAACAATCACAATGATAACTAAATATCAGAATATGATGAAGGCAGGACTCCTGGGAGCAATAGCGCTCCTCGGGGTCACCGCCTGCACCGATGACCATTTCGACGTCACTACGTCGAGCGCTACCGGCGCCAATACGGTGTGGCAGAATATTCAGGCTACCGCAGACCTCGACTCCGTAGCTCAAATCCTGCGACGCACGAAAGTCATGACGAGCGAAACAGACAAAGGACAAAAGCAAAGCTATGCCGATTTGCTCGACGCTCCTCAGGAATTCACCGTATGGTTGCCGAAGGATGGCTCTTTCCCCGCCTACAGCTATCTGGCCACCCTCGACCGCGCCGATAGCCTGAGTAAGACCCACGTCTTGGCCGACTCCCTCAGTGCTCTGCGCCTGAATTACGAGGTAGGCAACCAGTTTGTGCGCAACCACGTAGCCCGCTTCAACTATGCCTCTACCGTGGGCGCCCAGCAGGTGCGTCTGCTCAACGGCAAGGTAGTGAGTTATAATGCCTCGGCAGGTACGTTCAACGATCTGGCGCTGACGAGCGAGAGTAATATCCACTCTTCCAACGGTACACTGCATGTCATTGATGGCTATTCGCCCTTTGCCTACAACATCTACGACTATATGAGCTACGACAGCAATCTGACGAAGCTCTTTGCCGACGTGGATTACTACAACAAGTACACCTTCAGCTCCGCCGCGAGTACGGAAGGTTCCATGAACGACAATGGGCAGATGGAGTATGTGGATTCCATCTATTACCGTGACAATACGCTGTTGTCGAGCGCCGGCCTTTCCAATATTACGTTGGAAGACTCCGTGATGATAGCCATCTTCCCCACGGATGCCATCTATGATGAAGCCAAGGCGAAGATCGCCAGTCTCTACGAGTATGCAGACTTCTACAACTACGATTTCTCCCGCGACTCTCACGACTTCCAGTATAAAGGTGGCGGTCAGACGGGACGTGGCTATAAGCTTGACGCCACTCAGAAAGACTCGCTGCAGTCGCTCAATGCGCTGACACGTCTGCTGGGCTATTCCGTTTATTCTGCCGGTTATATTGTCGGTGCCGAGAACGTCTACGACAAGGAGGCCATCTTCAACAAGGCCTTCCATGCCGACTCGTTGCGCGCTGTGAACTGGAGCTATATGTATAACTCTAACGCCGGAACGTCGAAGCGTAATCCCATCTTTAATATCAACGACGGTTATGCCGACGCTTCCGATGCCGAGGCCATGGATGCCGTTGTGAAGGCTTCGAACGGATATGTCATTCCCACCGAGGACTCCTACAAGTTTGATCCCGCCTACATGGTGGCTTCTTCCTACTATGATGCTCTTTCCTACAACTTGGCCGATGTTCAAGGATGTAGCGAGACGAACGGTACGTACACCCTGTTGTCGGACGACAACTACAACGACACCATCGATTTGGGCGGGCTGTTGAACAACAACTACTACACGTATTTCCCCGTGAATGGTAACAACGCCATGACCATCGACTTTAAGTTGAGCAATATTTTGAGCAACTTCCCCTATAAGATCTCCATCGTGACGTTGCCCAATAGAGTCAACATCAACAATGTCCGTGTCGATGCTCAGGGTGTTCCTTATGACGAGGCCCCCATCTTTGACGCCCTCTTGATTGACGACAAGGGCACGACGCTTGCTCAGTTGAGGCAGGTAGCCATCAATAAAGATAAGGTAGAAAAGCTGACCTTGTGGGACAGCTTCACCTTCTCGACCTGCTACGCCGGCCTTCCCTCGAGCATCAGCTCTTTCCCGCGTCTGCGTATCCGTGTGACCTACCCGTATCAGACGAAGGGCAAGTTCAAGGCGTTGAGCCTCGGTCGCCTGGTCATCGAGCCGGTGCGTAATGCCGCTGCCGCCGAATAAGAGTCCTCAATTAATATCTTGGAAATGATGAACAACAATAAAAGAAACAATATGATGCAGAGCGCTCTGCGCGCCGGCGTTTGTCTCTTCATGCTTTCCGGCTCTTGTGTCCTTTCGGCCCAGACCGGCGACGGACAGACATCCGACGTCAAGACCACGGCTGCCGCCAAGAAGACTTCTCCCTACGTCATGAAGGAGATCTCCGGCCATATCTATGATGCCGCTACAAAGGCACCTCTGGCCGGTGCCAAGGTGCAGGCGCTCAACAATCGCCTTTATACGGCGTTGACCGACGACGATGGCTCCTATACGATTAAGGTGCCCGATTTCGTCACCTCTCTGTATGTCAGTCTGCCGCAGTATGGTGCCGGCATGATTGCCATTAAGGGCGATTCCGACCAGAACACCTCTCTCTATGCCGCGTCGCTCAAGTCGATCTATGCCGACGGCACGCAGCTCTACGCCCATCAGAAGATGGATGTGGAGACCTCCAGCGCCTTGACCGTCGACAATGATATTGAGAACAAGCTCAACAGTACGGTGCGTACCATCAATCGTGGCGGCATCCCGGCACAAGGCGTAGCCATGTTTGTCAATGGTCTGAACTCCCTCAACGCCAATGCCCAGCCCCTCGTCGTTGTCGACGGCGTTATCTGGGATATGCAGTACGACCGTTCCACCCTTCACACCGGCATTGTCAACAATTTGCTGAGCATCATCGATACGGAAGATATCGAGAGTGTAGAGGTGTTGAAGAACGGAACCGCCTTCTACGGCGCTCAGGGTGCCAACGGTGTCATCTTGATCACCACCAAGCGTGGTAAGAGCATGGTGACGCGCATCAACATCCGCGCTTACGGCGGCTTCGAGACCACGCCGAGCTCGGTGAAGATGATGGACGCCTCGCAGTACCGCAACTATGTGACCGACTTCCTGGGTACCACCTCGAAAGGGCAGGAATACTTCAAGTCGAGCACGACGGTTCCCAGCTTCATGAATGAAGACCCCAACTACCTGCTGTACCCCATCTATCACAACAATACCAACTGGCAGGACGGTATGTATGAGACGGCCTTCACGCAGAACTACCGCGTCAATGTAGAGGGTGGTGACGACGTTGCCATGTACAACCTCTCCCTCGGTTACTCGCAGGCCGATGCCACCGCTAAGCAGACCGACTTCAACCGTCTGAATATCCGCTTCAACTCCGACATCGTGATGTTTAACAACTTCACGACCGGTCTGGATATTTCCTACGCCCGCAGCGCCTACAACCTGCGCGACAACGGATGGGCCGAGGACTATAGCAGTTCCAACATCTCGTCGCCCAATGTGCTCAGTCTGATACAGTCGCCCTTCATCAGCCCCTATGCTCACTACATCTACTACGAAGATGGTGGCTTGCATCTGGGACAGACGGATAAGATCTACTCCGGTCGCGACTATACCGCCTCCAACAACCCCTACCGCTTTGCTTCCAGCTTCGGTTATTCCGGTTATGTCAATCCCTACTGGATTCTGAGTAACGGTGACGGAAATAACAAGAACAATATGGAGCAGACGCAGTTCTCCATCAATGTAGCGCCGAAGTACACGTTCAACAAATACCTGAACTTGTCCGACCGCTTCAGCTACGTCATGAACCGCAACAACGAGAAGTACTATCTGCCGAACGACGGTACCCCCGCCACCACCGTGGAAGGCCTGGGTAGCGTGCAGAGCGTACTGAAGTCGCAGTTCAGCAAGGAGACCGTCCTCTTCAACGACCTTCGCCTCAACTGGAAACGTCAGTTTGGCGGTCATCTGGTAGACCTGAACGCCGGCTTCCGCCTCTCCTCGTTCTCCTATAACAGCAGCTATATCACCGGTTACAACAACGACCAGGATAAGATGCCGAATATGAGCATGTCGTTGCAGTATAAGGACTACGGCGGCGAAGGCGACAAGTGGACCAACCTGGCCTACTATCTGACCGTTGGCTACAACTATAAGAACAAGTACTTCGTCGACCTGGGAACCACGATGGAAGCCTCCTCCCGCTTTGGTAAGGACGCCAGCGAGGGCCTGAAGCTCTTCGGCGTGGCATGGGGTCTCTTCCCCTCCGTGCAGCTGGGCTGGTTGATGTCGTCCGAGAAATGGTTTGACGTCAAAGGTATCGACTACTTCAAGCTCGTTGCCGGTTATGAAGAGAGTGGTAACGACAATGTCGACTACTGGTCGGCACGTACCTACTTCACCAACGGCGTCTTCTTGAAGAACGCCACCGGTCTGACGCTCGCCAATATCGAGAACCCCACCATCCAGTGGGAGACGACGCGTCGCTTCAATGTGGGCTTGCAAACCAGCTTGCTCAACAATCGTTTGAGCGTGAGTGCCGACTACTATTATGCCAAGACCGACAACCTCCTCACGCGTAAGGCTGTGAGCGATATCACCGGTCTGAAGTATATGTGGGCCAACGACGGTGCTCTGCGCAACTCCGGTGTGGATGTCAATGCCAATGCCATCCTCGTCAATACGCGCAACTGGAAGTGGCAGGCCGGCTTTAGTGTTGGTAGCTACACCAACAAGATTACCAAGCTGCCCGAGTCTTCGCTCAACTACATCACGACCTATGCTCTCGACGAGAACGGTCAGAAGACCACTGTTGTCAACACCATCCACGGCTACACCTCCTCTATCTATGGCAGCCAGAACATCCTGACCGCTGTCGGTAGTGCCGCCGGTGTCTTCTACGGTTACAAGACGGCCGGTGTCTTCTCCTCCGACGAGGAAGCCAGCACTGCCGGCAAGTACGGCTATCTGCGCTATCCCACAGGCCTGTCGCAGACCCCCTACCGCAACTTCAAGGCCGGTGACGTACACTTCGTCGATCAGAACGGTGATGGATGGATTTCCGAAGCCGATATGGTACAGATTGGTGACCCCAACCCCGACATCTACGGTAATATCTATACCAGCGTCTCCTGGAAGAACCTGACCCTGGGCCTCGACTTCAAGTATTCTCTGGGCAACGATATCTACAACTATCAGCGCTCTCAGTTGGAGTCGGCCAACGGCATCTACAACCAGACGACCGCCGTGGTGAACCGCTGGAAGTATAACGGACAGGTGACGGATATCCCCCGCACCATGGCCTCCGACAACGACGAGTGGGTCAACAACGAGCGTTTCTCTGACCGTTGGATTGAAGACGGCTCTTACCTGAAGCTCAAGAAGGTACGCCTCACCTACAAGTTCAAGATACCTCAGTCCATCACCTGGCTCGAAGGTCTCTCCGTATGGGGCGAAGCCAACAATGTCTTCACTGTTACGAAGTATCTGGGACAAGATCCTGAAGTCTCCGCCGGCAACAGCGTCCTCTACCAAGGTATCGACGCCGGTTACCTGCCCCAGAACCGCAACTTCAATTTGGGTGTGACCATCAACTTGTAATCATCAATAGTCAGCGCGTGAAGAGTGTGAGCGCACGGCGCCACCCCGCGTCGTCACCGGCCGTTGGCCGGGCGCTCCCTCCTCACCTCCCACAAAAGCAATAACGTAATGAAAAAGAAATCGATTATAGGTCTTCTCATCTCCTTTCTGGGCTTGGGCTTGACCACGACTTCCTGCGAGGATATGTTGACGCCTGAGATGGACCGCTATGCCGAGGGCTTCTCCGGCCGCGATACCGTCAACTTCTACTTCGGTATCTTGACGAACCTTCAGGACGTCGTTGAAAACAATGTCCTCCTGGGCGATATCCGCAGCGACCTCATCGACACCACCGGCTATGTCAGCGATACGGTGGCAGCGTTGGCCAACTTCGATAAGGTGGAGAATGGCGACAACGGTCTCCTCGACCGCGCCGCCTACTATAAGGTCATCAACCAGTGTAACTACTATCTGGCCGCTGTCGACACCACGGCCCAGAAGAACAACATCTATTATATGCGCCGTGAGTTTGCTCAGGTGCAGATGATACGTGCCTGGACCTATATGCAGCTGGTGCAGAACTACGGTCAGGTGCCCTTTATCTCTGTTCCTGTCAGCAATGCCGGAACGGGTTGGGAGACCAATCCCGAAGAAGGATGGGCCACCCCCGATAACCTGCTCGACCTCCTCAACAAGGTCGGCTTGAAGCAAGCATATGAATACGAGCAGACCTACGGCACGCCCATCTACGGTTCGCTGCAGAATGGTAATACCACCATCGATGCCCGCTTGTGCGTATTCCCCGGTGACGTCATCATGGGTGACCTCTACCTGCTGCGCGGCCGCGACAAGTCCGACTTCGTCAGTGCTGCTTCTTACTACTACAAGTATATCGACGAGCAGAACGAGAAGAACAGCCGTATGGTGACGGGAACCCCCTCTATCAGTCGTGACGGCGTAGAGCCCAACTATGTATATAGCGTGGGTGTCTCCTCTTGGATGAGCTTTGCCGATAAGGGCGCCAGCCCCAGCTATGGTTCTGAAGTCGTCACCCTGATACCTTCGGCTGCCAACAACAGCTTCGGTACCGTTCTCTCCCGTGGTGCCAATATTTACGGTTTCTCCACGTCGTCGTCGAACAGCACCACGACAGATGCAACGGAAGGTACCACCAGCACCAGCGGTAACGTGACCGTGACGGCCGACTACAAGTCGCGTCAGATTGCCGCTTCCCGCCGCTTCCAGAAACTGGCCGCCAGCCAGTATCAGGCTGCCTGCTTCACGACCAGCAATTCCAATACGCCGACCAGCAACCGCGACGCCGATGTAGCCCGCGTAGAATACTGGCCTTGCGGCGACGCTCGTTATGTAGGTTCCGTTTACCTCGTGAATACGACGGTGGGCGAGGTGCCCTTCGTTCATAAGCGTGCTTCCGTCAGTGCCAGTTCTACGTACTCCGGTAATCAGTACATCTCCAGAACCAGTACGGGTAGTTTCTCCTTCAACTACACCTATCCCGTCTATCGTATGCGCCAGATTTATCTGCGCTATGCCGAGGCCGTCAACCGTGCCGGTTTCCCGCGCTACGCCTTCGCCATCCTGCGCGACGGTCTCTCCGAGGAAACCATCCCCACGGTGCGTACCGACTCTGTCGACGAGAACAATCGCATCACCCCGTATGTTGTATCTGCCGGTAATGGCGCCGACATCGATGTCAACGAGCTGCGTCGTGCCGAGAACATCACCTGGCTCGACTTCTCCGAGAGTCGTTGGAACGACCAAATCGGTGTGCACGCCACGGGCTGTATGACCGGTTTCGACATCGACACCCTGTATTGCTACAACAACATGGTGGCTCAGCGTATCGCCGACGAACAGGCCCGTGTCAACGGTCTCTCCGAAACGGCCACCGCTTCTCTTGCCCGCAAAATCAAGGCCCGCCTGAAGGCCGAGGAAGGCGTAGTAGAAGGTAGCGATGAAGGCACCGACACCGGTGACGACGCCGACGCCGGTGACGACGAGGAAGAAGTAGTAGAGCCCGAAGAGGCTGCCGACCCTGTAGGCCCCAGCGCTGAGGAAATCAACGCCGTTGAGACGCTCATCGCCGACGAGATGGCCCTCGAGACCGCCTATGAAGGTTACCGCTACTACGACCTCCTGCGCATCGCCCGCCATAAGAACAACGACGTATGGGGCTTCACCGGCGCCGACTACGGTACCCAGTGGTTCGCCTGGACCGTTGCCCGCCGCTCCGTCAACCTGGCACCCTATGAGCAGCCGCGCGTCTACAATACGTCGATGTACAACCGCCTGTTGAATATCGACAATTGGTATCTGCAGAACCCGCAGTACTAATCCGTATCTCCCCATCCCTCTATAGCCGGGCCGCCACAGTTTTTTGTCTGTGGCGGCCCGGTCTGCGTCTTGCCGGAGAGGCGGAAACTATTGGGACAGCAGGCACCGCCCTTTAGGGCCGCCGCCTGCGCCGCGCCGATGACGACGTCGGTGGGAGCGGGGAGGGGAGAAATCCCCTTTTCCCCTCAGCCCTCGCATGGGTGGCGACGTCGGTGGGAGCGGGGAGGCAAGTCATCTTCCTCCCCTGCAACCTCTCCCCATAGGAGGCGCCGTTTGGTCGCAGGATAGACGGTTTCCGCCCCCTCTTTATGAGGAAATACACTTTTTTCTCAGAAAAATAAGGTAACCCGCCTTTTGTAGGAAAAAACTTGACACGCAAAAAGGCGCGGAAAAAGCGGGAAAACGACACAAGGAGCGGATTTTGTTAACGAAAGAATGTACGAGGAAAGATATGTTTGCTTAAAATTTAGAAAGAAGAACGAATTGTTGCCTCATTTTTACTTTCGTTTGCACGGAATCCGCGAAAGAGTCAACCCTTTCGCGCCCCGTCACCGACGCCGAGTCGTTAAAGAAGTGAAAGAAGAAGGCTCGAAATATTGGGGGAAGGCCGCGGCGGAACAACTACGGGATTCGTCGGAACAAGTCCCGGACTAAGAGAAACAAGTCCGGGACTTGTTGAAACTTCTCCCGGACTTGTTCCGACGCGCGGCGCCACCGTCTCTCCGCCTCTTTTGCCGGTATATGTCAAAAACGGCATTTTTTTAACACGCCGGAAGGCCTCGTGTGTGGCGCGCCCGGAGGCGAGGTCGGAGCCGATGGATTTTTTGCGATTCTCGCGGCCTTCGCGCACCATTTTCCACCCCCTCTCGCTTCACGATAAGGACGATAAAAAACGGGCCCCTTCACCGTGTCCGGGCGCTCCCGTGCCGCTCCCGGAGTGCGGTGGAAAGGAAGGGCGGATGGGGGAGAGCGCAATTTTGTGAGGAAAAATTATTCTGTTCCGTTTATTTTTACCAATTTTGTACTATTAAACAGCCCGATAAAGGCGCCGAGCGCCCCTACTCATTTAGACGTACTTTGTCGTCCCTCATCGGCCCCTTCCGAAAAAGCACTTCGAGAACCATCAGACGACACATAGGGGCGGCGGATGCATGGGCCCCTATTTACTACAGAACGCATGAAGTTTACCGCACAACAAATAGCCGACCTCCTACACGGAACGATAGAGGGCAACCCCTCTGCCGCAGTGAGCACCTTCACCAAGATTGAAGAAGGTAAGGAGGGCGCCATCTCCTTCCTGGCCAATCCTCACTACGAGTCGTTCATCTATACGACAAAGTCATCCATCGTCCTGGTCAATGACGACTTCCGCCCCGCCCGTCCGGTGCCGGCCACCCTCATCCGTGTCCCCAACGCCTATGAGGCCATCGCCCGCCTGCTGACCTTCTACCAGAACCAGACGGCCAAGCGTACGGGCATCCATCCCACCGCCTTCATCGCCGACAGTGCCACCGTGGCACTCGACTGCTACGTAGGCCCCTATGCCTGTATCGGCGAGGGCGTACACGTCGGTCACGGCACGCAGATCTATGCCCATGTGGTGGTGGAGGAGAATGCCCATATCGGCGACGACTGCCTCATCTATCCCAATGTGTCCATCTATCACGACTGTGAGATAGGCAACCGCGTGACGCTGCATAGCGGCGTGGTGATAGGAGCCGACGGTTTTGGCTTCGCTCCCGCTGCCGATGGCTATGAGAAGATACCTCAGATAGGGAAAGTCATCATCGAAGACGACGTGGAGATAGGCGCCAATACGTGCGTCGACCGTTCCACGATGGGCGCTACCGTCATCCGTCACGGCGTGAAGCTCGACAACCTGGTGCAGGTGGCCCACAACTGTGAGGTGGGAGCCCACACCGTGATGTCGGCACAGGTCGGCGTCGCCGGCTCTACGCGCATTGGCGAGTGGTGTATGTTTGGCGGTCAGGTAGGTATCGCCGGGCATGCCGTCATCGGCGACCGTACCCTCAGCGGAGCTCAGGCCGGCATCGCCGGTAGCCTCCGCAAAGGCCATGTGACGGTACAAGGATCACCCGCCATCGACGCTAAGGTGTTTGCCCGCGCCAGCGTTGTCTATAAGCAGCTGCCGGAGATGTACCGCGAGTTCAACCGCATGAAGGAGGAGCTCGAGGAACTCAAGCGCCGGAGCAACGCCTGACGCCCCCTCTCCGGTCGACGCGTCCCACACGGTCGGCGCGCCGAAGCCAATGCCCGGAGCGCAGATGTCGCATCGCCTTGCCGCACTGTTGCGCGGTGTTCCCCTATGGTGACGCGCACTGCCTTGACAGTTTGTAATAGAACGAAATATCCCCCTGACGTGGGGCCCTTATCCGTCCCGCGTCGTTATCCACACTATCCCCACACAGAATATTCAGCTATGTCGAAACAGAAAACATTGCGAGGCAGCTTCTCCTTGTTTGGCAAGGGATTGCACACCGGACTGAACCTCACCGTGACGTTCAACCCTGCCCCGGAGAACCATGGCTATAAGATACAACGCATCGACCTCGACAACCAGCCCATCATTGAGGCCATTGCCGAGAATGTCGTAGACACCTCGCGCGGCACCGTCGTTGCCAAGGGCGAGGCCCGCTGCAGCACCATCGAGCACGGTATGGCCGCCCTCTACGCCATGGGCGTGGACAACTGTCTGATACAAGTCAACGGCCCGGAATTTCCCATCCTCGACGGCAGTTCCATTGCCTATGTCGAGAACATTCGCCGCGTCGGCATTGAGGAACAAAACGCCCCCAAGGACTACTATGTCATCAAGAAGAAAATAGAATTCCGCGACGAGGAAAACGGTTCGTCCATCATCATCCTTCCCGACGAGCAGTTCTCCATCACCGCGATGATCTCCTTCGACTCGCAGTTTCTCAACAGCCAGTTTGCTACCCTCGACCATATGACCGACTTCGCCGACGAGATTGCCTCGGCGCGTACCTTTGTCTTCGTCCGCGAGATAGAACCCCTCCTGCAGGCCGGACTCATCAAGGGCGGCGACCTCGACAACGCCATCGTCATCTACGAGCGTCAGATCTCGCAGGAGAACCTCGACAAACTGGCCGACTATATGGGCGTGGCACATAAGGACGCCGCGAAACTGGGCTATCTCAACGAGAAACCGCTGGTGTGGCGCAACGAGCCGGCCCGCCATAAGCTCCTCGATATCATTGGCGACATGGCCCTCATCGGGCGTCCCATCAAAGGACGCATCATCGCCACACGCCCCGGGCACACCATCAATAATAAGTTTGCCCGCCAGATGCGCCGCGAGATACGCGCCCACGAGATACAGGCCCCCAGCTACGACCCCAACGACGCACCGCTGATGGACGTCAACCGCATCCGCGAACTCTTGCCCCACCGCTATCCCATGCAGCTGGTCGACAAGGTGGTGGAGATGGGCCCCAACACCATCGTGGCGGTGAAGAATGTCACCTCCAACGAAGCCTTCTTCCAAGGACATTTCCCCGAAGAGCCCGTCATGCCCGGCGTGCTCCAGATAGAAGCCATGGCGCAGGCCGGCGGCTTGCTGGTGCTCAACTCGCTGGAAGAGCCGGAGCGCTGGAGCACCTACTTCCTGCGCATCGACGACGTGAAGTTTCGCAAGAAAGTCGTCCCCGGCGACACCCTGCTCTTCAAGGTGGAGCTGCTGGGCCCCATCCGTCACGGCATCTCGTCGATGCACGGCTTTGCCTTCGTCGGAGAAACGGTCGTGATGGAAGCCACCTTCACCGCGCAAATCGTCAAGAACAAGTAATCCCCGCAACAACTAACGGGCGGCCCCTGCCGGGAGCCCCCCTCAACGATATTCTATGAGTAAGATCAGTCCTTTGGCCTACGTGCACCCCGACGCCAAAATCGGCGACGACTGCGAGATTGACGCCTTCTGTTATATCGACAAGAATGTGGAAATCGGCGCCGGCAATCATCTGATGAACAGTGTGACCTTGCTGAGCGGCACGCGCTTGGGCAGCCACAACACCCTCTTCCCCGGTGCCGTCATCGGCGCCGTTCCCCAAGACCTCAAGTTTCGCGGTGAGGAAACAACCGCCGAAATCGGCGACCACAACACCATCCGCGAAAATGTCACCATTAACCGCGGCACCGCCGCCAAGAATCGCACTGTCGTAGGGAGCCACAACCTGTTGATGGAGGGGATGCACGTGGCTCATGACGTCGTCATCGGCAACGGCTGCATCATCGGCAACTCCACCAAGATTGCCGGGGAAGTTGTCATCGACGACTTTGCCATCATCAGCGCCAATGTCCTCATCCACCAGTTCTGCCGCGTGGGCAGTTACGTGATGGTGGGCGGCGGCACGCGCACCAGTCAGGACATCCCCCCCTTTGCCACCGCCGCCCGCGAGCCGGTGGCCTACTGTGGCCTCAACCTCGTCGGTCTCCGCCGCCGCGGCTTCTCGCCGGAGGCCATAGAGCATATCCACAACGCCTATCGCCTCCTCTACCAGGGTGGCAAGCGCGAAGACTGCCTGGCGCAGATACGCGCCGAGGTGCCGCAGACCCCCGAGGTGGAATATCTGCTCCGCTTCGTCGAGAGCTCAAAGCGCGGCATCATCAAGTAAATACCCCCGCCTATTCTCCCGGGAAAAGAATCTCCTAAACAGACAACGACTATGCTTTACAAGATAAAATTCATCTCTGAAGAAGTCGACGGCTTCTATCGCGAGCTGCACATCGACAGCGACGCCACCTTCCTCGACCTGAGCAACGCCATCCTGGAGGCGTGCCACTATCCCGACGACGAGATGACCTCCTTCTATATCTGCAACGACGAGTGGGAGCGAGGAGCACAGATTACCCGCGAAGACGTCTCCGACGACAGCGACGAGTCGTCAGACCTCTACCTGATGGCCACGACGCCGTTGAGCGAGTTTATCGACGACGAGGGACAGCGCATGGAGTATATCTTCGACCCCTTCAACGAACGCTCCTTCTTCCTGCAGGTGAAAGACATCCTCCCCGGCGCCCATCTCGCCGCCCCCGAAATCGTGGGGCAGCAGGGCGAGGCCCCGCAGCAGATTGCCGTCATGGAGAGCGACGTCGCCCCCGGCGCCGGCAAGAAAGGCGCAGCCGCCGGCGAGGAGGACTTCGACGATACCCTCTTCTACGGTTCCGACGACTTCGACAGCGAAGACTTCGACCCCGAAGGCTTCGAGATCAGTGACGAGGGCGCCTTCTGAGGCCGCCCGCAGACCGCCGTCGAAGGCGCGAAAGAGAACAGAGACTTATTTACGCTCGATAGGTTGGCGATAGGACCGTCGCGTCTTGTCGCCACTTTTATTTTTCCCCTCCCGTGCAGAAGACCCTCCTCGTCATCACCGGCCCCACCGGCGTAGGCAAAACCGCCCTCAGCCTGGACATCGCCGCCCATTACGGTACGCCCATCCTCAATGCCGATTCGCGACAACTCTATCGCGACCTTCCCATCGGTACCGCCGCCCCGACGGCCGAAGAGCAGCGGCGCGTGCCGCATGAGTTTGTGGGCATCCTCGCCCTCGACGACTACTACAGTGCGGCGCAGTATGAGGCCGCGGCGCTGGCCCGCCTCGAGGCCCACTTCCGGCAGCGCGATGTCGTCGTGATGGCCGGCGGGTCAATGCTGTATATCGATGCCGTCTGTCGCGGCATCGACGATATCCCCACCATCGACGATGCCACGCGCCAACGCCTGCGTCAACGCCTCGCCGACGAAGGTCTCGACGCCCTTGCCGCCGAACTGCAGCAACTCGACCCCGCCTATCATGCCCGGTGCGACTTGCACAACCCCAAGCGGGTCGTCCACGCACTGGAAGTGTGCCACATGACGGGGCGCACCTACACCTCCTTCCGCTCCGGCCAAGCCAAGCCGCGTCCCTTCCGCGTGGTGAAGATAGGGCTGCGTCGCGAGCGCGACGACCTCTTTGCCCGCATCGCACGCCGTACCGACGAGATGCTGGCCGAGGGATGGCTCGAGGAAGCCCGCCGCGTAGAGCCCTGGCGGCAGTGCAACGCCCTCAATACGGTGGGGTATAAGGAACTCTTCGCCTATTTCGACGGAGCATGGAGCCTGCCGCAGGCGGTAGAGAAAATCAAGCGCAACACCCGCGTCTATGCCAAGAAACAAATGACCTGGCTGGCCAAAGACCCCGCGGTGCAGTGGTTCCACCCCGACGACGGCGCCGCGCTGTGGCGCTATCTCCACGAAGAGGTGGAGGGCGAAAAATAAAGGTCGGGAGTTGCTCACCTCTCATAATTGCGTAATTTTGCAGCGTTGGAGATACGTACAAAAGGCAGTCCCCTCCCACACATTCTCTCCACAATAGACGGGGTTATGCCGCAAACGGAACCCCCTGTCGGGAGGAAGGGAGATGCGTATCAGTGGCTTTTGTCGCTCTGCGCCCCTCGTCGGTTGGTCCGGTAGAGCACGTAGTATGGCTACGCTCCCTCCTCCTCCTTCGCCGCTGCCTTGCAGGAAGTCAAACGTTCACACCGTCAATTTTTAAGAACCACCCTATAAGAATATGAATAAGAAGCAAACCAAAGGAAAGTGGCAGGCTGTGAAAGCCGTGCTCGCTTTTATAGGAAGAGGCCTGCGCCGCTTCGGGCACTGGTATGTCGGCCTCTATAAAGGACGCCCGTGGTGGGTGAAGCTGTTGGTAGCCTTCCTCACCTTCCTCTTCCTCCTCCTCTTCTACGTCTTTGCCGTGATGTGCAACTTGTTCTGGCTCTTCGGCAAGTCGCCGTCGAACGACGAAATCATGCACCCCCGGACGGCGGAAGCCTCCGTCATCTACTCTGCCGACGGTAAGGTGTTGGGAAAGTTCTTCGACGAGAATCGCCAGTCCGTCGACTACGATTCTATCAATAACGTGTTCTTCCAAGCCCTCATCTCCACGGAAGACGAGCGCTTCTACCACCACAAAGGCATCGACTTCCAAGGCCTCGTTGCCGCCGCCAAGGACGCCGTCCACGGCCGTGCCCGCGGTGCCTCGACGCTTTCGCAGCAATTGGTGAAGAACATGTTTCGCATCCGCTCCCGACAGAGCTATGGCACCGGGCTGGTAGGGAAAATCCCCGGCTGCGGCATCCTCGTGATGAAGACGAAAGAAATGTGTATCGCCGTGCAACTGGAAATGCTCAACCGGAAAGACAGCATTCTCACCATGTACGCCAATACGGTGGACTTTGGCTCTAACGCTTACGGCATCAAAACGGCCGCCAAGACCTACTTTAATAAGACGCCCGGCGAACTGCGCGTCGAGGAAGCCGCCGTCCTCGTCGGTCTCCTCAAGGCCACCAGCTCCTACAACCCGCGCCTCCACCCCGAGCGCAGCAAGCAACGCCGCGACCTTGTCCTGGAGAATATCTATCAGCACCGCAAGGAACTGGCCAAGTACTACGGTAAGGCCTGCATAGAGACGCGTGAACAGCTCGACTCCCTCCAACGCCTGCCCATCGACCTGCACTTCAGCGTGGAGAGTGCCTACGACGGCAGTGCCCTCTACTTCCGGCAGGCAGTGGCCGACTATGTCAAGCAGAACTGCCCCGATGTAGACCTCTACTCCGACGGCCTCAAGATATACACCACCCTTGACAGCCGCATGCAGCGCTATGCCGAGGAGGCCGTGACGGAACAGATGAAGCAGGTGCAGCAGAATTTCGACGCCCATTGGCGCGGCATGGGCGACCCCTGGCGCGACGCGCAGGGCAACCTCATCCCCGGCTTCATCGAGCGCATCGCCACCACCACCGACCACTACAAACAGTTGCAGGCACGCTATCCCCAGCAGCCCGACTCTGTAGACTACTACCTCCGTCAGCCTCATCGCGTCCACCTCTTCGACTACAACGGGGGGCACGACGAGATGCTCAGTACGATGGACTCCATCCGCTACATGGTGAAGTTCCTCCACACCGGCTTCGTCGCTATGGAGTCCGCCACCGGCGAGGTGAAGGCTTATGTCGGCGATGTCGACTTCCGTACGTGGAAGTATGACAAGGTGAAGGCCATGCGTCAGCCCGGCTCCACCTTTAAGCTCTTTGTCTATGCCACGGCGATGAAGCAGGGACTGACGCCCAGCGACACCCATCTCAAGGATTCTTATATCCGCATGGAGGTATATGATCCCCGTACCAAGTCCAACAGCATCTGGCAACCTCACAACGCCAACGGCAACTTTACGAATGCCAACTTGTCGCTGCGCTCCGCCTTCGCTCAGAGTGTCAATACCATCGCGGTGAAGCTCGGTCAGGAGGTAGGCATCGCCAATGTCATCAAGACGGCGGAAGACATGGGCGTCCATTCGCGCCTCGACAATACACCGTCGCTCCCCTTGGGCTCCAGCGACGTCAACTTGCTGGAACTGGTCAACGCCTATGGCACCGTGGCCAATGACGGCGTGCACGTTGAGCCGGTGCTCGTCACCAAGATCGTCGATCGCGACGGGAATGTCATCTATGGGGAAGAGCATGGCGACACGCCGCAACGCACCGAGGCCCTGCCTTACCGCGCCGCCTTCTATATGCAGAAGATGCTCGAGGCCGGTGTGCGTGATGCCGGCGGTACGTCGCAGACGCTCGGTAGCATGACCTATTTGGGAAAATACAGCAACCGCCTCGACTTCGGCGGCAAGACCGGTACGTCCAACAACCACTCCGATGCGTGGTTTGTCGGCGTCACTCCCGCCCTCGTCGGCGGCGCCTGGGTGGGCGGGGAATACCGCAGCATCCATTTCCGCACCGGCAAACTGGGTCAGGGCAGCCGCACGGCGCTCCCCATCTTTGCCCGCTTTATGGACAAGGTGCTGGCCGATGCCTCCCTCGCCGCCCGCTATATGAAGAAATACGAGCCGCGCGAGGACATCCCCGTCGATACTTACAGTCGCACGACCTTCACGTCTACGTCTCACGACACCTCCTTCCGCGACTCGCTGAGCCTGGATGCTCCGGACGCTGACGACGTCGATATGCCCTCCGAGGAGGGCGTCGGCGACGGCGAAGGCTTCGGCGGAAATGCCGACGACTTATTCCAGTAAGGAAATGGGTGATTACACATAAGTAAGGACAGCCACTACCTGCACACATGATGCAGAGAGTGGCTGTCCTTACTATAATAGGTGTTGTAGGAAAAAGAGACGGAGGGGGAAGGGAAACCTCGCGGGCTGTCCTCATGGCTGCCGCTGCCGTAAGGAGAGGAAGGAAGAGGGGGAAGGGAAACCTCGCGGGCTGTCCTCATGGCTGCCGCTGCCGTAAGGAGAGGAAGGAAGAAGGGGAAGGGAATCTCGCGGGCTACGTGTGACGAATAGCCGGAGGAACGTCCTCCGATTAGCGTGCTGTGATATGGAAGCAGGCCTGATGAGCCTCGTAGCGCACGTAGCACAGACCGCGGAGACGCATATCGCGCAGCACCTCGGCGAGGACATCTTTCAGCCTGCCGTCCCACACTTGGCGCGCCGACGTGTCGTCGGGGTCGATGACGCGGTAGAAGCTGTTGTAGCAGATGTCGAAGGTCGTCCCATACTGGTGACAACTGTTGGCCGAGGCATTACCGTTGACGCGGCGCAGCCGCTGCACGTCGTGCTCCGTGCGCAGAACCGAGGTGACGATGATTTTGTAGAACGGCAATCCCTTACACTGCAACGAGTCGATGAAGTTGAGCGAAATCTCGTTGAGCAGACGCTGGGCGCGTGGTACGAGGTAGGGAATGGAGTGGGAGAGATGTTGCACGCGGTAGAGGGCGTTGTCGTTGATATAGACAAGGTCTTTCTGCCGAGCCTTGGCCTCCTCGCGGTCGGCGATGATGTCGATGCCCAGCCGCTTGGCTGTGGCCAGTTGCACGTCGTTCATGTCGGGGAAGCAGTCGTTATAGTTTCCCACGCCGACGATTCGGTGCTTCACCGGCGTCCCGTCGGCAAGGGTGAGTTGTAGCGGTTTGCGGGGCTGCGATAGCAGGCGGTCGACATGGCGACTGTGCTTCAGGATGGTGTCGACGCGCCCGATGGGCAGCGGCCCGTCGCCCATCGGCGTATGACAGGAGTGGCAGCCACAGCGCGCCAACAGCGCCAGTAACAGCAGGAGCGCTATGACCGACTTGGCACGTATCTTCTTGGAGGAGAGTAGATAATTCATGGGAGGAGGGGACGATGACAAGCGCTGTCGGCAGATGCCGTGCGGCCGGTGGGAAGCGGCCCGCCTTGTCATGGACAAAAGTACAAAAAAACGCGTTATCTTTCCCGTGAATTGCTTAATTTTGTACGCGAAAGTCGGCCGTTATCCGTCACCGCGGAAAAAGCCCCTCTGTGGCCGGATGTAAACCGCCGCCGACCTCTTTGCATGATAGAAAAGCATTATATATTAGAACAGGCCGACCCCGCCGTCTTCTTTGGGGTAAACAATGCCAATGTGCGCTTGTTGCGCGCCTTGTGCCCCAAGTTGCGCATCATCGGGCGCGGCAATGTGTTCAAGGTGATGGGCGACGAGGTGGAGATGGCCGCCTTCGAGGAGGCCTTCGGGCAGCTCGAGGCACATTGTGCCAAGTATAACCAGCTCTCCGAAGAAGACATCCTCGACATCGTCAAGCACCGTCAGCACGCCCGCGAGGTGGCCGACGACGTCATCGTCTATAGCGTCAGCGGCAAGCCCATCGCCGCGCGCAGCGAGAACCAGCGACGCCTGGCCGAGGCCTATCGCACCCACGATATGCTCTTCGCCGTGGGCCCCGCCGGCTCCGGAAAGACCTATACCGCCATCGCGCTGGCTGTGCGCGCCCTGAAAAACAAAGAAGTCAAGAAGATTATCCTCAGTCGCCCCGCGGTGGAGGCCGGCGAGAAGCTCGGTTTCCTCCCCGGAGATATGAAGGAAAAGATATCTCCCTACCTGCAACCCCTCTACGACGCCCTTCAGGAGATGATACCCGCCGCCAAGTTGCAGGAATATATGGAGAGCAACGTCATACAGATAGCCCCGTTGGCCTTTATGCGCGGCCGCACCCTCAACGACGCCGTCGTCATCCTCGACGAGGCGCAAAACACCACCACGGCGCAAATCAAGATGTTCCTGACGCGCATGGGCGGCAATACCAAGATGATAGTCACCGGCGACCGCACGCAGATAGACCTCCCCGCCGCTCAGAAGTCGGGCCTGATAGAGGCCCTGCGCATCCTTCGCGGCATCCCCGGCGTGGCCTTTATCGAGATGACGGAGAAAGACATCGTGCGCCATAAGCTCGTCACACGCATCGTGGAGGCCTACGCCCGCGATGAGCAGCGCCGTCGCGACGCCAAGACGGCGGAGGCCGCCGCTCCTTCCGCCGCCGACGACGCTCCTGCCACCGAAGCTACCGCCGCCGCCGTCGACGTTACAAACGAACCAACTACATAAGAATATGAGTGCATTAACAAAAACAGACTTTCACTTCCCCGGACAACAGAGTGTCTATCACGGCAAGGTCCGCGACGTCTATCACCTTGGCGACCGTCTGGCCATGGTAGCCACCGACCGCATCTCGGCCTTCGACGTGGTGCTCCCCAAGGGAATCCCCTTCAAGGGACAAGTGCTCAACCAGATTGCCGAAAAGTTCCTCGATGCCACCACCGATATCTGCCCCAACTGGAAACTCGCCTCGCCCGACCCCATGGTGACCGTCGGTGTGATGTGTGAGGGCTTCCCCCTCGAGATGATTGTCCGCGGTTATCTCTGCGGCAGCGCCTGGCGCGCTTATAAGAGCGGCGTCCGCGAAATCTGCGGCGTGCAGCTCCCCGAGGGAATGAAGGAGAACGAGAAATTCCCCACGCCCATCATCACCCCCACCACCAAGGCCGAATATGGCGAGCACGATGCCGACATCTCCAAGGCCGAAATCCTGGCCCGCGGCCTGGCAACGCCCGAGGAGTATGAAGTGCTGGAGCGCTACACCCTGGCCCTCTTCCGTCGCGGCACGGAGATCGCCGCTCAGCGCGGCCTCATCCTTGTCGACACGAAGTACGAGTTTGGAAAGCACGACGGCACCATCTATCTGATGGACGAAATCCACACCCCCGACTCCAGTCGCTACTTCTATGCCGAGGGTTACGCCGAACGTTTCGCCGCCGGTGAACCGCAGAAGCAGCTCTCCAAGGAATTTGTCCGCGAGTGGCTGATGGACAACGGCTTCCAGGGAAAAGAAGGCCAGCAGGTGCCCGAGATGACCGACGAAATCGTCAGCAGCATCTCCGAGCGCTACATCGAGCTCTACGAGCACATCACCGGTGAAACCTTCCACCGCGAAGCCAACGAAGACCTCGCCGCCCGCATTGAGCGCAACGTCAACGCTTACCTCGCCCGCTAACACTCCCGGCCCCTGCGCCGAAATAGCGGTACCGAAAATAACGCCCCCTCCTCGCCCCACAGACGGCCGGGAGGGGGCGCGTTCTTTTTTTTGAAAAAAGTTTTTTGTAATCACCCATTTTGTGGAAAAAACTTGACACGGGAAAGGACGCAAAAACGGCGACTTTGGCCTCTCTTGCTGACGATTTTTATGCAGAAAGTGACGGAAAGATACATTATTTCACGCAAAATTTAAATAAGTTAAGAAAAGGTCGCTCAGGTTTTACTTTTCTTTGCAAGGAAAGTACAGAAAAATGAGACTCCGCTTCGCCCGGGAGCATCCCTCAAAAGTTAAAAAAATGAAGGAAGAGGCCCCGTTTCGCCGGGGGCGGGTTTCGGCGAAACAAGTCCCGGAACTGTTGGAACAAGTCCGGGACTTGTTGGAATTTCTCCCGGACTTGTTTCGCCGCGCGGCGGTCCCCGCTTTTTTGCGTTTTTGACAGTATATGTCAAAAACGGAACTTTTTTAACAGTCCGAAGGGCACCGTGGCGGCGATGCTCGGACATGGGGACGGCGACGGTGGAAAAAACGCATTCTCGCGGCCTTCACGCACACTTTTTCACCCCCTCTCGCTTCACGATAAGCGCCGTTTCGGCGCGACAGAGAAGCTCGCCTCCGTTCGCCCCGACAGTGCATCGCTCAGGCCCGCTGCAGCCCGCTGTAGTCGGGGTGAGGGCGCCGTTGTTGCCTATTTTATACAAAAATGTGCGTTTTTTTTACTTTTCCTTGGGACGTAAATAATAAATGCCTAAATTTGAGGGAAATATTCCCCCATGAGAGCCGCAATGATCGTTAGACGGCTCTCCTTGAGTGCCTTTGGGCACCGCCGGAGGGAAGGGCCGGCAGCAGTCGCCGCTTCGCCCCCTTCGTCAGGCGTTCTGACGCACCACCCACACGTATCGACGCCGCTTCCCCCCACAGGATGCCGCGCCTCGTCCCCCGGCAGGGGCGTGCTTCCATCGGGCCCCGGCCCCGTGGCGATGCCGTCCGCCGTCTCTTCCCGTTGTGCCCGCCGGCCGTAGTAAACCCTTGCGCGCCGTGGCCCTCGTTCCCCTCTTTACAGCTATCAAATTAATCCAATATAAACCTTAGACTCTTCGACCATTATGTGCTACTTAAAATTCGACAAGGCGCAGATGACGAATCTTCAGGATTCGCTCTACAAGGAGCTGCTGATTACCAACCGCTCCGGTGCGTACTGTAACACGACATTGGTGGGGTGTAATATCCGTAAGTATCACGGCCTCATGGTGGTGCCCGTCCCCGAATTGGACGACGAGAACCATGTGCTGCTCTCCTCGTTGGACGAGACCATCGTTCAGCACGGCGCCGAGTTTAACCTCGGACTCCACAAATACCAGGGAGAGAACTACAGTCCTAAGGGCCACAAATACATCGTCAGCTTTGAGTGGGACAAAGTGCCCACGTGGATCTACCGCATCGGCGGCGTGATGCTGAAAAAGGAAATCACCTTCAGTTCCACGGAGTATCGCCTCTACATCCGCTACACCTTGCTGCAAGCTCATTCCGCCACAACCCTACGCCTCAAGCCCTTCCTCGCCTTCCGCGGCGTCCATCAGTGGACACACGAAAACGGGGCGGCCAACACGGGCTACGACGTGGTGAAGAACGGCGTGCGTATGTGCCTCTATCCGGGCTACCCCAACCTGTACATGCAGACCAACGTGCCGTCGGAGTTCCACTACGGCCCCGACTGGTATCGCGGACTGGACTATCCCAAGGAGCGGGAACGCGGCTACAACGTCACCGAAGACCTCCTTGTACCGGGATATCTGGAGATGCCCATCACCAAGGAACAGCCCATCGTATTCTCCGCCTCCGTCGACGAACTCCTCCCCGAGGACATCGCCCCCGGCGCCGAAGCCGTCATCGAGGCCCACGACAGTCGCGACAGCTTCTACCATTGCTTGGTCAACGCCGCCCACCAGTTTAACTACCAAAAAGACGGTGGCCACTACCTGTGGGCCGGCTACCCCTGGTTTAAGTGCCGCGCCCGCGACACGCTGATGGCCATGCCCGGACTGACGCTCTCCATCGGCGAGACCGACCAGTACGAGCGCTATATGGACTCCGCCGCCGTGGCCCTGCGCGACTTGATGAACGACCGCCCCGTGAGCGTGCCCATCTACGAAGTAGACCAGCCCGACGTCCTCCTATGGGCCGTATGGTGCTTGCAGCAATACCGCAAATACACCTCGCCGGAGCAGTTCCGCGAGAAGTACGGCACCCTGCTGACGGAAATCATGGAATATATCACCGGCGGCCGCCACAGCAACCTCCAAGTGCACGACAACGGCCTCGTCTATACCAACGGCCGCGAGAAAGCCGTCACGTGGATGAACTCCACCGTCAACGGCGTCCCCGTCACCCCGCGCTCGGGATATATCGTCGGCTTCAACGGACTGTGGTATAACGCTCTGAAGTTCTACGAACAGATACTCCGCGAGACCGGCGGCGTCGTCAACGAGACATTGGCGCGCCACTATGCCGAAGACGCCGAACAGACGGCGGCCTCCTTCCGCCGGGTATTCCTCAACGAGCACGGCTACCTCTTCGACTATGTCGACGGCGACGTGGCCGATTGGAGCGTGCGCCCGGGGCAGCTCTTTGCCATCGCCCTCGACTACTCGCCGCTGTCGCTCAAGGAGCGCAAGGGCGTCCTCGACATCTGTACCAAAGAGCTCGTCACCCCCAAGGGCATCCGCTCGCTGTCGCCGAAAAGCGGCGGCTACAACCCCATGTATATCGGCCCGCAGGTGCAGCGCGACTATGCCTATCACCAAGGGACGGCATGGCCCTGGCTCACGGGCTTCTATCTGGAGGCCTATCTGCGCGTCTATAAGGTGAGCGGCGTCAACTATATCGAGCGACAGCTCATCGGCTTCGAAGAAGAACTCTTCTACCACTGCATAGGCACCATCCCCGAACTCTTCGACGGCAACCCGCGCTTCAGCGGGCGTGGCGCCATCTCCTTCGCCATGAACGTGAGCGGTATCCTGCGTGCCATCCGTCTGCTGGAGAGAAATAAAATCGAAGAAGACTAACCCCCCTAAAACTGATACAAATGAAAGTATTAATGTTCGGATGGGAGTTTCCCCCTCATATCTTAGGAGGACTCGGCACCGCCAGCTACGGCATCACCGCCGGCCTGGCCAAGCAGCCCGATATGCACATCACCTTCTGTCTGCCAAAGCCCTGGGGCGATGAAGACAAGAGCTTTATGAATATCATCGGCCTCAGCGAGACCCCGATAGTATGGCGCGACGTGGACTACGACTACGTCAAAGAGCGTCTGGGCGACCGTATGTCGCCGGAGCTCTACTATTCCCTGCGCGACCATATCTATGCCGACTTCAATTATCGCCAGACCAACGACCTGGGGTGCATCGAGTTCTCGGGGCGCTATCCCGACAATCTCTACGACGAGATCAACAACTACTCCATCGTGGCCGGCGTCATCGCCCGGCAGCAGGACTACGACATCATCCACGCTCACGACTGGTTGACCTATCCTGCCGGCATCCACGCCAAGAACATCAGCGGCAAACCGCTGGTGATTCACGTGCACGCCACCGACTTCGACCGCTCCCGCGGCAATGTCAACCCCACCGTCTACAGCATCGAAAAAGACGGCATGGACCACGCCGACTGCATCATGTGTGTGTCGGAACTCACCCGCCGCACCGTCATCGACCACTACCACCAAGACCCGGCCAAGTGTATCGCCATGCACAACGCCGTCTATCCCCTCTCCGACGAGGTGAAAGACATCATTGCCCACCGCAAGCCGCGCAGTGAGCGGCGCGAACGCGTGGTGACCTTCCTCGGACGTATCACCATGCAGAAGGGACCGGAATACTTCGTCGAGGCCGCCGCCCTCGTGCTCCAGCGTACACGCAACATCCGTTTCTGTATGGCCGGCTCGGGAGATATGCTCAACGCCATGATAGAGATGGCGGCGCAGCGCGGCATTGCCGACCGCTTCCACTTCCCCGGATTCATGAAGGGCAAGCAGGTCTATGAGACCTTCCGCGACAGCGACGTCTATGTCATGCCCTCCGTCAGCGAGCCCTTCGGCATCTCCCCGCTCGAAGCCATGCAGTGTGGCGTCCCCTCCATCATGAGCTACCAAAGCGGGTGCGCCGAAATCCTCTCCAAGTGCATCAAGACCGACTATTGGGATATCAACGCCATGGCCGACGCCATGTATTCCCTCTGTACCAACGACGGCCTCTACAACTACCTGCAGGAGGAAGGACGTAAGGAGGTGGACCAAATCACCTGGGAAAAGGTGGGACAACGCATCTACGACGTCTACAGCCGCCTGCTGGCGGGACGCCGGTGAGACACCGCCGTAGGAATATGCCGCTCGTATATTAACCTATCATATACCTAATTTTATGAAGACTATCTGCTTATATTTCGAGATACATCAGAACATCCATCTCAAGCGCTACCGCTTCTTCGATATCGGTACCGACCACTACTACTACGACGACTACGAGAACGCCCGCTCCATTACCGAGACGGCCGACAACTCGTATGTCCCCGCCATCAACGCCCTGCTCGAAATGGCAGAGCGCTACGGCAGCTATTTCAAGTGCGCCATCTCACTCTCCGGCTGCGCCATCGAACAGCTCGAGAACCATGCCCCGCAGGTCATCGAACTGCTTCAACAGTTGGCGGCCACCGGTTGCGTGGAGTTCCTCGCCGAGCCCTACTCCCACGGCTTCTCCTCGCTGAAGAACCCCGACAGCTTCAAGGAAGAGGTGCAGCGACTCTGCCGCAAAGTGAAGTCGCTCTTCGGACAAGAGCCCAAGATATTCCGCAACTCCTGCCTCATCTACTCCGACGAGATAGGAGAACTGGTGGGCGAAATGGGATTCAAGGGCATGCTCGCCGAGGGCGCCAAGAACGTCCTGGGATGGAAGAGCCCGCACTTCGTCTACAACTGCTGCCGCAACCCGGAACTGAAGCTGCTCCTGCGCGACTATAGTCTGTCGGAGGACATCAGCTTCCGCTTCAACGACCACTCATGGAGCGAATACCCCCTCTTCGCCGAGACCTATGCCGACTGGATTGCCGCCCTGCCCGAGGAAGACCAGGTCATCAACATCTTCATGGAACTCTGCGCCCTGGGCATCTTCCAGCCGTTATCGTCCAACATATTGGAGTTTATGAAAGCCCTGCCGGAACAGCTCCGTCAGCGCGGCATCACCTTCTCCACCCCCTCGGAGATCTGCGACACACACACGTCGTCGGGCGACTTGCTGGTGGAATATCCCACCTCGTGGGTCGACGAAGAACGCGACCTGTCACCGTGGCTCGGCAACGTCATGCAGCGCGAAGCCATCGACAAGCTCTATAGCGTGGCCGACCGCGTGCGTATCTGCCAAGACCGCCGCCTCAAGCAAGACTGGGACTACCTCCAAGCCTCCAACAACCTGCGCTTCATGAGCACGAAACCCAGCTCCTACGGCGGCTATCGCGGTATCTACGACTCGCCCTACGATGCCTTCACCAACTACATGAATATCCTCGGCGACTTCATCACTCGCGTGAATAACCTCTACCCCGCAGAAATCGACAACGAAGAGCTCGAGTCACTCCTCACCACCATCAAGAATCAGGACGAGGAACTCGAAATCAAGAACAAGGAGCTCGAGAAACTGCAAAATATGCTCGCGAAAATCGACAAGGTGGGCAAAGCTACCGCCTCCGCACCCAAGATGGTGCGCACCACGCCCAGCTCGCGCGCTGCCGCCATCAAGAAGGCCGCGCCGAAAGCCAAGGCCGCCCCGAAGGCCGCCACATCGCCTACCACCAAAGCCAAGGCCGCCCCAACGGCATCGGCTGCCAAGAAGGGAACAGCCAAGAAATAAGCCCCTATACATACGCCGAGGGCCACACCACAATTCGTGGTGTGGCCCTCGGCGTATGTATAGGGGGCGTATGGACGGCGGAGGAGAAGGTGGGGGCGGAAGGTTGCGGCGCACGGCCGACGGATAGGGGGAGTGTTGCCGATGGATAGCGGCGCACGGCGGCCTGCTGGCGGCGGTCTGCTGATATCGGCGCTGCGCGTTACTCCTGCTCGTAGTCCAATACCAATCTGTCGATAAGCGATTTGAGCGCCTTGGCCGACTCCTCGTTGAGCATATCCTCGAAGCGCTGGTCGGGGGCGTTGTAACGGTTGTAGTAGAAGTGCGACGTGTAGCTGTGGAAGTTGCTGAAGAGGATAAGGTGGTAGTCGTGGCGCTCGGCGATGTCGAGCAACAAGTCCTGAATGCCGTGCTGCTGTCGGCAGGTGATGACGGCCACCTGACACTCCTTGCGGAGCAGGGTGCTCACACGGTATTGTATGTCGTCGGTCTCGTCGAGATTGTCAAAGGCTATCTGTTTGCCACGATACTCGGCAATCAACAACGACTGATTCCCGGAGAAGAGCTCACCGACGTAAGACAGATTACTGTCTTCATAGTCGATGATTTCCGACTCGTTGAAGTGAAAGAGCTGGACGGCGTCTCTCAGCGTCTCGGTCTTGCCGTGATTGTTGGGATTAATAAGGGCTATGAGGTGCTTCATGAGCTTATGTCTTGACTGCTATTTCTGGAAGGGCGGTAAGCTGTAACAACCATCCTGCTGTTGCGGCATCCGGATATACCTACTGCAAAAATACGCAATAGTGACGAGATACTGCCGGCCGGGCCTCTTTTTCTTTCTAATTTTTATGTAGAAAAACGTCGGAGCGATAGATAAAAAGAAGCCACAAGTGTTCTGCTCGCGGCTTCTTGGATGAAAACGGGGCGGGGTGTCGGCGTCCTTATTCCGTGGTCGTATTGGAAAAGATGCGGCGCAGCACCTCCTGACTGGTGACGAGGGCGTCCTGGTCCAAGCCGCGGAGGGCCTTGCGCAGCGTCTGGTCGGCGACGCGCTGGGCGCGTTGCTTGATGATGCGGCCCTGCGGCGTGAGGTGGATGATGTTGGCGCGACGATTGTCGCGGTTGACGCTGCGGCGCACGAAGCCGTTGTTCTCCATCGCCGTAATGATGCGCGTCATGGCCGGCTTGTCCTTAAAGGTGGCGGCACAGAGCTGCTGCTGCGACACACCGTCGCGCTCCGCCAGATAGAGGAGCACCGTCCACTGGGCCGTCGTCAGATTGATTTCGGCCGTGGTGAAATTCTGTTGCAGCTTGCGGCTGATAGCCGTCGACACCTTGCCGTTGAGGATGGCGAAGATGAGGCGCAGGTCAATACTGAGTTCCATGGAAGAGGGAGAGGTTTACCAACGCCCGCCGCTGCCGAAACCGGAGTTGGAGCTGCTGGCCGAGGAGTAGGGCGACGACAGCGAGGAGATGGTGCTCGCCGACGTGCCGAGGCTGCTGATGGTAGAGGCGTCGGTGTAGAGACCGTGCCAGTTGTCGCCGTCGGCCGTGGCGCCGGTGTAGATGGTGTAGCTATTCCCCTTGGTCAGTTCGGGGGAGGTGATGAAGAAGGTGGCGGTGCCGGAGTAGCTGCGCCCCATGGTGTGGGCCAAGATGGCGCCGTCGCTGCCGCCGAGAGCCAGTGTGCTGCCGCTGCTCACCGTACCCTTGTAGATAATGGTGGGCTGCGTACTGGAACTGCCCGGGTTGGAAGTGCCGCCGCCCACGGCGATGACGGTGCCGCCGTTGATGATGACGCTGTATCCCTCCTCGTCGTTGGCGTCGAGGCCGCATTCCGGTGACGTGGCGCCGTAGACCACCACCAGACCGCCGCTGATGACGAGATTCCCGTTGGCATCGAGGCCGTCGTTGTTGGTAGCGCTGACATAAATCTTCCCGCCGTTGATATTCATATGGCTGGAGGAGTTGATGGCGTCGTCGTAGGCTTCCGCCTCAATGGTGCCGCCGTTCACGGTCAGTTCGGCCTTGCTCTCGATGGCCTCGGCGCCGGTGCCGGTGGTAGAAGCCACGATGCTGCCGCCGTTGATGGTGATGTTGCCGTCGGCCTTGATGCCCTTGGGAGAGCTCTTGAGGTTGCTGGAGGTGGAACTATTGCCGCCGGGGCGGTTGTTGCTGCCGCCCCATCCGTTGTTGCTGCCGCTCGACGAGGCGCTGTAGGTGTATTGGCTGCCGGAGGTCTTCACGTTGAGGGTGCCGTCGTCGATGGTGATGGCGCCGTCGGCGCTGATGGCCTTTCCGCCGCTGCCGGTGCTGGTGAGGGTGAGGTCGCCGCCGGTGATGGAGATATTGCTGTCGCCCTTGATGGCGGCGCAAGCCTTCGTCTCGTTATCATCGCTGTCCCACGTGCCGTTGCCGCTGGTCGTGATGTCGAGGGTGCCGCCGCTGATGGTGATGTCGCCGTCGGCGCGGAGCCCCTTGGTAGCGGCGGCGGTGACGGCAATGTGGAGAGAGCCTCCCTTGATGATGGCCTGCCCGTTGAGCTCGTCGTCGGTATCGCCGGTGGCGCTCACCTGGATGCCGTCGTCGCCCACGCCGCTGACGACGAGGGTGCCACCGTTTTGCTGGAAGTATTGGTTGATATTCCACCCGTCTTTTACGGCTTTGTCGACGGTGATGGTGCCCACGGTCTTCTTCACCTCCACATATTCGTCGCCCCAGAAACCATGGGCGGCGTTGCCGGTGATGGTGAGGGCGCCGCTGCCTTTAAACTCGGTGTGCCCGTTGACCATGAAGCAGCCCTTCTGACTGCCGTCGGCGGCATCGCTCAGTCGGTTGTCGGTGCCCTCGGCCAGTGTGACGGCGACGCGTTTCCCATCTTCGATGTCGATGGCGGCGCCCGTCGTGCTGTTCAGCGTCAGTCCGTTGAGGACGAGGGAGGCCTTGTATTTGCCATCCATAAAGAAGGAGCCGTCGCTGCTCTCCCCCGTGAGGGTGTAGGTGATCTCGTCGGCGAGGTCGTCGCTCTGAAGAATGCTGACGTTGCCGCCGTCGACGGTGACGGTGAGGTAGCGCGCCACATCGCCGCTCACCGTCACGTGAGCGCCGTTGGCAGCGTAGGTGATGCCGACACTGGCCGGCGTCACTTCGCCCTCTTCGACTGTCATTGCCGTGATGTCCGAGAGGGGATACTCTTTGTCGAGGATGGTAACGCTCTCGCCTTTGTTGAACAGCATGTCGCCTGCTAACGTGGCGGGGATATGGTAGGAGACATTGCCTACCACTACTTTGAGAATTTGCGCGTTACCGCTGATGCCCCATGCCATCGCGGCGATGAGGGCGAATAGGTTCTTTTTCATGTTTGATTAGAAACGTACGTATTCCAAAGGGGGTGTGAGATATTCCCTTTTCGGCCGTAAATTTAAGATTATTTTGTTGAATGCAGAACTTTACGGGCAGAAAAAATGGTTCCGCGTTTCTTGCAGGCGCGCTTGTTTCGCGGCGATGTTGTAACTTTGCAGCAGTATAATATGACCGAAAAAACTCTTGGAGTGCGGAAGTTGACGGCGGAATATAGCTTGTCGCGCCGCCTCCACCGGCATCTGATGAGCGGCATCCGCCGCTTCGACTTAATCGTCCCCGGCGACCATCTCCTGATAGGGCTCTCCGGGGGCAAGGACTCGTTGGCCCTGCTCGAGCTCCTTGGCGAGGCGCAGCGGCGCAGTGGCGGGCGCTTCCGTGTGGAGGCGCTGCATGTGCGCATGGAGGGCGTCGACTACCGGAGCGACACCGCCTATCTGCAGGCGATGGCCGAGGCCGCCGGCGTGCCGCTCCACTTCCGTACGGGGCGTATGGAGGCCGACCGTCGGCCGGGCCGCACGCCGTGCTTCCTCTGTTCGTGGCAACGTCGTAAGATATTGTTCAACGAGGCACAGCGTCTGGGGTGTAACAAACTGGCGTTGGGACATCATCAAGACGACATCTTGCGGACGGCCCTGATGAACCTCACCTTCACCGGCACCTTCTCCACCATGCCGGCGCGTCTCGAGATGCGCAAGTTCCATCTCACGTTGGTGCGCCCGTTGTGCATGGTGCGTGAGGATGACCTCCGCGCCTGGGCCCGCTATCGTCAATATCAACCGCTGCAGAAGTTGTGCCCCCATGAGGTCACGACGCGCCGCACCTCGGTGGAGGGCGTCCTCGACGCGATGCAGCAACTCAACGGCGAGGCGCGCTTCAGTCTGTGGCATGCGTTGGAGAAATCCGGAGCACTGGTGGAGAAAGCCGGGGCACCGATGGAGGCGCGAGAGCTTTGATAGAAGAAAATATCTACCGGGGAGTCATCCCGGGTAGTACTCAGATATATTATATATATACTAAATGAAGAAAATCATTGTGGCCATCGACGGACACTCGTCGTGTGGCAAGAGTACGATGGCCAAGGAACTGGCCCGTACCGTAGGATATATCTATGTAGATACCGGCGCGATGTATCGTGCCGTCACCCTCTATGCCCTTCGTCGGGGCTTCTTCGACGCTGCGGGGCAGGTCGATGCCGCCGCCCTGGAGGCCGAGATGGACCGCGTGGCGGTGACCTTCCGTCTGGACGTCGACAGCGGGCTGCCGGTGACGCAGCTCAACGGCGACGACGTGGAGCGCGAGATTCGCGGCATCGAGGTGTCGTCGCACGTGAGCCCCGTGGCAGCGTTGCCCTTTGTGCGTAGCGCTCTGACGGCGCAGCAACAAGCGATGGGCCGCGCGCGCGGCATCGTCATGGACGGCCGCGATATCGGGAGTGTGGTGTTTCCGCAGGCCGAGCTCAAGATTTTTGTTACCGCCGATGCCGAGGTACGCGCTCGGCGTCGCTACGACGAACTGCAGGCCAAGGGGATGCCCGCCGACTACGCCGAGATTTTGCGCAACGTAGAAGAGCGCGACTATATCGACTCGCACCGCGCTGTGGCGCCGCTGCGTCAGGCCCCCGACGCGTTGTTGCTCGACAACAGTCGGATGACCCTCGCCGAGCAGCGCGACTGGCTGCTGCAACGCTTTCACGAAACGGTAGAGCGCGCATGAAGACGCCGGTCGCCATAGAGATTGACGAGCAATCGGGCTTCTGCTTCGGGGTGACCACCGCCATTCGTAAGGCGGAGGAGGAACTGGCCACGGGGCGGGGCCTGTGTTGTCTGGGCGATATCGTCCATAACAGCCGCGAGTGTGAGCGTCTGCGCGACTTGGGGCTTGTCACCATCGACCATGCCGCCTTCCAGTCGCTGCGCAACCGGCGGGTGTTGCTGCGCGCCCACGGCGAGCCCCCGGAGACCTACCGCATCGCCGCCGCCGGCGGCATTGAGATCATCGACGCCACCTGCCCCGTGGTGCTCCAGTTGCAGCGCCGCATCAAGAAAGTATTTTCCGAGCCCTCGCCGCCACAGATCGTCATCTACGGGAAGCGTGGCCACGCCGAGGTGATGGGGCTGGTGGGGCAGACCGACGGCGCCGCCATCGTCATTGAGTGTTTGGAGGAGGCGGAGCAGCTCGATTTCTCGCGCGACATCTGCCTTTTCTCGCAGACGACGAAGCCCCTTGAGGGCTTCCGCAGTATCGTCGACTACCTCACTACGCATATCCAGGCGCCTGCCACCTTCCGCTACTTCGACACCATCTGTCGCCAGGTGGCCAACCGCCTTCCCAATATCCGCGCCTTTGCGGCGCGCCATGACGTCATCGTCTTCGTGGCGGGGCTCAAGAGCAGCAACGGTCGCGTCCTCTTTGAGGCCTGCCGCCGCGTGAATCCCCGTTCTTACCTGGTGGATAGCCCCGCCGCACTGTGCCGCGAGTGGTTCGACGGCGTGCAGAGCGTCGGCGTTTGCGGCGCCACCTCCACCCCCACCTGGCTCATGGAAGACTGTCGGGAGGCCATCGGCACCTTGGTCCACCGCGCCTCTTCCCCTTCGACAACGACAACAACAACCGATTCCATATGAAGAAACTCCTAACGTTTTGCGTGAGTCTGCTGCTGGGACTCACTGCCGCTCATGCCGACGAAGGTATGTGGCTCCTGAAACTCATGACACAGCAGCATCTTGAGGACTCCCTGCGGCGTGCCGGCCTGCAGCTGTCGCCCGAGGAACTCTATAGCGAGACCTCGTCGTCGCTGCGCGAGTGTGTGGGCATCTTTGGCGGCGGGTGTACCGGCGAGGTCGTGTCACCCAACGGTCTTGTGTTTACCAACCATCACTGCGGCTTCGGCTATGTGCACGACTTGAGCGCCGTGGGGCACGACTATGTCAAGGAAGGCTATTTTGCCAAGAGCCTGAGCGAAGAGCTCCCCACCGAAGACCTCACCTTCACCTTTGTCCTTGCCGTTCGTGAGGTGACGGACGAAGTGACGGCTGCCGCCCGCAAGCAGGGCGCCGACGAATATCTGCGCCAGAGCCACTCCTTCCTCGACCCGCTTGCCGAGCAATTGCTGAAGAAGAGCGCCTATAAAAAGAAGAAGGGGATGGTGGCCCGCATCGTGCCCTATTTTGGCGGCAACCGCTTCTATATCTTCTACGAGCAGGTCTATGAGGATGTGCGCCTCGTTGTCAACCCGCCCTACAACGTCGGGCAGTTTGGCGACAACTCCGACAACTGGATGTGGCCGCGTCAGAATGCCGACTTCGCCGTCTTTCGCATCTATGCCGACAAGCAGGGACAGCCGGCCGCCTATTCCGCCGACAATGTCCCCCTGCAGTGCTCCCGCTACCTGCCCATCTCGTTGAAGGGAATGCAGGAGGGCGACTTCACCATGATTATGGGATTCCCCGGTCGCACGTCGCGCTATCTCACCGCCTCCGAGGTGACCCTGCGCACGGAGAGCAGCAACGCCCCCTATGTGTTGGTGGGTAATCCGCTCCTTCGCTATTATAAGGGAGTGATGGAGCAGAGCGACTCCCTGCGTTTGTTGTTGGAAGACGACTATTTCATGCTGGGCAACTCGGTGAAGAACTTCGGCGGCATGAACGAGGCCGTAGAGAAAACGCATCTGGTTGAGCAGAAAAAGGCCGAGGAAGCCGCCTTCCGTTCCTTCGCCGCCACGAGCCGCGATACCGCCTACGACGGTCTCCTGGAGCGCATCGATGCCACGTGTGCCGCCTATCGCGACACCCTCTACGATGCCGGTCTCTACCAAGTGGTCTTCGGCCTCCTCCCGTTGCAAGCCCCGTTGTCGGCTGTCGACCGTCTGTCCGCCGCTGTCAAGGAAGGGAAGGCCAAGAATCTCTCCGATGCCAAGGAAGCCCTGCGCGCCGCCTGCCCCTCGGCCGAACACCTCGACATCGTTCGCGGACAAGCCCACGTCGTGGTGCCCTATTTTGCCAAGAATAAGAAGTTGGCCCTCTGTCCCGACTTCACCCGTTCCGCCGACGGAGGCATGGCCTTTATCGACACGATACTGGAGCAGTCGGTCTATTTCGACACGGTGCGCCTTGCCCGCGCCATCGATGAGGCCGACATTGCCACCCTGCAGTCGGATCCGCTGGCACGCTATACGCAGCAGTTGAAAGACTATTCGACGATACGTTCGGCCGCTCAGAAGCGCTATGCCCACCGCATCGGAGTGCTCGACAAGGCCTATGTGCGCGGACTCTGTGAGATGTATCAGTGGAGCAAGGCCCCCGATGCCAACTTTACCCTGCGCATGACCTACGGCCATGTGGCCGACCTCCATCCGCGTGATGCCGTCCGCTACGACTGGCGCACGGTGCTCGACGGAATGTTTGAGAAAGAGAGCCGGACGGAGAGCGACTACTTTGTCAACGACACCTTGCGTGCCCTCTACCATGCCGGCGACTTCGGACGCTATGCCCGCGAAGACGGCAAGCTCCCCACCTGCTTCCTGAGCAACAACGACATCACCGGCGGCAATTCCGGTTCCCCGGTCCTCAATGCGCGTGGCGAGCTCATCGGCTTGGCCTTCGACGGCAATATAGAGTCGCTCTCCAGCGACCTGAAGTTCAACCCCTCTCTGCAGCGCTGCATCAATGTAGACATCCGCTACGTGCTCTTCCTGCTGGAGAAGTTTGGCAAGTCCACCTACCTCTTCGACGAACTGGAGGTGAGAGAATAAGTCTCCCGCCGGATTTTTCGAAGATTCCTCCTAAAAAAGCGTCCGCCGAGACCCTTGCAGCAGCAAGGAGTCTCGGCGGACCTTTTCTATGTAGAGGGAGAAGGATTTATTCCCACTCGATCGTTGAAGGCGGTTTGGAGGAGATGTCGTAGCAGACGCGGTTGACGCCCTTGACGTGGTTGATGATATCGTTGGACACTTTGGCCATGAACTCGTAGGGCAGGTGAGCCCAGTCGGCGGTCATGGCGTCGGTGCTCGTCACGGCGCGGAGGGCTACGGCGCGCTCGTAGGTGCGTTCGTCACCCATCACGCCGACGCTCTTGACGGGGAGGAGGATGACGCCGGCTTGCCATACCTTGTTATAGAGGGAGTCCTCGTGGCCGTCGGCATCGGTGACTTTCCAGTCGCGCAGTCCGCGGATGAAGATATCGTCGGCATCCTGGAGCACCCGCACCTTCTCGCGGGTGATGTCGCCGAGGATGCGCACGGCGAGGCCGGGGCCGGGGAAGGGGTGTCGCGAGATGAGGTGTTCGGGCATACCCAGCTGGCGTCCCACGCGGCGCACTTCGTCTTTGAAGAGCCACTGCAGAGGCTCACACAGTTGCAGGTGCATCTTCTCGGGGAGTCCGCCGACGTTGTGGTGGCTCTTGATGACCTTCCCGGTGATGTTGAGGCTCTCGATGCGGTCGGGGTAGATGGTGCCCTGTGCCAGCCACTTGGCGTCGGTAATCTTCTGTGCTTCGGCGTTGAAGACGTCGACAAAGCCTTTGCCGATGATTTTGCGCTTGTGCTCGGGCTCCGTCACGCCGGCCAGTTCGCTGAAGAACTTCTCGCTCGCGTCGACGCCGATGACGTGGAGTCCGAGGCCTTCGTAGTCGCGCAAGACGTCGTGGAATTCGTTTTTGCGCAGCATGCCGTGGTCTACAAAGATACACGTCAGGTTGCTCCCGATGGCGCGGTGGAGCAGAACGGCGGCTACCGAGCTATCGACGCCGCCGGAGAGGCCCAGGATGACGCGGTCGTTGCCCAGCTGCTCCTTGAGCTGTGCCACCGTGGTGTCGACAAACGAGGCGGCGCTCCAGTCCTGGCGGCTGCCGCAGACGTCGACAACGAAGTTGCGCAGCAGTTGGGTGCCTTGCAGAGAGTGGAACACCTCGGGGTGGAACTGTACGCCCCAGAGAGGCTCGCCGTCGGCCTGATAGGCGGCATATTTCACCTTGTCGGTGGAGGCGATGCAGCGGAACCCTTCCGGGATGGCGGTGATGGTGTCGCCGTGGCTCATCCACACTTGCGAGCCCTCGTCGAAGCCCTTGAAGAGAATGTTGTCGTGGTCGGTCCATGCCAGGTTGGCGCGGCCGTACTCACGGCTCCCTGCGGGCTCTACCTTGCCCCCGAAGGTGTGCGCCATGTACTGGGCACCGTAGCAGATACCCAGGATGGGCAGGCGTCCGCGGATGGCGGAGAGGTCTACCCGGAAGGCTTCGGGGTCGTAGACGCTGTAGGGCGAGCCCGACAGGATGACGCCGATGACCGACGGGTCGTCGTGGGGAAACTTGTTGTAAGGCAGGATTTCGCAGAAAGTGTCCAGTTCGCGGACGCGGCGGCCGATGAGCTGCGTGGTCTGGGAACCGAAGTCGAGGATGATGATTTTCTGTTGCATCTGGTAAGAATAAGTGGGCGGCGGCGGGCGAAAAAACTTCTTCCGCGTCCTCCCTGTGTAACTTCTCCGCAAAATTACTGATTTTTTTGGCCTCCCCCTCATTTTTTTTAGAAACTCCGTGGTTTTTGCCGAAAAATATTGACACGCGGAAGAGGTTGGAAAAATGTAAATCGGGCGGTTTAGAAACCTAAACCATTGCAAACTTTCACAGGAATATGGAAAAGTTTACACAAAATTAAGGAAGAAATACATTTGAGTGCCGGGATTTGACAGATTTTTACGCCGAGGATGGGCCGGGCCGCCGTTTTTCCCTCTTGGGAGAGGACAAAGAGTCGCTTTTGGGTTCCCCCGAAACGCTCCGATAACGTTAAAATCTCGAAAGAAGAGGGACGGGGACGCGGCGGAGGGGGCGGGGCGGAACAAGTCCCTGATTCGTTGAAACAAGTCCGGGACTTGTTGGAATTTCTCCCGGACTTGTTGGGGCCGTGTGGCGGCCTCGTTCGACTGCGTTTTTGACAGCATATGGCAAAAACGGCGCTTTTTTAACACTCGCCGGAGCCTCGTCGTTGCGCTGCTCGTCGGCGAGGCAAGGGGCGGTGAAAAAAACGCATTCTCGCGGCCTTCGCGCACGGTTTTTGAGGGGTGTCGCTTCACGATAAGCGCGGAAAAGGAGGGCCGACGAGGAGATGGGGAGGGAAGTGGCGGGCGTCGCTTCCGGGAGAGACGGCGACGTCCCTCTCCGAGGAATGCAAAAAAAAGTGATGAGGGGATGTTTTTCTCGCAAAATACCTATCTTTGCTCCCGTCAGTTGACATTCTCCTATGGAGGGAGGTCGCTTTCGTTGACCACCCCGAGTGATGCTCTCATCACGGCATCGGGCGATGACAACCACTCTCTGTTGTTTGTTGCCCGTGTCAGGCGGACGTGTTGTTCGCTCTGATTTTTCTTTTTCTCCTTCGACGTTGTCCGGCAGGTAGTCGGCGTATTTACATGAACCGAAGAATAAGAACTACCCATTATAGAAATACTGTACCTCCTCTTATGAAGAAACTGTTCGTCGCTTTGATGGCCGCTCTGCTGCCCACGGCTGCATTGATGGCCGCCGAGACGCTCTCTACAGACCGTCTGCAATTTACACTCCCCAACGGTACGTCCGCCCAACTGGAATGGCGTCAGGTGCCCTCGTCGTTTGATGCACAGGACATTCATACCTACATGGGTTACAAGGGCTCCCGGCTGGTGGCCACCGTCTCCACCACGCCTTCCGGCGAGCTCTCCGGCTGGTATTACGACCGTAACGGCGTGGCCACACAGCTCAGCGCCACCGCCGGCGGGACGCTTCGGCTCACCGATAAATCCGTGAGTCAGCAGGCCGAACTCAGTTGCGACACCGACGCCGCCGCCGAGGTGAGTCCCCTGAGTCACATCAGTCGTTCGCCCGTCATCGAGGGCGATTCGCCGGTGCTGAAAGGCCAGCCGCTGAACTATAACGACGACAAGATACACGTGTATCGCACGGCCATCGCCATCAGCAACTATGCCTACAAATGGTATTGCAACAGTAAGATGGAGCAGGTGAAAGTGTTTTGGGCGCAAGTGGAAGCCCAGCTCAATCAGTACCTGGGCCGACAGTGCGGCATCTACTTTAAGGTGATCGACGATGAGCGCCTGGTCGTTACCGACGCGAGTGTGAGCATTCCGGGCTCCGTCTCCGGCTCTACCATCATCAACAACAGTTACCTCAACTTCACGAAACTGATTGACGCCGACAGCTACGACTTTGGCGTCATGGTGACCGAAATAGAAGACTCCAACGGTCTCTCCAAATATGAGGGCGCCTATCAGTCGGCCCTGTGTGCAGCGTCGACGGCCATCGGTACTCCCGTGGTTATCGCCCACGAGGCCATCCATATGTTTGGCTCCTATCACACCAACTCCGACGAGAACTACAACACCTATCGTTCGGAGCCCGGCGTGGGAACATCGGCCATGGCTTCCGGTCAGTATGCCAGCTGGATCTCGCTGATGAGCATCAACCGTATCCGCCATGCATCGATAGGCTACAATATGCCGTATTATCTCTATCCCGACCGCACTACGCTGATCGAGACGGAGAAAAACGTGCCTTCCGTGTCGCAATACAACAATTATGTGGGGGCGCTGCTCTCCGACAATCGTCCGCCGGTGATAGACCGCACGAATCTCAAGGAGGAGTATACGATTCCTCACGGCACCTATTTCCAGTTCCAAATCGACGCTACCGACCCCGACGGCGACGAGATGGAATATGCCGCACAGCAGGTGTCCTATTTCGGTTCGTCGACGGCCCAGTTTCGCGTGGCCGAGCCGACGAGCTCTTCCCTCGTCTGCTTCCAGCCGCAATATGAATATGACTGGCTGGACCGCCAGTGGTCGAAACTGGATTATACCGATGTCGACGTGACGGGTTCCTACTGGTTCTGGGTGGCCGTCAACGACCTCTCGCCGGACCCCGACAACTTCCTGGAACATCCCCATGCCGTCGGCTACGACATTCAGGAGGTGGTGGTGAACTTCGTGGACGGCACGCCCTTCCGCCTCACCAACAAGAAAGCGACGAGCTATACCGCCGGCCAGCGTCTGACGCTGAACTGGGACGTCGACACCAACGTGTTCGGCGCGGATAGTCAGGTGCGCATCCTGATGTCGGACGACTTCGGCGAGACGTGGAAATATGTGCTGAAGGAACATGCTCCCAACAACGGCTCCTGCGAGGTGATACTCCCCAATACGTCGTTTAGTCAGGTGGAATTTAAAGAGACCGGGCGAAAGATTCGCGCCGGCATCATCAAGGTGGAGGTCATCGGCAGCATCGCCTATGCCGTCACCGAGGCCTCGCCGGTGATTGCCGGATACAACAACGACTTCTACGAAGACGGCGGTTTCTCACTTGCGGCCTCGAAGATCTCGTTTACCAACACACCGGAGCGCTATGTAGTGGTGGCGTCGGCGGAAGACGTCCCCGAGAAGTCTGACGTGAAGGCCTATTCCGGTGGCAAAGAGGTTGCCGTGACCTATACGGAGACGACCGACGACGACGTGATATCGCGCGTGTGGGAGGCCTCCGACGGTACCAATACCGCCGCCTTTGAGCAAATCGTCGTGGTGAAGCCCTCCACGTTGACCACCGACCCCGAGACGCCGGGCGAGACGACGCGCCTCCGCGAGACGTCGCTCGACACGCCGACGTCGTCGGCCGTCTATGACCTCCAGGGACGCCGTGTCCGCACACCGCATCGCGGCCAACTGACCATCGAGAATGGGCGCCTGAAAAAGAATTGAGGCCCACCCGGAGCACCGGGCAGGATGGAGGTCGTAGACCGGGACTGTTGCCGCTCGGACCGCCTTGTTGACAGGATAACGCCGGGAGCTCCGGCTACAAGAACACTCGTTGCGCAGCACCTTGAGACGGTGCTGCGCAACGACAAAAAAGTGCTGCGGGACGCGCTATCATCAGCGTGTCCCGCAGCGTGATTGAGGCCGGCTATATGTAGAAACCCGCTGCCGGCACAGGTCAATCATCCATCCAAATAAAACCATAAACAAAAAACCTTACTTTATGTTGTGGGCAGTGCCCGTTTAGTAGAGTCCGGTCTATGCATCGGCCTCACGGTCGACGGTGTTGTAGGGGGGAGAGCCGCTTCGCGGGGCGGCGTAGGCGCTTGGGGCCTTCTGCGTGCCAACGTCAACAAGGGAAGAAAGAGCGTAGCGAACTACGCATCCGTCGGCCACTGCTAACAAGGGGGCAGAGAGGCTTCGGCGCTCCGACGCCCTGCTTACTGAAGAACGAAGATGCCTGCAAGAGAGGCTCTCCCGGAGATAGTCCCACATGAGGGTCTGCCCACGTCCAATGAGAATACATGGAGGTTCTTCCAAAGGATCGCTCGGCTCCTTAGAGATTGATGGGAAGCTTGGTGGCTCCCGGCCTCTCTGCTCCCGGCGCCTTTCGTATCTGTCGGTCGCGTAGCTCGCTACGCCTCCTTCGTCGTTGTCAACGCCGCTGTGCAGAGATCTCAGTAGTCCTCCGGCCCATTTGTAGGAACCATATTATCCTTATAAAACTAAAACTATCGCGTTTTTACATAGTCGGGGGAGAGGGTGGGGCGGGGCGCTTCCACACTGTTGTCGGAGGGAAGGCACACGCCATCGGCGGAGGGATACTCCGCAGAAGAAGAGAGACCGTCGGGTGATTCGGCGGCGTTCCGATAAGATGTTGTGGATTTGAAATTTCCGCATCTCCATACTCCTTTCTTTTTGTTGCTGAGAGGTAACTATCGGCGGCGCGCGGGGAAATCCAGAGCCTTCGGGGGTTGTCTCGTCGGTTGTTGGCGGACGTTCCGTCGTGCGCATATATTTTGCGGTGGTATCGTTGTAGGAGGGAATCTCTACCCGTTTACATTTCATTCATTTGTTCTGCGTCCCTCTTGGCGGTATCTGTATATAGGTATGCCGAGCCTCACTGTTTTCTTTCCATCTCTCCGACATCTACACTCTTCTCGGGGTCATCTCAGCCTTTCGGTGGAAACAGCTTCCTTTGTCGGCGGTTCATTATGCTATCTCGGTATTTTCTCTTTCGCTCTCGGTGTTCCATCTCTTCTATTCCGAGTCAACTCTTTTGTCACCGGAAAATCCTCCGGGCGTCCGCTTGTCTGTTGCGTGCCTTTTTCGTTCTATCTTGTCTTCCCCTCGTTCTATCTTGTCTTCCCCTCGTTCATCATCATCCCCCCCTCGTTGGAGGGTTTTGTCGGTTCCATCTCCCCACTTCGTAGGGCTCTGCTGCAAATCTACAGATTTTATAAAAATAAAACGCAAGAAATTTCAACTTTTTTGGAAAGAATTTTAAGAAACAGTATTTTAGCGGAGATTTGTGCACTCCCGGAGCCGTCGGGCCCGCCACTCGCTACGCCCTCACCCCCCCCCGTTGATGCAGCCTCACGGACAGCCCGGAAAACAACAGGAGCCCATTTTTCGAACCACCCGTTCGTGAGTGTGCTACGCTTTTACAAAATAAATTTGGTAATTCCCTCGTCATGTGCTAACTTTGCACGCCGAAAAGCATCCGCAAACGAAGCAATAACGAACAAAATAATAATAACATACCATTCGAAGAGATGAATATTTCATTAGAAAAGAAAGGCAATGTCGCTGCTGTCATCACCATCAAGATGGAGCAGGCCGACTATGAAGAGAAGGTGAAGAGCACCCTGAAAGACTATGGCAAGAAGGTACAGATGCCCGGCTTCCGTCCCGGTCACGTGCCCGCCGGTATGGTCAAGAAGATGTATGGTACGCAGGTAAAGGCAGACACCGTCAACCATCTGCTCGGCGAGAAGCTCTTTGCTTATATTGAAGAAAACAAGCTGAACGTGCTTGGCGAGCCCCTCGCCAACGAAGGTCAGCAGCCCCAAGATATCGAGAAGCAGAACGATTTTGAATTTGTCTTCGACGTAGCACTGGCTCCCGAATTCACGGTGGAGCTGTCGGCCGACGATAAGGTGGACTACTATGACATCACCGTGAGCGACAGTCAGATCGACGAACAGGTAAAGTCGTATTGCTCTCGCCACGGTCACCACGAAGACGTCGACACCTATGCCGATCGCGACCTGCTGCGCGGCACCCTCACCGAGCTCGACGAAAACGGTCAGCCCAAGGAAGGCGGTATCGTAGAGGAGAATGTCTCTCTCATGCCCACCTATTTCAAGAACGATGACCAGAAGAAAATCTTCGAGGGCGCCAAGAAGAACGACGTCATCGTCTTCAACCCCACAACGGCCTATGGCGACAATAATGTCGAGCTGGCCGGATTGATGCACATCGAACATTCCGATGTTGCCAACCACAGTGGAAACTTCTCCTACCAGGTGGATACCATCAGCCGCTATGTCACCTCGGAAATCAACCAGGAGCTCTTCGACGCCGTCTTCGGTAAGGACACCGTGAAGAGCGAGGAAGAATTCCGTGGAAAGATAAAGGAAGACCTTGCCGCACAGAATGCCCTCCAGAGCGATGGCCGTTTCTTCAGCGACGTGCGCACCTATGTGGAGAACAAGGTGGGTACCCTTGAATTCGCCGACGATATCCTCAAGCGCTTCCTCGAGACGAAGAACGAGGGAAAGGGAGAAAACTACGTAGAAGAGAACTACGATAAGAGCATCACGGAACTCAAGTGGCAGTTAATTCATGAGAAGCTGGCTGAGGCCAACAACGTGAAGGTCACCGACGCCGACGTGCGCAAGGTGGCTATCGATATGGCTCGTTTCCGCCTGGCACAGTATGGCATCATGGGCCCGGAAGTTCCCGAAGAATACTATGAGCAGTGTGCCGACCAACTGCTGAAGGACAAGAATCAGGTACATCAGTTGGTAGAGTACGCCGTCAATGCTCAGCTGCTTGAAGCGCTCAAGGGTCTCGTTACGCTCAACCACAAGGCCATCACCCCGGAAGAGTTTGCCAAGATCGGCCAGGAAGCCGCTGCCGACGAGAAATAAGAGAGGGTCGCGCCATCGGCAACCACGGACGCTCGGACGTCCCGCCGATAGTATCACCCATCATTCCTTACGGCGGGCAGCACCTCGCTGAAAAAGTGGTCGAAGTCTCTCCCTCGTCCCCACTTTTGCGCCATTGGGGCGGAAGAGCAGGGTAGAGGTAGAGACTTCTTTTCATAAAGGGTAGTTCCGGATATAGGACGCCCGATAGTGATAGAAGACAAGAGGGCTCTTGGTGGCATGTCGTCTCTCTGCTGCCATCGTCTTTCGGGGCCGTCGGCTGCGTAGTTCGCTACGCCCCTCTTTCCCGTCGACGCAGCCTCACAGACAGCTTGAACTCAGTATGAGCCCATTATAGCCCCCCCCTCAAACGATTTACTCCTTATTATATATATATAGACCATGGACGATTTTAAGAAATTCGCTACCCGTCACCTCGGCCTCAACTCTATGGTGGTCGACGACGTGGTGAAGGCCCAGAGCCGCTACCTGAATCCCTACATACTGGAGGAGCGTCAGCTCAATGTGACGCAGATGGACGTCTTCTCCCGACTGATGATGGACCGTATCATCTTCCTCGGAACGGAAATCGACGATTACACCGCCAATACGCTCCAGGCTCAGTTGCTCTACCTGGACTCCTGCGACCCCGGCAAGGACATCTCGATATATATCAACTCGCCGGGCGGCTCCGTCTACGCCGGCCTCGGCATCTACGACACGATGCAATTCATACAGAGCGACGTGGCCACCATATGTACCGGCATGGCCGCCTCGATGGCCGCCGTCCTCCTCGTGGCAGGCAAGGAGGGGAAACGCGCCGCTCTTACCCATAGCCGCGTGATGATACACCAGCCGATGGGCGGAGCGCAGGGACAAGCCTCCGACATCGAAATCACGGCCCGCGAGATACAAAAACTGAAGAAAGAACTCTACACCATCATTGCCCACCACTCGCACACCGACTATGAGAAGGTGTGGGCCGACTCCGACCGCGACTATTGGATGACAGCGCAGGAGTCGCTCGACTACGGCATGATCGACAAAATCCTATCCCGCAACACCGATGGTAAGTAAGAAAAAAACATGTAGCTTCTGCGGACGCACGGAGAGTGAAGTAGGCTTCCTCATCTCCGGCATAGATGCGGTCATCTGCGACGAATGCTCGATGCGTGCCGCCGAGATTGTCGCGAGTGCCCATAAAGAGGAAGAGCGCAACCATCAGGTCGACTTCCATGATGTCCCCAAGCCCCGAGAGATCAAGGAATACCTCGACCGCTATGTCATCGGGCAGGACAAAGCCAAGGAGTTCCTCTCCGTCGCCGTCTACAACCACTACAAACGCTTGACGCAACAAGCGAACGACAGTGACGATGATGTAGAGATAGAGAAGTCCAACATCATCATGGTGGGCTCCACGGGTACCGGCAAGACGCTGCTGGCGCGCACAATAGCCCGCCTGCTGCAAGTTCCCTTTACCATCGTCGATGCCACGGTATTCACCGAGGCCGGCTATGTGGGCGAGGATGTAGAGAGCATCCTGTCGCGCCTGCTGCAGGTGGCCGACTACAACGTGGCTGCCGCCGAGCGCGGCATCGTCTTCATCGACGAAATAGACAAGATAGCCCGCAAGAGCGACAACCCCTCCATCACGCGCGACGTCAGCGGCGAAGGCGTGCAGCAGGGACTGCTGAAACTCCTCGAAGGGTCTATGGTCAACGTGCCCCCCAAGGGCGGACGCAAACACCCCGACCAGGATTATATCCACGTCAATACGCGCAACATCCTCTTCATCTGCGGCGGCGCCTTCGACGGCATCGAAAAAAAGATTGCCCAGCGCCTCAACACGCACACCGTGGGCTACAACTCTGTGCAGAACGCCATGAAGATAGACCCCTCCAACTTGATGCAGTACGTGCGGCCGCAAGACCTCAAGTCGTTCGGCCTCATCCCCGAAATCATCGGACGTCTGCCGGTGCTGACCTGTCTCAACCCCCTTGACCGCGACGCTCTGCGCAATATCCTGACGGAGCCGAAGAACGCCATCGTCAAGCAATATGCCAAGCTCTTCGACATGGATGGCGTCAAGCTCACTTTTTCCGACGACACGCTGGACTACATCGTCGACAAGGCGGTGGAATACAATCTTGGCGCGCGCGGACTGCGCTCCATCGTTGAGAGCATCATGATGGACGCCATGTTTGAAATCCCCTCGTCGAAACGCAAAACCTACAAGGTGGAGCGCGCCTACGCCGAGGCACAGTTGGAAAAAGCCCAACTGGGCACCACTGTCGCGAAATAAAAAAAGCAGATTTTTTCCGGGAAAAATGATAAGTTTCAAAACTTGTTCCTATCTTTGTTAAGTAATTGGGGGTAACCCCCGTGCCGTCGCCTTCTTCGGCGGGCGGCGGCACGCATACTTGGCTTTTAAGAACATGGAGAAAAACTTACATGACGCGTTGAAGAAATACTTTGGCTTCGACGGTTTCAAGGAAAATCAGGAAGCTATCATCACCAGCTTGCTCAGCGGGAAGGACGTCTTCGTCCTGATGCCGACGGGCGGGGGTAAGTCGCTGTGCTATCAGTTGCCCTCGTTGATGATGGAGGGTACCGCTATTGTGATTTCCCCCCTGATTGCTTTGATGAAAAACCAAGTCGACGCCATCCGCAACACCTGCGAAACCGACAGCGTAGCGCATTTCCTAAACTCCTCCCTGAACAAGGCCGCTATCGACCAAGTACGAAGCGACATCCTCTCCGGCAAGACAAAGCTACTCTATGTGGCGCCGGAGTCGCTCACCAAGGAGGACAACGTCAACTTCCTCAAGAAGGTGAAAATCTCCTTCTATGCCGTCGATGAGGCACACTGTATCTCCGAGTGGGGACATGACTTCCGCCCGGAATACCGCAAGATACGCCCCATCATCAACCAATTGGGGAAAGCCCCCGTCATCGCCCTCACCGCCACCGCCACCGACAAGGTGCGCACGGATATCAAGAAGAACCTGGGCATTCATGACGCGGTGGAGTATAAGAGCTCCTTCAACCGCCCCAATCTGTACTACGAGGTACGCACCAAAACACAAAACATAGACAAAGACATTATCAAGTTCATCAAGCAGAATGCCGGAAAGAGCGGCATCATCTACTGCTTGAGCCGCAAACGCGTGGAAGAGCTCGCCGAGGTGCTGCGCACCAATAATATAAAGGCACAAGCCTACCACGCGGGCATGGACTCTGCAACACGCTCCGCCACACAAGACGATTTCCTCATGGAGAAAATCGATGTCATCGTGGCCACCATAGCCTTCGGGATGGGCATCGACAAGCCCGATGTACGCTTCGTCATCCACTATGATATCCCCAAGAGCCTCGAGGGATACTATCAGGAGACGGGCCGCGCCGGCCGCGACGGGGGAGAAGGGCGATGTATCGCCTTCTACTCTCGCAAGGACCTCCAGAAACTCGAGAAGTTTATGGAGGGAAAACCGGTGGCGGAACAAGACATAGGCCGCCAACTGCTCAAAGAAACGGCCGCCTATGCCGAGTCGTCGCTCTGTCGACGCAAACTATTGCTCCACTATTTTGGCGAAGAGTATGCAGAGGAAAATTGCGGGAACTGTGACAACTGCTTAAATCCCCATACACAAGTGGAAGCTAAAGACTATTTATGCAAAGCCATCGAGGTCATCCTTGCCACCAAGGAGAACTTCAGAGACGACTACATCAAAGATGTTCTTGTGGGGCGACCCACCGACGAAGTGTGTGCCCATAAGCACAACGACCTGGAGGAATTTGGCTGTGGCGACGACGTCAACGACCGCATCTGGATGATGGTATTGCGCCAAGCACTGGTGGCCGGATATCTGGAGAAAGATGTCGACAACTACGGCATCCTGAAGGTGACGGACGCCGGACGCAACTTCCTGAAAGACCCCAAGAGCTTCAATATCGTAGAAGACCGCGATTTCGACGAGGAAGAGGCCGTGCCGCAGCAGAGCGGCGCCGCCTGTACCGTCGACCCCGGACTCTACCAAATGCTCCTCGACCTGCGTAAGCGGCTGAGCAAGGAGCTCGACGTGCCCCCCTATGTCATCTTCCAGGACAACTCTCTCGAGGCCATGGCCATCATCTATCCCCAGACCCTCGAGGAATTGCAGAACATCCCCGGCGTGGGAGCCGGCAAGGCCAAACGCTACGGCAATGACTTCTGCCAACTCATCAAGCGCCACTGCGAGGAAAACGATATCGAGCGGCCCGAGGACCTGCGCATACGCACCGTCGCCAACAAGTCGAAGATAAAAGTCAGCATCATCCACAGCATCGACCGCAAGGTGGCGCTCGACGACATCGCCATGGCCAAGGGCATCGAGTTTGAGGAGCTTCTCGACGAGATAGAAGCCATCGTCTACTCCGGCACGAAAATCAATATCGACTACTTCATCGACGAGGTGATGGACGAGGAACACGTCAACGACATCTACCAGTATTTCCGGGAATCGGAGACCGACGACCTCGATGCCGCCATCGACGAACTGGGTAGCGACTATTCCGACGACGAGATACGTCTCGTGCGCATCAAGTTCATCTCGGAAATGGCCAACTGATTTCTCTAAAAAAAGAAAGAACTCATGACAGAAAATAAGGAGGCAGAAAGCAAAGAACGCAAGAGCCTGAATTTTATAGAACAGATTGTCGAGAAAGACCTCAAGGAGGGAAAGAACGGCGGACGCCTGCAGACGCGTTTCCCGCCGGAGCCCAACGGCTATCTGCACATCGGACATGCCAAGGCTATCTGCATGGATTTCGGCGTGGCCGAGAAATTCGGCGGCGTGTGCAACCTGCGTCTTGATGATACCAATCCGCAGAAAGAAGACATCGAATACGTCAACGCCATCAAGGAGGACATCCAGTGGCTGGGCTTCAAATGGGGAAATATCTACCATGCCTCCGATTACTTCCAGCAGTTGTGGGACTTCGCCGTCAAGTTGATACGCGAAGGCAAGGCCTACGTAGACGAGCAGACCAGCGAGCAAATCGCCGCGCAGAAAGGAACACCGACGCAGCCGGGTACCGACAGCCCCTACCGCAATCGGCCCGTAGAGGAGAGCTTGAGCCTTTTCGAGAAGATGAACAGCGGAGAAGTGCCTGAGGGCACTATGGTGCTGCGCGCCAAGATCGACATGGCCAACCCCAATATGCACTTCCGTGACCCGGTGATCTATCGCGTCATCAACCGCGAGCATCACCTGACCGGCAACAAGTGGAAGGCTTATCCGATGTATGACTTTGCTCACGGTCAGAGCGACTTCTTTGAAGGGGTGACCCATTCTATCTGCACGCTGGAGTTTGTTCCTCACCGTCCACTCTATGACTATTTTGTCGACGAGCTGAAAGACGGCAAAGATCTCGACGACAACCGTCCCCGTCAGTATGAGTTCAACCGCCTGAATCTTACCTACACCGTGATGAGTAAGCGCAAGCTGCTGGCACTCGTACAGGAAGGTCTCGTCAACGGGTGGGACGACCCCCGTATGCCGACCATCTGCGGCCTGCGTCGCCGCGGATACTCTCCCGAGGCTGTGCGCAAGTTTATCGATATGATAGGCTATACCAAGTTTGACGCCCTCAACGACTACGCCCTCCTGGAGGCCGCGGCCCGCGAAGACCTCAATGCCCGTGCCCTGCGCGTGTCGGCCGTGCTCCATCCCGTGAAGCTCATCGTCACCAACTATCCCGAGGGGCAGACGGAAGAGATGGAAGCCGTCAACAATCCCGAGAATGCCGCCGATGGCAGCCACACCATCACCTTCAGTCGCGAACTGTGGATAGAGCGCGACGACTTCATGGAAGACGCCCCCAAGAAGTTCTTCCGTATGGTGCCCGGTAAGGAAGTGCGCCTCAAGAACGCCTATATCGTGAAGTGCACCGGCTGTAAGAAGAACGCCGACGGCGTCATCGAAGAAATCTATTGCGAATACGACCCCTCCAGCCGCAGCGGCCTCGAGGGCGCCAACCGCAAGGTGAAAGGAACCCTCCATTGGGTCAGCGTGGCGCATTCGTTGCCCGCCGAGGTGCGCCTCTACGACCGCCTCTTCACCGTAGAGAATCCCGCCGCCGACGAGCGCGATTTCCGCGAACTCCTCAACCCAGAGTCGCTCACGGTGCTCTCGCCCTGCTATGTGGAGAAATATGTTGCCGAACAAGACGCCAACCGCTACCTGCAGTTCCAGCGCATCGGCTACTTCACCTACGACAAATCGTCGACCGCCGACCACCTCGTCTTCAACCGTACCGTCGGTCTGAAAGACAGCTGGGCCAAGAAATAACCGTCATCGTCACCACCGCTCCGTGGTGGGGCGATACGCTCCTTTATTCATAAAAGCATGCTTGGCCCGGAAGTGCCGCTTCCGTGTTGAGCATGTTTTTTAATGGGAGATGAAATCTGCAAGAAAAAGATGGAAGAAAACGATAAGAGAGACATGGAGCAACTGGCCGCCGACTTCGAGCGACGCATGAAAGCTCTGGCGTTGCCCGAGATGGACACGGTAGACCTGTTAGACCTGATGGACTACTACAGTCGCTGCGGGAAAGACTTTGAGGCCGACTTGTGCCGCTATCTCGCCAAGCGGCAGGAGCCCAACCATCCCGAGGTGCTCCTCAGTGAGGCACACACCTATGCCGATATGGGGCGCTGGCCCGAGGCTCTCGACTACTTGCAACAGTCGGGCGCCGTCGGCTACGATCGCCTGATGTTTGTGGTGGAGCGCTACCTGCGCTGCGGCGAGATAGAAACCGCCGCCAAGCTTGCGCTGGAGGCCCTGCCCAAGAACCATGCGCCGGAGATGGCCGACTGCGATTTTATCTATGATGCCGCCGTCCTCTTCCGTGACTACGGCTTCAACCACATCACCGAGCAGCTGCTGGCCATGTTGCCGGAGGACTATGTAGACTATCTTCCCGCCATGGAGATACGCGTCAACAGTTTGATAGAACTTACCCATTTCGCCGACGCCAAAGCCCTTATCAATAGTTTGATAGACCGCCGCGCTTTCGACCAGAAACTGTGGCTCATGATGGCGTGGTGCTGCTACCATGCCGGGGAGTATGCCGAGGCCAACGACGCCCTGGCCTATGCCGAAGCTATCGCCCTCGTCGAAGACCGCAGCCTGAAGCTCCTCATCGATATGCGGCTGCGCGAAGATGCTCTCCCCGACGACCATTATCTCGAGGTACTCCTCAAGACGCAGGACTATGTGACCTGCCTGTCGTATGCCGATTTGATCTATTCCAAGGGACTCTACGAGCGCGCCCTCTTTGCCTACCAAGCCACAGGAATGCTCATCCCCCACAACAGTCGCGACCGCGAGCACTATATGGCCCGCTGCTTGCTCTGCCTGGCCTACAGCCGACGCTACGACAAGGAATTGGTGGAATATATGAACGCCCTGCACGCCACCGGCGGCGACTATTGGCAAATCTATCTGGAGGCCGCCCAGTGCTTCTTTGAATACGGCGATACGTCTGCCGCCCTGGAGGTGATATTCTTTGCCGTCGATGACCATCTGAAGTCGGGCTCCCGTTGCACGCAGCTGGTGTCGCTCCTGACGCATTACGACTGCTATGCCCCGGCACGGGAGCTTTGGGAACTGCTGAATACGTGGCGCTCCCATGTAGCCCCATCTTATCAGGCATATATCGATACCGCGCTCCGACGGTTGGAGGAGTAACATACCGTCATCACCGCCACGGGCCGACATTCTCATGCAGAATGTCGGCCCGTGGCGGCTTTTTACCTATCAACGTCGTTTCTTCCCATCATAAGATGCTTCTTCTTTTCTCCAACACCTCTATAGGTCCTGCTCCGTCAGGTAGAAGTCTCCCCCGCGCCATTCCGTGAAGGCGATTTCTTGTGTGAGGGGGAAAAAGCGGTAGCGGGGGCCGTCGGCGGTCGGTTCGATGCATTCTATCACCTGCTGCTTCAGTATGCGCCCGTCTGGGAGGTGCAGGCGGGCCACCGCAAAGCGGCGGGGAGGAGAATAAGAGGTGGAGGCGTCTGACATGAGGAGAAACGGCGTGTTGAGGGATAAAACGATGAGTGAGCGCACGGGATGGCGTAGACTGTCTGCGTGGCGAAGGCGATGGGCGAGGAGAAGTGTTCTTCGGATGTGTGGCCGACGATAACGGCGGCGAAGAGCACAGAAGAACTGATATCGTCCCGGCGACAGATGCTACATTATCGGCGACGGTTAGGGCGTCGATACATCCTTGAAATGTGGACGATGTAGGCGCGTACTGTCTGAGCGGTGGAGACTGTCGCGCAGGCGCTGCTCGGGCGTTAACGGACGCAGACGGATGTCGCGGAGGGTGTCGGCGGCCGGTTCTCCGTCGGGCGATGTCGCGGCGGCGTCTTCCTTGTTGCTGTCGGCCTTTCGGCGCATACGGATGAGGGAGACGTCGTTGAGCAGTAGCAGTTTGGGCTTCTCCGACCATTCTACCTGCTGATACACAAAACCGCGGACAGCCTTGAGCGGCAGGGAGTCGATGGTGACGGTGAGGGCCTGTGGGCCCGTCGAGTAGATGTTGATGGTCTTGGAGACGATGGAGTCGTTGGCATAGAGTAGCGACAACTGTGCCGTGGCTTCCTTACTCCCCTCGCGGTAGATCCAGAGGGTGGTGAAATGCCAGGAGAGGAGGTCGCCGGCATGAAGCGTGGTGTCGGCCGATTGCTCGAAATTCATATGGGTGAGGCCCGACGAGGAGAGTAGGTATTGGCGTGGACCGCTCCATAGGTCGGTGGTGTCGCCGTCGGCCGTATGGAGGCCCATGGTGGGCGTAACACTCCCGCTTTCGGCGGCGGCGCGCTCGTCGAGACGTTGGTAGATATCAAAGAGAATATCGGCATGGCGGGTATACCACTCCAGCGAGCGGTCGAAGTCGCTCTCCGTGAGGCCATGCTTGCTGAGTGCACTCTTGACGTAGTAGTGCTCGTTATATTTCCAATCCTTGTGTCGGGTGGTCTCCTCTGCCTTACTCTCGCTGCTCAGTGCTTGTGCCCAGTGGTAGTCGTAGAGCACAGCCTCCATCTCTTCGGGAGAGAGGATACCTTCAGGCACTTGGGCTTGGCAGGCCGTGAGCAGGAGCAGCAGGCACGGCAGCAGTCGACGGAAGCAACGGGCAAGGAGCGTCATAGGGCGTAGCTTAAGGGGTGAGGTGGAAAATGTTAGGAACGACCCTCTTCTTTGTCGTTGCACGGCAAAGAATGGCGGCGGAGGAGGTAGTCGCCGGAGAGACGTTTGGAATAAAACAAAACCAGTGCTACGACGCCACAGCTGATGGCGGCGTCGGCGAAGTTGAAGATGGCGCCGAAGAAGACGTCGCCGCCGATGAGGGGCCAGCTCTCCGGCCAGGTGAAGAGGGGAAAATAGAACATATCCACCACCGAACCGGTGAAGAAGGTGCCGTTGGCTTCGCCCGGTCCCGCCAACCGCGATATCTCGGGGAGGCATATGCCGCCGACCTCTTGTAGCGCAGGGCGCGTATAGATAAGGTCATAGAAGCAGTTGTCTATCAGATTCCCGGAGGCGCCGGCGACGATACAGGCCCAGCAGACGAGGAGGCCGTAGGGGGCTTGCTTGCGTATGATATTGACGAGAACGTAGGCGAAGAGGACGATGGCGGCCACGCGGAAGAGGGCCAGGATGAAGGTGCTCACGAAACTCATGCCGAAGGCCATACCGCCGTTTTCGACATAGTGTATCTGAAACCAGGAGGTGACGTCGATGTGCTCTCCGAGCCTCATGTGCGTTTTGACGGCCCACTTGATGACTTGGTCGATAAGGAGGATGGCAACCACGATGGCTGTCGCTACAAAGGAACGTGAGCGGAGAGGGTGTGAGGTCATATGAAATCGTTTTTTGTGGAGGAGGCTGCTCCGAGAGAGGTCCGGCGTGTGTCGCGGGACAGCGTTGTCCCCTTTAGACTCTCTCCTCCACCCCCATGGAAGGGAATGGAGGAGAGAGCGAGTGGGAGAGACCACAGTGCGGGCGCGGAAGATGTTTCTGCGTCAACGGTGGTGGTGTATGTATGCCCTTCGAGACGGCGTGGCATCAGTGCTTGTGCTGTTGTGCCAGTTTGGCCTCGATGCTCAGTGTGGCATGGGGTACGGCCATCAAGCGCTCCTTGGGGATGAGTTTCCCCGTGGCGCGGCAGATGCCGTAGGTCTTGTTCTCGATACGTACGAGGGCTACTTGCAGACCTTGGATGAACTTCTGTTGGCGGGCGGCCATCTTGGTGAGTTCTTCTTTTGTCTGTGTCATCGACCCCTCTTCGAGAATTTTGTAGGTAGGCATGGTGTCGTCGACGCCGTTGCCGTCTTGGTTGGTCAGTACGTCCATCATTTCTTGGTAGTCGCGCTTGGCCAGTTCAATTTTTTCAAGGATGATGGCCTTGAATTCGGCCAACTCTTCATCGGTGTAGTGTTTCTTTTCAGGCATGGTCAGTAGTGAAGTTGATACATTAGGGTTTCGGTCCGATAGGGGAGAGATAGGGTTTTGTCCTTGCGGGGCTTGCAGAAGGGAGAGACGCCGTCGGCGTCCTTCGTGCATTGCCCCCCAACGGCTTCCATGCGGGGCCGGGCCCTGTGTCGGGCGGCCTGCCGCAGGGAAGAGAGGCCTGCAAATGCCCGCTGTGGGGTGGGGACATGTTCCACCGCCACGCGGAGGCATCGTAGGAGGGGGATGGGGCGCAGTCGCGCGGACTGTGCTTATCGTGCTACGCGCACTATGTCGGCTTTGACTTGGAAGTCTTCGAAGTCGAGCTCTTCGCCGCTTTCGGGAGTGCCGAAGGTGAGGCTGTCGCAGAGCACCTGTGCGCAGATGTATTCTTGATAGGTGGCCACGGCCTGCTGCAGCTCTTCGTGGGGCTGCAGGGTGATGAGGATGTGGTCGGTGATGTCGAAGCCGGCGCTCTTGCGGTAGGCCTGTACGCGCTTGACAATCTCGCGCGCCATGCCTTCGTTCTTGAGGGCATCGGTAATCTCCAGGTCGAGGGCCACAGTCAGGTTGCCTTCGTTGGCAACTGTCCATCCTGGCATGTCCTCGCTGACGATGTCGACGTCGGCACGCTCAACGACGATGTCCTGACCGTCGACGGTGAGAGGCAGCTGTCCCTGCGTTTCGAGGGTGGCGATGTCTTGTTGCGAGAGCTGAGCGATGGCGGCGGCCACGGCTTTCATCAGTTTGCCATACTTCTTTCCCATCACGCGGAAGTTACACTTCACCGTTTTCTCCAGCATATCGGCCTTGACAAACTCAATCTCCTTGACGTTGACTTCGTCGAGGATGAGAGATGCCATGGCGTGGATGTTGTCGCGCAGCTGCTCGTCGGTGGCGGGGATGCATATCTTCTGCAGCGGCTGGCGCACGATGACGCGTTCCTTCTTGCGGAGTGACAGTACCATGGAGGTGAGCTTCTGTGCCAGTGCCATACGCTCTTCCAGCAGATGGTCGATGGCCTCGCTGTCGACCTTGGGGAAGGACGACAGGTGGACGCTCTCCGTCTGCTCGCCGTCGGCGGCGGGACGCAGGTCGCGGTAGAGGCGGTCGGCATAGAAGGGGGCGATGGGCGCCATCAGTTTGCTGACGGTGAAGAGGCAGGTAAACAGCGTCTGGTAGGCGCTGAGTTTGTCGGTGTCCATCTCGCCGGCCCAGAAGCGGCGGCGGCAGAGGCGCACGTACCAGTTTGACAGGTTGTCGATGACGAACGTGCTGATGGCGCGTCCGGCGCGTGTGGGCTCATAGTCGTCGTAGGCGGCGGTGACGTGTTCTACGAGGGTGTTGAGCTCGGAGAGGATCCAGCGGTCTATCTCGGCGCGTTCGCTCAGGGGAACTTGCGGCGTCTGCCCGTCGAAGCCGTCGACGTTGGCATACATGGCGAAGAAGGCATAGGTCTGGAAGAGCTTACCGAAGAAGGTGCGCGCTACGTCTTGTACGCCGTCTTCGTCGAACTTCAGGTTGTCCCACGGCGAAGAGTTGGTAATCATATACCAGCGCAAGGGATCGGAACCGTGCTTACAGATGGCGCCGAAGGGCTCAACGGCATTGCCCAAGCGCTTGGACATCTTGTTGCCGTTCTTGTCGAGGACGAGACCGTTGCTGATGACCGTCTTGAAGGCTACGCTGTCGAAGACCATCGTAGCGATGGCATGGAGGGTGAAGAACCATCCACGCGTCTGGTCAACGCCTTCGGCGATGAAGTTGGCGGGGTATACTTGGCGGCTGTCGAGCAGCTCCTTGTTTTCAAACGGGTAGTGCAACTGGGCATAGGGCATGGCGCCGGAGTCGAACCATACGTCGATGAGGTCGGTCTCGCGATGCAGCGGATGACCGCCGGGAGACACCAAGACGATGTCGTCCACGTAGGGACGGTGCAGGTCAATCTTGTCGTAGTTGGCCTTGTCGTAGTTGCCGGGGATGAACCCTTTGTCGCGTAACGGGTTGGACGTCATGAGTCCGGCCTCTACGCTTTTGTCGATTTCGTGGTAGAGCTCCTCGATGGAACTGATACAAATCTCCTCGTGCGTATCGTTGTTGCGCCAGATGGGCAGCGGGGTGCCCCAGTAGCGGGAGCGGCTGAGATTCCAGTCGTTCAGGTTCTCCAGCCATTTACCAAAGCGTCCGGTGCCGGTTGACTCCGGCTTCCAGTAGATGGTCTTGTTGAGCTCAATCATGCGCTCTTTGACGGCCGTGGAACGGATAAACCAGCTGTCGAGGGGATAGTAGAGCACTGGTTTGTCGGTGCGCCAGCAGTGGGGATAGTTGTGAACGTGCTTGGCGATCTTGAAGGCGCTGCCCTCCTGCTTCATCTCCAGCGAGAGGATGATGTTGAGGTCTTCGGCCTTCTGAGCTGCCTTCTCGTCATATTTTCCGCCCTCGTTGAAACGCGGGTCGTAGGCATTCTTGACATAGTCGCCCTCGTGGTGATGATAGGCCTCCTTGTCGACGCAGGCACTGATGAACTCCGGGGCGCATTCCTCGAGGAGGAAGTATTTTCCCGTCAAGTCCACCATGGGACGTGTTTCGCCGCGGTGAGTCACCATGAAGAGCGAGGGGATATGGGCGTCGCGGGCCACCTTGGCATCGTCGGCACCAAATGTCGGCGCGATATGGACGATACCCGTACCGTCATCGGTCGATACGTAGTCGCCGGGGATGACGCGGAAGGCCTGCTCCTCGAGCTCTACAAAGCGGTCGGGGCCGGCCGAGAAGCACTTCTCGGGGTGGGCGGCGGCATACTCCTTGACGAAGTCGGCGGCGGTGTCGGATACCTTCTCCAACGGCTTCACCCACGGCATGAGCTGGGCATAGTGCATACCCACCAAGTCTGCGCCCTTCCAGCGTCCTACCATCTGCCAGGGGATAATCTTACTCTCCCCGTGTCGGTAGGCTTCGAGGGGCTGGTCCTTGCCTTCAGCGGCGAAGTAGGAGCCCACGAGGGCCTCCGCCATAATAGCGGTGATGGCCTCACCGGTGTAGGGGTTGTAGGAGCGTACGCCGACATAGTCAATCTGCGGCCCTATGCAAAGAGCCGTGTTAGAGGGGAGCGTCCACGGGGTGGTGGTCCAGGCTATGAATACCGGTTTTCCCCATCCTGTCATCTCGGGCTTGGGGTCCTTGATGGTAAACTGGGCCGTGACGGTCGTGTCTTTGACATCGCGGTAGCATCCCGGCTGGTTGAGCTCGTGACTGGAGAGACCCGTACCGGCGGCGGGGCTGTAGGGCTGAATGGTATATCCCTTATAAAGCAGTCCCTTCTTATAAAGTTGTGCCAAGAGCCACCAGAGCGTCTCGATATACCCGTTCTCATAAGTAATATAGGGGTGCTCCATGTCGACCCAATAGCCCATTTGATGACTCAGGTCGGTCCATTCCTGGGTGTACATCATGACATTACGGCGGCAGCGGGCGTTATAGTCCTCGATACTGATAGTCTTTCCGATGTCTTCCTTCGTAATGCCCAATTCCTTCTCGACACCCAGCTCAACGGGGAGTCCGTGAGTGTCCCATCCGGCCTTGCGCTTCACCTGAAAGCCCTGCATCGTCTTGTAGCGGCAGAATACGTCCTTGATGGTGCGCGCCATCACGTGGTGGATGCCCGGATGTCCGTTGGCCGAGGGAGGGCCTTCGAAGAATACAAAAGCCGGACAGCCTTCGCGCTCCTCGATGCTCTTGTGGAACAAGTCTTCTGCGTCCCACTGATGGAGTATTTCTTCGTTGACCTTAGAGAGGTCAGCGGCGGTACGTTCTGCAAATTTCATACGTGCTACAATATTTTTGGCTGCAAATTTAGTGATTTTCTTTCTGATGGCTGTCCCGCCGGGCGAAAAATGGCGGAGGAAGGCCTATATCCGTGGGGAAAGGCCTCGTCCGGAACAGACTTCTTGGCGACCTCACATTGCCGCTTCCGCAGCCCGGTGTCAGGTTGGCGTTGAGGCTCAAAATGTTTGGAGAAGGAAGGCCCGTCGGCACCGTCGTGTTTTTTTCGGGGACAGGGCGGCGCGTTTGTGAAAAATGCTGTATCTTTGCACATCGAGTGTGCGCGTGCGCCTCCGTGCCGCGAGCATGCCGTGTCATTCCTCATGGAATTCTTAATTACACATTACTTTATAAGACATGGAATATTCACACGAAGTAAAGAACATGTGTTGCGTGGCCAAAGGCCCCAACCATGGTCCCGCTCCTATCCCTGAAGAGGGCAAGTGGGTGCAAGCAAAGGAAATCAAGGACATCTCCGGCCTGACGCACGGTGTGGGTTGGTGTGCTCCCCAGCAGGGCGCCTGCAAGCTGACGCTGAACGTGAAGGAAGGCGTCATCGAGGAATGCCTCATCGAGACCATCGGTTGCTCGGGCATGACTCACTCTGCCGCCATGGCCAGCGAAATCCTCCCCGGCAAGACCATCCTCGAGGCCCTCAACACCGACCTCGTATGCGACGCCATCAATACCGCCATGCGTGAACTCTTCCTCCAGATTGTCTACGGTCGTACACAGAGTGCCTTCTCCGAGGGCGGTCTCGTTATCGGCGCCGGTCTGGAAGACCTCGGCAAGGGCCTCATCAGCCAGACGGGTACCCTCTACGGCACCAAGGTGAAAGGCACACGTTATCTCCAGCTCACCGAAGGCTACATCACCAAGATGTTCCTCGATAAGGACGACCAAGTCATCGGCTACGAGTTTGTCCACATGGGCAAGTTCATGGACGCCGTCAAGAAGGGCGTTGCCGCCGACGAGGCACTCAAGAGTGTCACCGGTACCTATGGTCGTACCACGGCCGAGCAAGGCGCAGTTAAATCCATCGACCCACGTAAAGACTAATAGGAGGACACACACATGATTAGAGAAGTGAAATTTGAAAGCCAAGACCGTCGCATCAAGCAGATTCTCGCTGCTCTCAATAAGCACGGCATCAAAGATATCGAAGAGGCTAACCAGATCTGCGAGTCCTATGGCATCGACCCCTACCAGGAGTGCGAGAGCACGCAGATGATCTGCTTCGAAAACGCAAAATGGGCCTACGTGGTAGGTACCGCCATCGCTCTGAAGGAGAAGGCTAAGGACGCAGTAGAAGCCGCTGAATACATCGGCGAAGGTCTTCAGGCCTTCTGCATCCCCGGCTCTGTTGCCGACGACCGCAAGGTGGGTATCGGCCACGGTAAGCTCGCCGCCCGTCTGCTCTCTCCCGAGACGAAGTGCTTTGCCTTCCTCGCCGGCCACGAGAGCTTCGCCGCTGCCGAAGGTGCTATCAAGATTGCCCAGATGGCCAACCAGAGCCGTCCCGCCGATAAGCCCCTGCGCTGCATCCTCAACGGTCTGGGAAAGGACGCTGCCATGATCATCAGCCGCATCAACGGCTTCACCTATGTGCAGACGAAGTTCGACTACTACACCGGTGAGCTCAAGGTGGTCAATACGACCGCTTACAGCGATGGCCCCCGTGCCAAGGTGAACTGCTATGGCGCCGATGACGTACGCGAAGGCGTTGCCATCATGTGGAAGGAAGATGTCGACGTGTCCATCACGGGTAACTCTACCAACCCCACGCGTTTCCAGCACCCCGTTGCCGGTACGTATAAGAAGGAACGCATCCTCGCCGGCAAGCCCTACTTCAGCGTAGCTTCCGGTGGCGGTACGGGTCGTACCCTCCACCCCGACAATATGGCCGCCGGTCCCGCCTCCTACGGTATGACCGATACCCTGGGTCGTATGCACTCCGACGCCCAGTTCGCCGGTTCCTCCAGCGTTCCCGCTCACGTAGAGATGATGGGCTTCCTCGGCATCGGTAACAACCCGATGGTTGGTTGCTCTGTCGCTTGCGCCGTAAAGGCCGACCTCGCTCTTAACAAGAAGTAATTTCGACGACGAAATACCTCTTTACTATAGGTGCCGCTCCGATGCTGATGCATAGGGGCGGCATCTTTCTTGGTAGTGGAATGAGTCGTACTCATCATGGGGCGGAATTTTTGGCTTGTCGATAAATAGAACGGACTCTTTTCCTCACCTATCTATTGACGATAGAACGTTCTTCGTTCGCAGGAATAATCCTTATTCCGGATGAAATTCGTATGATGCTTAACCTATGGACGAAATTTGAGCGTTGGATGGAAATAGAGAAGAAGGGGACCCTACTTTTTTATCTCTTCGTTTGTCATGAGTCGGGCTTTCTTTGAACGTAAGAATTTGTCTTTCCATTTCTTCGTTTGTGGATTCTTGATACGTTCTATGCGATATTCTTGGACATGAACCATTCCTTGAGGGAAGAATATACCGTCTTTGTCCTTATGAGAATGATTCCAATCAAAATCTGCTATCATTTGATGGTTCTGATTATACAGTTTTGCTTGGGCTGCTTTGTTCTCAGGGCCGGGCGAGAAGTAAATGTCAGAATGTTGTAAGCGGGTAAATCAGCATGAGGCGTCTTGAAAACGTCTTTCTTTTCAAGCATCTTTCCCGTGACTCCATTGATAGTGACACGAGGGGATAACGTCGTGTAGGTGTAGGAGGAGAAATTTCGCTTCCCTTCGTAGTAATGTCTCTGATCTCCCATAGTTATGATATATTTCCGTCGTTTGAATGGTCATAGCGTACGCAAGCATAGTCTCTTTCTCGGAGCCATTGTAGAAGCGTTACATTCCTGTCTAATAAGTGGCCCTCTTTCAGGTTGATGGAAAGTATTTCAGAAAGGGACATCGTGTGCATTTCGTATGCTTGCCATTCAGTACGAGTGATACCCTTTCCTAACATAAACTCATCGTATGTTTGACGAAGAAGATATAAGTGGTCATCATTGTCGTGCTCAGAGATGAGAACCTCCGGCCATGGCGCATTCTCGTATTTCATTTTCTCTTTCAGGGTTTGAAAGAATAGCTTCTCTTGTATAGACGTGAATGCTTGTTCAATCGTCTTAAATAGGACTTCATCTTGAGGCCATAATTCATTTTCTGCTTTCATTTGTGAGAAATTTAGATTTAATATAAGGTGAAATAAACGTGATGGGAGTGCTTATTCCCGGAACATTCCGCTCTTCTCCATAAACGAGAAGTTCTGTTGGATGTAGGGTGTATTCGAGTGAATGCATCCCCATTAACCATAGCTCAGATGCGGCGGAACATCCATCAACTCCCATTCCGCATACAGCAATTACACTGTGTTGTGGGAGCCCTTCAAAACACCATGAGAAAGATCGGCGTTACTCCAGCTGGCTGTTGGTATGACATCGAAGCCGCAATTCTGCCAAAAAGCACCTGCGAATCGTGATTTGTAAATGCTCCACAAGTTGAGAGACTTTGGCATATCTACATATAACGAATGGTCGGGTGTACATAATACAGGATATCGGGCTAATGTGTACGTTGTTCGATCCAGTTGTTTCCATGTGGCAGTAGCAAATTTATAATCATCCTCAAAGAAATGGATGGCTATGTTCCCTTCCGGAAAATCGTTGCGAGAAGAATACGGAACATATGGAAGATGGGTGGGGCCCTCATAAGCGTGCAAGAGAGGTATGCCATGCTCTTCTGTGAATACCATGCCAGTAGCGAGATGCATATTGTTGAGTTCTACTTTTGCCCGTTGTGCCTTGGACATATTCATCAAGTAGTGAAATTTTCCGGTGTCAGTGTACGACATGGTATAAATCTCTTTCTGTGAGAAGAGACCATCAACGTCAATAAACGATTTTATCTTCATGCTTTTCAGAAATAAGGATGTGATAGAAGATAGGAATGATGTGACAAAGATAGGAAATAGGTGAGAGATACCCAAGCCAATGAGGGCTGCTGCTATTGTTGAGGGGGGAATCCGTTTGCCGTAGAGAACGGACGTGAGGCGTATTTCGTTTATGCTTTCCTCATCGAAAATGGTATCGGGATGTGCAGCGGTCGTAGACCCTCCGTTTTCTTGTAGGTGTACTTGTGAGAGGAACTTTCGGTCAGCACCGGGTGACTGTCTGATGAAAGCGTGGACACCTATATAATATATGATGACGACCGCCGCGGCGATTCATTCCTTGCGCGCCTCGTCTCTGACAAGTGAAAGCGTGGATTCTGACAAATTGGCATAAATCCGTCGGCTGTGTGTCATTAAAAATACGTGGGGGAAAAGCTGGCACACTACTTGCTCTTCTTATAGCGAACGGCGTTCACCGCGCCGAGTGTTCCTCACCGCATCATTACGAGCGTTCAAAGGAATCACGACAAGTACTCACAGAATAATAACAAAAAAAAGAATACATTATCATGGGAAAGATTATTGGTATTGACTTAGGAACCACAAACTCCTGCGTTGCCGTTTTCGAAGGTAACGAACCCAGTGTAATCGCCAACAGTGAAGGCAAGCGCACCACTCCGAGCGTCGTAGCCTTTGTGGAAGGCGGCGAGCGCAAGGTGGGCGACCCTGCCAAGCGTCAGGCTATCACCAACCCTACCCGCACCATCTACTCTATCAAGCGCTTCATGGGCGAGAGCTACGACCAGGTGCAGAAGGAAATCACCCGCATGCCTTATAGCGTGGTACGCGGCGACAACAACACCCCGCGCGTTGATGTTGATGGACGCCAGTATACTCCGCAGGAAATCTCGGCAATGGTGCTTCAGAAAATGAAGAAGACGGCCGAAGACTACCTCGGTCAGGAAGTCAAGGAAGCCGTTATCACGGTACCGGCCTACTTCTCCGACTCCCAGCGTCAGGCCACGAAGGAGGCCGGTCAGATTGCCGGTCTCGAAGTGAAGCGTATTGTCAATGAGCCGACGGCTGCCGCTTTGGCTTACGGCCTCGACAAGGCTAATAAGGATATGAAGATTGCCGTCTTCGACCTCGGTGGCGGTACCTTCGATATCTCCATCCTGGAGCTCGGTGGCGGCGTCTTCGAAGTGCTCTCCACCAATGGCGACACCCACCTCGGCGGTGACGACTTCGACCATGTCATCATCGATTGGCTGGTCGACGAGTTCAAGAACGACGAAGGTGCCGACCTCTCTCAGGACCCCATGGCCATGCAGCGCCTGAAGGAAGCTGCCGAGAAAGCTAAGATTGAGCTCTCCAGCTCCACCAGCACGGAGATCAACCTGCCCTATATCATGCCCGTCGGCGGCGTGCCCAAGCACTTGGTGAAGACCCTGACGCGCGCTAAGTTTGAGGCTCTGGCTCACCGCCTCATCGAAGCCTGCAAGGCCCCGTGTGAAGCCGCTCTGCGCAGCGCCGGCCTCTCTACCGGTGACATCGACGAAGTTATCCTCGTCGGCGGTTCCACGCGTATCCCCGCTGTTCAGCAGTTGGTAGAGAGCTTCTTCGGCAAGGCTCCTTCTAAGGGTGTCAACCCCGACGAAGTAGTGGCTGTCGGTGCTGCTATCCAGGGTGCTATCCTCAACAAGGAGAGCGGTGTGGGCGATGTCGTCCTCCTCGATGTGACGCCGCTGTCACTGGGTATCGAAACCCTTGGCGGTGTGATGACCAAGCTCATCGACGCCAATACGACCATCCCCTGCAACAAGAGTCAGGTGTTCTCCACCGCTGAGGACAACCAGCCCGAGGTGACCATCCATGTGCTTCAGGGTGAGCGCCAGTTTGCCCGCGACAATAAGAGCATCGGCCGTTTCAACCTCGCCGGTATCGCCCCCGCTCGTCGTGGCGTGCCTCAGATTGAGGTGACCTTCGACATCGATGCCAACGGTATCCTCAACGTATCGGCCAAGGACAAGGCCACCGGTAAGGAGCAGAACATCCGCATCGAGGCCAGCAGCGGTCTTAGCAAGGAAGAAATCGACCGTATGAAGGCCGAAGCCGAGGCCAATGCCGAGGCCGATAAGAAGGAGCGCGAACGCGTGGATAAGCTCAACCAGGCCGACTCCATGATTTTCCAAACGGAGAATCAGCTCAAGGAACTGGGTGACAAGGTACCCGCCGACAAGAAGGCCCCCATCGAAGCTGCTCTGCAGAAGCTGAAGGACGCCCACAAGGCGCAGGACATCGCCGCTGTCGAAGCCGCTACGGCCGAGCTCAATGCCGCTTGGCAGGCTGCCAGCGCACAGATGTACCAGCAGACGGGCGCTCAGCCGGGTGCTGACGCCGGTGCCGGTGCACAGGGAGCTCAGCCCGGTGGCAATGCCTCCGGCGCCAAGAATGAGAACATTCAGGATGCCGACTTCGAAGAAGTGAAATAAGATAGGTAAAAATCGATAGATATCGATAACTAAAAATATTGAAAGAGCGTGATACTCAATGAGTTCACGCTCTTTTTGGTATGCTCGGCATGCATATTATCTAACGGGTGCAAGTCCCGAATGAGCC
>CAZXFS010000002.1:139815-142058 GCA_964640535.1 uncultured Prevotellamassilia sp. | reverse complement strand
ACGACCGCGGCATCCACATCTGCAAGTCGATGCTCGCCTGGCTGAAGTATGGCAACGGCGAGACGCCCGAAAGCTCCGGCAAGAAGGGCGACCACCTCATCGGCGACTACTACGTAGCCTTCGACAAGCACTACCGCCAGGAAGTGGCGACACTCACCGCCGACTACCAGGCGCAGGGAATGAGCGCCGACGACGCCAAAGCCAAGGCCGAGCAGGAAGCACCGCTGATGAAGGAGGCACGCGCCATGCTCGTCAAGTGGGAGCAGGGCGACGAAGAGGTGCGCAGCCTGTGGCGCAAGATGAACGCCTGGGTATACGCCGGCTTCGACGAGACCTACAAAGCCCTCGGCGTCAGCTTTGACAAGATATACTACGAAAGCGAGACCTACCTCGAGGGACGCGAGAAAGTGGAGGAGGGACTGGAGAAAGGACTCTTCTACCGCCGCGACGACGGCTCCGTATGGGCCGACCTCACCGCCGAAGGGCTCGACGAGAAACTGCTCCTGCGCTCCGACGGCACCAGCGTCTACATGACGCAAGACATCGGCACCGCCAAGCTCCGCTTCCGCGACTACCCCATCGACAAGATGATTTACGTGGTGGGCAACGAGCAGAACTACCACTTCCAGGTGCTCTCCATCCTCCTCGACAAGCTCGGCTTCGAATGGGGCAAGGGCCTCGTCCACTTCTCCTACGGCATGGTGGAGCTCCCCAACGGTAAGATGAAGAGCCGCGAGGGCACCGTCGTCGACGCCGATGATCTGGTGGCCGAGATGGTGAGACAAGCCCGCGTCACCGCCGACGAGAGCGGCAAGTTCGACGACATGACGGAAGAGGAGAAGGCCGACGTGGCCCGCATCGTGGGCATGGGCGCCCTGAAGTACTTCCTCCTGAAAGTCGACGCGCGCAAAAACATGCTCTTCAACCCGGCCGAGAGTATCGACTTCAACGGAAACACCGGGCCCTTCATCCAATACACCTACGCCCGCATCCGCTCCATCCTCCGCAAGGCCGACGAGGCAGGCATCGCCCTCCCCGCCACCCTGCCCGCCGACGTAGCGCTCTCCACGAAGGAGGAAGACATCGTGCAGCACGTGGCCGACTTTGCCCACGTGGTACAACAGGCCGGGCAGGACTACTCGCCGTCGGCCATCGCCGCCTACTGCTACGACCTGGTGAAGGAATACAACCAGTTCTACCACGACTTCTCCATCCTCCGCGAGAGCGACGCCAAGAAGCAGGCCTTCCGCCTCGTCCTCTCGCGCAACGTCGCCAAGGTGGTGCGCCTCGGCATGGGACTCCTCGGCATCGAGATGCCGGAGAGAATGTAACGCCGCCCCACTTCCCCCCATGGCGAAGAAGAAAGACCATTACTACGTGGTGTGGCAGGGCCGCGTCCCCGGCGTCTACGCCACCTGGCCCGCCTGCGAGCAGCAGGTGAAGGGCGTCGAGGGCGCCCTCTTCAAGCGCTTCGACACCGAGGCGGAGGCCCGCGCCGCCTTCGCCGCCTCGCCCTACGACTATGTGAAGCGACGCGCCACGGCGAAGCCGGTGGAGAAGGCCGCCGCGGCGGAGGACGCCGTAGCGACCGCCGCCACGACGACGGCGGCAAGGCGCGGAGCCGCGGCGGCGGAGCGCGAGGCAGCACCGGCAAGGCGCGGAGCAAAGAAGGCGCCGCGCCGCGCCAAAGGCACCCTCCTCCAGAACCCGCCCGACGACCGCCACGACACCGTGCTCCCCCTGCCGCCGGAAGTCACCGCCGACGCCCTCGCCGTCGACGCCGCCTGCGCCGGCAACCCCGGGCGTATGGAATACCGCGGCGTATGCCTCGCCACCGGCGCCGAGGTGTTCCACTTCGGCCCCGTCTACGGCACGAACAACATCGGCGAGTTTCTCGCCATCGTCCACGGCCTCGCCCTCCTCTGCCGGCAACAGCGCACAGCGACCATCTACTCCGACAGCCGCAACGCCCTCCTATGGGTACGCGCCGGCCGCTGCAAGACGACACTGGCGCGAACGGCACGCACGGAAGGCCTCTTCCAACTCATCGAGCGCGCCGAGAGATGGCTGCAGACGCACGACTGGCACCATATCCCCCTCCTGAAATGGGAGACACGACGCTGGGGGGAAGTGCCCGCCGACTTCGGTCGGAAATAGCCCCTCCCGGAGAACCGCCACACGTCCCGGCATCTCCCCGCCGCCGCATAGGCTTTCCCCGCCGCCGCATAGGCTTTCCCCGCCGC
>CAZXFS010000002.1:5323-139715 GCA_964640535.1 uncultured Prevotellamassilia sp. | reverse complement strand
TCCCCGCCGCCGCATAGGCTTTCCCCGCCGCCGCATAGGCTTTCCCCGCCGCGCCTTCGTTCCGTCGCCGCGCGTCGTAGTTTTCCCACTCCTCATTCCCCCCTTCCCTCACCGCCCCGTCCCCCACTCTTCCGTATGAAAGAATTTCTCCAGGTGATGCGACAGTATGTCGCCCCGTATAAGAAGTACCTCGTTGGCTCGCTCGTCTTCAACCTCCTCTCGGCCGTGCTCAACGTGTTCTCCTTCTTGTCGCTCATCCCCATGCTCAACCTGCTCTTCAAGGTAGACACCACCGTCTACCACCGGGTGGAATGGGACGCCGCCGGCATGACGCTGAAGGACATCGCCATCAACAACATGTACTTCTACACGCAGCAGATGATGGCGGCCTACGGCGCGAGTATCGCCCTGCTCCTCATCGGCCTCTTCCTGGTGACGGCGACCCTGCTGAAGACGTCGTGCTACTTTGCGTCGGCGGCGATGCTCGTACCGATGCGCACCGGCATCGTGCGCGACATCCGCTCCCAAGTGTACCACAAAATTACGCGCCTGCCGCTGAGCTTCTTTTCCGACGAGCGCAAGGGCGACATCATCGCCCGCATGAGCGGCGACGTCAACGAGATAGAGAACTCCGTGACGGGGTCGCTCGAGATGCTCATCAAGAACCCCGTACTTCTCCTCTGCTACTTCGGCGTCCTTATCTATATGAGCTGGCAGCTCACCCTCTTCACCGTCATCGTCCTCCCGCTGATGGGCTGGATTATGGGGCGCATCGGGCGCAAGCTCAAGCGGCAGAGCCTCGACGCCCAAAACAAGTGGAGCGACACCATGGCGCAGCTCGAGGAGACCCTCGGCGGTATGCGCATCATCAAGGCCTTCACCGCCGAGCGCAAGATGCAGGAGCGTTTCGACCGCAGTACCAACGCCTTCCGCCGCGCCATCAACGCCGTGAGCCTGCGCCAAGCCTCGGCCCACCCCGTGAGCGAATTTCTCGGCACCTGCCTCATCGTCCTCGTCCTGTGGTACGGCGGCACGCTCATCTTCTCCGACCATCCCCCCGTCGACGCGCCCTCCTTCATCTTCTATATGGTGATACTCTACAGCATCATCCAGCCGCTGAAAGACCTCTCGAAAGCCACCTACAGCCTCCCGAAAGGCATGGCCTCCATGGAGCGCGTCAACAAGATACTGAAGGCCGAAAACCCCATCCGCGAGCGCCGCGACGCCGTAGCCCTCGGCGGCGTGGAGCGGGAGATCGCCTTCGACCACGTCAGCTTTGCCTACGACAAAGACGGCGCCACCGTCCTCGACGACGTGAGCCTCCGCGTGCCGCGCGGCCACACCGTCGCCATCGTCGGACAGAGCGGTTCGGGGAAGAGCACGCTGGTAGACCTCCTGCCGCGCTACCACGACGTCACCGCGGGGCGCATCACCATCGACGGCGTCGACGTGCGCGACGTACGTATCGCCGACCTGCGCGCCCTCATCGGCAACGTCAACCAGGAAGCCATCCTCTTCAACGACACCTTCTTCAACAACATCGCCTTCGGCGTGGAAGGCGCCACGATGGACGACGTCGTCGCCGCCGCCAAGATAGCCAACGCCCACGACTTCATCATCGCCAGCGAGCACGGCTACGACACGCGGGTGGGCGACCGCGGCTGCCGCCTCTCCGGCGGGCAACGCCAGCGCATCTCCATCGCCCGCGCCATCCTCAAGAACCCCGCCATCCTCATCCTCGACGAAGCCACCTCGGCCCTCGACACCGAGAGCGAGCGTCTGGTGCAGGAAGCCCTCGAGCGCCTCATCAAGACGCGCACCACCATTGCCATCGCCCACCGTCTGTCGACCATCAAGAACGCCGACGAGATTTGCGTGCTCTATGGAGGACGCATCGTCGAGCGCGGCACCCACGAGAGCCTCCTCGCCCTCGGAGGCTACTACAAACGGCTCCACGATATGCAGCAGCTGTAAGGACGGCAGATAGAGAAGGAAAGCCGGCGAACAGCAGCAGTAAGGCGACATACAGCGATTGTACGACGGCGAACTGCAATGATAAGCCGGCAAGCCGCGCCGGTAAGATGTCGCCGCGCCGCGCCGCCTCTTCCCCCTCCGCCGCACCCTATTATATAAGGTGTCGCCCCGCCCCGTCCGGGCTCCGTTGCCGCTCCTGCGGCGCCGCTTTTCGTCGGCCCCGCCCCACACGGCGCGCCCCCGGGGTGCGCCGTACTTTTTTTGACATTTTTTTTGTGGCAAATAGGAAATGTCTTAATTTTGCAGCACCAAGTGCCCATAGGTCATGCGCTAAGGGCTCTTCTTCCGAAAAATACATTTACAAATATCAATTTAATTCAAAGATCTATGTGGTTAACAAACTCATCTATCGGACGGAAGGTAATTATGTCGGTCACCGGCATTGCACTCATTCTGTTCCTGACCTTTCATGCCTGCATGAACGTGGTGGCCTTGGTATCCGGCGATGCTTACAATGCGGTGTGCGGCGCCCTCGGCGCCAACTGGTATGCCGTAGCCGCTACCGTTGTGCTGGCCGCTCTGGTGGTGCTCCACTTCGTCTATGCCATCGTGCTGACGCTGCAGAACCGCAAGGCGCGCGGTAACAACCGCTACGCCGTGACGCAGAAGCCTGAGAAGGTGGAATGGGCTTCTCAAAACATGTTCGTGCTCGGCATCATCGTCGTGCTCGGTCTGCTGCTCCACCTCTTCAACTTCTGGTACAACATGATGTTTGCCGAGCTCGTCAACGACGGTTATGCCTTCGTCGGCGACATTGAGGCCAACGACGGTGCCGCTCTCATCGCGCGCACCTTCAGCAACCCCGTCTTCACCGTGCTCTATCTGGTGTGGTTTGCCGCTCTGTGGTTCCACATGACCCATGGCTTCTGGAGTGCCTTCCAGACGCTGGGCTTGAACAACAAGACATGGTTCTGCCGCTGGAAGACGATAGGCATCATCTACGTGAGCATCGTCATCCTGTGCTTCGTAGCTGTCGCTCTTGCCTTCTTCTTCTGCGCCGGCTGCTCCGGAGCTTGCTAATCCCCCCACAATTGTAACTCCTGCTCCGCCCGTTTGGAGCAGAACGAACATCAAAATATCGAAACAATGATTGACTCCAAAATACCCGAAGGCCCTATTTCTGAAAAGTGGACCAACTATAAAGCTCACCAGAAGCTGGTGAACCCCTCCAACAAGCGTAAGCTCGACATCATCGTGGTAGGAACAGGTCTCGCCGGCGCCAGCGCCGCCGCCTCCCTCGGCGAGATGGGCTTCAAGGTGCTCAACTTCTGCATCCAGGACTCTCCGCGCCGCGCCCACTCCATCGCCGCCCAGGGTGGTATCAATGCCGCCAAGAACTACCAGAACGACGGTGACTCCGTCTATCGTCTGTTCTACGACACGGTGAAGGGTGGTGACTACCGCGCCCGCGAAGCCAACGTATACCGTCTGGCCGAAGTCAGCGCCAACATCATCGACCAGTGCGTCGCTCAGGGTGTTCCCTTTGCCCGCGAATACGGCGGCACCCTTGCCAACCGTTCCTTCGGCGGTGTTCAGGTGAGCCGTACCTTCTATGCCAAGGGCCAGACGGGCCAGCAGCTGTTGCTCGGCGCCTACTCTGCGCTGATGGCTCAGGTACACGCCGGCACGGTGACGCTCTACTGCCGCTATGAGATGCAGGACGTTGTCCTCATCGACGGCCGCGCCCGCGGTATCATCGCCCGCAACCTCGTCAACGGCGAGATTGAGCGCTTTGCCGCCCACGCCGTCGTACTGGCCACCGGTGGCTACGGCAACACCTACTTCCTCTCCACCAACGCCATGGGCTGCAACTGCTCCGCCGCTATCGCCGCCTATCGCAAAGGCGCCTACTTTGCCAACCCCGCCTATGTGCAGATCCACCCGACGTGTATCCCCGTACACGGCGACAAGCAGTCCAAGCTGACGCTGATGTCGGAGTCGCTGCGTAACGACGGCCGCATCTGGGTACCCAAGAAGAAGGAAGACGCCATCCGCCTGCAGAAAGGCGAAATCAAGGGCAGCGACATTGCCGAGGCCGACCGCGACTACTATCTGGAGCGCCGCTATCCCGCCTTCGGAAACCTCGTTCCCCGCGACGTGGCCAGCCGCGCCGCCAAGGAGCGCTGCGATGCCGGCTTCGGTGTCAACAACACCGGTCTCGCCGTCTTCCTCGACTTCTCGGAAGCCATCAACCGTCTGGGCATCGACGTAGTGCTCCAGCGCTACGGCAACCTCTTTGATATGTATGAAGAAATCACCGACGTCAACCCCGGCGCCCTGGCCCGCGAGATCAACGGTGAGAAGTACTACAACCCGATGATGATCTATCCCGCCATCCACTACACCATGGGCGGCCTGTGGGTAGACTACGAACTGTCGACCAACATCCCCGGTCTCTTCGCCATCGGCGAGTGCAACTTCTCCGACCACGGTGCCAACCGCCTCGGCGCCTCCGCGCTGATGCAGGGTCTGGCCGACGGCTACTTCGTACTCCCCTACACCATCCAGAACTACCTGGCCGACCAGATCACCGTCCCCCGCTTCTCGACCGACCTGCCCGAGTTTGCACAGACGGAGGCCGCCGTCAAGGCCCACATCGACCATCTGCTCCACATCAACGGCAAGCGCTCTGTTGACAGCATCCACAAGGAGCTGGGCCACGTGATGTGGGAATATGTCGGCATGGCTCGCTCCAAGGAAGGTCTGCAGACCGCCCTGGGCAAGCTCAAGGAGATTCGCAAGGAGTTTGAGACCAACCTCTTCATCCCCCACCTCGACGGCGTCAACGTAGAGCTCGACAAGGCCATCCGCCTCAACGACTTCATCACCATGGGTCAGCTCATCGCCATCGACGCCCTTCACCGCGAGGAGTCCTGCGGCGGACATTTCCGCGTAGAGCACCAGACGGAAGAAGGCGAAGCCGCCCGCGACGACAAGAACTGCTTCTATGTCAGCTGCTGGCAGTATCAAGGCGAGGAGAAAGACCCCGTCAAGTATGAAGAGCCGCTCCACTACGAGGCCATCGAAGTGAAGACCCGTAACTACAAGAGCTAAGGAGGTTTCCCCACATATCAATCACAAAAGACATACAGCAATGGCTAGAAATATTAGTTTTACCATCAAATACTGGAAGCAAAACGGTCCGAAGGATGCCGGTCACTTTGAACAGCGCGACATGAAGGACATCCCCGACGATACTTCCTTCCTGGAGATGCTCGACATCCTCAACGAACAACTCATCGAAGAGGGCCACGAGCCTTTCGTCTTCGACCACGACTGCCGCGAGGGTATCTGTGGTATGTGCTCCCTCTACATCAACGGTACGCCGCACGGCAAGACCCCGACGGGTGCCACCACCTGCCAGCTCTATATGCGCCGCTTCAACGACGGCGACGTCATCACCGTAGAGCCCTGGCGCTCCGCCGCCTTCCCCGTCATCAAGGACTGCATGGTCGACCGCTCCGCCTTCGATAAGATTCAGGCCGCCGGTGGCTACATCAGCGTGCGCACGGGTGCCCCTCAGGACGCCAACGCCATCCTGATTCCCAAGCAAGACGCCGACGAGGCCATGGACTGCGCCACCTGCATTGGCTGTGGTGCCTGCGTAGCCGCCTGCAAGAACGGTTCTGCAATGCTCTTCGTCAGCTCCAAGGTGAGCCAGTTTGCCCTCCTGCCCCAGGGCCGTCCCGAGGCCGCCAAGCGCGCCAAGGCCATGGTGGCCAAGATGGACGAGCTCGGCTTCGGCAACTGCACCAACACCCGCGCTTGCGAGGCCGTATGCCCCAAGAACGAGACGGTGGCCAACATCGCCCGCCTCAACCGCGAGTTCATCACCGCCAAGCTGCACGACTAATCCCCCCGGCTAATATCGCCTGATAAGGCCTACATAATCAGCAAGGTCCCCGCCGCGACGCCCCTGTCGCTGCGGGGACCTTTGCGTTGCCGCCCCCACAAGCCCCTTCGGAGGGCGCCGCCGAGGCCCCGCCCCACGATGTCGGCCCGCCGCGGGGCGCGCCATAAACGCCGCTTATCGTGAAGCGAGAGGGGGCGAAAAAGTGTGCGCGAAGGCCCCGAGCATCGAAAAAAATCCACCGCGCCGAACGCTGCCCGCAAGCGCCGCCGCCACGAGGCCTTCCGGAATGTTAAAAAAGCAGCCTTTTTGACATATAGTGTCACTCTTCCGGAAAAGGCGCGGCCGCCGCGCGGCGAAAAAAGTAGGGGAGAAAATTCAACAAGTCCCGGACTCGTTGGAACAAGTCCGGGACTTGTTGCGCCGCGCCGCCGTCGCCGCAATGCTCGCCCGGGTCTTTCATTTCTTTAACAATAGGACGCACCTCGCGGCGGCAGCGTCGGCCCGTTTTTTCTCCAAAAAAGAAGAAGAAACGGCGGCAGAACTGCAAACAAACGTAAAAGCGACAGTAAGAATCCTTAACTTATTCGAATTTTGCAAAAGAAAAGGCCCCCTTTTCGGCAGCACTCATTGAAAAAACGGCGTATCGGGGGCACAAAGTCCGCGTTTTTGCGCCCCTTTCCGTGTCAATATTTTTCAGCTCCGCAGGGCACTGTCTCTATTTTTTTTGAAAAAAAGAAGAGGAGGGAGAACGGAGGAGCGAGGAGGAAGGGAAAAACGACACTCATAGAGGCGCCGAAACCGCCGCCCGTCGCGGCGCACCCCGCCGCCGCCACCCGCAGGTAGGGCCGCCGCACTTATTTTGCGGCGCGTCGCCCTCGCCTATCCACAAAAGATTGCGTAACTTTGCAGAGTGGATGTTATGCCCCGACGGGGCCTCCACCTCTTCCTTCCCAACACGATACACCGTAATGGCTAACTGGTTACAAGACACCATCATGGCGCCGTCGGCCGTACAAGCCGTCATCATCATCAGCCTGATATGCGCCATCGGGCTCGCCCTGAGCAAGTGGCGCCTGCGCGGCATCAGCCTCGGCGTGACCTATGTCTTCTTCATCGGCATCCTGGCCGGAGCCTGCGGCCTGCGCGTCGACCCGATGATGCTGAGCTACGCCGAGAGCTTCGGCCTTATCCTCTTTGTCTACATCCTCGGTCTGCAGGTCGGGCCGGGCTTCGTCAGCGCCTTCAAGAGCGGCGGCACCGACCTCAACATCCTGAGCCTCGGCGTTGTCGCCCTGGGCACCGTCATCGCCCTTGTCGTTGCCGCCGCCGGCTGGCTCCCGCTGCCCGACGTGATGGGCGTGCTCTGCGGCGCCACCACCAACACGCCGGCCCTCGGCGCCGCGCAGCAGACCTTCAAGCTCTTCGGCGAAGCCGGCGCCGGCAGTACGGCCGCCCTGAGCTGCGCCGTGAGCTATCCCCTGGGCCTCGTGGGCGTCATCATCGCCCTCATCCTCCTGCGCGGCTGGCTGACGCGCCACCAGCGGCAGGCCGACAGCGAGAAAGACGACGACGAGGCCTACATCGCCTCCTTCCTCGTGTGCAACCCCGCCATCTTCCACTCGCCGCTGAGCGCCGTAGCGCAGGTCAACGAGGGACAACGCTTCGTCGTGTCGCGACTGTGGCGCGACGGTAAGGTGATGCTCCCCGCCGCCGACACCCTTCTGGAGCAGAACGACCGCATCCTCGTCATCACGCGCCGCCGCTATGTCAACCAGCTCACCATCCTCTTCGGACGCCGCGACGAGACCGACTGGAACAAGAAAAATATAGACTGGAACGCCCTCGACTCGCGCCTCGTCTCCGAGCGCATCGTCATCACGCGCTCGGAAATCAACGGGCGTCACCTCGGCGCCCTGCAGCTGCGCAGCCGCTACGGCGTCAACGTGAGCCGCGTGCAGCGCGCCGGCATCCAGCTGGTGGCCACGCCCGACCTCACCCTGCGCATGGGCGACCGCATCACCGTCATCGGCGAAGCCGACAGCATAGGGCGCGTGGCGCAGGAACTCGGCAACGCCGTCAAGCACCTCGACGAGCCCAACATGGTAACCATCTTCATCGGCATCGTCCTGGGCCTCCTCCTGGGCTGCCTGCCCATCAGCGTGGGCCTCAACACGCCGGTGCGCCTGGGCCTTGCCGGCGGCCCCATCATCATGGGCATCCTCATCGGCGCCTACGGGCCGCGCTTCCACATGGTGGCCTATACCACCACCAGCGCCAACCTGATGCTGCGCTCGCTGGGCCTGTCGATGTATCTGGCCTGCCTGGGCCTCGACGCGGGACGCGACTTTCTCCACACCGTCATGCAGCCCGCCGCGCTGGCATGGATAGGGCTGGGCCTGGCCATCACCATCGTCCCCGTCATCGTCATGAGCCTCGTCGCCGTCTGCCGTGGCGGCAAGTCCTTTGCCACCACCGCCGGTATGCTCTGCGGCGCCATGGCCAACCCCATCGCCCTCGACTACGTCAACGACACGACGGCGAGCAACCAGCCGTCGGTGGCCTACGCCACCGTCTACCCGCTGGCCATGTTTGCCCGCGTCATCATTGCCCAAATCATCGTCATGACAGCCCTGGGATAGCCCCCCGGCATCCCACGACGGGCCGGAAACAACGAAAAGCCGACGGCCGTCGACCCCTCCTTTGTAATAAAAAAACTCAACATACAGTATGGACTATCTTTTCAAGGAAATAGAACAGAAGTGGCAGCACACGTGGGCCGCCGAGAAGACGTATCACGTCACGGAAGACAAGAGTAAGCCCAAGTTCTACGTGCTCAATATGTTCCCCTACCCCTCGGGCGCGGGACTCCACGTGGGACACCCGCTGGGATATATCGCCTCCGACATCTACGCCCGCTACAAGCGGCTCTGCGGCTACAACGTGCTCAACCCGATGGGCTACGACGCCTACGGCCTCCCCGCCGAGCAGTATGCCATACAGACGGGACAACACCCCGCCGTCACCACCGTCAACAACATTGCCCGCTACCGCGAACAGCTCGACAAGATAGGATTCTCCTTCGACTGGGACCGCGAGGTACGCACCTGCGACCCCGACTACTACCACTGGACACAGTGGGCCTTCCGCCGTATGTTTGACAGCTACTACTGCTACCGCTGCCAACAGGCACAACCCATCCAACAGCTGGTGGAACACCTCGCCCAACACGGCACCGAGGGCCTCGACGTGGCACAGAGCGAAGAACTCACCTTCACCGCCGACGAATGGAAGCGGATGAGCGACGTGGAGCAGCAGCAGGTATTGATGAACTACCGCATCGCCTATCTCGGTGAGACGATGGTCAACTGGTGCCCGAAGCTGGGCACCGTACTGGCCAACGACGAAGTGGTCGACGGCGTCTCCGTGCGCGGCGGCTACCCCGTGGTACAGAAGAAGATGAAGCAGTGGTGCCTCCGCGTATCGGCCTACGCCCAGCGCCTGCTCGACGGCCTCGACACCATCGACTGGAGCGACTCCATCAAGGAGACGCAGCGCAACTGGATAGGACGCTCCGAAGGGACGGAGATGACGTTCGCCGTGAAAGACAGCGACGTAAAATTCACCATCTTCACCACGCGCGCCGACACCATCTTCGGCGTCACCTTCATGGTACTGGCCCCCGAGAGCGACCTCGTAGGCCTCCTCACCACCGACGAACAGCGCGGCGCCGTCGAGGCCTACGTCGAAGCCACCAAGAAACGCACCGAGCGCGAGCGCATCGCCGACCGCAAGGTGACGGGCGTCTTCACCGGCTCGTATGCCGTCAACCCCTTCACGGGCGACGCCATCCCCGTATGGGTGAGCGACTACGTACTCGCCGGCTACGGCACGGGAGCCATCATGGCCGTCCCCGCCCACGACTCCCGCGACTACGCCTTTGCCCGCCACTTCGACCTCCCCATCATCCCCCTCATCGAGGGCGCCGACGTCAGCGAAGCGAGCTTCGACGCCAAGGAAGGCATCGTCATGAACAGCCCCGCCGCCGGTAAGACGGCCCTCGAGGGATTCTCGCTCAACGGACTGACGGTCAAGGAGGCCATCGCCGCCACCAAGGCCTTCGTCACCACCCACCACCTGGGACGCGTAAAGGTCAACTACCGCCTGCGCGACGCCATCTTCTCGCGCCAGCGCTACTGGGGCGAGCCCTTCCCCGTCTACTATCAAGACGGCATGCCCCGCATGGTGCCCGAGGAATGCCTCCCCATCACCCTGCCCGACGTCACCAAGTTCCTGCCGACGGAGAGCGGCGAACCGCCCCTCGGCAACGCCACCCGCTGGGCATGGGACACCGTAGCGCAGTGCGTCACCGACAACAGCCGTATCGACCACCACACCGTATTCCCCCTGGAGCTCTCCACCATGCCGGGCTTCGCCGGCTCGTCGGCCTACTACCTGCGCTATATGGACGCCCACAACGAACACGCCCTCGTCGACGCCGACGTCGACGCCTACTGGCAGAACGTAGACCTCTATATCGGCGGCTCGGAACACGCCACCGGACACCTCATCTACAGCCGCTTCTGGAACAAGTTCCTCCACGACATCGGCGTGTCGTGCCGCGAAGAGCCCTTCCAGAAACTCGTCAACCAGGGCATGATACAGGGACGCTCCAACTTCGTCTACCGCATCAAAGACAGCAACACGTTCGTCTCCTACGGCTTGAAAGACCAATATGACGTGACCCCCATCCACGTCGACGTCAACATCGTACAAAACGACGTGCTCGACCGCGACGCCTTCCGCGCCTGGCGCCCCGAATACGCCACGGCGGAATTTATCCTCGAGAACGACAAATACGTCTGCGGATGGGCCATCGAAAAGATGTCGAAGTCGATGTTCAACGTCGTCAACCCCGACAAAATCGTCGAGAAGTACGGCGCCGACACGCTGCGCCTCTACGAAATGTTCCTCGGCCCCATCAACCAGAGCAAGCCGTGGGACTCCAACGGTATCGACGGCTGCTTCCGCTTCCTGCGCAAGGCATGGAACCTCTACTTCACCAAGGACGGACAACTCGCCGTCAGCGACACCGCCGCCGGCAAGGACAGCCTCAAGACGCTCCACAAACTCATCAAGAAGGTGACGGAAGACATCGAAGTGTTCTCCTACAACACCAGCGTACCGGCCTTCATGATAGCCGTCGGCGAACTGGCACAGCAGAAGTGCACCGGCCGCGACGTTCTGGAGCCCCTCGTCGTCCTCCTGGCCCCCTTCGCCCCGCATATCGCCGAAGAGCTGTGGCACCTCATGGGACACACCACAACGGTATGCGACGCCGCCTGGCCCCACTACGACGAGAGCTACCTCAAGGAAGACACCGTGACGATGAGCGTCTCCTTCAACGGCAAGACGCGCTTCACCGTCGACTTCCCCGCCGACACCCCCAAAGACGAGGTGGAGAAGAGCGTACTGGCCTCCGAGCAAGCCCGGAAATACCTCGAGGGCTTCCAGGTCGTCAAAGTCGTCGTCGTCCCCGGAAAGATTGTCAACATCGTCCTCAAGAAATAGTTTCTGTCACACTATGGGAAAGAATCTCCATTTCACCTTCTTCCAGAACCTCCGCGACTATCTGGTCATCACCTTCGGTCTGGTGCTCTACGCCGTGGGCTTCACCTGCTTCCAGCTCCCCTACGAAATCACCACCGGGGGACTCGCCGGCGCCGGTGCCGTCATCTTCTACGCCATCGGCTTCCCCGTGCAATACACCTTCTTCCTCATCAACATCATCCTGCTGGCCATCGCCATCAAGGTGCTGGGGTGGAAATTCTGCGTCAAGACCATCTATGCCGTCTTCATGCTCACCTTCCTCCTCGGCGTGGCGCAGGAAATCATGCTGATGGTGGCCAAAAACCGCCCCGACGAGTTCGTCCTCAGCGCCCAGGGCCTGCCGCAAGTCGTCAAGGACAATATGTTCCTCTCGTGCATCCTCGGCGCCTCCCTGGAGGGCGTCGGCATCGGCTTTGTCTTCTTGAGCAACGGCTCCACCGGCGGCACAGACATCATCGCCGCGATTATCAACAAGTATAAGGACGTCACACTGGGACAAATGATGATGCTCTGCGACCTCATCATCATCACCTCCAGCCTGCTGCTCCCCACAGGAAATATCGACAAGCTCATCTACGGCTACTGCACGCTCATCATCACCAACCTGATGCTCGACTACATCGTCGACCGCGGGCGACAGTCGGTACAGTTCCTCATCTTCTCGATGAAGTACGACGAGATAGCTCAGGCCATCAACGAGCTCCACCGCGGCGTCACCGTCCTCAACGGCCAGGGATGGTATACGAAGCACGAGCGCAAAGTGCTCGTCGTCCTCGCCAAGAAGCGCGAGAGCACAATGATATTCCGCGTGATACAAAACATCGACCCGGCCGCCTTCGTCTCGCAGTCGAAAGTCATCGGCGTCTTCGGCGACGGCTTCGACAAGATAAAGGTGAAGGCCGACAAGAAAGAGACGCCGCGCTGGAAGAAACGCCTCATCGGCGGCGACAACGACACCGCGCCGCAGGGCTGACCTCCCCTCCCCCTCTACTATCGGGCGACACCGCGCGTAGCAGTGTCGCCCGATGACTTTCCTCTCCCTCACCGTCACTGACGACGATGAGCCTTCCTCCCCCTACAACCCCTACTCCATGGCAAAAGAAGAGCTCACACCGATGATGAAGCAGTTTCACGACCTCAAGGGCAAGCACCCCGACGCCGTGCTACTCTTCCGCTGCGGTGACTTCTACGAGACCTACCTGGGCGATGCCGTCATCGCCGCGCAAGTGCTGGGCATCACCCTCACACGGCGCAACAACGGGCGCACCGCCGCGCCGACGGAGATGGCGGGATTCCCCCACCACGCCCTCGACACCTACCTGCCGCGCCTCATCCGCGCCGGCTACCGCGTCGCCATCTGCGACCAGCTGGAAGACCCCAAGCTGACGAAGAAGCTCGTCAAGCGCGGCATCACCGAGCTCGTCACACCGGGCGTCGCCCTCAACGAAGGCGTCCTCGCCGCCCGCGAGAACAACTTCCTGGCGGCCCTCCATTTCGGCAAGAGCAGCCTCGGCGTGGCCTTCCTCGATATCTCGACGGGCGAGTTCCTCGTGGCAGAGGGGACAACGGAGCTCATCGACAAACTGCTGGCCAACTTCTCGCCCAAGGAGGTGCTCGTCATGCACGGCCTGAAGGGGCGGATGGAAAGCCTCTTCGGCTCCAAATATTTTGTCTTTGAACTCGACGACTGGGCCTTCACCGAGCACACCGCCAAGGAGAAGCTCCACAAACACTTCGGCGTCAACAACCTGAAGGGCTTTGGCGTCGACCACCTCCATACCGCCATCGTCGCCGCCGGCGCCGTCATGTGCTACCTCGACATCACGCAGCACACACAGACGGCACACATCACCGCGCTGCGCCGCATCGAGGAAGACCGCTACGTGCGCCTCGACCGCTTCACCACGCGCAACCTGGAAATCATCACGCCGATGAACGAAGACGGCCGGTCGCTGCTGGGCGTCCTCGACCGCACGCTGACACCGATGGGGGCCCGCCTGCTGCGCCGCTGGCTCCTCTTCCCCCTGCGCAGCGTCACCGCCATCACCACGCGACAGGACAGCGTAGAGCACTTCTTCCGCCGCCCCGACTTCCGCGAGGTCGCCGCCGCCGAACTGGGTCGCATCGGCGACCTGGAGCGCATCGTATCGAAGATCTCCGTGGGGCGCGCCGGACCGCGCGATATGCAGCAACTGCGCCTGGCCCTCGAGAGCGTAGAGACGCTGCGCAACGCCTGCCACGACGCCGAGACGTCCTCCATCCGTGACATCGGACAACGCCTCGACGACTGCCGCGAGCTCCACGACCGCATCGCCCGCGAGATTGCCCTCGACCCGCCGGCCCTCACGGGACGCCCCGGCATCATCGCCGCCGGCGTCGACCAGGAGCTCGACGACTTGCGCGCCCTCTCGTCGCAGAGCAAGGAATACCTGCTGCACATCCAGCTGCGCGAGAGCGAGGCGACAGGCATCCCCAGCCTGAAGATAGGTTTCAACAATGTCTTCGGCTACTATATCGAGGTGCGCAACACCTACAAGGAGCAGGTGCCGCCGGAGTGGATACGCAAGCAGACGCTGGCGCAAGCCGAGCGCTACATCACCCCGGAGCTGAAAGAATATGAGGGGAAGATCCTCGGGGCGGAAGACCGCATCCTCGTCCTCGAGGGGCAGCTCTACGCCCGCCTGCTGCAGGCCGCCGCCACCTTCATCGCCTTGTTGCAGCGCGACGCCGTGGCGCTGGCGGAGCTCGACTGCTTCTACGCCCTCGCCGTGGCGGCCGCCGATCATGGCTATATCCGCCCCGTCGTCGACGAGTCCTTGCAGCTCGACATCCGCCGGGGGCGCCATCCCGTCATCGAGACCCTCATGCCGCCGGGCGAGGAATACGTGCCCAACGACGTCCACCTCGACACCGAGCAGCAGCAGATTATCATCGTCACGGGCCCCAATATGGCCGGTAAGAGCGCCCTGCTGCGCCAGACGGCGCTCATCACGCTGATGGCCCAGGTGGGCAGCTTCGTGCCCGCCGAGAGCGCCCGCGTGGGCCTCGTCGACAAGATCTTCACCCGCGTGGGAGCAAGCGACAACATCTCCGTCGGCGAGAGCACTTTCATGGTAGAGATGAGCGAGGCCGCCAACATCATGAACAATCTGACGCCCCGCAGCCTCGTCCTCTTCGACGAACTGGGGCGCGGCACCTCCACCTACGACGGCATCTCCATTGCGTGGGCCATTGTGGAATATATCCACGAGAACAAGCGCGCCCACGCCCGCACCCTCTTTGCCACGCACTACCACGAGCTCAACGAGATGGAGAAGCTCTTCGACCGCATCAAGAACTGGAACGTCTCCGTCATGGAGCGCGACGGCCGCGTGGTGTTCCTGCGCACACTGCGCCGCGGCGGTTCGGAACACTCCTTTGGTATCCACGTAGCGCGCCTGGCGGGGATGCCCGCCACTATCGTGCAGCGCGCCGAAGTCCTCCTGAAGGAGCTCGAGGCCGCCGGTGCCCACGACGCCACCCACCATGCCCTGCCGTCGGCCGACGGCGCAGAGGGGCACGCGGCGCAGCAGCTCAGTTTCTTCCAGCTCGACGACCCCGTCCTGCGGCAGATACGCGACGAGATTCTCCATATCGACGTCAACAGTCTGACGCCGCTCGACGCCCTCAACAAGCTGAACGACATCAAGCGCATCCTGCAGGGGCACGACTAAGTCGCCGTCCGCCACGGCCGTGCCGCGCCGCCCATAGCAAGCGCCCTCGCCGATGTTCTCCCTGTGGAGTTCATCGGCGAGGGCGCTTTGCGTTTCTCGTCACCGGTTGGGTGGTAGTTGATGGCGGTGTTTGTAGTCGTTATATAAGTAAAGGTATGTCCTTCTCCTATAGATGTCGGCAGAGACTGCGGACGGGCCACCAGACGGTGGCGAAGCTCACCGCTATCACGGTGACAAAGATCAGGAGGATGTCCTGCCAGCGCACGCTGATGGGATAGGCGTCGACGATGAAGCTCCCCTCTCCGCTCCCCAGGCGTATCAGTCCGTAGTGTTGCTGCAGCCAGCAGAGGACGAGGCCGCCGACGATGCCCGCCACGGCGCCCGCCAGGGCGATGAGGCGGCTCTCGGCGAGGAAGACGCGCGCCACGCGGCGGTCGTCCATCCCCAGGGCGCGCAGGGTGGCGAGGTCGTCGCGCTTGTCGATGATGAGCATCGACACGGAGCCTATCAGGTTGAAGCACGCCATGAGGAGGATGAAGGTGAGGAAGACGAAGGCCACGAGTTTCTCAATCTCCTGTATCTTGTAGAAGTCCTCGTGCTGCTCGAGGCGGTCGCGCACGGCGAAGTCGGGCCCCACGATCTGCCGTATGCGCTCCTTGACGGCGCCGACGTCGGCGCCGGGGCGCAGGCGCAGACAGAGCGCCGTCAGTTGTCCCGGCTTCTCGAAGAGGCGTCGGGCAAAGTCGAGCGATGTCAGCAGGAGCGATTCGTCGTAGCGTTTCTGGTTGACCTGGAAGTAGCACGCCGAGGAGAACACCTCCTCCACGTGGAAGCTCTCGGCGGGATTCATCATGTTGATGCGTTCTCCGCCGCGCGGGGCACATATCTCTATATGTCCGAAGTCGATGCCCATGCGCGCCGCCAGTCCGTATCCCGGCACGGCGTAGTCGACGCCCGCCGACGTGAGGGGCGGCAGTGGCATATGGGCGTTGCTCAGGTCGTAGACGATGCTGTCGAGTCCGTTGAGCCGCCGGAAGTTGTCGTCGACGCCCTTGACGGTGACCACCAGGGGGTTGCCGAGGTAGAGGATGAGGGCGTCTTCCTCGAAGGTCTCCGCCACGACATCGACGCCCTCCACGCTGCGCAGGCGTTGCAGTGCGGGGTGGGCGGCATCGACATACTTGTCGCGCGTGGGCGTCACCTCTATCTCGGCGTCGAAGGTGGAGTAGAGGCCGGCGATGAGGTCGCGCATCCCGTTGAAGCCCGAGAGGATACACACCAGGGCCAGCGTAGAGAGGGCGATGCCGCCGGCCGAGATGGCCGAGACGATGTTGATGGCGCTATGGCGCTTCTTGGCGAAGAAATACCGCCGGGCGATGAAGAGGGGGAGTGGCATGGGGCGGGGTTACTTCTTGAGCAGTTCGTCGATATGTTCGATATAGTCGAGGGAGTCGTCGACGAAGAAGCGCAGTTCCGGGATGATGCGCAGCTGGTGGCGCACCCGCGTCCCCAGTTCGTAGCGTATCTGTCGTGCGTTGTTGTTGATATTGGCAATGATGTCGTTGGCACGTTCCGAGGGGAAGATGCTCAGGTAAGCGCTGCAGATGCTCATGTCCGGGCTGATACGTACGGCGCTGACGGATACCAGGACGCCGTGCATCAGCTGTGTTTGTCGCTGGAAGATATCTCCGAGCTCCTTCTGCAGCAGTCGGGAAATTTTCTGTTGTCTTGTTGTTTCCATAATAAGTACTTGGATATGCCCTTGTAGGAGCTACTTTTTTCTTATCCACGTCAGTCCGTCGCGCAGGGGGAGGATGACCTTCTCCACGCGGTCGTCGGCGGCGACGAGGTCGTTGAAGCGTCGGATGCCGAGGGTCTGTGCGTCGCGGTCGTAGGCGCTGTCGACGACGTGTCCGTCCCACAGCGTGTTGTCGGCCAGGATGACGCCGCCGCGGCGCAGGCGCGGCATCACCAGGTGGTAGTAGTCCACGTAGTCGCGCTTGTTGGCGTCGAGGAAGACGAGGTCGATGGGCGGCAGGTCGAGCTGCGGCAGGAGGGTGGCGACGTCGCCGATGTGCAGCACGATGCGTGGGGGATAGGGTGAGCCCTCGAGCCACGGCCGCGTGAAGTCCTCCTGCTCGTCGTTGACCTCGAAGGTGTGGAGGGTAGCGTCGGCCGTCATCCCCGCCGCCATGCTGAGGGCGGAGTATCCGGAGTAGGTGCCTATCTCCACCACGGTGAGCGGCTGCAGCAGTTGGGTGAACATGCGCAGCAGTTGCCCCTGCAGGTGCCCCGAGGCCATGCGCGGCCGCAGCAGCGACAGGTGGGTGTCGCGGAACAGGCGGTGCAGATAGTCGTCCTCGGGGGAGATGTGTTGCAGGATGTAGTCCTCCAGGGCGTTCTCGCGCTGCCGCAGGGCCTCCTCGGCGCGTGCCGCAGCGGCGCGGAGAAGGATATCGGGGGAGGAGGGCGACGAGGGCATAGGCAGACGTTTTTAGGAGGTAAGACGGACGAGGCTTTTTTGTGAGACGGACGAGGTGTGGGGCGACGGACGAGTTTTTCCGGGGAAAAGGACGCCGCAGCAGAACGCCCCGGCGCGACGACGCCGGAGCCGCTGCCGCCGACGGGCGGTCTCCCCGGCGCGACGCCGCCGTAGGGCGACGCTTAGTTGCGGTAGGTCTCCTCGCCCTGTGTCTCAAAGAGGTTTTTGACGATGTTCATTTCCATGAACGACGTGCTCTGCTCCTTCCGTTGCGAACCGAGGTAGCAGATGCGGTCGTCGAGCTGCAGGACGCCGTCGCCGAGGAGTTTGCGCAGGGCGGCCAGGAGGAACTCGTGGCCGTAGCTCTTCATCGGCATATAGATGGCGTAGACGCCGTACGAGAGGGCCAGATGTCTCACGGTCTTTGCTTTGTAACAGATGGCCAGGATGATGCAGTTGCCGCGGTAGGACGATACGTAGCGTGCCGTGCGTCCCGTGTAGCTGTCGGTGATGATGGCGCGCAGGCGCATCCGCTCGGTGGCCATGACGGCCTCTTTGGAGAAGAACTCCGTCACGTCGGGGTGCTCCGGCAGGGGAATCTTGACGCGGGGGCATTCGCCCAGGTCTTCGCGCTCTGCCTGTTCGGCCACGCGGGCCATGACGCGCACGGCCTCGATGGGATAGTCGCCATAGGCCGTCTCGCCGGAGAGCATCAGGGCATCGGCGCGCGAGTAGACGGCGTTGGCGATGTCGGTGACCTCCGTGCGCGTGGGGCGCGGGTTGTGTATCATGCTCTGCAGCATCTGTGTGGCCACAATGACGGGCTTATGGACGCGGATGGCCTTACTGATCAGGCGGCGCTGGATGCCGGGGATGAGCTCCTGTGCCACCTCGATGCCCAGGTCGCCGCGGGCCACCATGATACCGTCGGCGGCGTCGAGGATCTCGTCGATGTTGTCGACGCCCTCCTGGTTTTCAATCTTGGCAATGATGCGGATGTCGCTCCCCGCGGCGTCGAGGAGGGCGCGCACCTCGGCGATATCGTCGGCCGAGCGCACAAAGGAGTGGGCGATGAAGGCCACGTCGGCGTCGATGGCAAAGCGGATGTTCTCCTTGTCGCGCTCGGTGAGTGCCGGCAGGTTGATGCGCACGCCGGGCACGTTGACGCTCTTGCGCGAGCCCAGGGTGGCGTCGTTCTCCACGCGGCAGAGGAGGCATCCCTCCTGCTTGTCCTCGACAAAGAGGCCCAGGTCGCCGTCGTCGATGAGGATGTGGGCGCCCAGAGGGATATCGGCCACAAAGCGGGTATAGCTCACGGCGATGCGCTCGTGGGTGGTGATGAGCTCGGGGTTGCCCACGATTTCCACCATCTCGCCCAACTTGAAGTCGATGGGGGCCTCACAGCGCGTGGTGCGCACCTCGGGGCCCTTGGTGTCGACGAGGACGGCAATATGGCTCGACACCTCGCGGACGTTGTTGATGACGCGGCGCATGCCCTCGGGGCCCTGGTGGGCGGTGTTGAGGCGCACCACGTTCATTCCGGCCTCATAGAGCGAGCGTATCATCCCGATGTCGCACCGGGCGTCGGAGATGGTAGCGACGATTTTTGTTTTCTTGTACATATCAGTGTTTAGTCTTTGTGTTTCGTGTGTGAGGGGGGCAGGGGGCGTCGCCGCGGCGGCGGCCCTACGCGGCGGGCGTCCTATTCGGCGGGCGCTTGCAGGGCGATGACGGCTTCTATGCCCAGACGATAAGAGTCGAGGCCAAAGCCGCAGATGACGCCGGCACAGGCCGGCGAGAGGTAGGAGTGGCGGCGGAACTCCTCGCGGCGGTGCACATTGGAGATATGCACCTCCACCACGGGGTAGTCGACGGAGCGGATGGCGTCGTGGAGGGCCACCGAGGTGTGGGTATAGGCGCCGGCATTGAATACGACGCCGGCGATGCCCTCCTGCCGCGCCTGCTGGAGGCGGTCGATGAGGAAGCCCTCCACATTGCTCTGGTAGTAGAGCAGTTCGTGCTGCGGATAGCGGCGACGCAGGGTGTCGAGACAGTCGTCCATCGTCCCGGTGCCATAGATGCCCGGTTCGCGCTGTCCCAGGAGGTTCAGATTGGGCCCGTTGAGTATAAGAATTTTCATGCGTAGAACGGCAATAGAGGGGGTGATACTGTGGAAAGAAAAAAGGAGGCTGAAAAAACGCCGCCTTCGTGTGGGAGCTACGGGGAAAATGCGTAAATTTGTCCCTACGCCCCTCGTGGGCAAAGTTACAAAAAAACTATGGAAACCCGGCTATCTGATAAGACTTTAGACGCCTCTCAAATGGTGTCGTCGGCCCCCGTCATCCCCGAGGGCGTCGACGCGCGTTGGTTTCGCCGGCGCCGCGAGCCCGCCGTCCTGACGAAATATCGCTCCTATCTACTCCTCGAGCGGGGCCTCTCGCCGCACACGCGCGAGGCCTACGGGCGTGACGTGGCGCGCTTTATGGAGTATGTGGAGAGCGAGCAGCTCGACGTGCGCACGCTGACGCTCGAGCAGCTCCACCGCTTCGCCGCCACGCTCTCCGACATGGGCATCTGCGAGCGCTCCATTGCCCGCATGCTGTCGAGTGTGCGCTCCTTCTGCCGCTATCTACTCCTCGACGGCTATGCCGAGCAAGACCCCACGGAGCTCCTGCGGTCGCCGAGCATCGGCCACCATCTCCCCGAGGTGCTCTCGGAAGACGAGGTGGAGGCCCTCCTCGCCGCCATCGACCCGGGACACCCCGACGGGCAGCGCGACCGCACCATCGTCGAGACGCTCTACAGCTGCGGCCTCCGCGTGAGCGAACTGTGCTTCCTGCAGCTCTCCGACCTCTACATGGCCGACGACTACCTGCGCGTCACCGGCAAGGGCAACCGCACACGCCTCGTCCCCCTCTCGCCGCGCGTCAAGGAGGAACTGGAGCGATGGCTGGTGGAGCGCGACAAGATAACGCCGCGCGAGGGCGAGGAGGACTACGTCTTCATCAGCGCCAAACGCCGCCAACACCTCTCCCGCATCACCGTCTTCCACAACCTGCGCCTCTATGCCGAGCGCGCCGGCCTGCAGAAGACCATCTCGCCGCACACGCTGCGTCACACCTTTGCCACCCACCTCCTCGAGGGCGGCGCCAACCTGCGCGTCATCCAGATGCTGCTGGGGCACGAGAGCATCGCCACCACGGAAATCTACACCCACCTCGACACGCGCTTCCTGCGCGAGCAGGTGCTGCAATACTTCCCGCGCAACCGTCGGGAGGCGTCGCCGCCCGATGCGGCGACATAGCGCGCCGACGCCACGGGCGGCGGCCGCCGCAAACGGCGCTTATCGTGAAGCGAACGAGGGGTAAAAACCGTGCGCGAAGGCCGCGAGAATCGCAAAAAATCCACCGCGCCGCCCTTTCCCTCCGAACGCGGCAGCGACGCGGCCGTACGGAGTGTTAAAAAAAGGCCGTTTCTGACATATCCTGTCAAAAAGCGGATGGCAACGGCGCCGCCGCGCGGCGAAAGAAGTGCGGGAGAAATTCCAACAAGTCCCGGACTTGTTCGGCCGAGTCCGGGACTTGTTGCGCCGCGCCGCCGTCGCCATTTTTCGCCGTCTCGCCTTTCAAGTTTTTAACTATCCGGCGATTTCCCGGGACGATGAAATCGTCGATTTTTTCACCGTCTCCATACAAACAAACGTGAAATCAAGGTCATCGTTCCTTAAATCGTATTAATTTCTCAAGAAAAAAGGGCGCCGGCGACAGCGATTTCTCGAAAAAGGCCGCCGAAAAGGGCCGTTTTTCCGCATTTTCGCGCCCTTTCGCGTGTCAAGATTTTTCTGAAGAAACGAGGGTTTTGGAAAACTTTTTTCAAAAAAAATGCAGGCCGCCGCCCGACGCGGCGAAAGAGGGCCGCCGCCGCGCCGTCCTCACCGCCGACGGCACGCGGAGAAAAACACGGCACAACTTCCCCACACTGAAATAAAAGTATTAATTTTGCACGCAAACTATCGGCGGCGACGCCGACGGGGAAGCAACGAGCGATAAGCTGCTCTGCACCACCCGCCTACACCGCCATTCATCCACACCACACAAGCAAAACTATGGACAAAATCAGCTACGCCTTCGGCATGGTCATCGGCCACAACCTCAAGAGTATGAACGTCACGCAGATGAACGGCGACGACTTCGCACGCGCCATCAACGACGTCCTCGCCGGACGAAAGGCCGAGCTCTCCGACGCCGAAGCTCAGCAACTGGTCAACCAATTCCTCCAGACACAGCAGGAGGAGATGAGCAAGGCCGCCCGCGCCGACGGAGAAGCCTTCCTCGCCGACAATGCCAAGAAGGACGACGTCGTCGTGCTCCCCAGCGGTCTGCAATACACCGTGCTGCGCGCCGGCGACGGCAAGAAGCCCGCCGCCACCGACAGCGTGAAGTGCCACTACGAGGGCACCCTCATCGACGGCACCGTCTTCGACTCCTCCTACCGCCGCGGCGAGCCCGCCACCTTCCCCCTCAACGGCGTCATCGCCGGATGGACGGAAGGCCTCCAGCTCATGGGCGAAGGCGCCAAGTTCCGCTTCTTCATCCCCTACCACCTGGCCTACGGCGAGCGCGGCGCCGGACAGAGCATCCCGCCCTATGCCGCCCTCATCTTCGACGTAGAGCTCCTCGAAGTGGTATAAGGAGCCACCGCCCCTCCTCCACGCCCCTCCTCATTGATTTGAAAGACCAAAAATTATCACCTATGAACAAAATCCTTCTGGTGGCCGTATCGGCCGCCACGGTGCTCCTGACCGCCTGCGGCGGCTCGGCATCACAAAGCCAGCTCAAGAGCGACACCGACACGCTGAGCTATGAAATCGGTATGGCCAACGCGCCCTCCGAAGAAGACATCAAGCAGTATCTCAACGACCCCCGCACAGGGAGCGACTCCACCCACGTTGAAGACTTCATGGAGGGCCTCAAAGACGGCCTCATGCAGGCCGACAACAAGAAGAAGGCCGCCTATCTCGCCGGCCTCAACGTAGGCCGCAACATCGGCGCCGGCATCGCCAACGCCGAGAAGGAGATCTTCGTCGACTCCACCAAGCACCTCAACAAGAAGCTGGTATATAAGGGCTTCAAGGCCGTCCTCAACGAGAAGACAGCCCTCAAGATGGGCGACAAGCTCGTAGACCGCGAAGCCGCCACCGCCGACGTCAACAAGCGCATGCAGGCCCTCTCGGCAGCCGCCAAGGCACAGAAGTTTGAGGCCGAGAAGAAAGCCAGCGAGGATTTCATCGCCAAGAAGGCCCAGGAAGACGGCGTGAAGCGCCTCCCCGGAGGTACGCTCTATAAGGTCATCACCGAGGGCAAGGGAGAGCACCCCAAGGACGGCCAGACCGTCAACATCGCCTACGAAGGAAAGCTCATCGACGGCACCGTCTTTGACAAGTCGGCCCAGCACCCCGGCCCCGACGGCCGCACCATCCCCATGGTTGTCGGACAGGCCATCCCCGGCTTCGACGCCGCCCTCAAGGCCATGACCTTCGGCTCCACCTGGGAAGTGTATATCCCCGCCGATCAGGCCTACAACGAACAAGGTGGCGGGAAGATACCTCCCTTCGCCGCCCTCATCTTCACCATCACCCTCGACAGCCCCTTCGAAATGCAGACGACACCGGCCGCCCACTAATCATACACCCACAACTGTCATGACACTCAAGACTATCCTTACACTGACAGTGGCCGCCGCCTGCATGACCGCCACCGCACGCACCCCGAAGAAGAAACTCACCACCGCCGCCACGACGAACACCGCACAGGTGAAGCCCGTCAGCGGCAGCGACTTCAGCTACGCCATGGGCGTGGCACAGAGCGCCTCGCTGAAGATGTATCTCGTACAGCGCGAAGGCGTCGACTCCGCCTACATCGACCAGACGGCACAGGCCCTCACCGACGCACTGACGATGAGCGACACCGAACTGAAGCAGAAGACGGCCTATGCCGCCGGACTCCGCATCGCCGAGATGAACAAGACACAGGTCATCGGCTCCCTCAACCAGTCGGCCACGGGAAAGAAAGACACCACCTACACCGACATGACACTGTTCACCAAGGGACTCTGCGAGGGACTGACGGGAAAAAACACCCTCAGCGCCGACTCCGCCATGAAGGTGGCCGAACAGCAGATGAACTACTTCAAGCAGGAACTGCAACGCACCAACCGCGACTACCTCACCGCCCACGCTAAGGTGAAGGGCGTGAAGACCACCGCCAGCGGCCTGCAGTACAGCGTCATCCAGGAAGGCACCGGCGCCATCCCCGCCGACACGACGGAAGTAGAGGTCAACTATGAAGGGAAGCTCATCGACGGCACCGTCTTCGACTCCTCCTACCAGCGCGGACAGACCGCCACCTTCCGCCCCGACCGCGTCATCAAAGGATGGCGCGAAGCCCTCACCATGATGCACGAAGGCTCGACCTACGAGCTCGTCATCCCCTACGAACTGGGCTACGGCGAGCGCGGCACCCAGGGCATACCGCCCTACTCCACCCTCATCTTCAAAGTGGAGCTTATCAAGGTGAAAAACTAATCCCTACGATACATTATTATCTCTTACTTAACAGACGTCTCCGGCAGCTACGGTTGTCGGAGACGTCTTTGTTTCAGTGACGGCCCGTTCCCCCACTTCCCGGTTCACCTCCTTCGTTCTCCCCCCTTATTCCCCTCACCTCCTCCCCCGGCCGACGCCCTCGCCTCTTATTTCTTAAAAAATGTGTTAAACTACCGAGTATCGCGAAGCGGCAAGGGCTTTATTTGTATTTTTGTACGAATTTACGGAACACTCCGCCCCTACGGGCGCAGAGACTCCCAACGACCACCGTTCAGACTCCTCAAAAGACATGTCGAAAAGAAAAAAAACAAAGGGCGGCATGCTGGGCACCGTCACCTCGTGCATCAGTACCACCATGGTGCTCATCCTCCTTGGCACCGTCGTCGCCTTTGTCACCATCGCCGACAACTTCGGACGCAGCGTACGCGAAAACTTCACCGTCGAAGTGCTGCTCGATGATAGTATCCCCGCACAAGAACTCGTCGCCCTCAAGGCACGCCTCGCCGCCAAGCCCTACGCCAAACAGGTCAACTATATCTCCAAAGAGCAGGGCACGCGCGAGATGATGACCGACCTGGGAGGGTCGCCCGAGGACTTCCTCGGCAGCTCACCCATCCCGGCAGAGTATGAGATATTCCTGCGCGCCGACTACGCCAACCGCGACAGCCTGGCCCGCTATATGCCGGCACTGCAACGACACCCCTATATCAAGGAAGTAGTCTACCCCACCGACCTCATGGACACGATGAACGCCGGCATCAGCGCCGTCTCCGCCGTCCTGCTCATCGTGGCAGGACTGCTGGCCTTCGTCTCCTTCGCCCTCATCAACAATACGGTGCGCATGGACGTCTACGCCCGCCGCTTCTCCATCCGCACCATGAAGCTCGTCGGCGCCAAATGGAGCTTCATCCGACGCCCCTTCATGCGCCGCGCCGTCATCAGCGGCCTCATCGCCGCCCTCATCGCCGGCAGCGCCCTCTACGGCGGACTGGAAGCGCTCACCCGCTACAACGACAACCAAGACTTCCGCATCGTCACACCCGCCGTCATCGCCGTCACGCTGGGCACCATCCTCGTGGCGGGACTCCTGCTGACGCTGCTGTGCACCTTCTTCTCCATCAACCGACACCTGCGCATGTCGCAAGACGACCTATATATTAAATAAGGAATACAACCTCTCCACATCTCTTATGACTCCTACCCCCTCCGGCCACAAGAAGGAATTCGCCTTCGGCCGCACCAACTTCATCCTCCTGGCCATCGGCATGGCCATCGTCATCGTCGGCCTCGTCCTCATGTCGGGCTCCGGCTCGTCGGAAAGCACCTTCGACGCCTCCATCTTCGACGCCCGCCGCATCAAAGTGGCCCCCGTCGTGTGCCTCGTCGGCTACCTCTTCATGATTTTTGCCATCCTCTTTAAGAAAAAAGACAAAGACAGCAACGATGCCCCCCGGGCCTAACGCCCCCAAAAGCCCTCCTGCAACACTATGGATTGGATACAAACCATCATCATCGCCATCGTCGAAGGACTCACGGAGTTCCTCCCCGTCTCGTCGACGGGCCACATGATTATCGCCGAGAGCCTGCTGAACGTCGACACCGACAGCGCCTTCGTCAACGCCTTCACCGTCATCATCCAGTTTGGCGCCATCCTCTCGGTCATCTGCCTCTATTGGCGCCGCTTCTTCTACCCCGAAACGATGCGCACCAAGGGATACTCCTGGTGGCAAGCCATCTGGCGCTTCTACCTGCGCCTCATCGTCGGCGTACTGCCCGCCGTCGTCCTCGGGCTGGCCTTCAACGACGCCATCGAGGAGAACCTCGGCAACGTGACACTCGTGGCCGCCATGCTTATCGTCGGAGGCGTCTTCATGCTCTTCTGCGACCGCCTCTTCAATAAAGGCAGCGAGCAAACGGCACTCACCTACCGCCGCGCCTTCATCATCGGCGTCATCCAGTGCATCTCGATGATTCCCGGCGTGTCGCGCTCCATGGCCACCATCGTCGGCGGCATGTCGCAGCGCCTCACACGCAAGGCCGCCGCCGAGTTCAGCTTCTTCCTCGCCGTCCCCACCATGTTCGGCGCCACCTGCCTCGAGCTCTACAAGCTCATCAGCGCCGGCGACGGCAACATCCTGACGCAAGGCAACAACTTGAGCATCCTCGTGCTCGGCTCCGTCGTCGCCTTTGTGGTGAGCATCGCCGCCATCCGCTTCTTCATCGGCTACGTGGCCCGCTACGGCTTCAAGGCCTTCGGATGGTATCGCATCGTCGTCGGCACACTCATCCTGCTCCTCGGCGCCTGCGGATACTCCCTGCAGATGGTGGCATAAAGCCACCGCCCCCTACTACACAAGAACCAGACACAGAGCGACGCGCGCTATTTTATTAAAACAATGAACTTCCTTTCCGGACAAGTACTGGCCCTCGACAAGCCCCTGGGCATGACCTCCTTCCAACTGGTGGCGAAAGTGCGATGGCTGCTGACGCGACGCATGGACGGCCGCAAGATAAAAGTGGGCCATGCCGGCACCCTCGACCCCCTGGCCTCCGGCGTCCTCCTCCTCTGCACGGGACGCGCCACCAAGCGCATCGAAGAACTGCAGAGCGGCGTCAAGGAATATATCGCCACCCTGCGTCTCGGCGCCACCACGCCGAGCTACGACCTGGAGCACGACATCGACGCCGTCTACCCCACCGACCACATCACCCGCCAACGGGTGGAAGACGTCCTGCAACAGTTCGTCGGAGAAATCATGCAGGTGCCCCCCGCCTTCTCGGCCTGCAAAGTCGACGGCAAGCGCGCCTACGACCTGGCACGCAAGGGGCACGACGTGGAGCTGAAGGCCAAACCGCTGCGCATCGACGAGATAGAGCTCCTCGAGGCCGACCTCGACAGCGACGCCCCCCACATCACCCTCCGCGTGGTGTGCTCAAAAGGTACCTATATCCGCGCCCTGGCACGCGACATCGGGCAAGCCCTCGACAGCGGCGCCCACCTCACGGCACTGCGACGTACCCGCGTAGGGAGCTACACCGCCGCCGACAGCCTCACGCCGGAAGCCTTCGAGGCGTGGCTCCAACAACAAAGCATTGAAACTGATTTAGATTAATGGCGGCCGCCACCCCGACCGCCGCAAAGACGTCCGACGCCGCCGCCGAAGCGCCCTCGCGCCCGGCACGTCGTCACTCAAACCTCCTTGCCTTATGAAACTTTCCCAATTCAAATTCAAGCTTCCGCAAGAGAAGATTGCCCAGTACCCGGCCCCCCACCGCGACGAGTGTCGCATGATGGTGCTCCACCGCAAGACGGGCGAAATAGAACACAAAATGTTTAAGGACGTCCTCGACTTCTTCCGGGAGGACGACGTCTTTGTATTCAACAACACCCGCGTCTTCCCCGCCCGCCTCTACGGCTACAAGGAGAAGACGGGCGCCCGCATCGAGGTATTCCTCCTGCGCGAGCTCAACCAGGAGCTGCGCCTGTGGGACGTCCTCGTCGACCCCGCCCGCAAGATACGCATCGGCAACAAGCTCTACTTCGGCGACGACAACTCCATCGTGGCAGAAGTCATCGACAACACAACGAGCCGCGGACGCACGCTGCGCTTCCTCTACGACGGCGACCACGACGAGTTCAAGCGCTCGCTCTACGCCCTGGGCGAGGCCCCCATCCCGCGCTTCATCGGCCGCGAGTCGGAGGAGGAAGACCTGGAGCGCTTCCAGTGCATCTTTGCCAAGCACGAGGGCGCCGTCACCGCCCCCACCGCGGGCCTGCACTTCTCGCGCGAGATGCTCAAGCGTATGGAGATACGCGGTTTCGGCTTTGCCTACATCACCCTGCACTGCGGCCTCGGCAACTTCCGCAACACCGACGTAGAAGACCTCACCAAGCACAAGATGGACTCCGAGCAAATGTTTGTAGAGGAAGAGTGCTGCGACATCGTCAACAAGGCCAAGGACGAAGGACACAAGATTATCGCCGTCGGCACCACCGTACAGCGCGCCCTGGAAGCCTGCGTCGGCACCAACGCCCGCATCAAGCCTTACGAGGGATGGACCAACAAATTCATCTTCCCGCCCTACGACTTCTCCGTCGCCGACGCCATGCTCTCCAACTTCCATCTGCCCTACTCCACCCTGCTCATGCTCACCGCCGCCTATGGCGACTACGACTTCACGATGAATGCCTACGAAGTGGCCCTCAAGGAGGACTATATGTTCGGGCCCTTCGGCGACGTCATGCTCATCGTGGATTAAGGAGCACGGGAGAATTTCCTACCAACAAGAACAACAGTTGACACAATGAAGTTATACATTGGACTGGGAGCCAACCTCGGCTCCCGCGAAGAGAACATCGAGAAGGCCATCCGCCTCCTCGACGGAAAGATAGGGACGTTCTTGAAAAAATCCTCCCTCTACGAGACGAAGCCCGTGGGATTCAGTTCTTCCAACCTGTTTCTCAATGCCGTGGCCGTCTTCGAGACACAAATCAGCGACCCCGTCGTACTGCTGGACATCACGCAGGAGACAGAGAGAGCCATGGGACGCCGCCGACGGTCGAGCTACAAGACCTACCGTGACCGCAGCATCGACATCGACATCCTTCTGCTCGACGGCATCCTCGTGCAGACGCCCGACGTCACCATCCCGCACCCCCGCATCAAGGAGCGCCGTTTTGTCCTCGACCCGCTCCTCGAAGTGGCGCCCGACCTGAAAGACCCCGACACGGGGCAAAGCTACCGCGAGCTGTATGCCCACCTCAACCGTCTGGACATTCAAGAACTGAAGATACCCTCGTTGCGCGCCGCCCATGTCATCGACCACCTGCTGCACCAACTGAATCCCAAGGCCCCGACGATGGATGTCAACTACCTGCGCCGGTCGCTCACGCCGCGCACCACGCACATCTATATCGGTTATGACGAAGCAGGCTACCCCGCCGCCATGGTGACGCTGTGCCTCGCGGCGTCGCCCTCCGGCTGCAAGGCGTGGATGGAAGACCTCGTCGTCGACGAGGAGTACCGCCACCGCGGCTACGCCCACGCCCTCGTGGCGTATGTCAAGGAGGAGAGCCGCCGACTGGGGGCCTCCACGCTCAACTTCACCTCGCGCCCCGAACGCAAAGAGGCCAACCGCCTCTACCAAGCCGCCGGCTTCCAACCCCGCAACACCCACGTCTATCGCTGGGAGGTGGACTAACCGTTCCCGGCGGGCACAGCATACCTCCACCGTCGCCACACGTCTTTCCCCGCGGAAGCAAGCCCCTCCCCCCGGGCCTCCGCCGCAAGACCTGTGGCGACGTTTGTTTGACGGGCGGCGCGCCGCCGTTGCCGCCCGTCCCCTTATCCATTTCACCACCTCATGGGACTATTTGTCAAGAAAACCCTTAGCCAACTACAGGCGGAGGCCGCCGAGAGCGGCCAACACACGCTCCGCCGCGTCTTGGGCCCCCTCGGGCTCGTCGCCTTCGGCGTCGGCGTCATCATCGGCGCCGGTCTGTTCTCCATCACCGGCACCGTCGCCGCCGGCTACACCGGCCCCGCCATCACCTTGTCGTTCGCCATCGCCGCCATCGGCTGCGCCTTCGCCGGCCTGTGCTATGCCGAGTTTGCCTCGATGATACCCGTCGCGGGCAGCGCCTACACCTACTCCTACGCCACGATGGGCGAGCTCGTCGCGTGGATTATCGGCTGGGACCTCATCCTGGAGTATACCGTGGCGGCCATCACCGTCAGTATCTCGTGGAGCCAGTATTTTGTGAAATTTCTTGCCGACGTGGGTCTCACGCTGCCCCACTCCCTGACGGCGTGCCCGTGGGACGGCGGCATCATCAACATCCCCGCCGCCGTCATCGTTGTCGTCATGAGCCTCTTCCTCATCCGCGGGACGCGTGAGAGCTCGCTGGTCAACAACATCATCGTCATCCTCAAGGTGTCGGTCATCCTCGTCTTCGTTATTCTGGGCTGGCGCTACATCGACCCCTCCAACTACCACCCCTATCTCCCCGCCAACACCGGCGTCCTGGGCGAGTTCGGCTGGAGCGGCGTGCTCCGCGGCGCCGCCATCGTCTTCTTTGCCTTTCTGGGCTTCGACGCGGTGAGCACCGCGGCGCAGGAGACGCGCCACCCGCGGCGCAATATGCCGTTGGGCATCCTCCTCTCCCTCCTCCTCTGCACCCTTCTCTACATCGCCTTCGGGCACGTGTTGACCGGCGTGGCCCACTACACCGCCTTTGCCGGGCAGGAGGGCATCGCCCCTGTGGCCATCGCCATCGACCACATCGGGCACACGAGCGCCGACGGCACCCTCGTCCCCGACTTCCCGTGGCTCAATAAGGCCGTCGTGCTGGCCATCCTCGTGGGCTACTGCTCCGTCATCATGGTACTGCTGATGGCACAGAGCCGCATCTTCCTCTCGATGAGCCACGACGGCCTGTTGCCTCCGCTCTTCTCGCGCATCCACCGGCGCTTCCGCACGCCGGCCGCCAACAACGTGGTGTGCATGACGACGGTGGCCCTGTTGGCCATGCTCGTCCCCGCGCGCCTCGCCGGCGAGATGACGAGCATCGGCACCCTGCTGGCCTTCACGCTGGTCTGTGCCGGCGTCCTCATCGTGCGCAAGACGATGCCGCACGTGCCGCGCACCTTCCGCACGCCGTGGGTGCCCTTTGTCCCCCTCGCCGGCATCCTCACCTGCCTGGGGCTGATGATCTTCCTCCCCGCCGATACGTGGATACGTTTGGTGCTCTGGATGCTCATCGGTCTCGACATCTACAGTCGCTACGGCATCCGCCACAGTCACCTGGCGGCGGGCGACGCCCCGCGGCGCGGTCAGACCATCCTCTACCTCCTCGGTCTCTTCCTCGCCGCCCTGTGCATCGTCACCGGTTTCTGGCACCAGCAGACGGCCGGTTGGGCCGCCGACAAGACGATGCTCTTCATTGCCGTCGGCGTCGGACTGGCCCATATCGTCTACTATGTTGTCCGCCTGTGGCGGCACAGTACGCCCCTTCCCCCCGAAACATCCACTCATCCCTAATCCCCACCATGTTTTCACCCCATCCCCACGGCACGCCGTGCCACGCCCTGCGTCTCCTCGGCGTCCTCGTGCTCACCCTCCCCCTCCTTGTCCTCCCCACCACAGCACGCCAGAAGGTGCGCGAGAAGATTCGTGTAGCCTGCGTCGGCAACAGTGTCACCTACGGCTATAAGTTGGCCGACCGCGAGCACACCGCCTACCCCGTACAGCTGCAAGGCATGCTGGGCGACGCCTACGAGGTGCGCAACTTCGGGCACAGCGGCGCCACCCTCGCCTATAACGGCTACAATCCCTATGTCCTCCTGCCGGAGTTCCGTCAGGCCATAGATTATAAGGCCGACCTCGTTGTCATCCACCTGGGCCTCAACGATACCGACCCGCGCGTATGGCCTCACCACAGCGACGAGTTTGTCGGCGACTACCGCGCCCTCATCGACAGTTTCCGCGTGGCCAACCCCTCCGCCAAGATATGGATTTGCCTGATGACGCCCATCTTTCACGACCACCCGCGCTTCGACAGCGGGACGCGCGACTGGCACGCCCTCATCCAGCAACGCATCCGCCAGGTGGCTGCCGCTGCCGGCACAGGGCTGATAGACCTCTACACACCGCTCCACACGCACCCCGACCTCTTCCCCGACGCCCTCCACCCCAACGCCGAGGGCGCCGGCATCCTTGCCAAGACCGTCTATGGCGCCCTCACCGGCGACTACGGCGGCCTCAGCGTCCCCATCACCTACAGCAGCAGTATGGTCATCCAGCGCGACCGCCCCATCACCTTCCACGGCACCGCCAATGCCGGGGAGCGCGTGAGCGTCACCTTCATGGGGCAGAAGCAGCAGGCCACCGCCGACAGCAACGGGCAGTGGCATACCACCTTCCCGCAGCACGGTGCCGGCGGCCCCTACACCCTCGACATCGCCGCCGGCCGTGAGCGCCGCCACTACGACGACATCTGGCTGGGCGAGGTGTGGCTCTGCTCCGGACAGAGCAATATGGAGCTCACCGTCCCCGCCACGCTGACGGCCGAGGCCGACCTGGCCGCCGCCGACACCTGCCGCCGCCTCCACCTCTTCAATATGCGCGCCATCGCCCCCACCTACGCCACAGAGTGGCCGGCCGGCGTCCTCGACTCCGTCAACCACCTGCTCTACACCACCCGCGGCCCCTGGCAGCGCAGCAGCAGGGAGGTGGTGGAGAACTTCTCGTCGATAGCCTACAACTTCGGCCGACGGCTGGCCGACAGTTTGGGATGCCATGTGGGCATCATCACCAATGCCATCGGCGGGTCGGCCACCGAAGACTGGATAGACCGCACCACGCTGGAGAACGACTTCCTGCCCATCCTGCGCGACTGGCGCCACAACGACTACATCATGCGATGGTGCCGCGAGCGCGCCGCCCTCAATATACGCGGGGCCGCCGACGAGAGCCAGCGCCACCCCTACGAGCCGGCCTACCTCTTTGAGAGCGCCGTCCTGCCGCTGGAGCGCTATGCCCTGCGCGGCGTCTTGTGGTATCAGGGCGAGTCGAACGCCGACAATGCCGAGGTCCACGAGCGCCTCTTCCCCCTCCTCGAGGCCGGCTGGCGCCGCTACTGGGGCGACGCCACCCTCCCCTTCTACACCGTACAGCTGTCGAGCATCGCCACACGCCCCTCATGGCCGCGCTTCCGCGACGGGCAGCGCCTGCTGGCACAGCACGACGCCGCCACCTATATGACCGTCACCTCCGATCTGGGCGACTCCCTCGACGTGCATCCCCGCCACAAGGCCGAGGTGGCCGACCGCCTGCTGCGCGCCGTGCTCCACCACAGCTACGGGCACAGCGCCGTTGTCCCCTCCGGCCCCCTCTTCCGCGCGATGACCACCGAGGGAAAGGCCCTGCGCCTCACCTTCGACTATGGTGAGGGCCTCCATGCCGCCACCGGCGACAGCATCGTCGGCTTCGAAGTGGCCGGCAGCGACGGGGTCTACCACCGCGCCACCGCCACCGTCGGCGACCACGCGACGTCGATCCTCGTCAGCGCCGACGGCGTAGCGGCCCCCGTTGCCGTGCGCTACGGCTGGCAGGCCTACACCCCCGCCAACCTGGTCAATGCCGCCGGACTGCCGGCATCGACCTTCCGCAACGAAGACGCCTACGACGCCCTCTACGGCGAGTAGCGCCGCGCCACGCCGCCCATACCCTCCCCACCGATACGCGCCACCGCCGCCGGGCCTCGTCCCGCGCCGACGGTGGCGCGCACGGTAGGGAGGCATCTCTTTTCCGGGGACATCCTCCGCCGCACCACGGATTTTCTCCCTCTCTCACGAATCTTTATTTTTTTCGGAAAAAAGTTTCGCAAAACACACGATTCTATCGAAAAATCTTGACACGCAAAAGGCACTGAAAAATGCCGGAAAAGAGGCCTTTTTCGAGAAATTCGGGGGCGAGAAGCAGTGCGAGAGGCCTTTTTGTTTCGAAAAATTCACACAGATCCGAAAAAGCAGCCGCCAATTTCACATCCGCTAACGATGCCGCCGGGATTTTCGGCTCTTCTTTTTGGGAAAAATATCCCTTCCGGCCACCCCGGAGAGACGTCCTATCGTTAAAATTTTTAAGGAACGGAAGACGCACGACCGCCACGGCCGTGCGGCGGAACAAGTCCCGGACTCCTTCTAACAAGTCCGGGACTTGTTGAAATTTCTCCCGGACTTGTTCCGCCGCACGGCGGCGCCGTCTTTTTCGTGCTTTTGACAGTATATGTCAAAAACGGCTCTTTTTTAACACTCTCAAGCGCCGCGTCGCTGCGATTCTCGGGCGCAGGGCCGAGGGCGCTCGAAAAAAACACATTCTCGCGGCCTTCGAACACATTTTGACACCCCCTCGCGCTTCACGATAAGCGACGTATTCCCGCCGCGGAGCGGGCCGGGCGGCGGGGCACGGAAGGGGGCGCGAGGGCGAGGCGGAAGAAGAGGGCGACAGGCGAGGGAGACGGCGCGTCCCCTACCGCCGCAAAAAACAGGGCGTCCCATTTTTAGAAGCACCCTATAATTCGTAAATTTGCAGGGCCGCGGCCATCGGCCGCAGCGACAGACAATCCCTCCACGTTTCTCTCCACATTTTCACCATGTTCCAGCTGAAGCAGATCCCCCCCGTCACCAAAAACCTCCTCATCATCAACTGCCTCGTCTTCTTGGCGCAGTTTGTGCTCCGCGGCCCCGGTACCGACATCGACCTCACCGAGCTCTGCGGCCTCCACTTCGTACTGGCCGACAACTTCCACTGGTGGCAGTTGGTGACCTATATGTTTCTCCACAGCAACTTCACCCACCTGTTCTTCAATATGTTTTCGCTGTGGATGTTCGGCCGCATCGTGGAGCAGACCATGACGCTGCGCCGCTACCTCCTCTTCTACTTTGTCTGCGGCATCGGCGCCGCCCTCTGTCAGGAGTTGTGGCAGATAGGGGAATATCTCTACGAGGGCATGTATCGCTACGACTACGTCAGCACCGGCGAGTTCCCCTATAGTGCCGTCGGCATCCCGATGGGGGAATTCCTCAACCGGTGGACGACCATCGGCGCCAGCGGTGCCTGCTACGGCATCCTGCTGGCCTACGGCATGACCTTCCCCAACGAGCGCATCCTGCTGCTCCTCCCTCCCATCCCCATCAAAGCCAAATACTTCGTCATCGGCTATGCCGTCCTCGAACTCTTCTCGGCCTTCTTCAGCAACGGCAACGTGGCCCACTTTGCCCACCTGGGCGGGATGCTCTTCGGCTGGGGCCTCCTCCTCTACTGGCGCCGCCACGACCGCCACGACAACCACCGCTTCACCGGGTGGGAGACATGGACGCCACGCCGCAGCCGCACCTTCCGGGAGCGCTGGCGCGACGGTATGCAACGCCTGAGCGAATGCTGCAAGAAGCGGCGGCGGAAGGAAGAGAAGGCGTTTAAAGACCGCGCCGCCGACTACGACTACAACGCACAGCAGCGCGCCCGCGAAAAGCGCATCGACGACATCCTCGACAAGGTGAAGCGCAACGGCTACCAGAGCCTCAGCGAAGAAGAGAAGAAAATCCTCTTTGACAACAGCCAACGATGAAAGACTCTCGTCCGTCGCTCCTCACCTCACTCCTCGTCGGCGCCGACATCTGCGCCGTCTTCCTACTGTGGGGCAGTGCCGCCACGGCCTACGTCAACCCCCTCGACTGGCGATGGGGCGAGGTGGTCGGGCTGGCCTTCCCCCTCTTCCTCCTCGGCACCCTGCTGATGACATTCCTCACCCTCCTCCTGCGGCCGCGCAAGGTGTGGATACCCTTGGCGGGGCTCCTCCTCGCCGGCGGCAGTCTGCGCGCCTACTGCCCCCTCCACCTGCCCTCGCCGCCCCCCAAGGGCGCCCTGAAGGTAGTCAGCTACAACGTGGCGGGCTTCTGGGGGGGAGAGGCCAAGGCGGGCCCCGAGGGCATCGCCGCCTACCTGCGACAACAGGCGCCCGACATTGTGTGTCTCCAGGAGGCCTACTGCATAGAGGACTACCTGCAGAAAAACTTCCTCCGTCCTCTCCACGACATCCTCCCCTATATGGAGCGCGTCGAACTGGGGCAAAACCGCCTGATGTGCCTCTCGCGCTACCGCATCATCGACAAGCGCATCCTCACACAGAGCGACGACGGCAAGGGGAGCAACGGCAGCGCCGTCTTCGTCGTCGTCACCGGCGAGCACGACACGCTGCGCGTTGTCAACTGCCACCTGCAGTCGAACCGCCTCAACCCCACCGACCGCCAAGAGTTCAGCGAGAGCGCTCACGGCGACGGCGACGCCGCCAAGCGCTCGGGGCGTCATCTCGTGTCCAAACTGTCGGCCGCCGCCGCGGCACGCTCGCCACAGGTGGCCCTCACCGCCAAATACCTGCGGCAACACGCGGGGCAACGCCTCATCGTCTGCGGCGACTTCAACGACCACCCGCTCTCCTACTCCCGCCATGCCCTCATGGCCACGGGACTCTCCGACGCCTATGCCGACACCGGCATCGGCCCGGGGCGCAGCTTCAACCGCGACCGTATGTATGTGCGCATCGACCACCTGCTCTACTCTCCCCACTTCCGGGCCTACGACGCCCACATCGACCCGCGCCCCGACCTCTCCGACCACAACCCCCTCTCGGCCTCCTTCCGCCTCAAAAAGGAAGGACGATAGCCGCACGGCCGACGACAACAACGGCGACGGCACCGCACAGTTGACGGCCGCGCGGCGCGGTCATCTCATTGTTTTTGTGTAACTTTGCACCCAGATAAGGGGTACTTCCACGGCCGAAATAGAACGCCTCTCCTCAGAGGCGGCAAGCGTTTCGTAGTGTCCGGCGGCCATCATCAGCACCACTTGTCCTACACAAACACAAAAAAACTATTTCTATTTTAGCTCATTGAAAACATTTGAAGAACTGGGCGTCTCGGAGGAAATCCGCCGCGCCATCACAGAGATGGGGTATGAAAACCCCATGCCCGTACAGCAGGAAGTCATCCCCTATCTCCTCGGCGTCGGCAACGACGTCATCGCCCTGGCACAGACGGGAACGGGGAAGACAGCCGCCTTCGGCTTGCCCGTACTCCAGAAAGTAAACCCCGACGACCACCGCACGCAGGCCGTCATCCTCAGTCCCACCCGCGAACTGTGCCTGCAGATTGCCGACGACCTCAAGGAATACTCCCGATATATCGACCACCTGCACGTCCTCGCCGTCTATGGCGGCTCGAGCATAGAGAGCCAGATACGCGCCCTCCGCAAGGGAGCACAGGTCATCGTGGCCACCCCCGGACGCCTCATCGACCTGATGAAGCGCGGCGTCGCCAAGCTCGACGCCGTGGAGAACGTCGTCCTCGACGAGGCCGACGAAATGCTCAACATGGGATTCACCGACAGCATCGACGAGATACTCGCCGGCGTCCCCGCCGAACGCAACACGCTGCTCTTCTCCGCCACCATGGGACGCGAGATTGAACGCATCGCCAAGACCTACCTCCACGACTACAAAGAAATCGTCGTCGGCTCCCGCAACGAGGGCGCCGAAAACGTCAACCACATCTACTACCTCGTACACGCCAAAGATAAATACCCCGCACTAAAGCGCGTGGTAGACTATTTCCCAAAAATATACGGCATCATCTTCTGCCGCACACGTATGGAAACGCAAGAGGTGGCCGACCTTCTCATCCGCGACGGCTATAGCGCGGAAGCCCTCCACGGCGACCTGTCGCAGGCACAGCGCGACCTGACCATGCAGAAGTTCCGCCAACACCGCACACAGCTCCTCGTGGCCACCGACGTCGCCGCACGCGGACTCGACGTCGACGAGCTCACACACGTCATCAACTACGGCCTCCCCGACGACGTGGAGAACTACACCCACCGCTCCGGGCGCACAGGACGCGCCGGCAAGCGCGGCACAAGTATCTCCATCATCCACCTGCGCGAGAAGGGAAAGGTAAGAGTCATCGAGAAAGTCATCGGCAAGAAGTTTGAAGCCGGCGTGCTCCCCGAGCCGCAAGAGATATGCACCAAGCAGCTCTACCGCGTCATGGACGAGATAGAACACATCGAGGTCAACGACACGGAGATAGCCCCCTTCCTCCCCGAGATATACCGCAAGCTCGACTGGCTCACCAAGGAAGACCTCGTCAAGCGCATCGTCAGTCGCGAGTTCGGACGCTTCCTCAAATACTATGCCGACGCCCCCGAGATAGTACAGCCCACGGGACGCGGCGAGCGCGACGACAAGAAAGGCACACGCGGCGAGCGCCCCGCACGCCGCGAACGCAGCAGCGGCCCCCGCGAGGCGGAAGCCGGCTACAAGCGCCTCTTCATCAACCTGGGCAAGCGCGACAACTTCTACGCCCGCGAAATCATCAACCTCGTCAACCGCTACGTCAAGGGAAAGGTGGAGATAGGACGCATCGACCTCACCGCCAGCTGCTCCTTCTTCGAGGTGCCCGAGGACCAGGCCGCCCTCGTCATGCAGAAGATGTCGAAGGCCATGGTCGGCGAGCGCAAAGTCGTCGTCGACAACGCAGAGCGTGAAGGACAGAGCGGAGAGCGCACAACGCGGCGGGAATATCACCGCAACGAGCGCAAAGGGAGCAAAAGCACCGACCGCCCCGAACGCAAAGGCGGACGCAAAGGCGACAACCGACGCAAAGGCGAAGAATGGGAGAAACCGGCACGCCACAAAGACGACTGGCGACAATTCTTCGACTAAGACGCCAAAGCATCGATGGAATCGGCGATTTTGACACCGGGAGCCACGCTCCTGCCGCCGGAATCGGCGATTTCCATCGAGGATATTTCCCCAAAAAACAGCATCTCATCGACATCCACACGTTATGTTGCACCACAGAAACGCCCCGTCTCTTCACCGAATGCTCCGTCGGCTCCTCCTGACGGCCGTCATGGTGGCCACCGGCGCCGAGGCACAGCACCTGCAACTGAAGATCGGCGGCGGCTTCGCCGCACAGTATGGCGACGCCCGCGCGGTGGGCGCCTATAAGATAGGCGTCGGCTACGAATACGAGTTCGACCAGCACTGGACCTTCGCCCCCTCCCTCCTCTTCTACGGCAAGGGATGGCGCACACCCGACACCTTCGTCGCCGACCTCGACGGCAACGGTCGGCCACAGTATGACGACAACGGGAACCTCCTCACCAGCCGCTGCCGCACGACGACGGCCGCCGACTACGTAGAGATTCCCCTGCTCTTCAGCTACTACCACCGCGTGGGAGAGCACCGCTACCTCGTCATCTCGGCAGGCCCCTACGCGGCCCTCGGCGTAGCGGGAACGATGAAGACAAAGGGCGACGCCACCCACCCGGGCAGCGAAAAGATATACTACGACGCCAAGACCTTCGACAGCGACGGCGCACGCCGCTTCGACGCCGGTATGCAGGCCTTCCTCGGCTACCAGTTTCCCACGTCGCTCACCCTCGGCATAGAGGCCGACTTCGGGATGCTGCGCTTCTGCAACGGCGGCGGACGCAACGTCTCCGCACTGATAGGACTGAGTTACAACTTCAACTGAGTCAGCACATACGGCCTCCGCCACCCGGAGAAATCATGCGGGCCCCTCGACGACCAACCGTCGCCAAGGGGCCCGCACTGCATACTCCCGTCACTTTTACCCACCCAAACGGGCATCCTTTTCCCTCATTTGCACTATCTTTGCATAAGATAGGCTGCACTCGGAAGTGCAAGCAAGCTTTCATTTCCCTCATTTGCACTATCTTTGCATAAGATAGGCTGCACTCGGAAGTGCAAGCAAGCTTTCATTTCCCTCATTTGCACTATCTTTGCATATTCCAAAAATTGCTTCCCCATGAAGTATAAATATCTCCTCCCCCTCCTCACCCTGTTCCTGACGCTCACTGCGAGCGCCCAGAGCGCCGCGCCGGTGATGACACTCACCGATGCCGACGGCACACAACACGAGGAGACGTCCTACGACGGGTCGGCACCGCTGACGGCGACCTTTAGCGCCCACGCCACCGACGTGGGCGACTATACGCCTTATTATGAATGGCGCTTCACGCGACAGGGCGCCGAACAACCCTTCCTCACACGCTACGACGAGGAGACGTCCTACACCTTCAGCGAGAGCGGCTCCTTCACCGTGACGCTCTCCATCACCTTCGTCAACGGGCGCGACACCGTCAGCTACGAACTCGACACGCCCTTCGACCTCACCATCAGCGAGTCGAAACTGGAATTCCCCAACGCCTTCACACCCAACGGCGACGGCATCAACGACGTCTTCCGCGCCAAGAGCGGCTACCAGAGTATCGTCAGCTTCAACGCCGCCGTCTACAACCGCGGCGGGAAGAAGCTCTACGAATGGCACGACCCCGCCGACGGATGGGACGGACGCAGCGGAGGCAGCGACGTGCCCGACGGGGCCTACTACCTCGTAGTAAAGGCACGCGGCGCCGACGGACGCAACTACCACTTCAAGAAGGTCATCAACGTGCTGCGGGGATACTCCGAGAGCAACAGCACCTCCTATTGACCACCAGCGACTACGACGACACAAACAGACTACCATATTGAACGAGCAACAGCAAGCACAGCGCTCTGACACCGCCGAAGAAGCGGTGGAGACAGGGTGGATAGACATCTACGGCGCACGGGTGCACAACCTGAAGAATGTCGACGTGGCACTGCCGCGCCATAGCCTCGACGTCATCACCGGCCTCAGCGGGTCGGGGAAGAGTTCGTTGGCCTTCGACACCCTCTATGCCGAGGGACAGCGCCGATACATCGAGACCTTCTCGGCCTATGCGCGCAACTTCATGGACAACATCGAACGCCCCGACGTAGACCGCATCACCGGCCTCAGCCCCGTCATCAGTATCGAACAGAAGACCACCAACAAGAACCCGCGCTCCACCGTCGGGACGGTGACGGAGATATACGACTTCCTGCGCCTCCTCTACGCCCGCGCCGGCACCGCCTACAGCTACCTCTCCGGCGAACCCATGGTGCACCACACCGAGGAGCAAATCGTCGACCTCATCTACAGCCACTACGAGGGACGCCGCGTCTATCTGCTGGCACCGCTGGTACGCTCCCGCAAAGGACACTACCGCGAGCTCTTCGAGACGGTACGCCGCAAGGGATTCCTCACCGTGCGCATCGACGGAGAGCTGCGCGACGTCACACCGGGGATGAAGGTGAACCGCTACCAGACGCACGACATCGAAGTGATCGTCGACAAGTTGGTGCTCGCTGCCAAAGACCGCGAACGCGTCCGCAAGAGCGTCGCCCTGACGCTCAGCCAGGGCGACGGCCTCATGATGGTGGCCGAAGCACCGCGCAGCGACGACGACGCCGCCGGCATGGCGCCGCCCCGCTTCTTCTCGAAGAGCCTGATGGACCCTGCCACGGGCCTCTCCTACCGCGACCCGGCGCCCAACAACTTCTCCTTCAACACCGCACAAGGCGCCTGCCCCAAATGCCGCGGACTGGGCACCGTCACCCTCCTCGACCGCTCCAAAGTCATCGACACCCACCTCAGCGTGCGCGCCGGCGGCATCATCCCTCTGGGAAAGTACTCCTCTACACTCATCTTCTGGTGCATCGCCACCCTCCTCGAGGGCTACGGCGTCGACCTCGACACGCCGCTGAGCGACGTCCCCGAAGAAGCCCTCGACGATATCTTCAACGGCCTCGCCGACCGCCTGTGCATCCCCGCCAAACTCTCGCACACCACCGAGGACTACCATACCGACTTCAACGGCCTGACCGACTACATGGTGCAACAGATGGCCGACCCCGATATGCCCGCCGCCGCGCGCCGCTGGGCGGAGCAATTCTCCTATGAGACCTGCTGCCCGCAGTGCCACGGTGCCCGTCTCAACCGCGAGGCCCTCTCCTACCGCTTCGACGGGAAAAATATCTATGAGATGGCCTCGATGGAGCTCGCCGACCTCCTGCAAGCCCTGGAGGGCGTGGAGGAACGCCTCGACAACAAGCACCGCGCCATCGCCGTAGAAATCCTCAAGGAGATACGCACACGCCTGCACTTCCTCATCGACGTGGGACTGGAATACCTCTCCCTGTCGCGCTCCACCGCCACCCTCTCCGGCGGCGAGAGCCAGCGCATCCGCCTGGCCACGCAGATAGGGTCGCAGCTCGTCAACGTGCTCTACATCCTCGACGAGCCCAGCATAGGGCTCCACCAGCGCGACAACGTGCGCCTCATCGAGTCGCTCAAGACGCTGCGCGACGTAGGGAACACCGTCGTCGTCGTTGAGCACGACAAGGACATGATGCTCGCTGCCGACTATGTGGTCGACATGGGGCCTCGCGCCGGACGCCTCGGCGGCGAGGTGATGTTTCAGGGGACGCCGCAGCAGATGCTGAAGGCCGACACGCTCACCGCCGCCTATCTCAACGGACAGCGCGCCATCACCCTCCCCGCCGTGCGCCGCCGCGGCAACGGCAAGGTGCTCTCGCTCTGCGGCGCCCGCGGCAACAACCTCCGCGCCGTGACGGTAGACTTCCCCCTGGGCACCTTCATCTGCGTCACCGGCGTATCGGGCAGCGGCAAGTCCACCCTCATCAACGACACGCTGCAGCCCATCCTCTCGCAACACTTCTACCGCTCCCTGCGCGAGCCCCTGCCCTACGACGCCTGCCACGGCATCGAACACATCGACAAGGTGGTCTCCGTCGACCAGAGCCCCATCGGGCGCACGCCGCGCTCCAACCCCGCCACCTATACCGGCGTCTTCACCGACATACGCAAGCTCTTCGTGGAGCTCCCCGAGGCCCGCATCCGCGGCTACAAGCCCGGACGCTTCTCCTTCAATGTCAAAGGGGGACGCTGCGAGGTGTGCAAGGGCAACGGCTACAAAACCATCGAGATGAACTTCATGCCCGACGTCTACGTGCCCTGCGAAGCCTGCCACGGGAAGCGCTACAATCACGAGACCCTCGAGGTTCGCTTCAAGGGGAAGGGCATCGGCGACGTCCTCGATATGACCATCAACCAGGCCGTAGAGTTCTTTGCCAACGTGCCCTCCATCCTCCACAAGATACAGGCCCTCCAAGACGTGGGACTGGGATATATCAAACTGGGACAGTCGTCGACAACCCTCTCCGGCGGCGAAAGCCAGCGCGTCAAGCTCGCCACCGAGCTCTCCAAGCGCGACACGGGGCGCACCCTCTACATCCTCGACGAGCCCACCACGGGCCTCCACTTCGAAGACATCCGCGTGCTCCTCGGCGTCCTCAACCGCCTCGTCGACAAGGGCAACACGGTCATCGTCATCGAGCACAACCTCGACGTTATCAAGGTGGCGGACTACCTCATCGACATGGGCCCCGAGGGCGGCAAGGGCGGCGGCACCGTCGTGGCCTGCGGCACCCCCGAAGAGGTGGTGGCGGCAGGCAAGGGACACACCGCGCCCTTCCTGGCCGAAGAGCTGCGCACAACGCCGCAACAGACGCCCTTGACCACCGACGCCACGCCGTCGGCCAAGGGCGGCAAGAAGTGACGGGCAGGGATGACGGGCACCGACGCCCCGCCGCCGGCACCACCACGACGCCGACGCCCCCGGCCCGCAGCACCGGCGGCGACGCCCGCCGCGGCAACGTCTCCTCCCATCGCCACACGGTCTTCTTTTTCAGAAAAAAATCATCCTCATTAATTACCAATCCAATCAAAAGACAAACCTATGTTTGAAGGACAACCTAAAGGGCTCTACGCCCTTGCGCTTGCCAACACCGGCGAGCGATTTGGCTACTACACCATGCTGGCCGTCTTCACCCTTTTCCTGATGGACAACTTCGGGTGGTCGCAAGGCACCGCCGGCGTATGGTATTCCGTATTCCTCGCCCTTGTTTATTTTCTCCCTCTTGTCGGCGGCATGGTCGCCGACAAGATAGGCTTCGGGAAGTGCGTCACCACCGGTATCAGTGTGATGTTCCTGGGCTACCTGCTCCTCTCCATCCCCGCCGGCAACGGTAGCATCGCCATCGCCCTGATGGCCGCCGCCCTCCTCCTTGTGTGCGTGGGCACCAGCCTCTTCAAGGGCAACCTGCAGGTGATGGTGGGCAACCTCTACGACGCCCCCGAGCTGCAAGGCAAGCGCGACAGCGCCTTCTCCATCTTCTATATGGCCATCAACATCGGTGCCCTCTTCGCCCCGACGGCAGCCGTCAAGATTATGGCATATGCCGAGAGCGCCTGGGGCGTGAGCCACGCCGCCGCCTACCACTACGCCTTCGCCGTGGCCTGCCTCTCGCTGGTGCTCTCCATCGCCATCTACTACGCCTTCCGCAGCACCTTCAAGCACGCCGACAACAACGCCAAGACGAAGGACGACGCCGCCAAGGATCTCCCCGAGCTCAGTAAGCAGGAGACCAAAGACCGCGTCGTGGCGCTTTGCCTCGTCTTCGCCGTGGTGATCTTCTTCTGGATGGCCTTCCACCAGAACGGCTCCACGCTGACCTTCTTTGCCAACGAGTATACCGCCCGGCAGAGCTTCGGGTTGGAAAGCATGATGTTCGACGTCACCAACCTGCTGCTGTGCATCATCATCATCTACGGCCTCTTCTCCCTCTTCGGGAGCAAGACGAGCCGCGGCCGCCTCATCTCGGGCCTCGTCATCCTGGCCTGCGTGGCCGGTCTGTGCTGGAAATACTGCGACATCACCCCCGAGGGCGTCACCGTCAGCGCCCCCATCTTCCAGCAGTTCAACCCGTGCTTCGTCGTCGGCCTCACGCCCGTCTCGATGGCCCTCTTCGGCGCCCTCGCCAAGAAGGGCAAGGAGCCCTCTGCTCCGCGCAAGATAGGCCTCGGCATGCTCGTCGCCGCCTGCGGCTTCATCATCATGACCATCGGCTCCATCGGTCTGGAAAAGGGCGACACCGTCTCCCCCAACTGGCTCGTCTCTACCTACCTCGTACTGACCTTCGCCGAACTGCTGCTGTCGCCCATGGGCATCTCCTTCGTCTCCAAGGTGGCGCCTCCCAAGATGAAGGGCCTCATGATGGGCGGCTGGTTCGTCGCCACGGCCGTCGGCAACCTCCTCGTCTCCATCCCCGCCCTGCTGTGGGGCAACGTACCTCTGGTCGTTGTATGGGGCGTCCTCGTGGCCCTCTGCCTCGTCTCCGCCATCTTCATTTTCTCCATCATGAAGCGCCTGGAGAAGGTGGCCTAAGTCACCACCCCCGCCGCCGTCACGCGGCTTCCCTCCCCCCATCCCCGACACCGCCCTCCCGTCAGGACAGTGTCGGGGATGCTGTTTTCCGGGGGAAAGGGGATGAAAGACAGACGACCGACCTCCTATCGTTGACGAGGGGAGACCGTTGCTGAATACATACCCCCTGAACATTCACGCGGCGGTTCCGAGGAAGGGGGCCGGAGAGGATGCGAGAGCAGTGCCCGGGCGCCCGCAGCGGCGATGGGGCGCCGCGTTTTTCGCGCTTATCGTGAAGCGAGAGGGGGTAAAAAACGGTGCGCGAAGGCCGCGAGAATCGAAAAAAATCCACCACACCCGTCTCCCCGTCGCCGTGCGCCACGGAGGGCCTTCCGAAAATGTTAAAAAACGCCCGTTTTTGACATATACCGGCAAAAGTGGCGGAGCGGCGGGGCCGCCGCGCGGCGAAAAAAGTACGGGAGAAATTGCAACAAGTCCCAGACTTGTTCCAACGAATCCGGGACTTGTTGCGCCGCGGCGCCGCCGACCTTTCTTCGGCCCGCCGCCCCAAAAATTTTAACGTATGAGAACACTTCCGCGGCGCCGCGGCGCATGACTTTCTCGGGGTTTCCGTGCTAACAAACGTAAAGATAGAGACCCCCTCCTTAATAGAGCTTAATTTTGGAGTGAAAGCAGAAGACTTTTTGCCACTCCTCGCCCGAAAAGTCGGCCCGACGGCGGCATTTTCGGCATTTTTCGCGCCCTTTTGCGTGTCAAGATATTTCGGTAAAACGGAGCCTTTCGAAAAACTTTTTTCAAAAAAAAGACGGACGAGGCGACAGTGCACAAAAAAAGGCGGAACGTCGCGCTCGACGCCCGCACTTTTTAGACATGGACATAACAATTTAATTCAATTCATTCGTTGTGGCGAACTTTCGGTTGCAAAGGTACGGCCGGCAGCGGGCGGGAGCAATACCTAAAAGTAGGTATTTTGAAAAACAGCGGTGGTATTGTGCAGGTTACATGTGCCGTCGGGACAAGCGGGAGCCGTCGGGAAGGGAGGGAGGGGAAAGGGATTTTCAGGGGAGAGGAAACCTCTTTCGAGGGGAAGAGAGGGCCCTCACAGGCGAGAAAAGGGAGAAAAGGTTTCGCCCGCCGCGCTTCTTGGCGTACCTTTGCAGGACGCGGCGCGGCCCCCGGCGTCGTCCCCGAGCCCTCCCCGGAGAGCTGTGCCGCAGAGGAGGCGCCCGCTGCCATGGCAGCGACACACGCCGCGCTCTTTCGTTTCATCCTATCACCTATGGTACTCAACTACATCTGGGTGGCGTTTTTCGCCATCGCCTTCGTCATCGCCGTGGTGCGCCTGGTGTGCTTCGGCGACGTCGACGTATTCCCACAAATGATGACGGCCACCTTCGACGCCGCCAAGAGCGGTTTCGAGATATCCCTCGGCCTCACCGGCGTACTGGCCTTCTGGCTCGGCGTGATGAAGGTGGGCGAGAAGGGCGGCGTGGTGAACGCTCTGGCGCGCCTGCTGGGGCCCCTCTTTGCACGCCTCTTCCCCGACATCCCCAAGGGGCATCCCGTGGTGGGCAATATCTTCATGAATATCGCCGCCAACATGCTGGGACTCGACAATGCGGCGACACCGCTGGGACTGAAGGCCATGGAGGGACTGCAGGAACTCAACCCGAAGAAGGAGACGGCGTCGAACGCCATGATTATGTTCCTCGTCCTCAACACGTCGGGGCTCACCCTCATCCCCGTCGGCGTCCTGGTGTACCGCGCGCAGATGGGGGCGGCACAGCCCACCGACATCTTCGTGCCCATCCTCATCGCCACCTTTGTGTCGACACTGGCGGGCATCGTCGTCACCGCCCTCTTCCAGCGCATCTCTCTCCTCCACCGCACCATCCTGCTGACCCTCGGCGGCATGTCGCTCTTCATCGCCGCCCTGATAGGGGGACTGTCGCGCCTCGACACCGTCACGATGAATGTGGTGGGCACCACCACGGCCAACGTGCTCCTCATGGTCATCATCATGGTGTTTCTCCTGGCGGGCGTCCGCCGCCGCATCAATGTCTACGAAGCCTTCGTCGAGGGCGCCAAAGACGGTTTCTCCACCGCCGTACGCATCATCCCCTACCTCATCGCCATCCTCGTGGGCATCGCCGTCTTCCGCGCCTCGGGAGCCATGGACGGACTGACGCAAGGCCTGGAGCACGCCATCGCCGCCCTGGGAGGCTCCACGGAATGGGTGGCCGCCCTCCCCACGGCACTGATGAAGCCCCTCAGCGGCAGCGGGGCCCGCGGCATGATGGTCGACGCCATGCAGACCTACGGCGCCGACTCCTTCGTGGGACGCCTGAGCTGCATCTTCCAAGGGTCTACCGACACCACCTTCTATATCCTGGCCGTCTACTTCGGCTCCGTCGGCGTGCGCCGCACGCGCCATGCCGTCGCCTGCGGACTGCTGGCCGACCTGGCGGGCATCGTGGCCGCCATCGCCGTGTGCTACTTCTTCTTCGGACGGTAGCCTCTCCTCCTTCCTCCCGCCGCGCCCTCGCACAAGCAATGTCGCGACACAGGATTTTTACAAAAAAGCCCATTTCATCGAAACGTAACGCCTATGGCCCACCTCAAAGCCCTCGCCAAAGACACCGCCATCTACGGATTGTCGAGCATCGTCGGACGTTTTCTCAACTACCTCCTCGTCCCCCTCTACACCGCCAAACTCGCCGCCGCCTCCGGAGGCTACGGCGTCATCACGGAGGTGTATAGCTACACCGCCCTCCTGCTGGTACTCCTCACCTTCGGCATGGAGACCACCTTCTTCCGCTTCGTCAACAAAGGCGAGGAAGACCCCCGAAGCGTCTATGCCACCACCCTCATCGCCGTGGGCACCGTAGGCCTCGTATTCGTCGCCGCCGTCCTTCTGGGGCTGCGCCCCATCGCCGCCGCCCTCGACTATGGCGACCACCCGGAATATCTCGCCATGATGGCCCTCTGCGTAGCCATCGACGCCTTCCAGTGCATCCCCTTTGCCTACCTGCGCTACCGGCGGCGCGCCCTCAAATTTGCCGCCCTCAAGCTGCTCTTCATCTTCCTCAACATCACCCTCAACGTGGTGTTCTTCGCCCTCCTCGACGTGGCCGACGTGGGCTATGCCTTCGCCATCAACCTATTCTGTACGGCCTTCATCACCCTCTTCTTCATCCCCGAGCTCACCGGCTTCCGCTGGCGGGTAGACCGCCGACTGCTGCGCCGCATGCTGAGCTATTCGTGGCCCATCCTCCTACTGGGCATCGCCGGCATCCTCAACCAGACGGCCGACAAGATTATCTTTCCCCGCCTCGTCACAGGGCAGGAAGGGAAGGTGCAACTGGGCATCTACGGCGCCAGCGTGAAGATAGCCATGATAATGGCGATGATTACGCAAGCCTTCCGCTATGCCTACGAGCCCTTCGTCTTTGCCGGCAGTAGGGAGAAAGACAACCGCGAGACCTATGCCGCGGCCATGAAATACTTCCTCATCTTCACCCTCCTGGCCTTCCTCGTCGTCGTCGGCTATCTCGACATCCTGAAGTATATCATCGCCCCCGGCTACTGGCCCGGGCTGCGCGTGGTGCCCATCGTCATGGTAGCGGAAATCATGATGGGCATCTACTTCAACCTGTCGTTCTGGTATAAGCTCATCGACAAGACCATCTGGGGGGCCTGGTTCTCCGGCATCGGCTGCGTAGTGCTCATCGCCGTCAACGTGCTGTTCATCCCCCACTACGGATATATGGCCTGCGCCTGGGCCGGCGTAGCGGGCTACGGCACCGCCATGCTGCTGAGCTATGTGGTGGGACAACACTACTATCCCATCGCCTACCCCCTGCGGAGCATCGCCGTCTATGTGGCCCTCGCCGCCCTCTTCTTCGTCGCCATGCAGGCGGTGCCCGCCGAATGGCCCGCCACGCTGCGTCTGGGCATCAACACCCTCCTCATCCTCCTCTTCGTAGGGCATATCCTCTACCACGACCTGCCGCTCCACCGGCCGGACGCCCTGCGCCGTCTCTTCTCACGAAAAAAATAAGGACTCTCCGAAGCATATGTCGACAGCATCCATCCATCCCTTCACCCTCGCCTGCGGCCTGCGCGTCATCTTTGAACACACGGCGTCGCCGGTCGTCCACTGCGGATATATCATCGGCGCCGGGACGCGCCACGAGGCCGACGACGACAGCGGAATGGCCCATTTCATCGAACACATGAGCTTCAAAGGCACCCGCCGACGCCGCGCCTGCCACATCACCAACGGACTGGAACGCGTCGGGGGAGACCTCAACGCCTACACCAACAAGCAGGAGACGGTATACTACGCCGCCGTCCTGCGCAACGACTTCCGACGCGCCGCCGACCTGCTGACGGACATCGTGTTCCACAGTACCTATCCACAACACGAGATTGACCGCGAAGTGGAGGTTATCTGCGATGAAATCGACAGTTATCAGGACTCGCCGGCGGAGATTATCTTCGACGAATACGAGGCCCTCCTCTTCGGCGACCACCCCCTGGGGCGCGACATTCTGGGACGCGCAGAGCGTCTGCGCAGCTACACGACCGCCGACGCACGCCGCTTTGTCGACGCCTACTACCTGCCCTCCAACGCCACCTTCTTCGTGCGCGGCGACCTGGAGCCGCGACGCCTGCAGGCCACCATGGAGGCCCTCTGGCGCGACGCCCCCGCCGCCCGGCCGACGCCCCCCGCCGTCACCGCACCAACGGCGCCGCGACGCGCCATAGAGCGACGCACACACCGCGACACACACCAAGCCCACGTCATCATGGGCACCACGACCTTTGGCGGCGACGACCCGCGACGCTACGGGATGCTCCTCCTCAACAACATCCTCGGAGGGCCGGGGATGAACTCCCGACTCAACATGAGTCTGCGCGAACGCGCCGGACTGGTGTATGCCGTCGACGCCTCACTGACGACCTATGTCGACGCCGGATGGTGGAGCGTCTACTTCGGCTGCGACGGCGCCGACGTGGAGCGCTGCCGACGCCGCGTGGTGCGCGAGCTGCGCCGCTTCATCGACGCACCGCTCACCGCCGCCCAGCTCGCGGCGGCCAAGAAGCAGTTGTGCGGACAGATAGGCATCGCCGCCGAAGCCGCCGAGAACCGCGCACTGGCACTGGGGAAAGACTTTGCCCACTACCACACGCTGCACGACCCGCAACGCCTCTGCCAACGCCTGCAGGAGGTCACCGCCGACCACCTGCAGGAAATCGCCGCCGAGGTCTACAACCCCGACACGCTGACCACGCTCATCTATTACTAAGGAACGCGCCGCACCAAGCGGCAGGACATCGTCACCCACCTCTCCCGAGAGGAACGAAACGCCCCACCGACGGCACCGCCCCCCCTCCGTATCGCCTCACACCTATGGAACATCCGCTTCATCTCTTCACCCACTGCCCGCGCTGCGGGGCCCCCTTCCTGCCCCACGACGCCCGCGCCAAACGCTGCACGGCCTGCGGCTTCACCTACTACCACAACGCGGCCGCCTCGACGGTGGCCGTCATCGTCGACGCGGCGCAGCGCCTGCTGGTGGTGCGCCGCCGCTATGCCCCGGCGGCAGGCACCCTCGACCTCCCGGGCGGCTTCGTAGAGCCCGGCGAGACGCTCGAAGAGGGATGCCGCCGCGAGGTGCGCGAGGAGACGGGCCTCGACGTGACGGTGGAGCGCTTCCTCTTCTCCCTGCCCAACACCTACCCCTTCAGCGAGATGGACATCCACACCACCGACGCCTTCTTCCTGTGCCGCCCCCACGGCGACGCACGGCCCCGCGCCGCCGACGATGCCGCCGAGGCGCGCTTCCTGCGCCGCGACGAGGTGGTGGCTGCCGACTTCGGACTGGACTCCGTCCGCCACGGGGTGCTGCGACTCCTCGCCGACGCGCCCTTGTGGCAACAAGCGGGCAAGGGCGACGGGGATGCCTGCCTTCCTCCTGCGGAGGCGGGCGACAGCGCCGCCGAGGCGGGCCACCGCAGCGAGTGAGGCGGCAAAATCAGTGCTTTATGCGCGTAATGCGTAGATTTTTCCTAATTTTGCAGTCCTATGGCAGAAGACACTTTCGACATACGCTCCGAACAGCAATCGCCCTCCAAGTCGGAGCGCGAGTTTGAAAACGCCCTGCGCCCGCTGGCCTTCGAGGACTTCAGCGGGCAGCAGAAGGTGGTGGAGAACCTGCGCATCTTTGTCGAGGCCGCCAAATACCGCGGCGAGCCCCTCGACCACACCCTCCTCCACGGGCCTCCCGGCCTGGGCAAGACGACGCTCTCCAACATCATCGCCAACGAACTCGGCGTGGGCTTCAAGCTCACCTCCGGCCCCGTGCTCGACAAGCCGGGCGACCTGGCGGGCCTCCTCACCTCTCTCGAGCCCAACGACGTGCTCTTCATCGACGAGATACACCGTCTGGCGCCCGTCGTCGAGGAGTATCTCTACTCTGCCATGGAGGACTATCGCATCGACATCATGATCGACCGCGGGCCGGCGGCACGCTCCATACAGATAGACCTCAACCCGTTCACCCTCGTCGGCGCCACCACGCGCAGCGGCCTGCTGACGGCACCGCTCCGAGCCCGCTTCGGCATCAACCTGCATCTGGAATACTACGATGCCGACACGCTCTGCGCCATCCTGAAGCGCTCGGCCTCCATCCTGCGCGTCCCCATCGCCGACGACGCCGCCCACGAAATAGCCTCGCGCTCCCGCGGCACGCCGCGTATCGCCAACGCCCTGCTGCGCCGCGTGCGCGACTTCGCCCAGGTGAAGGGCAACGGGCGCATCGACACGGAGATAGCGCGCTTTGCCCTCGAAGCCCTCAACATAGACCGCTACGGACTCGATGAAATCGACAATAAAATCCTCCTGACCATCATCGACAAGTTCAAGGGCGGGCCCGTAGGCATCTCGACCATCGCCACCGCCATCGGCGAAGACGCCGGCACGGTGGAGGAGGTCTACGAGCCTTTCCTCATCAAGGAGGGCTTCATCCGCCGCACACCGCGCGGCCGCGAGGTCACCGACCAAGCCTACCGGCACCTGGGGCGCAATCGCTATGCCGACGCGATGGGGCAACCGTCGCTCTTTGAATAACCGCCGCGGCCGTAGGGCCGCCGACGGAAGACAAAACAGGGAAACTTCCTCAAAAAAACGCCATTTCACCGAATGATTTCCTTTCACACCCTCCAAGTGGAGATGCCCCCCATCGCCCGCCGCGTTGTCCAGACGTGGGTGAAGCAGGTGGCCGCCGGCTACGACAAGCGCGTGGGAGAGATAGCCTATATCTTCTGCGACGACGAGAAGATCCTCGAAGTCAACCGCCAATACCTGCAGCACGACTACTTCACCGACATCATCACCTTCGACTACTGCGCGGGAAACCGACTCAGCGGCGACCTCTTCATCAGCCTCGACACGGTGCGTTCCAACGCCGAGCTCTTCGGGAAATGCTATGACGACGAGCTGCACCGCGTCATCATCCACGGCATCCTCCACCTCTGCGGCATCAACGACAAAGGCCCCGGAGAGCGGGAAGTCATGGAGGCCGCCGAAGACCGTGCCCTGGCGCTGTTGCAAGAGATACGCGCCGCACAAGACACCGAGAAATCATAAACACACGATATACACACTATGAACTTCGTAGAAGAACTGCGGTGGCGCGGTATGCTCCACCAGATGATGCCGGGAACGGAAGAGCTCCTGGAGAAAGAGCAGGTCACCGCCTACGTGGGCATCGACCCCACGGCCGACTCGCTCCACATCGGACACCTCTGCTCCGTCATGATGCTGCGCCACTTCCAGCGCGCCGGCCACAAGCCGCTGGCCCTCGTCGGCGGCGCCACGGGAATGATTGGCGACCCCTCGGGGAAGAGCGCCGAGCGCAACCTGCTCACCGAGGAGACGCTGCGTCACAACGTGGCCTGTATCCAGCAGCAGCTGGCCCACTTCCTCGACTTCGACGCCACAGCGCCCAATGCCGCCGAGCTCGTCAACAACTACGACTGGATGAAGGACTTCACCTTCCTCGACTTTGCCCGCGACATCGGCAAGCACATCACCGTCAACTACATGATGGCCAAAGACAGCGTCAAGAAGCGCCTCAACGGCGAGGCACGCGACGGCCTCTCCTTCACCGAGTTTACCTACCAGCTGTTGCAGGGCTACGACTTCCTGCACTTATATAAGGAGAAGAACTGCAAGCTGCAGATGGGCGGTTCCGACCAATGGGGCAACATCACCACGGGCACGGAGCTCATCCGCCGCACCCTCGGTGCCGATGCCAACGCCTACGCCCTCACCTGCCCCCTCATCACCAAGGCCGACGGCAAGAAGTTCGGTAAGACGGAGGAAGGCAACGTATGGCTCGACCGCCGCTACACCACGCCGTATAAGTTCTACCAGTTCTGGCTCAATGTGGGCGACGAAGAGGCCGAACGCTACATCAAGATATTCACCTCCCTCTCCCACGAAGAGATCGACGCCCTCATCGCCGAGCACCGCGCCGACCCCGGACGCCGCCTGCTCCAGAAGCGCCTGGGCGAGGAAGTCACCTGCATGGTACACAGTCGCCAGGACTACGAGATGGTCCTCGAGGCCTCGGGCATCCTCTTCGGCAAAGCCACCAAGGAGAGCCTCCTCCACCTCGACGAGGCAACGCTGCTGAGCGTCTTCGACGGCGTCCCCGGCTTCACCGTCAGCCGCAGTCAGGTCATCGGTGCCAAGGCGGTAGACCTCCTGGCAGAGACCACGCAGTGCTTCGCCTCCAAGGGCGAGATGCGCAAACTCGTACAAGGCGGCGGCGTCAGCATCAATAAGGAGAAGCTGCAGGCCTTCGACCGCCCCCTCACCGACGACGACCTCCTCGGAGGGAAATACCTCATCGTACAACGCGGCAAGAAGAACTACTTCCTCCTCACCGTGACCGACTAACCCGGGGCGCCAACGCCCCGACCGCTCCCCGAGCGACACGCAGAGAACCCACCGCCATCACGCACCGGCGACGGAGAGCCGACAGCGCACCACGTGCCCCCGACAGGCGGCGCAGAGAGCCCTTTCGGCGGCGCCTTTAGCATTTTCAACACTTTTCTTTTGTTGGACTCGCTTTTTCTCCGTACCTTTGCCCCGTCATCCATAGGATGTACACCGTGTTTGTTCCATGGTGTAATGGTTAGCACTAGAGTTTTTGGTTCTCTCAGTCCCCGTTCGAATCGGAGTGGAACAACCTCCTTTAAAAAGGCCCTGTATCATCCTTGATGCGGGGCCTTTTGACCTTTTTTACAGACACACTCACGAGGCACTCCGGCGAAGACCGGGCCTCCGGCGTTGCCATGCGCCGACACGAGGGCGAGACACACTCCCCCTCCTCCGACAAGGGAAAAACACACCACCGCACGACCTGCGGACACCTCCATACGAAAGGGCTTGACAACAGTCTGCACGCCATCGGCGGGCAGCATCTCTCACTGAGGAGCCACCGCTCCTTCTACACAACACACGGGCCGACACCCCGACGCCCCCTCCCCGCGGGATAACCGCGGGCGGGCGAAGATTTAACTACACTATACTCACACGTCATGGCAGCGCTCTTACAACTACCCATTAGTTACAACTTCCGCCATACCACGTCGCTCATCGACGTACAGTTCCTGCCGACGACGAAAGACACGCCGTATATCCATATCGGCAACGACGACGGATACAAAGCCTTTATCCCTACCTCCTACGACTTCAATACAGTAGCCACCCAGAACATCTGCAACCAGATGCTCATGGCCATCCTGCGCGACCGCGCCCAGCGGGTGCTCCCCCACCGCGTGGCGCAACTGGCAGAGAGCTACGGACTCACCTATCACCACATCTACATCAAGAACATACGCACGCGCTGGGGCAGCTGCTCCTCGCTGCGCAACCTCAACTTCTCGCTGTGGCTCCTCATGGCGCCGGAACACCTCGTCGACTATGTCATCAAGCACGAACTGGCCCATCTCCACGAGCTCAACCACAGCGACCTCTTCTGGAAGGAACTGGACCGCTTCTGCGGCGGGCCGGGGAAGGCACGCGCCCTGGAGAACGAGATGAAGCAGTTCAGCCTCGACCTGCTCCACCGCAAATAGGTTCGCCCTCCCTCTGCGGCGACGCGCCCCTTTGCCGCCATGCCGCGCCGCCCCGTTCCGGAGGCCGTGACGGCGTCCTTCTCATTTTTTTCAAAAAAAATAAAGACACGGGGCGTTTTTGCAGAAAAATCTTGACACGCAAAAGAGCCCGGAAAACGGCGAAAATGCCGCCTTTTGCCCAACATCTCCGGCGAAAGACGACGAGAGGGCGCATCTATTCGCCGAAAAATTTAAGTATCGCAACCTTTACGCCACTATTTTCACGTTTGTTAGCACCACGCGCGCCGTTTCTTTCTCTTTTTTCGGAAAAAAACGACACGTCCGGGCATCCGGGAAACACGCCGAATAGTTAAACATCGCAAAGAGCAAGCCCCCATTTCGCCGCGACGGCATCAAGGCGAAACAAGTCCCGGACTCGTTGAAACAAGTCCGGGACCTGTTTTTCCTTCTCCCGGACTTGTCCTCACGCGCGGCGTCCCGAAACGGACGGCGTTTTGACAGTATATGTCACAAACGGCACTTTTTTAACACTCTCCAAAGCCGCGTCGCTGCGATTCTCGGACGCGAGGCCGGGGAGGCCCGGAGAAATCGCATTCTCGCGGCCTTCGCGCACACTTTTTCACCCCCTCGCGCTTCACGATAAGCGCCGCTAACGACGAGCGGCGGGGGCGCGGAAGCAAGGAGGGGAGCACCGCCCCGCCGCGCCCTCCTGCACCCCCGACGCCCCTTTTTTAGAACAAGGTTCAAGAAACAAGGGGCGCGAGTTCCTACTTTTCAAATCTTTCCACTACTTTTGTGGGGTGCACCTAACCCCACACCGGATGGAAAGACTCCTTCATTATGTATGGCAACACCGCCTGCTGCCACTGACACCCCTCCTCACCGACAGCGGAGAGACCGTCGACCTCATCGACCCGGGCCTCCCCAACCCCCACGCGGGCCCCGACTTCTTCAACGCCAAGGTGAAAGTGGGCGACACGCTGTGGGTGGGAAATGTGGAGATACACCGACACGCCTCCGACTGGTTTCGCCACGGACACCACAGCGACAACGCCTACAACAACGTCGTCCTCCACGTGTGCCACGACATCGACGACGTCGCCGTCACCGCCGACGGGCATCGGCCGCCGCAGCTGGCGCTGGAGATACCGCCGATGGTGGCACAACACTATGAGGAGCTGCTGGCGGAGAACGCCTTCCCGCCCTGCCACCGCATTGTGCCCTCGCTGGCGCCCATCACGGTGGAGGCCTGGCTGGACAGTCTCGCGGCGGAGCGCCTGGAGGACAAGACGACGCACATCGCCCGACTCCTCGACGACAACGGCGGCGACTGGGAGCAGACGACCTTCGTCCTTCTGGCGCGCAACTTCGGTTTCGGCGTCAACGCCGACGCCCTGGAGCTATGGGCACGCCACCTCCCCCTGCGCGCCGTCGCCAAGCACCGCGACGACTTGTTTCAGGTGGAGGCCTTCTTTCTGGGGCAGGCAGGACTGCTCGCCGACGACCGCGTAGCGCCGGAGCGCCGCGACGAATACTTCGTGCGCCTGCAACACGAATACGCCTTCTTACAGCGCAAATTCTCCCTCCGCCCCATCCCTCCCTCATCGTGGCGCTTTCTACGCCTCAGACCGCAGAATTTCCCCTATATCCGCCTCTCACAGTTGGCCGTGCTCTACCACCGCTGCCAAGCAGACTTCTCCCGCCTCGTCGGCGCCGAGACGCCCGCCGACCTGCGGCAGCTGCTGCAGACGGAGGTGTCGCCCTACTGGCAGACGCACTTCTCCTTCGGAAAGGTGTCGGCACCGCAGCGCAAGACGCTGCAAAAAGGGGCCCTCGACCTCCTCCTCATCAACACCGCGGTGCCCCTGCTCTTCGCCTACGGGCGACGCCATGACGACGAGGCCTGCTGCGAGCGCGCCACAGCGCTCCTCGAGGCCATCGCCGCCGAGAGCAACCACATCACCCGCTCCTGGGCGGCAGCGGGCATCACGCCGAGAAACGCAGCCGACAGTCAGGCGCTCATCCAACTGCAACAGCACTACTGCCAGCCCAAGGATTGCCTGCGATGCCGCTTCGGCGCCGCCTATCTGCGGCAGACAAAATAGCAATAACGTATTATATATCAAGTAGATACCTTCTACATATTTTTCTTACCCATGACTTATCACTTTGAGCTCACCATGAAGGTGCGCGACTACGAATGCGACTTGCAGGGCATCGTCAACAATGCCAACTACCAGCACTACATCGAGCACACGCGCCACGAATTCCTGCGCAGCGAGCACATCAGCTTCGCCGACCTCCACGCCCGCGGCATCGACGCCGTGGTGGCGCGCCTGGAGATGGCCTTCAAGACGCCGCTGCGCAGCGGCGACACCTTCGTCTCGCGCCTGCTGCTGCGCAAAGAGGGCATCAAATATATCTTCCGGCAAGACATCTTCCGCCTGCCCGACGAGCGCCCCGTATTGCGCTCAACGGTAGACACCGTGTGCCTCATCGACGGGCGCCTGGGCACCAGCGAGGAGCTCGACAGGGCCTTCGCCAAATACCTCAAGCCATGACCGACAACAGCGAAGAGGCCCGCTACGCCATCGCCCTGACGCGCCTGAGCGGCGTCACGCTGACAATGGCGCTCCATACGCTGCGCGAGAGGGGGACGGCGGCCGACGCCTTCGACTACCTGCAACAGGAGGCGCTGCGGGCACGGCGCGACACCACCGCCTTCGACGAGGCACTGGCACGCGCCGACGCAGAGATGGACTTCTGCCGAAAGAAGGACATCGCGGTGTGGACGCTGACCGACGAGGCCTACCCGACACTGCTGCGCGACTGCACCGACGCACCGCTCACCCTCTACTACCGCGGGACAGCGCCCCTCAACGGACGACACTGCATCGCCGTGGTGGGGACACGCCGCATCACCGGATACGGCGTCGACCTGTGCCGACAGCTCTGCGCCGACCTGCACCGCCTGGTGCCCGACTGCCTCGTCGTCTCGGGACTGGCCTACGGCGTCGACATCCACACCCACCGCGCCTGCCTCGAGGTGGGCGCAGAGACGGTGGCGGTGCTGGCGCACGGCTTGGACCGCATCTACCCCACCCTGCACCGCGCCACAGCGGCACAGATGACAACGGCAGGGGGACTCCTGACGGAATATGCCTCGGGCACCCAACCCGACAAGGGAAACTTCATCCGCCGCAACCGCATCATCGCGGGAATGACGCAGGCCACACTCGTCGTGGAAAGCGCAGAGCACGGCGGAGCCCTCATCACCGCACGCATCGCCGACAGCTACAACCGCGACGTCATGGCCTTCCCGGGACGCCTCGGCGACCCCTACTCCGCGGGGTGCAACGCCCTCATCCGCGACAACAAGGCGCAGCTCGTCACCTCGGCCGACGATATCGTCAACTACCTGGGATGGACACCGGCACCGACGGAGAAACCACGGCAGGGCGAACTGTTCCCCTCGTTCTCCCCCCTGCAACAGCGCATCGTCGACCTCCTCGAAAGCACCGGCGGCGAGAGCATAGACCGCATGGCCATCGCGCTCAACACGCCGGTGAAGGACATCAACGGGGCGCTCATCGACCTGGAACTCTTCGGTACGGTACGCCCACAACCGGGCGGACGCTACGAACTCGTCACACGGCTATAAGCCGCCCCGTCGCCCCACGACAAGTTCCCGGCGGACACCCCTCCGCCCCCGGGAAGCGGGAAGCCCTCTGCAGCACACGCGGCAGGGGGCTTCCCGTCTATAGGGGCAGAGAAGGGCGCCGCGCCGACGCCCCCACCGTCGCGAGGGCCTGCCGCCACGCCGGAAATCCGCGCAAGCCGAGGAGTAGAACCGCCCATAAGTCACAGAAAAAGCGTAATTTTGCCACACAAAAACTGCTTGACGCAAGAATTACGATCTACGCTATCCGATAAAGCACACCCAGATACATGAACCAAGACTTCTCCTATGACGTCATCGTCGTCGGCGCCGGACACGCCGGTTGCGAAGCCGCCGCCGCGGCCGCCCGTATCGGGGCCCGCACCTGCCTCATCACGATGGACATGAACAAGATTGCCCAGATGAGTTGCAACCCCGCTATCGGCGGCATCGCCAAGGGACAAATCGTCCGCGAGGCCGATGCCCTCGGCGGCCTGACGGGCCTCGTCACCGACGCCACCGCGATACAGTTTCGCATGCTCAACCGCTCCAAGGGCCCTGCCATGTGGAGCCCGCGGGCACAGTGCGACCGCATGGCCTTCAGCGCTACCTGGCGGCGACACCTCGAGCAGACCGAGCACCTGCACATCTGGCAGGACGAGGTGGCCGAAATCATCGTCGACGCCCACCGGCATGTCACCGGCGTGCGAACGGCCTGGGGCGCCACCTTCCGGGCCCACGCCGTCGTCATCACGGCGGGCACCTTCCTGCGCGGCCTGATGCACGTGGGGCGCCGTCAGTTGCGCGGCGGACGCTGTGCCGAGCCTGCCGCCGACCTCCTCACCGCCTCTCTGGAGAGCTACGGCATCCGCAGCGCCCGCATGAAGACGGGGACGCCGGTGCGCATCGACGCCCGGTCGGTACACTTCGATGAAATGGAGATTCAGCACGGGGAGAACGACTATCACCGCTTCTCCTATATCAGTGAGACGCGCCCCCTTCCGCAGCTTCCCTGCTGGACGTGCAACACCAACGCCGAGGTACACGAGCGCCTGCGCGCCGGCCTCGCCGACTCGCCGCTCTACAACGGGCAGATACAAAGCATCGGGCCGCGCTACTGCCCCAGCATCGAGACGAAGCTCGTCACCTTCCCCGACCGCGACCACCACCCCCTTTTCCTCGAGCCCGAGGGCGTCGACACCCACGAGATGTATCTCAACGGATTCTCGTCGAGCCTCCCCATGGACGTCCAGATGGCGGCGCTGCGGGCCATCCCCTGCTTCCGCGACATCGTCATCTACCGCCCCGGCTACGCCATAGAGTACGACTTCTTCGACCCCACGCAGCTCCGCCACTCGTTGGAATCGAAGAAAGTGGGCGGCCTCTTCTTCGCCGGCCAGGTCAACGGCACCACCGGCTACGAGGAAGCCGCCGGACAAGGGCTCCTCGCCGGCATCAACGCCGCGCGCCACTGCAGCGGTGACGACGCCTTCACCCTCCGCCGCGACGAGGCGTATATCGGCGTGCTCATCGACGACCTTGTCACGAAAGGCGTCGACGAGCCCTACCGTATGTTTACCTCCCGCGCCGAATACCGCATCCTCCTGCGCCAGGACAACGCCGACCAACGCCTGACGCCCTACGGCGAGCGCCTCGGCCTCGCCACCACAGAGCGCACACAGCGCTTCCACCGGAAGAAGGAAGGCATCGAAGCCCTCACGACCTACTGCGAGCAGACCACGGTAAAGCCTGCCGACGCCAACGCCTACCTCGAGCGCATCGGCAGTACGCCGCTCCACGGCGGCTGCCGTCTGTCGGAGCTCGTCAGCCGCCCCACGGTGGCCCTCGCCGACCTCATCGACCTATTCCCCGAACTGCAGCGGCGCCGTGACGCCCTCGCCGCCGACGTCGACGAAATCGTCGAGGCCGCCGAGGTAGAGATGAAGTATAAAGGATACATTGCCCGCGAACGCGTCATCGCCGACAAGATGCAGCGTCTCGAGGCCATCCGCCTGCGCGGCCGCTTCGACTACGAGAACATCACGCAGCTCTCCACTGAGGCGCGACAGAAGCTCACCGCCATCGACCCCGAGACGTTGGCACAAGCCGGCCGCATCCCCGGCGTATCGCCCAGCGATATCAGTGTACTCCTCGTCCTCCTGGGACGATAGGCGGCGCCGCGGCGCCGCCGGGAGCTTTCCCCATGGTTTCAAAATTATTCCTCATGACGCCGGGAGCCTTTCCCGTAGCGCCGGGAGTCCCGAATATAAGGTTGTGAGCCCCGGCGAAAGGTTAGAGTAATACTCCAAGTGCGCCACCCGCCGGGCGCCCGCCACCGTTCGCGTTCCACGTGAAACAAAATACCGAAACTACTTTCAACGACAATACGTTATGGACACTCAACTCCTCCTTGAGCATTTGCGAAACATCCCCGACTTTCCCCAGCCGGGCATCCAGTTTAAAGACGTCACGACGCTCTTCAAAGACGCCGCCTGTCTCCAAGAGCTCTCCGACGCGCTCTACGAACTCTACAAGGACAAAGGCATCACCCAAGTGGTGGGCATCGAATCGCGCGGCTTCGTGATGGGCGCCATCCTTGCCGCCCGTCTCGGCGCGGGATTCATCCTCTGCCGCAAGCCCGGCAAGCTGCCTGCCAAGACGGTGAAAGCGTCCTATAATAAGGAATACGGCGTCGACACTATCGAGATGCACGAAGACGCCCTCAGCGCCGACGACGTCGTCCTTATCCACGACGACCTTCTCGCCACGGGCGGTTCGATGAAAGCGGCCATCGACCTCGTGCGCCGTTTCCACCCCCGCGCCGTCCTGGTCAATTTCCTCATCGAACTCCGTATGGAGGGACTCCAAGGGCGCGAGTTCCTCGGCGACGACGTCGACGTCACCTCTCTCCTCACCCTCCACGAATAGTCCCTTTCATCGGAAGACCTGCGACCGGAATTCAAAAAAGCCGACGGCGCGACGAAGGAAACCAACCCCGCAACGCGGGAAATCGGCCGTACCGCGAAGAAAAGGGCGCCACGTATCATAAAAAAAGAAACAGATGGCCGAAAAACAGACCTCGAAAGAAGCGCTCGCCGCCTACTTGAAGGGCATCGTGCTCAACTTGCCGGAGACACCGGGGTGCTATCAGTATCTCGATGACGAGGGGACGATTATTTATGTAGGGAAAGCCAAGAACCTGAAGCGGCGCGTGAGCTCTTACTTCAACAAGGAGCAAGCCTCGAGCAAGACGCGGTTGCTCGTCACCAAGATTCGCGACATCCGCTATATCGTGGTGTCGACGGAGGAAGACGCGCTGTTGCTGGAGAACAACCTCATCAAGCGCTACAAGCCGCGCTACAACGTACTGCTCAAAGACGACAAAACCTACCCTTTTATCGCGGTGACGCAGGAATACCTGCCGCGCATTTTCAAGACGCGACAGCGGCAACGCCATGGGGCCACCTATTACGGCCCCTACAGTCACCTGCCGACGATGTATGCCCTGCTCGACCTGTGCAAGGAACTCTATCACCCGCGGCCATGCCACCACATCCTCACGAAGGAGGGCGTGGAAAGCGGGAAGTATGAGGTATGTCTGGACTACCATATCCACCGCTGCCAGGGCCCCTGCGTGGGGCGCCAGAGCCGCGAGGAATACCTGGAACGCATCGACGCCTGCCGCGAAATTCTCAAGGGAAACACCGCCGAACTGGCGCGACGTCTGAAGGAGAAGATGGGGCGGCTCGCCGAGGAGATGCGCTTTGAGGAAGCCGGAGAAATCAAGCAAAAGTACGATCTCATCGAGCATTTCCGCGCCAAGAGCGAAGTGGTGTCGAGCTTGTTGCACAACATCGACGTCTTCCACATAGAGAGCGAGGAGAAGGTGGCCTATATCAACTACCTGCACATCACGAACGGCTGCATCAACCAAGCCTTCACCTTCGAGTATAAGAAGCGCCTCGACGAGAGCGACGAGGAACTGCTGGCGATGGGCATCGTAGAGATGCGGCAGCGCTACGAGAGCCATTCGCGCGAAATCATCGTGCCCTTCCCCGTCGACCTCCCCGAGGGCTATGCTCTCCAGACGGTGCCGCAGAAGGGCGAGAAGCGCAAGCTGCTGGACCTCTCCCGGATGAATGTCAAGCAGTATAAATTTGACCGTCTGAAGCAGGCCGAGAAGCTCAATCCGGAGCAGAAGTCGGTGCGACTGATGAAGGAGATACAGCGCGACCTGGGCCTGCCCCAGCTGCCGCTGCGCATCGAGCTCTTCGACAACTCCAACATACAAGGCGCCGACGCCGTAGCGGCCTGTGTCGTCTTTGAGCGCCTCCGCCCCGCCAAGAAAGACTATCGGAAATACATCATCCGCACCGTCGTAGGGCCCGACGACTACGCCTCGATGGCCGAGGTGGTACACCGCCGCTATTCGCGCCTCACCGAGGAGGGGCAGTCGCTCCCCGACCTCATCATCGCCGACGGCGGCAAGGGCCAGATGGAAGTCATCCGCCGCGTGGTGGAGGACGAACTGGGCCTGCACATCCCCATTGCGGGTCTGGCCAAAGACGGGCGTCACCGCACCCATGAGCTCCTCTACGGTTTCCCTCCCGCCGCCGTCTCGCTGCGGCCGGAGAGCGAGCTCTTCCGCGTACTGACGCAGATGCAGGACGAGGTGCACCGCTTCGCCATCACCTTCCACCGCGACAAGCGCTCCAAGCGCCAGACGGCCTCCGCCCTCGACGCCTTCCCGGGTATCGGGCCGAAGAGCAAGACCGCCCTCCTCAAGGCCTTTGGCAGCGTCAAGCGCCTCCGCGAGGCCGATGCCGAACAAATCGCCGCCGTCATCGGCGCGGCACGCGGCAAGAAGCTCTTCGAACAGCTGCACCCCGCGACGGCGCCGGCCGAAGAAGGCTGAAAAATACCGCTTCCATCGCAAAAATCACTCCTTCCCCCCGTAAAAAATCCTACCTTTGCAATGAGAATCGTCATACAACGCGTGCGCCAAGCGGCTGTCGCCATCGACGGCCGCGAGAAAAGCGCCATCGGAACGGGCCTCCTCATCCTCCTGGGCATCGAGGAAGCCGACAGCCGCGACGACGCCGACTGGCTCGTCAGGAAGGTGGCCGGCTTGCGCATCTTCGACGACGAGCACGGCGTCATGAACCGCAGTCTGTTGGACATCGGCGGCGACGCCCTCGTCGTCAGTCAGTTTACGCTGATGGCCTCCTACAAGAAAGGCAACCGCCCCTCCTATATCCGCGCCGCCGGCCATGCCACCGCCATCCCCCTCTATGAATATTTCTGCCGACAGCTCGAGAGTGCCCTGCAGCGCCCTGTGGGCACGGGAGAGTTTGGGGCGGACATGAAGGTGACACTCCTCAACGACGGCCCCGTCACCATCTGTATGGACACCAAGAACAAAGAATGAGTCATCCCCTTCCCCCCTCCGACACCGCCGCTATCACCCTGCGCGAAGCCCAGGAGCTGGTAGACGACTGGATACGCACCTACGGTGTGCGCTACTTCAGCGAGCTCACCAATATGACCATCCTCACCGAGGAGGTCGGCGAACTGGCGCGCATCATGGCGCGGAAATACGGCGACCAGTCGTTTAAGGCCGGCGAGGCCACCGACCCCGCCGACGAGCTGGCCGACGTCTTGTGGGTATTGCTCTGCCTGGCCAACCAGACGGGGACCGACCTCACCACCGCCCTGCGCCGCAACCTCGACAAGAAGACGCAGCGCGACGCCACGCGCCATATCAACAACCCGAAGCTATAACTATCCACGCGGGGAGAGATAAGGCCGCAAACGCGAAATAAACCGCTTTTTCATCACCGGGACGCCCCCTCAGCGGTGCCGTCCCTCACAAATCCCATCCACTATGTCTACACACGAACACTGCCACGACGAGCACTGTCATCACGACGCGCACCACGACGGCCGTCACGACGCCGCTCACGAGGGCCATCCCATCAGTCGTTATGAGGAAGCCTTCGGCCAGTTTGACCTGCACCTCCACGACGAGCAGATAGCCGCCGAGGCGGCACGCCTGGTTGAGGAGAACAAGGCAAAATACAACACCGAGGAGGTAAAGCGCCAGTTGCTGGGCACGCTGGAGCTCACCACGCTGAAGGTGACCGACTCGCAGGAGAGCGTCCTGCAGTTGGTGGAGAAGGTCAACGCCTTTGCCGACGCCCACCCCGACCTGCCGACGCCGGCAACCCTCTGCGTCTATCCCAACTTTGCCCGCATCGTGGCCGACTCCCTGGAGGCCGACCACACAGAGATAGCGTGCGTCAGCGGCGGTTTTCCCTCCTCCCAGACCTTCATCGAGGTGAAGACGGCCGAGACCGCCCTGGCCGTCCACGACGGCGCCACCGAGATAGATATGGTGCTGAGCGTCGGCGCCTTCCTCAGCGGTGACTACGAGAGCTGTGCCGACGAGATTACGGAGATCAAGGCCGTCTGCAACGAGCACCCCCTGAAGGTCATCCTCGAGACCGGCGCCCTCCAAACCGCCGCCAATATCAAGCGCGCCGCCATCCTCGCCATCTATGCCGGTGCCGACTTCATCAAGACCTCCACCGGTAAGATAGAGCCCGCCGCCACGCCGGAGGCCGCCTATGTGATGTGCCGGACCCTCCGGGAATACTATCAGCTCACCGGTACCAAGATAGGCTTCAAAGCCGCCGGCGGCATCAGCAGCGTCGACGACGCCCTCACCTACTACACCATCGTCCGCGAGGTGCTCGGCGAGGAATGGATCAAGGAAGGCCTCTTCCGCATCGGCACCAGCCGCCTGGCCAACCTCCTCGTGTCGGACCTCCTCGGCGAGACGGTGAAACCGTTCTAAACGCCGCCCTCTTCCCCCACAGCGGGCCGCCGGAATACGCCTCCGACGGCCCGCTGCTGCTTTCCGCACCCCGCACCCCGCCACGATTCGTCCCTCCTCCGCTTTTTTCTTTTCTTTTTGTGGAAAATGGACGAAAAATCTTGACACACGCAAGGGGTCGAAAAAATGTAAATCGGGCACTTTACAAACCTAAATCGCAATAAATATTCACAGTTGCAGGCAGGATTTTAAACTCATTTAGGATAAAATTATCCTTTCTCAGCTCCCGCAGCCCGTTTTCCCCCAAAAAAAGAGACAAAACCGCCGCTTTTTTCGCGCCGGAGAGAGGGCGGGAAAGGCTGCCTATTGTTAAAAACTTTCACATTACGGGAAAAGAAGGCGGCGGCGGGGGCGCTACGGAACAAGTCCGGGAGTAGGAAAAACAAGTCCGGGACTTGTTGAAACTTCTACGGGACAAGTTTTTACGCGCGGCGGCGGCGTCTTTTCAAGAAAAGTGACGGTATCTGTCACAAACGGCACTTTTTTAACACTCCGGAGGCGGCGTTGCTGCGTTCCTCGGGCACGAGCCCGGGAGCGGTGGATTTTTTGCGATTCTCGCGGCCTTCGCGCACATTTTTACCCCCTCTCGCGCTTCACGATAAGCGCCGTAAAGATGGGGCGGCGGAGAGGCGTTACGGCATCCGGCGAAGGGGCTTGGGAGGAGGAGGAAGAAAGGACGAAGAGGGAGAAGGAAGAAGAGGGACTATCCCACGGAACTCACCACATTCATCATCACACGCTTATATGAGGGAGAAGGACGAAGAGCCACTATCCCCCGAAGGAGCATCGGCTACAAAGAAAAGGAGCATCCTCTACAAAAAAGAATAGACCTACCCCCGGAGAAGAGCAGGCCTACGGAAAGAAAGGCGAACGGCGGCCCCGCAGGACGCCGACGCGAGAGGGAGGCATTACGACTCCCGCCCGATGACGTAGTTGAGGTAGCCCTCGAGGGCGGTGCGCACGGCGTCGTTGTGGAAGGCGGAGAGGCAGGCCTCGGCGCGCGCACGGAAGTCGTCCATCACGCGGCAGGCATAGTCGATACCGCCCTCGGCGATGGTAAACTGCACCATGCGCGATATCTCCTCGGCAGAGGCTTCGCCGCCCTTGATGCGCAGGGCGACGGCCTGCATCTCGGCATTGCCGGAGTGCTGCAGGGCGTAGATGGCGGGCAGGGTGAGCTTTCCCTCCCGCATGTCGTTGCCGGTGGGCTTGCCGATGGCGCTATCGTCGTAATAGTCAAAGATATCGTCGCGCACCTGGAAGCACATGCCCACATACTCGCCGAAGGCCTTGGCCTGTGCCACGAAGTCGTCGGCGGCACCCGAGGCGATGGCACCGAGTTGGGCGCAGGCGCCGAAGAACTCGGCCGTCTTGCGGCGGATGACGTCGAAATAGGCCTCCTCGGTGACGACCTCCTTGCGGATATTGGCCAACTGCTGCACCTCGCCCTCCGAGAGGGTGCCGCCCAGGCGGGCAATGATGTCGACACAGCGGATGTCGCCCGTCAGGGCCGACTGGTGGAGGGCCATCGACAAGAGGTAGTCGCCCACCAGGACGGCCACCTTATTGCCGTAGACGGAGTTGGCGGAGGCTTGTCCGCGGCGCTCGTCGCTCTCGTCGACCACGTCGTCGTGGACGAGGCTGGCGGTGTGGAGGAGCTCCAGCGTCACCGCCGCGCGCAGGGCCGGCAGGGCGACGTCGCCACACTCGCGCGCCACCAACAGGACGAGCAACGGACGCATCATCTTGCCCCGCCGTTGGCGGATATAGGTCAAAGCCTGCCCCAGAAAGTCGTCCTGATGGCAGAGGGTCTCCTCGAAGAGGGTCTTGTAGCGTTGCAGTTCGCCTTCAACGGGTTGGCGTATTGCGGTGAGTGCGTCCATACGATAAGGTCTGATATATAGATATTTCCGTTCGTAGAAAGCCTTTCTTCATCACGACATACAGCATACGTCGCTCCTCCTCCGGCAGCGGAATCCACGGGCAACGTGCGGCAACGGGAGAGGGCCGCTCCCTCCCGGGAGTCACTCTCGGGGGACGATGCGACGAAGGGCCGTCTAAGAACAATTTGGGCGTCCTCCTTGATAAGACGCCCCATTCATTTTCTAAGAGCAAAAGTACTAAAATATCCCCATAGTACTAATAATTTTGCGTATTTTTACCGTCAAAACAAAGTCACTGACAATGCAGAAACTATTCCTCCTCGACGCTTATGCACTCATCTACCGTGCTTACTACGCCCTGATACGCTCCCCACGCATCAACTCCAAGGGCGAGAATACCTCGGCCATCTTCGGCTTTGTCAATACGCTGGAAGACCTGCTGGCCAAACAGGCGCCCGACTATATCGCCGTGGCCTTCGACCCCCACGGCCCCACCTTCCGCCACGAGGCCTACGCCGACTATAAGGCACAGCGCGAGGCCACACCGGAGGACATCCGCCGTGCCGTCCCTATCATCAAGGAGATACTCCGCGCCTACGGCATCCCACAGCTGGAAGTGCCCGGCTATGAGGCCGACGACGTCATCGGCACCATGGCGCGCCGCGGCGCCGCCGCGGGCCTCGACGTGCGCATGGTGACACCCGACAAAGACTATGCCCAACTTGTGGCCCCCGGCATCACCATGTGCCGCCCCGGCCACGGCGCCGGCGCCATGGAGGAACTCGGCGTGAAGGAGGTGTGCGAGAAATACCAACTCACCTCGCCGCAGCAAGTCATTGACCTGCTGGCGCTCATGGGCGACGCCGCCGACAACATCCCCGGCTGCCCCGGCGTCGGCGAGAAGACGGCACAGAAGCTCCTGGCACAGTTTGGCAGCATCGAGGAGATGCTGGCGCGCACTGCCGAGATAAAGGGCGCCCTGCGCAAGAAGGTGGAGGAACACGCCGAGGAGATCCGCTTCTCCCGCTTCCTCACCACCATCAAGACCGACGTACCCCTCGACATCGCCCCCGAAGACCTGCGACGACAGGAGGGCGACCGTGAGACACTGCGAAAACTCTTCGAAGAACTAGAGTTTCGCTCTTTTATCAAAAAACTATTCCCCGACGAAAAAGTTTCCGTCCTCGCTCCTTCCACCGCCGCCGAGGGCCCTGTGATGGGCTCTCTCTTTGACGAAATGACGGACGAGGAGGCAGGCGCGCCGAAAAAATCGATTCTCACGGGCTTACAGCAGACCCCTCACGAGTATCACTTCATTGAAACAGTGGAGGATGCGCTCCGAATCCGTGATAAAATTTTGACACACGAAAAAGTAGGGTTTTCCACGCAGACCACGGGCATCGACGCCCTCACGGCCGAATTAGTGGGAATGAGCTTCTCGCCGGCAGAGGGCGAGGCATATTTCGTGGCTGTTCCACGTGAAACGTCGGCGGCGCGCGAGATGGTCGCCATCTTCCAACCCTTCTTCGAAAATACCTCCCTCCTCAAAGTGGGGCAGAACATCAAATACCACCTCAACGTCCTCACCCGCTACGGCGCCCGCCCGGTGCCCCCTTTCTTCGACACCATGCTGGCCCACTACGTGGTGCAGCCCGAGATGCGGCACAACCGCGACGAACTGGCGGAGGCCTACCTGCACTACCGCCCTCTCCTACTCGAGGGCCTCATCGGGCCGAAGGGGAAGGGACAACGACAGATGGGTGACCTGGCGGCAGCCGACCTCTGCGACTATGCCTGCGAAGAGGCCGACGTGACACGACGCCTGATGGCTCCGCTCGAGAGCGAGATGCAACGCCTCGGCGTGGCGCGCGTATTCTACGACATAGAGATGCCCCTGATGCCCGTACTGGCACAGATGGAGCGCCACGGCGTCTGCCTCGACACCGAAGCACTGGCTCAGACGGGGCGCGACTTCAAGGCGCGCATGGCACAGCTGGAGAGCGACATCTACCAACTCGCCGGACACTCCTTCTCCATCACCTCCCCGCGACAGGTGGGGACGGTGCTCTTCGACGAACTGAAGCTCGACGAGCGCGCCCGCAAGACGAAGAGCGGACAATACTCCACCGGCGAGGACGTGCTCGAGAAACTACGCCCACGACACCCTATCGTAGGAAAGATTCTGGCCCATCGCGCCCTCAAGAAGCTCATCGGCACTTATATTGACGCCCTGCCCCTGCTCATCAACCCTGCGACAGGACATATCCACACCTCCTTCAATCAGGCCGTCACGGCAACAGGACGCCTCTCCTCGTCGTCGCCCAATCTCCAGAACATCCCGGTGCGCGGCGAGGACGGCCGCGAGATTCGCAAGGCCTTCATCCCCGAAGAGGGGTGCACCTTCTTCTCGGCCGACTACTCGCAGATAGAGCTCCGCATCATGGCGTGCCTCAGCGGCGACCCCCACATGATACAGGACTTCTGCGACGGACGCGACATCCACGCCGCCACCGCCGCGCGTATCTATAAGAAGGCGTTGGACGACGTGACACGCGACGAGCGCCGCAAGGCCAAGACGGCCAACTTCGGCATCATCTACGGCATCTCCGCCTTCGGACTGGCGGAGCGCATGGAAGTGTCGCGCGGGGAGGCCAAGGAACTTATCGACAGCTACTTCGCCACATACCCCCGCGTGAAGGCATATATGGAGGAGTGCATCGCACAAGCCCGCGAGCGCGGCTACATCGAGACGCAGTTCGGCCGCCGACGCTATCTCCCCGACATCACGTCACACAACGCCGTGGTGCGCGGATATGCCGAGCGCAACGCCATCAACGCCCCCATCCAGGGGACAGCGGCCGACATCATCAAGGTGGCCATGATACGCATTGCACGACGCATCGAGGAGGAGGGCCTCCACGCCAAGATGATACTCCAGGTGCACGACGAACTCAACTTCAGCGTGCCCACCGACGAGCTCGACCGCCTGCAACACCTCGTCACCGAGGAGATGGAGCAGGCATGGCAGGCACGCGTCCCCCTACTGGCCGACTGCGGCAGCGGCGCCAACTGGCTCGAGGCACACTGACGCCGCCCGGCGCCGCCGACGCCCTCCGGTGCACTCGAAAGGGCACCCCGGGGCCGCGCGTCTCACCTTCCCACCGATTTTCCGAACTTCTCTTATGAATATCCTACATACTGCCGACTGGCACCTCGGCAATACCTTTCACGGCCATCACCGCAGCGCCGAACACGCACACTTCCTGGCATGGCTCCTCGACGTGGTGCGCCAGCGCCGCCCCGACGCCCTCCTGCTGAGCGGCGACATCTTCGACTCCCCCAACCCGCCGGCCTCCGCCGAGCGACAGCTCTACGACTTCCTCACAGCAGCCACCACGGCCGTCGACGGCCTGCAGGTCGTCATCACCGCCGGCAACCACGACTCCGGCGGGCGCCTTGAAGCCCCCGCCGAGCTCCTGCGACGCAGCAATATCTATGTGCGCGGCGTGGTGCGCCGCGACGCCGACGGCGAGATAGACTTCGACCACTACATCCTGCCCCTCAGCACCGCCGGCGACAGCGAGGCCCGCCTCTGCTGCCTGGCGCTCCCCTATCTGCGCACCGCCGACTACCCCGCCGGCCTCACGCCGACAGAGGGCCTCTGCTGGTTTCTCGACCAACTGATGCGACGCCACCGCAAGAGCGACTTCAAGGGGCTCCCCGTCATCGTCGCAGCACACTTCTATGCCGCCGGCGCCGACATCTGCGACAATGAGCACAGCGAACGCCTCGTCGTCGGCGGGCAGGAGTGCATCAACGCCGGAGAGGTGCGCCTCGACGCCGCCTATGTGGCTCTGGGACACATCCACAAGGCACAGCGCGTCGGCGCCGCCAAGATGCCGATGTACTACAGCGGCAGCGCGCTCCCCCTCTCCTTCTCCGAGAAGCACTATCAGCACGGGGTCTACTGGGTGGAGGACGTCGACGGCGACACGCCCGACATCACCTTCGTCCCCTACACCCCCCAACGCGCCCTCCTCTCGGTGCCGGAACGCGGCGCCGTCGACGCCGACGACCTGCCGGAGGCCCTCCGCCGACTGCCGCAACGCGACAAGGGCGACGACGGGACACGATGGCCCTACCTGGAGATACGCGTCACGGAGCGACGCCCCCACCCCTCCCTCATGCGCGACGTGACGGAGGCCCTCGCCGACCGCGCCGTACACTTCTGCCGCATGGTGCGCGAGGTGCCCGACGAGCAACCCGCCGAGGCCCTCGCCGGCCCCGACATCCTCCACACGCTATCGCCGCACGAGATGGCACAACGTATCTTCGAACGACGCTACAACGCCCCCATGCCGAAGGAGATGACGGAGCGCTTCGCACAAGCCGTCGCCGCCCTCGAAGAAAACGACGCCGCGGAAGCCGACGACAGCGACACCCCCGAATAAGCCCCGCTACCCGACGCACCACACCTTCCCCAAGATGATTATCAACAAGATTATTCTGAAAAACCTCACCTCTATAGAAGGTGAACAGACGATAGACTTCACCGTCGAACCGCTGCGCTCGGCAGGCCTCTTTGCCATCACCGGCGACACGGGGGCGGGGAAGTCCACCATCCTCGACGCCATCTGCCTGGCCCTCTACGGCAAGGCGCCGCGCTTCGAGAATGCCGAGAAGATTAAGTATGAAGAGATGGAACTGGCCGACGGCACCAACGCCCGCATCAAGCCCTCCGACGCCCGCGGCATCCTGCGACGCGGATGCAAAGAGGGCAGCGCCACCATCGAATACGCCCTGCCCGACGGAAGCCGCTACGAGGCGGCATGGACCCTCCGCGTAAAGCGCACCGGCACCTACGACCGCGCACAGCGCTCCCTGCGACGCCTCAGCCCCCACAAGGAGAGCATCCCCGAGGGCGAGATAGACCGACACATCGTCGACACCATCGGACTGGACTACGCCCAGTTTACACGCACCGTCCTCTTGGCACAAAACAGCTTTGCCAACTTCCTGCGCGCCTCGCGCAGCGAGAAATCGGCCCTCCTCGAGAAGCTCACCGGGACGGAGATATACGGACGTATCTCACAGAAAATCCACGAGATGACGAGCGACGCCGAACACCGCGTCACCGACCTCGACCACATCATCACCGGCATCCTCCACGACAAGCTGGCACCGGAAGACCTCGACGCCCTCCACGAAGAGTGCAACCTGCTGACGGCACGCAACGAGGCCATCGCCACACGACGCGCCCTCATCGAGCGACAGATTGCCTGGCTCGACCAATTCGAGGCGGCCACGCGCCTCGTGAACGACAGAGAGGCGGAATATGGCAACGCCCACAAAGAATGCATGGCGGCACGCACCGACGAACTGGCCCTGCAACGCTACGACGACGTACTGGAGGTGCAACCGCTCTATCAGGAAATCACCATGCGCCGCCGCGACATCGAACACGCCAAGGAACAGGAGGGACACATCGCCGCCGACATAGCACAGGAGCAACAGCTGTTGCAGAAGGCCGCCATCGCCCTCGACAACGCCCACGAGCAAACGGCAGAGGCCGAGAACCACCTCGCCCTGCGCCGCCCCGCCATCAGTCGCGGACACGTGCTCAGCGGAGAAATCAGCGAGGCCGAGGGACAGTTGCGCAAGGCCGAGGAACAGTTGCGCGAGGCACGCCTCTACCTCGACGAACGCCGCGGCAACCTGGCGCTCAAGAAGGAACAGCTCGCCGCCACGCAGCAGCGCCACGAGACGCAGCAGCTCCACGCACAGGCCCTCGCCGTCCACCGCACCATGTTTGACAAAGTAGACCTCATCAAGGACAAACTCACCGCCCTCAACACGGAGACACGCCGCAACGAGGAAAGCCACAAGAAGACGCTGGAACTCCAGAAGCTGCTCGCCGAAATCAGGAGCGCCACAGAGAAGATGGAGAAGGTGCAGCACGACAACGAAGACCGCATGGCCACCCTCAAGAGCGAGCTCCTCATCCACCAGCAAAGCAACCACGGCCACGACAGTTCCCTCCTGCAACAACACTTTGCCGACCTGCGCAACCGCCTTCTGGGCCTCGAGCGCGCCGATGCCCTCTGGACGCGCATCTCCACGGGCTACGAGGAGATAGAGGAGAAACGCGCCGCCTTGAGCCGCCTGGAAGCCTCGCAGAAGCAGCTCCGCGCCGACGTGGCACGCAGCGAGCGCGACACGGCCGTCCGCGAGGAGGTCTACAAGCGCCTGCAGGTGGCCCTCACCCTGAGCCGGAGCGAGAACATCGTGCAACTGCGCAAACAACTCAAGGAGGGCACCGCCTGCCCCGTATGCGGCGCCACCCACCACCCCTACCACAGCGAGACGGAGCGCGAGCTCGGCGAACTCCTCAACAACCTGGAGAAAGAGTTCAACGAGGCCGCCGAAGAACTCGCCGCCGCCCGCCAACAGCTCGCCGACCTACACACCCGCTTGGCCGGCGACGAGGGACGCCTCGAGGCCGACCGCCACCATCTGGAGGAGCGCGAGGCCCGCCAGAAGGCCGACGTCGAGGAGTGGCAGGCCTGCAAAGACCTCGACCCCACCTTTGCCGACTGCTCGCCGACAGTGGCACGACAGGCACGGCATCTGATGATTAGCCTGCTCATCGACAACACACGGCAGGCCGCCGAGACGGCACGGAAGGAGCTGGAGACCTTCAACTTCCACCAGGGGCACATCAACCGCCTCAACGAGCAGATAGCCCTGCTCGACGCACAAATGCAGGACGGGCGCACCCGCCTCGACGACCTGCGCACGCAATATAAGATAGCCACCGCCAACGCCGAGGAGGCCGACCGCATCATGACACTCTCCGACCGCTCCTGCGGCGAGCTCTACTCCGACCTCGACGGCCTCATCACCGTATCAGGATGGTTTACGGAGTGGAAAAACAGTGCCGACAGATTCCGCCAACACCTGGCCAACCTCTACGAGGACTGGACAAAGACGTCACAAGACATCAACGACCTGCAACGCAGTGCGACACTGCTGCAAGAGGAAGTGAAATCGGCCGAATATGCCTGCCGACAGAGCACCCTCCACGAGCAGCAGGCGCTCGACGCCCGCGACGCCACCCGCGAGACCCTGGAGGGGAAGCGCGCCGAACTGCGCCAGCTCCTGGGCGACGGCACGCCGGAAGACGAGGAGCGCACGCTGCAACAACACATCGACCGCGCCCGCGCCGCAGAGACGGCGGCGCGCACCGCCCATGCCGACACGGCGGGACGCCTGCACGGGTTGCAGGGCACGCAGAAGAGCCTCAACGAAAACCGCCGCCGGCGCCAGGAAGAGTACAGTGCCAAGATGTCGGAACTCGACTTGTGGATACTCCGCTTCAACGCCGCCCATTCCCCCCTGCAGTTTGCCGAGCTCGAGAGCATCTTCGCCGCCGGCCGCGACTGGCGCGCCCTGCGCGAGCAGATAGACCACCTCAAAGAGCGCCTCACCCTGGCCGACAACCGCCTGCAGGCGGCCCGTCAGCAGCTCATGGAGCTCCGCAACACCCCCGCGCAGCCCACCGGAGAGGCCGACGAGAGCCGCGAGGCACTGACACAGACCGCCGCCACCCTGGGCGACGAGGCCGCCACCGTCGGCGAACGCCTCACACAAGCTCGGCTGCGCCTGCTCAGCCACGAACGCTGCCTCCAACAGGCCGCCGAGCGCCAGTCGACCCTCGACGCCGCCCGCCGTGACGCCGAAGAATGGCGCCGCCTCAACGCCCTCCTCGGCAGCGCCGACGGCAACAAGTTCCGCCTGCTGGCACAGAGCCACACCTTTGCCTACCTCGTGGTCTGCGCCAACGCCCAGTTGCGGCAGTTCTCCGCCCGTTACGAGCTACACCCCCTCCCCGGCACCCTCAACCTGGAAATCATCGACCGCGACATGTTCGACGAGCACCGCTACGTCACTTCGCTCTCCGGCGGAGAGACCTTCGTGGTCAGTCTGGCCCTCGCCTTGGGCCTGGCCTCCCTCTCGGGCAGCAACCTCGCCATCGGCACCCTCTTCATCGACGAAGGCTTCGGCAACCTTGACCACGACTCCCTCGAGCTCGTCATGTCGGCCCTCTCGCACCTCGACAACCAGCAAGGCCGCAAGGTCGGCGTCATCAGCCACACCGAGCAGATACGCTCCCAAATCAGTCCGCAGATACACCTCGTCAAGCAGCCCGGCGGCGGACGCAGTACGATAGAAATCGTATAACACCCGTTGCTCCTCCTCTCTTTTCTCACAAAAGGACTCTTTTTATGAAAAATTCAGGAGGGGAAGAACGAGCAAAAAGGAGAAATGCATAACTTTGCCGCGCACCCTATATCCTAACAACAATGCAAAACAAAATTTATCTATCCCTGGCTATCGCCTCCACAGTGAGCATGGTGTCTTGCAACAAACTCGGAGAGCTGACAGCCGACAACTTCACCGCCACGCCGTCGCCGCTCGAAGCGGTCAGCGGGCAAGTCCCCGTCACCATCAACGGCCGCTTCCCCGAGAAGTACATGAAGAAGAAAGCCGTCGTCACCGTCACCCCCGTCCTGCGCTACAGCACGGGAGAGACACAGGGCCAGTCGGCCACCTTCCAAGGCGAGAAGGTAGCGGGCAACGACCAGACCATCTCCTACAAGGTCGGTGGAAACTACACAATGAAGAACACCTTCACCTACCTCCCCGACATGGCACAGAGCGACCTCTACCTGACCTTCGACGCCAAGATTGGCAAGAAGAGCTACAAGGTGCCTGATGTCAAGATAGACAACGGCGTCATCGCCACCTCCACCCTGCTGGAGCGTACCGCCGCCAGCGCCCACTCGGCCACCGGCGAGGACAAGTACCAGTATGCCATTGCCCAGCGCAAGGAGGGACAAATCAAATATCTCATCAACCAGGCCAACATCCGCAACAGCGAGCTCAAGAGTGTCTCCGTACAGGACTTCGTCAAGACGCTGCGTGACATCAAGGCCGACCAAAAGGGCTTGCAGCTCGACGGCATCGAAGTGTCGGCCTATGCCTCGCCCGACGGTAAGCTCGACTTCAACAGCCAGCTCGCCGAGAAGCGCGGCGACGTCTCTACCGCCTATGTCCAGAAGCAGCTCAAGAGCCTGAAGCTCGACGGCAACGTAGACTCCAAGTATACCGCCGAAGACTGGGAAGGCTTCCAGCAACTCGTATCGGCCTCCAACATCCAAGACAAAGACGTCATCCTCCGCGTCCTCTCCATGTATCAAGACCCCGAGGAGCGCGAGACACAGATACGCAACCTGTCGTCCGCCTTCAGCGAGCTGGCCGACGAGATCCTCCCCGAACTGCGCCGCGCCCGCCTCACCATCAACTACAACCTGATAGGCCGCTCCGACGACGAAATCAAGGCACAGTATGCCGACGACGCTTCGAAGCTGTCGGTAGAGGAACTGCTCTACAACGCCACCCTCACCGACAACGCGGCAGAGAAGGAAGGCATCTACCAAACGACCACCCGGCTGTATCCCGACGACTACCGCGCCTACAACAACCTGGCGGAATTGGCCTACCAGAAGGGCGACCTCTCCTCGACGGCCAACTATCTCAGTCAGGCCCTCGCAAAGAACCCCACGTCGGCAGAGGCCAACGCCAACAGTGCCCTCGTAGCCCTGGCCAACGGACAGACGGCCACCGCCGAGGAGGCCCTCGCCAAAGCCACCGACGCCAAGAACTATGCTGAGGTATTGGGCAACCTGAATATCGCCAAGGGCAACTACGCACAAGCCGCGCAAGACCTGTCCGGCGTGAAGAGCAACAGCGCCGCCCTGGCACAAATCCTCAACAAGGACTACACCGGCGCCGCCTCGACACTGAGCGGCATCACCAACGCCGACGCCACGACGAGCTACCTCAAGGCCATCGTCGCTGCCCGCACCAACCAGAGCACCACGGCGCTGAGCAACCTGAAAGACGCCATCGCGAAGGATGCCACCCTCGCACAGCGCGCCGCCACCGACCAGGAATTCTCCTCGCTCTTCAGCGACGCCGCCTTCCAGTCTCTGGTGAAGTAAGGCACGCCCCACACTCCCTCTACCGAAAGCCCGGTGACGCGGCCACCCCGTGCGGTACCGCTCCACCGGGCTTTCGTCGTTTTTTCTTTTTCCCCCCTTTATCCCCTCCCCCTCTATGTCCCTCCGACACGTCCCCTCCTTCTCCCTCCTGCTCCTCCCCGTCCTCACCGTCCTCGTGGCCTGCGGCCCGTCGAAAGACCGCTTCCGCCTCAAGGGGAAACTGGAGAATGTGGGGCACGCCGACATCTATGTCTATGCCGACGACGCCACCTTCAGCGGCATCGACACCCTGCACATCGTCGATGGGAAATTCACCTACGAGCGCCCGCTGACACAGTCCACGGTGCTCACCCTCCTCTACCCCAATTTCACCCGCACCACCCTCGTGGCAACGCCGGGCACCACGGTGAAGATGAAAGGCGATGCCGCCAGCCTGAGTAAGGCCCATATCTCCGGCGGCGACGACAACCAACTCCTCACCGCCCTGCGCCAAGAGCTGTCGGGGAAGGCCGGCGACGACCGCCGCAAGGTGGCCCGCTTCATCCGCCAACACGCCGCGACGATGGCCGCCGTGGCCCTCTACCAACAGTATTTCGCCGCCGAGGAACGCCTTGACGACACCGGTGCCGAGCTCCTCGACCTCCTCACCACGGCACAGCCCAAGAGCGCCGCCGTGGCATATCTGGCACGCCTGATGGAGCCCCGCCGTCACCTGCGCATCGGGAAAAAACTCGCCGAAGTGAGCGTCAAGGACCTCAGCGGGAAGACATGGACACGCACCACCCTCACCGACGGGCGACGCCTCCTCATCGTCAGCTGTGCCACCTGGGCGCCCGACTACAACCGCACCATCAGTCAGCTCCGCGAGGTGTCCCAACGCAGCGACTACCGCACACTCCTCGTCTCCCTCGACAGCGATGCCGGAGTCTTCCGCCGTCGCCTGCGCCGCGACAGCGCCGTCGTGGCCCGCGTCGTAGCCACCTGCGACGGTGCCGTCTTCGAAGGCACCGCCCGGGCGCTGGGCCTGACCCGTGTGCCGGAGTATATCCTGACCGACGAGAAAGGCGTCATCACCGACCACGGCACCGACCTCGACGCCCTGAAAAACCGTCTGCCATAGCCCCTCCTACGGCAGCCTCCCCCCCCCCCGAAAGACCTATTATCCCCCACCCCTCCTCCGGAGCTCCCCATGAAGGGCATCCCACCTGCTTGCCATGTTATCCACCGTACACACCGCCGCCCTCAACGGCCTCACCGCCCTCCCCGTCACCACCGAAGTCAACATCACGCCCGGCAGCGACGACTTCTTCATGGTAGGGCTTCCCGACTGTGCCGTGCGCGAAAGCCGCACCCGCGTCACCAGCGCCCTCCTCAACAGCGGTTTCCACACCCCCCGCAGCCATATCGTCATCAATCTGGCTCCCGCCGACATCCGCAAGGAGGGCAGCGGCTACGACCTGCCCCAAGCCATCGGCATTCTCGCGGCTTCTAAGCTCGTCCGCCCCGATCTACTGGATAAATGTCTGCTGACGGGAGAATTGGGCCTTGACGGGTCTCTAAGGCCCATAAAAGGAGCTCTCCCCATCGCCATCAAGGCGCGCGAGATGGGCTACGACCTCCTCATCGTCCCCGAAGACAACGTCCGCGAGGCCGCCGTCGTCAATCGCCTGAAGGTCTACGGCGCCCGCCGCCTCACCGAGGTGGTGGCCCTGCTCAACGGCGCCGGGACGCTGCAGCCCACCGTCGTCGACACCCGCGCCGAGTTTTATGCCGCCCAAAGCGACTACCCCCTCGACTTTGCCGACGTCAAGGGGCAGGAGAGCGTCAAACGCGCCTGCGAGGTGGCAGCGGCGGGAGGGCACAACCTACTGCTGGTGGGCAGTCCGGGATGCGGCAAGAGTATGATGGCCAAGCGCATCCCCTCCATCCTCCCGCAACTCACCCTCGGCGAGAGCCTCGAGACCACACAGATACACTCCATCGCCGGCAAGCTCGACCGCACCACGTCGCTCATCGCCCGCCGCCCCTTCCGCAGTCCGCACCACACCATCTCCGACGTAGCACTGATAGGCGGCGGCACCAGTCTGCAGCCCGGCGAGATATCGCTGGCACACAACGGCGTCCTCTTCCTCGACGAGCTCCCCGAATTCAGCCGCACCGCCCTGGAGACCCTGCGCCAGCCCCTCGAAGACCGCCACATCACCATCTCGCGCGCCAAATACACCGCCACCCTCCCCTGCTCCTTCATGCTCGTCGCCTCGATGAATCCCTGCCCCTGCGGCTACTATAACCACCCCACCCACGCCTGCAGCTGCTCCCCGGGACAGGTGCAACGATATATGCAGAAAATCTCCGGTCCCCTGCTCGACCGCATCGACCTGCAGGTGGAGGTGACACCGGTGCCGCTGGCCGACCTCGCCGCCACGCCCGCCGGCGAGAGCAGCGCCGCCATCCGCGAACGGGTGGTACGCGCCCGCGCCCTGCAGACAGCCCGCTTTGCCGACGTCCCCGGCGTCTACTGCAACGCCCAGATGTCGGCACGCCTGCTGGAGCGCTTTGCCCGCCCCGACGCCGACGGCGCCAACTACCTCCGCCGGGCGATGAAGGCCCTCGACCTGTCGGCACGCGCCTACGAGCGCATCCTCAAGGTGGCCCGCACCATCGCCGACCTCGACGGCGCCGACGCCCTCACCACCACCCATATCGGCGAAGCCGTGAGCTATCGCAAGCTCGACCGCCAGTCGTGGGGACAATAGCGGCAGCCTACGCCCTCCGGGAGCCGCCCCACAGGAGGCCCACATCCCGATGCCCGTTCGACGCCCTGCCGAGGCCCCTCTTTCTCAGCCTCCTCTATTGATATTTGGGGACCAAAAATCCACCTCTCCCTCCCGCTCGTATTTTTTCTCAAAAAAATACGTCGACGCCTCTATTTTGCAGAAAAATCTCTATAACTTCGACGCCTCCTATCAGCGCACCCATCAAGCACTGGCCACAGAGCGCACCTATCATCCCACTACCGGGGGATATACCGTACGGCCACCAATGTCAACGGCAACCGGCGCACCGACGGCAGTCTGCGCCTCGACCGGCAATTCGGCAAGCAGAAACGCTTCTCGTGGAGCAGCAACACCTCCTACACCTTCGACCACAATGTCGACATGGCCAATGTAGAGGGTTCCGCCACCAACGCACTGAGCGTCATCCGCAACCTCTATCTGCGTGAATAAATCTCCGGAGACGACTCGCAGAACAAATGGAGGATAGGCGTCAAGCTGCGCGGAAGCTACAACCGCCTCACGGGCGACCGCAGCGACTTCACGCGCATCAGCGCCTGGGACTACAACTATGGGCTCACGGCACGCATTCCTCTCCCCCGGGACTTCCGCCTCAACACCGACTTCACCATCTTCAGTCGCCGGGGATATGAAGCCCCGAGCCTCAACACCGCCGACGTGGTGTGGAACATACGGTTGGAACGAAGCATCCTTCATGGCAACCTCACCTTCCTCGTCGACGGCTTTGACCTTCTTCCTGACCTGTCGAAGGTGACACGCTCCGTCGATGCTCAGGGAAGCACAGAGAGTTATACCAACGTGCTGCCGTCCTATTTCATGCTGCACGTCATCTATAAGTTCAACCATCAACCGAAGAATAGGCAATAAGCCCGGCCGCCGGTGTCCCGCGCGCCCCATTCCTCAGCTGTCGCCCGGCAGCGCGTCGGTCCATCGTCACCCGGATTTCTCCTTTTCTAAAGACACAGGGCGCCCCTTTCCGGTGACGTCCTTCCGCATCCCCCTCATGAAGTTTACCCGCCAATTCGACCAGATGGACTGCGGGCCCGCCTGCATCCGCATGGTGGCCTCGGCCTATGGTCGCGACTACCCCCTTAGTTTTCTACGCTCGCTCTCTCACCTGACCCGTGAGGGGGTGAGCGTAGCCGGCATTCGTGATGCCCTGAAAGAGATAGGCATGGACAGTGCCTCCTTTGAGATGACCCTCGAGCAGCTGCGCGAGCAGTGTCCGCTACCGGCCATCCTCCACTGGGAGCAAAACCATTTCGTCGTGCTCTACGACGTGCGCCGCAGCCGTTTCACGGGGCGGTGGAAATACTATGTCGCCAACCCCGCCTATGGGAAGCACACCTTCACGGAGGACACCTTCGGCCACTTCTGGCTCAATGGCAACAAGGGAGTGGTCATTGCCCTGGAGCCCACCGACGCCTTCTATCAGAAAGAGGCTGTGAAGGAGAAGCACAGCCTCGTGCGCTTTGCCCGCAAGTATGTGTGGCCCTACCGATGGGAGATGTCGCAGTCGGCCGCCGGAATGCTCTTCGGCCTCCTCCTCTCGCTGGTATCCCCCTTCCTGACGCAAGCCATGGTCGACGACGGCATCGGGCTGCGCGATATGAACATTATCCTCTCCATCCTTCTGGCGCAGCTGTTCATCTTCTTCGGCAGTTTCTCGATGGGCCTCATCGGCAGTTGGGTGAGCCTCTATATGTCGACGCGCATCAACATCCACATCCTCTCCGACTATCTCACCAAGCTGCTGCGCCTGCCGATGACCTTTTTCGACACCAAGAGTGTGGGCGACTACCAGCAGCGCTTGGGCGACCACAGCCGTCTGCAGAGCTTTGTGACCTATAGTACGCTGCAGACCGCCTTTTCCCTCCTCTCCGCCCCCTTCTATCTGGCCATCATCGGATGGTACAGCCCCGTCATCCTTGGCGCCTACCTGCTGCTCACCGCTCTCAGTACGGCCTGGATGTGTTATTTCTTCCACCGTCGCAAAGCCCTCGACTACGAGCAGTTTAAGATCAGTGCGGAAAACCAAAACAAGCAATACGAACTCCTGCGCGGCATCACCGACATCAAGCTCAACGCCTACGAGGACTACAAGCTGCAGGAATAGCGCGACCTGCAGGAGCGGCAGTATGTCATGAGTCAGAAGACGCTGCGATGGGGACAGATACAGGAGACGGGCTTCACCCTCATCGGGCAGTTGCGCAACATCTTCATCACCTGCTGGATTGCCGCCGAGGTGGTCAACGGACACCTCACCCTGGGCATGATGATGAGCATCTCGGCCATCATCGGTCAGGTCAACGGCCCCCTGTCGCAGCTGATGGGCTTCCTCCAGCAGTTTCAGGACGCCCGCATCAGTCTGGAGCGCTCCGAGGAAGTCCACCTCTGCCACAACGAAGACGCCGCGGAGCAGGAGGCGATACCCTCCGACCGTCCCCTCGACATCGAGGTGCGCGACCTCACCTTCTCCTACACCGGCAGCATCGGTACGCCCGCCCTGTCGCACGTCAGCCTCACCATCCCTGCCGGCAGCATGACAGCCATCGTGGGAGAGAGCGGCAGCGGCAAGACCACGCTGATGAAACTCCTGCTGAAGTTCTACGCCCCCACCTCCGGTGAAATACTCATGGGCGGGCGCCCGCTCGACGCCTATACCGCCAAGTCCATCCGTCAGGCCAGCGGCATTGTGATGCAGGACAATTTCCTCTTCTCCGACACCGTCCTGCGCAATATCTGCCTGGGAGAGGGGGAAGACCCCGCCCGACTGAAAAGAGCCGTAGATATCGCCCGTATGGACGACTATATGCGCCACCACCCCCTGGGGCTCTATACCAAGGTGGGCAGCGAAGGCATCGGCGTCAGCGGCGGCGAGCAGCAGCGCATCATGATAGCCCGCGCCGTCTACAAAGACCCGCAATACCTCCTCCTCGACGAGGCCACCTCGTCGCTCGACGCCGACAACGAGCGCCGCATCACCGATGCCCTCGACCGCCACTTCTGCGGGCGCACGCGCATCGTCATCGCCCACCGCCTCTCCACGGTGAAGAATGCCGACCACATCGTCGTCCTGCGCCATGGGGAAGTGGTAGAGAGCGGTACCCATGCCGAGCTCGTCGCCCTGCGAGGTTACTACTACGAACTGATACAAAACCAGCTGGAACTGGAGAAGTCCTGAGGAGGGAGAATAAATCCGCCCCCATCGGCTCTCCCTCTCCGTCCCTCCCATCATGGAGAGGGGGAGGGCGCCGTCTCTCTCCGCCTCCCCGCCGTCTCTCCCCGCCTCTTCCCCTCCAAAATCCCCGTCTCATTCCTCCCCAATCCCCCTTATGAAACGCTTCCTCATCCGCTACGGCGTCTTCACCCTCCTGATGATCATGGTTGCCGGCATTGTCGGCATCGCCGCCCACTACGAGATACGCTCCAAGCAGCCGCTGACGCTCGTTGTCGTCGGCGACAGTTGCCGCGGCTATGTAGACCGCGGGGTCTTCGCCCCCCACTGCGGCGACACCATCGAGGTGTGCCAGACGCCCTACGGCACCCTTCCCTTCACCCTCGACACCCTGCTCCTCGAGCCCGACCACGCCGTCCTGCTCCTCGAGCCCCTCTCCGCCGCCGACTTCCGGCAGCGCACCGCCCACAACACCTGCATGAGCGGTTTCGTCTTTGTGGGACACGAGAATATGCTGCGCATGATTCGCCGCAAGATAGGCCTATAGACGCCACGCCCGCGTCACCGCCGACCACCTCTTCCTTCCGTGCCCCCCCCTCGCCGCCAACAGCGCTTATCGTGAAGCGAGAGAGGGGCAAAAAGTGTGCACGAAGGCCGCGAGAATCGCAAAAAATCCACCGCGCCCGTCCCTGCGCCCGAGCAGCGCCGCCACACACCCCTTGGAAATGTTAAAAGAGGGACGTTTTTGACATATACTGTCAAAAACCGCCGAAATCCTCCACCGCCGCGCGTCGAAACGATTCCCGGAGAAATTTCAACAAGTCCCGGACTTGTTCCGACGAGTTCGGGACTTGTTTTGCCGCGCCGCCGTCGCGCCGATCCTCATCCCGTCTTTCACAAACATTCACAAACGAGCGCCGCTTCGGGGTGCCTCGGAAGGAGATTTTTTTCCCAAAAAACGAGGAAAAAACGAAGGCGTAAGTGTCAATGAGCGTAAAAACGGAGACACATTTCCTTAACTTCTTAAAAAATTTCATGCAGAAAATCTATTTCCCGTCGCTTTTTGTGTAAAAAGCGGAGCGGGAGGAGCCGAAAGTCGCGCTTTCGGCGGCATTTTCCGTGTCAAGATTTTTCTGCAAAACAGGCGGGACGTCGAAATTATTTTCAAAAAAGTTTCGAGGAGGGGAGGGCGACGGCGAGCCGGGAGGACGACGGCCGCTGCCGGAGCGCGCGGAAAGCCAAGCGGGCCGCTTCCCGGTCAAAGGAAGCGGCCCGCTGTAAGGAGTAGGGGAGAGGGGAAGACGAGAGCGGAGGGTTACTGTGCCAGACGCTTCTGTCCGTCGGCGATATAGACGCCGCGGGAGGCCGGCGTCTTCAGGCGGCGCCCGCCGAGGTCGTAGAGCACGGGGGCGCCGGAGGCGGCGGCGGCGGTCACGGCGGTGACGGCGGCGGGTATCAGGTCTTCCTTCTCGATGACCTTGAAGGCATACTGGCAACCGGTGTCCGACGTGTTATAAGTAGCGGTACCGGCGGTATATCCCCAGTTGAAAATCTTATAGCTGTAGTAGCTGGTGGTCTGATTAAACTGGGCCGTACCATTGGTGATGACATAGTAGCCGTCGGTGGCGGCGGGGGTGACGGCCCATCCCGTGGCGGGTGCCGTCGTTCCCGTTGTCAACTGGCTGTTGGTGGCGGCGGTGGGGAGGACGTAGTTGCCCGTGGCGCGATTGATGAGGTCGTAGCTACCGTCGGCCCGTGCCACCAGTTTCCACATCGCCGTGTTGTCGGTGGCGGCAGCGGCGCCCACTAAGGCCCCATTGGCCTCGGTGGCATAGCGCGACTCGCGCAGCGGGGTGTAGAGGAAGTGCCAGTAGTTGGCCTCCTCGGTACTGGCGGTGGGCTCATAGCTCACCACGTCGGGACTGATACTCAGGGCGTCGTCGGCCAGCTCCGTCACGGCAAACTGTCCGCCGGCGTTAGAGAGGTTGTAGCTGCCGGCTGCCAGGGTGCCGTAGCCCCAGTTGTAGATGGCAAAGCCGTTCTCCGAGCCCGTCTGGTTGAGCTGCACGGTGCCGGAGGTGATGACATAGAGCGGCGAGGCATCCGAGGCGCTGAGCGTCCATCCTGCCGACGGCACGCTGCTCACGGTCTTCAGCGGCGAGGAAGCGGCGGGCTGGAGATAGGCGCCGGTGTAGCGGCTGACGATGTTGTAGCTGCCATCGGTGCGTTGTTCAAAGCCCCACTGTGCCCCCGTCGAGGTGGCGTCGTCGCCGCCGATGAGCGAACCGTCCTTGTTGGCGGTGAGATACTTGCTGTTGCGGTTGGTGGCCTGAATGGTATACCACTTGCCCTCCTCGGGCTGGTTGAGGCTCTTCTCGGCCGCCGTCGTCAGCGGCGCCAGGGCGTCGGCCATCGCGTTGAGCTCTTCGATGGTCACCTCGGGGTCGGCCAGCAACTGCATGGCCTCGGCGGCCTTGTCGAGCAGCGGCTGTACGCCCTCGGCGGTATAGGTGCCGGTGGTGGTGCCCACGGTGAGGTTTTTGGCGGTGACGATGGCGCTGCCCAGTGCCTCGCGGGCATTGATGAGGGCATAACGGGTGGCAAAGTCCTCGTCGGTGGTGGCATAGACGTCGTCGCCCATCAGCGGTGCCAGCGTCTGTGCCAGCCGGATATATCCCTTGGCGGTGACATAGCCGTTGCCGTTGATAAGGTCGGCATCGCGGCTCCCGTTGACGGTCATCGGCGTATAGGTGTCTACATAGGTGCATCCGAGCGTCTCGGCCAGTGTCTGCAGGCGAGCGTTAAACTCCTGCGTCTTCGTCTCGCGGGCCGCCGTCGGGTGCGGCGTCAGGGCGCAGAGGAAGAGCTTGGCCGTCGGCGCCAGTTCGATGGCCTTCTGAATCATCGCGGTGTAGTCCGTCACCATGGAGTCGACGGTGACGGCATCGTTGTTGAGCGGGTTGAGCCCCACGTAGAAGTAGATTTGCTCCGGCGTCTCCTTGATGGCCGGGTTGGTAGCCAGCGTGGCGGTGAGCATACTGGTGTGAGCGGGGATGGTGATACCGCCATAGCCCCATACGGTGCCGCGACTCTTCACGCGGTCGCTGTGGAGCAGCTCGTGCCATTCGCCGCCATGCACCAGTTCGTCGCCGACGATGAGGATGTCCTTGGAGCGCACGGGGAGGCAGCCGAACTGCTGAGAGCGCATGGCGTAGGAATAGCTCTGCCCGCCGGCATTGAGCTCCATATTGTCGTCGGTAAAGACGGGGGTGAGGCCCACCAGAGGAGCTATCTTCTCACACCAGATACGGTAGCCCTTGGGGTTGAGGTGCAGGGCGTCGAGGCTGAGGCCGCCGCCGTTGATGATGCCCATCAGGTCGTTCCACAGGTCGATGTAGGTCGTCTCCGTCTCCCGGCACACCACCTTCAGCGCCTCGTTGACGCCGGACAGATTGGTGGTATTGCGCACACCGTTGGTACTGGGGAAGCAGGACGTGATATACACCTCCGTCGTCGGCGACTCCGCGTGGATGCGCTCTATCATCTGACGCGCATTGGCGGCGATGCTGGCGGCATCGCCCGTGGCACCGCCGATATCGTTGGTACCCACCATCACAAAAATCTTGGCGGGACGCCCCACGAGGATGCTCTCAATCTGGTCGAGCGCCTCATAGCTGAAGCATCCCGAGTTGCCGCGGTTGACCACCCGGGGATGGCTGCCGAAGAACTCCCACCACTCACCCATGTTGGTGATGGAGTTACCGATGAATACGATGCTGCTGTCGTTGACCTCGCAGGCCTTGAAACTGTCGTAGCGGTGCTCACGGAAGGGCAGGTCGGCCCAGACCGTGACGGCCGGCATCGCCGCCGCTACGAGTGCTGAGAGTAAAATTTTTCTTAGCTTCATGGTTTAAAATAGAAAGTAAATGTTTGGATGCAGTAGAGTAGGGGACACTGTCGCCCGACGGCTCATTCCACGCGGTAGCGGTGGTCGGTGATACTGTCGATGGAGAGGGCGCGATAGGTCATCTGGTAGTTTCCCGGCTCCTCCTCATAATAGAAGGCCAGCCGGCCGTCGGCCTGCAGCGCCATGGTGGAGTAGGCCGATCCGCGGTCGCTGACGCGATAGGCGCCCTGCCAGTGGGAGGCGAAGGCCTCGGGAGAGGCATAGTCGGCCGCCGTGGCCAGTTCCTTCCAGTAGAGGCTCACCAGCGTGCGTCCGGGGCCTCCGGGGAGGCTCTGGAGGATGAGATGCGTCTTCTTGCCGTCGGCGGTGCGGCGCACAGGGACCAGGAGTATCTCGCCGTTGCAGGCACCGCTCTCGTTGGCGATGCCGCCGGGGGCCGTCCGCGAGTCGATGGCGGTACCCCAGGCGCCGGCGCTGTAATGCTTCGTATCGGTATAGCGGAAGATGTTGAAATAGCGGCCGCCGGCCTTGCGCGAGCTCAGGACGACGCTGCCGTCGGGGAGCTCCTCACATTTCGGTTCGTCGCCGTGAGGCGCACACGACACCTCCGCCGAGCCCAGTACGCTCCAGCTGCGCCCGAAGTCGTCGGAGTAGAGCACAAAGTTGCCGCGGTGCGTACACAGGGCGCCGTAGAGGCGATAGTAGCGCCCCACCTTGATGCGGCGGCTCTGGCAGATGCGGCCGGAGCCCATGAAGAGGCCGTTGATGCGGTCGCCGAAGAGCGTATGATAGACGGTGTCGGTATGGTCGGTGGGCGTCGTCTCCCACACCCATTCCTTCCGCCGCTTGTCGTAGGCGGCGTGGAGGCTCACCAGGCGCTGACTGTGAGCCACCGTCGACGACCAGTAAGGCGTATCGCCGGAGACGCACACCAGCAGCAGCTCGTTGCGGTCGCGGTCGGCCACGAGACAAGCATCGCCGTAGCCCGTATCCTTGCCATGACCACTGCCGGCAAGAACGGTATAGGGCGCCGTCCAGGAGGCACCGTTGTCACGACTCGTGCGGCCCAGGATGTCCACGCGGCCGTAGCCGATGTCGCCGCCACAGGGCCGCAAGTCGCTCAGGGCGATGAGGTCGCCGTTCTTGGCGGTGGCGATGGCAGGGATGCGATAGGGGAAACCGGTGCTGTCGCCGGTGTGAAAGAGGATAGTCTGTGCCGACATCATAGTGGCGGCGCCCACAAAAAGGGCGGAGAGAAAACGACGAAGTATCATACTGAATAAAAACGGTTGTAGAGGAGAGAGCAGGCCGAAGCCCCGGCAAATCATCAGGGAGGGCGGCGCGGCGGCAAAAGGCCTCGGCCGGCGGCGCTTGCAAATATAGTCATTTTTGCGGGGGTAACGGCCACAGCGCGCCGTCGACGTTCCCCTTTATCATTTTTTTTGTTTCAAAAAAAGACTTCTTCCGTGCATTCGTCCTATCTTTGCGAACGAAAAGTGTTGTGGAGGAAATCGCCCGTCAGCCACGCCTACCCTGACGCCGTTCTCCCTTTCCCCTGATGACGTCCGCCCGTCGCACAATGACGCCCGCCCGTTCCATGATAACTTTCCGTCGTTTTCTCCTTTTTGCCATCACTACTTCTTTCACTTTACCCCCCCTCCCGATGAAGCGTCGTATATTCTTCTTCCTCTTGCTCCTCCTGCCTCTGCAGGGGATGTGTGCCGACGGCACGCCCTGGTATCTCAACCTCAAGCGCGAGGCGATGCCCACCTACGCCCCCACCGGCGGTACTTTCAGTGCCACCTTCACCATCATCAACACCGACAGCCGCGCCGTCGACGACATCGTGGTGAGCTACACGCCCGCCCTGGGGACGGCCATGAGTGTGCCCCATCACTTCGACACGTCACTGGCCGCCGGCGACACCGCCCACGTCACCATCGACGGCTTCCGCTGCGACGTCGAGGGCGAGAGCGTGCAGGGCACCTTCCGCCTGACATCGGTCAACGGCACCACCAACTACGGCAGCGACACCTACTGCTACCTCTTCAGCGGCGACCGCCTCGTGGAGCGCAACGTCGTGCTGGAGACCGCCACCTCGCCCTACTGCGGCTACTGCCCCCGCGGCATCGTTGCCATGGAATATATGCGGGAGAAGTATACCGACGGCTCCTGGCTGGGGTGTAATGTGGAAAAGGAGGGCAGCATGTCGACCACAGCCTATGCCGCCTTCTGGAAGAACGTCTCCAGCAGTACGCCGCGCTGCTATCTCAACCGCGTCTACGGCAACAGCATCTCACCCAGCAAGCTCGGATTGGAGGACTACTATCTCGAGAGCCGCAGCCACCCCGCCGTCGTCGCCCTCAACGCCACCTCGACGGTGGCCGACGGACAGGCGTCCATCCACGCCGCCGCCGACTTCGTCTTCTCCTACAGCGACGTCGACTACGGCTTTGCCTATATCCTCACCGAGGACAACCTGCGCGGCTATCAGCTGAACTATTACTACGACGGCAACAGCGGAGAGATGGACGGCTGGGAAGACAAGGCCTACTACGTTGACTATTCCTACAACGACGTGGTGCGCGAGGGCTCCGTCTATGAGGGCATCGAGGGATCGCTGCCCGCCACCCTCGAGAAGGCGACGCCTTACACCTATACCACCACGCTCGACCTCTCGGGCATCACCGATTACTCCCGGGCCTACGTCACCGTCCTCGTGGTAGACCGCAGCAGTAAGGAGGTGCTCAACGCGGCACGCATCCCCCTCGACGGCGGCACCACGGGCCTCGCCGGGGCCACGACCGCCGTGGCGACACCGACCGTCAGCGCCGCCACGGGCGGCATTGCCGTGACACCGGCCGCCGACGTCACCGTGACGACACTCGACGGGCGCACCCTCCTCTCGCAGCGCCGCGCCACCTTCCTCCCCACCCCTGCCGGCATCTATCTCGTCAAGGCCGGGAACGTCACCACCAAGGTGTGGGTGAAATAAGTCTCCTCCTACGATACATCGCACTCCCTCCCCCTAAAACATCCCCCTACGATATGAAGCACACCCTCTATGCCTTCGCCCTCTGCGCCGCGGCCACCCTCACCGCCACGGCGTCCGACAACGACCCGCTGCGCCTCACCCGCTGCCTGCGCACCGCCGAGACCGACGCGACACTGTCGCTGACGACGCCCGACGGGCAGGAACGCCACCTCACCTACCGCCCCGCCGCCACCACGGGGACACACGCCGGCATCACCACCTATGTGGGCACCGGCACCCACGGCGAGCGCAGCGTGATAGCCCTCAGCCCTCAGGGCGACGTCATGGGGACGGTGACCACCGCCGAGGGGAGCTACGACTTCACCAATGTCGACGGCCGACTGGTGTTCGGCACCGCCGAGGCCGCCAACACGTGCTGCGGCGACAGCGCCGCACAGACGGCGCCGCGCTTCCGCCCGCGCGTCAGCAGCGCCGAGGCCGACGCCGACACCGGCGGCACCACGGGCTACACCTATCCCGCCTCGTCTTATACCGAGATTTATCAGCAGGACATGACCTATAACAACGGGCGCACCTTCCTCTATCGCATGGCCATGCCCGTCACCTACGCCCTCTTCAAGAAATACCCCTTCTACGGCAGTACGGACAAGGTGCGCGCCTTCTGGGCCATGATGGAGACGTCGCTGAACACGCTCTTCGGGACGCAGTTGTCCGTCTACTTCCACGTCATCGACGACGACGCCCTCATCATCACCGACAGCAGCAACGACTGGCCCGGCGGCACCTCCGCCAACTGGTGTATCAGCGTCGGAACCTCCGAGATTAGCAACCTTATCGGCGCCGACGCCTACGACTGCGGCATCATCCTCGCCGCGCTCACCGACTACAACGGGCTGACGAACCTCCACGGGGCCTATTTCTCCTACTGGAAGGGCGCTTCCGTGGCACAGCCGTATGAGCAGACCATCCTCCACGAGGTGGGACACCTCTTCGGGTCAGACCACACCCATAGCACCTTGGGATATCGCACGGAGCCCGGCACGGGCTCCAGCATCATGTCGTATGGCACGCTGCGCGGCTCCTTCTTCTCCAACCCCAGCCTCTATCACATCCGCCGCGGGCTTTACGACCTCTCCTACTACACCGATGCAGAGCGTCAGCACCTCGTGACGGTGGAGGCCGACGACACGCACGACAACTTCCCGCAAGGGGCGCAGACGAGCAACCACGCGCCGCATTTCGACCTGTCGACGCTCCGCCGCTCCTACACCATTCCTCAGGGCACCCTCTTCCAGTTTGACCTCCACGCCACCGACGCCGACGGCGACGCCCTCTATTACGCCGCTCATCAGGCCGACTTCAACGCGCCCAGTTCGCCGCCGGGCTTCTACAGCAACCCTCAGTTTGTCCCCGCCGCCCCTTCCACGAACCCGCTGATATCCTACGCCCCCTCCTGGGTCTACTATTATACGTCTAAGAAGTGGAGCGTGGAGGACTACACCGACGTGCGCACCGTCGGCGCCGGCAACTACCGCTTCTGGCTGACGGTATGCGACAGCGACCCCTCGGCCGACTTCGCCACCGCGCCTCACGGCGTGGGCTACGACGCCTACGAGACCATCCTCCGCATCGTCAGCGGCACGCCCTTCGTCATCACCGACAAGCTGTCCACCTCCTACACCACGGGGCAGCGCCTCACCCTCCACTGGGACGTCGACCCCAACGTCTTCGATGCCGACAGCAAGGTGCGCATCCTGCTGTCCGACGACTTCGGCGCGAGCTGGAAGTACGTACTCAAGGAGTCGGCGCCCAACTCCGGGACATGCGACGTCATCCTGCCGCAAGACGTCATCGGGAAGGTGTACTACGGCGACCCCACCGACTACAAGCAGGTGCGCGCCGGCGTCATCAAGATAGAGGAAATCGGCGGCGCCGCCTATGCCGTGACAGCCCTGCAGCCGTATGACGACGACGGCTCCTACACCATGAGCGGCGGCTTCACCCTCTCCACCTCGCCCATCACCTTTGAGAACACCCCGGAGCGCTACCTGCGCGTAAACGATGCCGACGAGGTGCCCTCGGTGGCTGAGGTGAAGGCCTATGCCGGGGGAAAGGCGTTGGAGACCACCTTCAGCGAGACCGTCGACGACGGCGTCATCACCCGCGTATGGGAGGCCACCGACGGCGGAACGACGGCCGCCTTCGAACAAATCATTGTCGTCGCCACCACGGTGACGCACTTGTCGGCGGCGCCCGCCGCCGACGCCTTCTCCGCCATCGGCGGGCGCCGCCACGTCATCGTCGACGGCACCGCCGGCAGCCTCTTCACCGTGAGCAACACCGCGGGGAAGGTGGTGCGCCGCGCCGTCATCGGTGCCGGGGGGACGACGACGCTCTCCCTCCCCGCCGCCGGCATCTACCTGGTGAGCAGCGGCCGACAACACTGCAAGGTGCTCGTCGGGGAGTAATCCGCCGGCGGCGCCCCGCTCTTTCTTCTTTTGATGTAGAAAACACTATTTCCTTCTGTAGGGACAACACGCCGTTCCGCCGGACGTATCACTCCTACGATAGGGGCGATGTCTCCTCCCGGAGCACCCGTTCTACGGAATAAGGGGTCACCCGTTTCTCTTATGGAGGAAAAAGACATTCCCCCTCCCATCCGTTCTCTATGAAATATCTTATTCCCCTCTTGGCCCTCCTGACAGGCGCCGCCGCGCCGTCGGCGGCCGCGACACCCGCCGCGACGCTGTCCGACAGTGTGGTGACGGCGCACGCGGCACTGCCGTCGGTAATGCTGCGCGACCTCAGCGGGCGCCTCGTCGACGCCGCCACCCTCGGCAACGAGGGGCGTCCCTTTCTGGTCAGTTTCTGGGCCACCTGGTGCAAGCCCTGCCGCCGCGAGCTGTCGGCCATCAGTGAGGTCTACGACGAGTGGCAGCGCACGACGGGGGTACGCCTCTATGCCATCTCCATCGACGAGGGGCCCCATGCCGACAAGGTGAAACCGCTCGTCGACAGTGAGGGATGGGACTACGACGTCTTCCTCGACAACAACAGCGAGCTCTTCCGCGCCCTGGGCGGCACATCGGTGCCGCTGACCCTCGTCGTCGACGGCACGGGGCGCATCGTAGAGCGTCGCCTCGGCTATGTCGACGGCGGCGAGGAGCACCTGCTGACGACCCTCCGCCAACTGACAGCCACCCCATGAAGCACCGCCACCTGCCCCCCTTCCTCGCCCTGCTATGGGCCACCCTGACGCTACCGACGTCGGCACAGGAGACCGACACGCTGTCGCGCCACAGCCGCAGCGTGGTGCTCCACGGCAGTATCGCCTCCGACATTCTGCTTCCGCAGCGCGATGCCGCCATCGGGGCCACGCGCGACGAGCGCCTGCAGACCAATACCTACGGCGACCTCCACCTCTATAGTCGCTATGTCGACGCCGGGCTGCGCGTGGAGTATCTCGACCATCCCCTGCCGGGCTTCGAGCGCGCCTTTCGCGGCTACGGCGTGGGGCATCTCTATGTGACGGGGAAATACCGCGGCGTGGAGCTCACCGCCGGCGACTTCTACGAGCAGCTGGGCGAAGGCCTCCTCCTGCGCAGCTACGAAGACCGCAGCCTCGGCATCGACCACGCCCTGCGCGGCGGCCGCCTGCGCCTCACCGCCCTCAAGGGGGTACGTCTGACGGCCCTCGGCGGCGTCCAGCGCCGCTACTGGGACTGGTCGACGGCGTCGGTCGTCTACGGCGGCGACATCGAGGTGGCCGGCGAGGAGTGGCTGCCGCGCCTCGCCGACAGAGGCATCATCTGGCACATCGGCGCCTCCGTCGTCGACAAGCGCGAGGACGACGAGGAGATACGCGTGCCGGGGACGGCGCTGCGTCTGCACCTGCCGTCGCACGTCGACGCCTTTGCCGTCCGCACCACCTTCTCCCACCGCGACGTCACCCTCAAGGGAGAATATGCGTGGAAAGGCAGCGACCCCTCGGCCGACAACGACTACACCTACCGCCCCGGCAGCGCCCTGATGCTCTCGGGAGCCTACTCCCGCCGCGGCAGCGGCGTGCAGTTGCAGGTGCGTCGCAACGACAACATGTCGTTCCGCTCCCGCCGCTCCGTGACGGGCACCTCGGCGATGCTCAACCACCTGCCGGCGCTGGCCTACCAGCACACCTACGCGCTGGCGGCGCTCTATCCCTATTCCACGCAGGCCGCCGACGGCGAATGGGCCTACCAACTGTCGGCCTTCCACCTCTTCCGCCGCCACACCCCCCTCGGCGGGCGCTACGGCACGCGCCTGCGCTTCCACGCCTCGTATGTCAGCGCCCTCGACAAGCACGCGGCGCCGACGGGCATCGTCGAGGGGTGCGCCTACGGCACCGACGGGGCGAAGGCCTCCTTCTGGGGGTGGGGACACCGGAACTACCACGACATCCACGTGACGGTGGAGAAACGGCTGACGCCGCGCGCTTCCTTCAACGCCATGTACATGCACCAGTTGTATAACAAGAGCGTCGTCGAAGGCCACGGCGGTAATGTGCGCTCCCATATCATGGTGTTCGACGGGAAATACCGCCTCGCCCCCCGCCACACGTTGCGCATCGAAGGGCAATATCTCGCCACGGCCGACGACCGCCGCGACTGGTGCTACGGACTGGTGGAATATGCGTGGGCGCCGCGCTGGATGTTCTCGCTCAGCGATATGTGGAACCACGGCGGCGACGGCACGCACTACTATATGGGCAGCGTGACGGCCCTGCTGCAGAGCCACCGCCTCCAACTGTCGTACGGCCGCACCCGCGCCGGCTACAACTGCGCCGGCGGCGTCTGCCGCTATGTACCTGCCACCCACGGTTTGCAGGTATCCTATCATTACAGTTTTTAGGCCGACGCGCCGCGGCAGTGCCGCGACGCGTCGCCGAAGCCCCTCCTTATTCTCTCGCCCCTCCTATCCGTCGTTTCCGATGAAGTCCCCCTTCCTCTTTCCCCTCCTATTTCTCCTCTCGCTGCTCTTGCTGCTCCCCTCCTGCTCCGACATCGCCGAGGGAGAGCGCTACCTCGTCTGCGACACGGTGTCGCCGCAGCGCACCGTTCTCCTGGAGGAGTTCACCGGCCAGCTGTGCTCCAACTGCCCCAAGGGGCACGAGGTGAGTGCCGCCCTCCGGGCACAGTACGACACCGCCCTCGTCGTCGTGGCCATCCACGGCGGCCCCTCCGGTTTCATGTATCCCGAGGCGTCGTCGGCCGCACCACCCTATATCGGTCTCAACAACAGCGAGGGCGACGCCTATGCCTCCGCACAGGGCATCACGACGCTGCCCTCCGCCGTCATCGACCGCCGCGGCGGCGTACAGGAACGCCACAACTGGGCCGCCGCCGTTGCCGCCGCCCTGGCACGCCCGGCCGTCGTCGACCTGCGCCTCTCAGCCACCGTCGACAGTGTGGCGGGCCATATCACGGCCGCCGTCACCCTCCTGCCGCAGCAAGACGTCGCGGGGCAACTGCAACTGTGGGTGGTGGAGAACGACCTCGTCGCCGTACAGCTCGACGGTGACGACCTCGTGAGCCACTATACCCACCAACACGTCTTCCGCCGCAGCATCAACGGCCACAACGGGGAGGCCGTGACGCTGACCGCCGCGCAGCCGCAACACCTCACCTACACCACAGCGCTGTCCGCCGCCTGGAACCCCCGCCACCTCGCCGTCGTCGCTTTTGTCTACAATGAGGAAGAAGGCGTACTACAGGCCGCACAGACAGCGGTACGATAGGGGAGGGGAGGTACCGGCGACAGGATACGCGCCCCGGCGTCCCCGCCGCCCCCCCCGCTGACAAGCACAAGCGTCGCCGGCCACCGCCCGCCGTCGCCGCCACCCGACTATTCACCGGCGATACTTTCGCCCTTCATCTATTGACAATGAAAAAACTACTCCTTCTTCTGACCACCCTCTGGTGCCTCACCACGGGCGCCGCCCCTCTGGAACTCTATACCGACGGCGGTACACGCCGCGTGACGTCGGGTGAGCGCCTCCTGAGCCAACGTATGCAAACGCTGACCAACCCCCTCGGCAACTGCCAATACCTCTTCCTCGCCGACCTCCGGATGAGCGGCGCCGAGAGCGGCGACATCACCGTCACCGCCACGGTGAAGAGCGCCGCCACCACCTCGTCGCAGCCCATGACGGTGATGCTCTGCCAGGGTGAAGAGTGCGTCTCGCCCGTCGACAACGCCCTGAGCTACACCTTCGCCTTCGACCCCGCCGCCGGCGAGCGCCAGTCGCTCGACCTGGAGTATGGCAACAGCGCCTTCCCCGGCGTCCCCGCCGACGAGGCCGTCCCCACCGTCTTTGTGGAACTGGAGATGACGGTGGGCTATGCCAACGCCCCCGAGGAGGCCCTCCACTTCACCCTCGTCCTCTCTAACGACGCCTCGCAGACGGCCGCAGTGAGCACCGCCGCCGTCGCCGCGCCGCCCTTCAGCATCGCCGGTCACCTCCTGACGCCCCACCGTGCCGTCGACCTCTACCGCACCGACGGCGCCTACCTGGGCCGCCACACCACGGCCCTCCGCCTGCGGCCCGGCCTCTACCTCGTCAAAGCCGACGGCGAGGCGGCGCGGAAGGTATCCATCCGATAGCCCCGCGACTCCTGCTCGCATTTTTTTCTAAAAAAAAATAGCGTTCCCCGCCCTTTTTGCTGAAAAATCTTGACACGCGAAAAGGGGCGGGGAAACGCGTTTTGGGGGACTTGGAGCCCCTTTTTCGGCGCGTATTCCTGAAAGAGGAGACGTTTTTGGAGATAATTTTTTCACTCGTTAAGGATTCACCCCTCTTTTTTCACGTCTGTTTGAATTCATCGTCCCTTTTCTTCCTCTTTTTTTTGGAAAAAGTCCGATTCCGAGGCACCCCGAGGATACGCTTTCGTGTGAAAAAATGAAAAGAGGCGGACAAGAAATACGGCGCCGCCGTCACGCCGCCACAAGTCCCGGACTCGTCGGAACAAGTCCGGGACTTGTGGAAACTTCCACGGGACTTGTGGCGCCGCGCGGCGGCCTGAAAGCCTCCGCGTTTTTGACAGTATATGTCACAAACGGCGGAATTTTAACACTCCGAAGCAGTGCGAGAAGGCGCTGCTTGAATACAGGAACGCGGGCGGTGGATTTCTTTCGATTCTCGCGGCCTTCACGCACATTTTGACACCCCCTCTTGCTTCACGATAAGCGCGTTTTTTCAGAAGGCCGGAGGCCCGAAGACGGAGCCGGGAGAAGGGGAGGCGAGGAGAAGTGCAAGGGAGGCGAGGAGGGGAATAAGGAAGGCGGCGCCGAGGCGGCGACGGGAAGCGCCGTTCTCCCCCGCTCCGCACCCCGGCGGCGGCACCCGCACCGCGCCGCCCGTACCGGTGCCCCGGCGGCCCCCGGAAAGTCCCCGCACCTCCCCTTTGTCAGCGGGCGCTGCGGGGCTATCCGCCCCCGTCGGCAGCGCCGCTCGTCACGCCGTAAGGCATTGTAAAACAAGAGACAAGGGGGACGCCTCCGCCGCGAGACGCCCATTCTTTCGGATTATGAAAAAGTTTTTCGCCGGATTCTCATTTTCCCTGTCCTATGCTAACAAGGTGATACAAAAATATATGAGCGCGGAGGGTTGCAGTAGGAGGTTAAACGGCGGAGGGCGCGGCGGCGTCGTCGCGGCAAAAAAATAAGCAGGGCGGAGGTTGGCGGTTAGGGGGTAAAAATGTATCTTTGCATCGCTTTGCCCCCCTCAGTCGTGTGGCGGGGCAGCAGCGCCTACCCTCTTCTTGAAAGTACTCCTTGCCGTATCCGCCGGCAAGGCAGCCTAACAAACACGAAATGTATTCTTCCACCGCCGGGCGGCCCACGACAAGGCGCCGTCATAGGGGATAATTGTTTCTTGCTGTAAGAGAGAGGAGCCCGCCGCCGCACCCACCGCCGCGCGGTCTTGTGTCGGCGAGGCGCCGATAGGAACTTTCCTAAATACCCAGATACCAAAACAGCCACATTCATGAGTTTCGATTCCTTCCTTATCACCAAGCGTGACGGCACCACCGAGAAGTTCTCCCTCGACAAGATCAAGGGAGCCATCCTCAAGGCCTTCGCCTCCGTCAACATCCCCATCGACGCCGATGGCCTTCAGCACATCATCGACCACCTGAAGTTCTGCAACGGCATGAGCGTTGAAGACATCCAGAACCAAGTGGAAGTAGCCCTGATGAGCGAGCGTCATTTCAAGGCCGCCAAAGCCTTCATGCTCTACCGCAAGCGCCATGAGGACGACCGCGAGACGGCCGACAAGCTGCGTTTCCTCATCGACTACTGCAACGCCGCCAACCCCGCCACGGGATCGAAGTTTGACTCCAACGCCAATGTGGAAAACAAGAATATCGCCACCCTCATCGGCGAGATTCCCAAGCAGGGCTTCATCCGCCTGAACCGTCGCTTCCTCTGCGACCGCATCAAGGACATGTATGGCAAGGAGACCGCCGACCGCTACATCTATCTCCTCAAGAACCACTACATCTATAAGAACGACGAGACGAGTCTGGCCAACTACTGCGCCTCCATCACCATGTATCCCTGGCTGCTCAACGGCACCAAGGGCATCGGCGGCAACTCTACGGCGCCGACGAACCTGAAGAGCTTCTGCGGCGGCTTCGTCAACATGGTATTCATCGTCTCCTCCATGCTCAGCGGCGCCTGCGCCACGCCGGAGTTCCTCATGTATATGAGCCACTTCCTGGAACAAGAGTATGGTCGCGACTACTACGAGCACGCCGACCGCGTGGTAGACCTCTCCACCCGTCAGCGTACGCTCGACAAGGTCATCACCGACTGCTTCGAGCAAATCGTCTACTCCATTAACCAACCCACCGGTGCACGCAACTTCCAAAGCGTCTTCTGGAACATCTCCTACTACGATCGCTACTACTTCGAGAGCATCTTCGGCGAGTTCTACTTCCCCGACGGCACCCAGCCCCTGTGGGAAGCCGTCAGCTGGCTCCAGAAGCGCTTCATGCGCTGGTTTAACGAAGAGCGCACCAAGACCGTCCTCACCTTCCCCGTGGAGACCATGGCCCTGCTCAGCAAAGACGGCGACGTCATCGACAAAGAATATGCCGACTTCACCGCCGAGATGTACAGCAAGGGACACTCCTTCTTCACCTACATGAGCGACAACGCCGACTCCCTGGCCTCCTGCTGCCGCCTGCGCAACGAGATTCAGGACAACGGCTTCAGCTACACCCTGGGCGCCGGAGGCGTATCGACGGGCTCCAAGAGCGTACTGACCATCAACATCAACCGCTGCGTACAGCAGGCCACCCGTGAGGGACGCTCCTACGTAGAGTTCCTCGACAGCATCGTCGACCTGGTACACAAGGTGCAGATGGCCTACAACGAAAACCTCAAGAGCCTCCTCGACAAGGGTATGCTCCCCCTCTTCGACTCCGGCTACATCAACATCAAGCGACAGTACCTGACCATCGGCGTCAACGGTATCGTAGAAGCCGCCGAGAGCCTGGGACTCACCATCTCCGACAACGAGGAATACACCACTTTCGTGGGCAACATTCTGGGACTCGTCGAGAGTTACAACAAGAAATACCGCTCGAAAGACCTCCTCTTCAACTGCGAGATGATACCCGCCGAAAACGTCGGCGTGAAGCACGCCCGCTGGGACCGCGAAGACGGATACTACGTGCCGCGCGACTGCTACAACAGCTACTTCTACATCGTGGAAGACCCCAACACCGACGTCATCGAGAAGTTCCGCCTCCACGGACGCAAGTATATCGAACACCTCACCGGCGGCTCCGCCCTCCACATGAACCTCGACGAGCACCTCTCGCAGGCCCAGTACCGCCAGCTGCTGCGCGTCGCCGCAAAGGAAGGGTGCAACTACTTCACCTACAACATCCCCAACACGCTCTGCAACGACTGCGGACACATCGACAAGCGCTACCTCAAGGAGTGCCCCCACTGTCACTCCAAGAACGTGGACTACCTGACACGTATCATCGGCTACCTCAAGCGCGTGTCCAACTTCTCCCTCGACCGTCAGAAGGAAGCCGCCCGTCGCCACTACTCGCACCTGCCGAAATAAGTCCCCGCCCCGAGAAGCATGCTCAAATACGTCAACCACGACATCGTCTTCCAAGAGTTTCCCAACGAGGTCACTCTGGCCATCAACCTGTCGCAGTGCCCCAACGGGTGCCCCGGCTGCCACAGCGCCTACCTCCAGGGAGATATCGGCGAGGAGCTCACCGAAGAGCGCCTGCTGGCCCTGCTGGCCGACTACGCCGGCGAGGTGACCTGCGTGGGACTGATGGGCGGCGACAACGACCCCGCCGCCGTCATGAACCTCTGCCGCACCGTCAAGGCACACTACGGCGACAGTCTCAAGACCGGATGGTATAGCGGCCGCACCGCCGTCCCCGACGTCTTCTGCGCCGACCATCTGGACTACGTCAAGCTCGGCCCCTACCGCGCCGACTACGGCCCGCTGAGCGCGCGCACCACCAACCAGCGCCTCTACCGCCTGCACGGCGACGGCGAGGTGGAAGACATCACCTCCGCCTTCTGGCGCTGACCATACGGCAGCCTCCCCCCACAGGGCCCCACGATACGAAGGGTAGTTCTATAAAAAGCACAGCGCCTTTTATGGGACTACCCTTTGCCATTCTCTTCCTTCCCCCTTCTTTTTACCTCCTCTCTCCAGCCACACCCCCTCATGAGACCCAACATCGCCATCCTTCTGGCCGGCGGCACCGGGCGACGCCTGGGACAGCCCGTTCCCAAGCAGTTCCTGCCCCTCGGCGGCCGCCTCGTCATCGAGCACGCCATCGACGCCTTTGAACGCAACGCACAGATAGCACAAATAGACGTCGTGGTACACGCCGACTACCACGAGACGATGCGCGACATCCTGCGCCGCAACGCCGACCGCTGGCACAAGGTGGGACGCCTCCTGACGGGAGGGAAAGAGCGCTACGACTCCACACGCGCCGCCATAGAGGCCTGGCGCGGGAAAGACGTCAACCTGCTCCTGCACGACGCCGCGCGCCCCCTCGTGTCGCAGCGCATCATCGACGACGTATGCCACGCCCTGCAGCACCATGCCGCCGTCAGCGTCGCCCTGCCCGCCGTCGACACCATCATAGAGGCCGACGACGACCACGTGGCCGCCCTCACCGACCGCCGCCGCCTGCGCCGCGTACAGACGCCGCAGGGCTTCCACCTCACCACCCTCACCGACGCCTACGACCGCGCCATGGCCGACGACACCTTCCGCCACGCCGCGGGAGCCACCGACGACGCCGGCGTCGTCGTGCGCTACCTGCCGCAGGTGGAGGTACACCTCGTGGCCGGAGAGGAGAACAACCGGAAGCTCACCTATCCGGAAGACATCGACCTGCTCGAACAAGTGCTCCGCCGACAAACGGCCGAGGCCGGAGAAACGGGCCAGCCTCAGACGGCGGGAGACCACGCGCCCGAAGCCCCCGCCGCAGCATTCCCCGCCGCCGCGGCCGTCGACGACGCCGATGACAGCGTGACACCTCCCGACACGTCGCTCCCCGCGGCACAGGTTGACGTGGCGGTGCTCCTCCTCTTCTTCAACCGCCCCGGGATGCTGCGCGACACCTTCGAGGCCCTGCGCCGGGCACGCCCCGCCCGTCTCTTCCTCTATCAGGACGGCGCCCGCGACGAGCGCGACGCGGCGGGCATCGCCGCCTGCCGCGACATCGTCGGGAACATCGACTGGCAGTGCGAGGTGCACCGCCGCTACCGAACGCGCAACTACGGCTGCGACCCCTCCAACTACCTGTCGCAGAAATGGGCCTTCTCCCTCGCCGACAAGTGCGTCGTCCTCGAAGACGACGATATCATCGCCCCCACCTTCCTTCCCTTCTGCAAGGAGATGCTCGACCGCTACGAGAACGACGAGCGCGTCGGGATGATTGCCGGTTTCAACGTCGACGAACACACCACCGACATCGGCGACGACGACTACTTCTTCACCACCAATTTCAGCATCTGGGGATGGGCCTCGTGGCGCCGCGTCGTCGACACGTGGGAAAGCGACTACGCCTTCCTCGACCGTCCCGTCGACGTGCAACGCCTGGAGGCGCTGCGCCGCGAGCGGCACCTGCGCCGCGACTTCCTCCCCATGTGCCGCGCCCACCGCGCCGGCGGCAAGGCCTACTACGAAACGATCTTCCACGCTGCCCTGCTCCTCCACGGGCAACTGGCCCTCCTGCCCCGCGTCAATATGGTGAGCAACCGCGGCGTCACCGACGACTCCACCCACTTTGCCGGCAGCATCGCCACCCTTCCCCGCGGCTACCGCCGCCTCTTCACCATGGGATGCCACGATGTCCGCTTCCCCCTACATCACCCCACCTCCATCGTCGACCACGTGGCCTACCGCCGCCGCGTCTACCGCATCATGGGATGGGGCCACCCCGGCGTCCGACTGTGGCGAAGCCTCGAAGAGCTCCTCCTCAACCTGCGCCACGGGCAGTGGCAACGCATCGGCAGCGCCCTGCGCCACCGCCTCGCCATCATCATGGGGCGTCGCCGCTATCAGTAGCACGTCCGCCGGTGAGGCGCGGCCCGTTTTTTCGACAGAAAACTTTTTCTGAAAAACGTATATTCCTATTTGAAATCAGTATATTTGCACGCGATCTTCCCCCTCGCGCCATCGGCGTCGGAAGGGGCGGAAGAGCCCCCCCCCGGCAGAAGGATGTTCCGCCGGGACACGGCGTTGCTCCGCGACGTTCGCCCCGCCACACGTGCCGCCGTCAGCCTCCTACTCCTTATCGCCCATGAATAAATCCATCTGGCTGGCCCGCCTCCTCTACCGCCACCCCGACGGGCTCACCAAAGCCGACATCCTCGAGGCGTGGCGCGACGAAGACGACCGTCGGCGCCCCATGGCCGAGAGCACCTTCTACGACAACCGGGGCTATCTGGCCTCACGCTTCGGTCTCCATATCGACTGCCGCCGCGGTCGCTACTCCCTCGCCATCGACACCGCCGACGGCGAGGCCCTCCTGCGGCGTCTGGTAGGCGAACACCCCCTCGGCAGCGAGGGCGAGGCGCCGGGAGACCAGTGGGTGGAACCGCTGGCGGAAGCCATCGCACAGAGCCGCCGCGTACTGATGGGCTATGCGCCCCTCGACAAGGCCCCCTATACCACCGACTTCTGCCCCTACCTCCTGCGACAGATACGCGGCCGCGGCTATGTGGTGGGGATGAGCCGCCGCCACGACGCCGTACGCACCTATGCTCTCGACCGCATCCGCTCCCTGCAGTTGCGCACCACCAGCTTCCGCCGCCCCGCGGGCTTCGACGCCGAGGGATGGTTTGCCGACAGTTTCGGCGCCTATGGCGGCCCCGGCCTGCCGGTAGCGCACGTCGTCATCGCCCCCCTGACACCCCACATCGCCGCCTATCTGCGGCAACGCCCGCTCCACGCCTCCCAGCGCGAGGAGGGCGGCCCCACCTTCCACCTCGATGTGGCCCTCACGCCCGACTTCGTGGGACAGATGCTCTCCATGGGCTGCGACATCCACATCCTGGCGCCCGACACCCTGCGGCAGCAGGTGGGCCGCGTGGCCCGCGCCGTGGTCAACGCCTGCGAGACGCCGCTCTAAGCACGCCGCCCCCTCCGTCACCCCCTCCATCAGGCGCCCCCTTTTCAGCCCCCCCTTACCCTTCGAAGACTAAAACCTATTTTTTACCCCCCCCATGACCCTCCTCTTCTCCCTCTGGGATTGGCTCGCCGAACCCAATGTAAAAATCGGCGTCACCATCGTCATCTTTGCCGCCACCATCGTGGCCTTCCTCGTCGACAAAGTGCGCTCGGATATCGTAGCCCTCAGTTCCACCGCCCTGCTGTTGCTGACGGGCGTCATCGACTCGAAAGCGGCGCTGGCGGGCTTCTCCAATTCCGCCGTTGTCATGATGATAGGCCTCTTCGTCGTCGGCGGTGCCGTCTTCCAGACCGGCCTGGCCAAAATCATCAGCGGGCGCCTGCTGCGTCTGGCCGGCAACGACGAGAAACGCCTCTTCATCCTCGTCATGGTGGTGACCGCCGTCGTGGCCGCCTTTGTGAGCAACACCGGGACGGTGGCCCTCCTCCTCCCCATCATCATGGCCATGTCGAAGACGGCCGGCGTGAGCCCCTCGAAGTTGATGATGCCGCTGGCCTTCGCCAGCTCCATGGGCGGTATGCTGACGCTCATCGGTACGCCGCCCAACCTCATCATCAACGGCTATCTGGCCGACGAGGGACGCGATCCCTTCGGCTTCTTCGGCTTCACACCCATCGGCATCGTCTGCCTTGTGATCGGTATGCTGTGCCTCTGGCCCCTGTGCCGCCTCTTCCTCAACAAGCGCGGACGCGACCATGTGGAACAAGACAACGACCGCTCGCTGGCGGGCCTCCTCAGCGAGTACCACATCAGCGACTGCGTGTTCCGCCTGCGCGCCGAAGAGGGGCACTCGCTCCTCGAAGGCCGCTCGCTGGGCGAGCTCGACCTGCGCCGCCGCTACGGCGTCACCATCCTCGAGGTACGCCGCGACAGTCACAAGCTCTTCGGCAACATCTCGCAGGAGAGCGCCACGCCCGACACCATCTTCCACGCCGGCGACACCCTCTACGTCCTGGGCTACCGCGAGAAGGTAGACCTCCTGGCGGCGCAGAACAACCTCACCGTATTTGAGGACAACGAGCGCGACGGAAAAGCCAAACTCGACTTCTACGAGATAGGACTGGCCGAAGTCCTCATCACCCCCGACTCCGCCCTCATCAACCGCCCCTTGCGCAACGCCAACTTCACCGAGCGCTTCGGCGTCAACGTATTGGCCATCAAGCGCCGCGGACACTACATCTTTGAGGACATCCGCGACGAGCGTATCGCCACGGGCGACATGCTGCTGGTTCACGGGCGCTGGAAAGGCATCGAGAGCCTGGCCAAGAAGACGCGCGAATGGCTCGTCATAGGACGCCCCGACGAGACGGCCAACAACATCGCCCTGGACCACAAAGCCCCCATCGCCGCCGCCATCATGACGCTCATGGTGCTGGCCATGATCTTTGAGGACTACATCCACGTGCCCTCCGTGGCCTCCGTCATCATCGCCGGCCTCCTCATGGTACTCACCGGCTGTACGCGCAGCGTCGACGGAGCCTACAAGATGATAGGGTGGGAGAGCATCGTCCTCATTGCCGGCATGATGCCGATGAGCACCGCGCTGAGCAACACCGGCATCTCGGCCATGATAGCCAACGGCCTCGTCTCGTCGCTCTCGTCGATGGGCCCCATCGCCATCGTTGCCGGCATCTACATCGTCACCTCCCTGCTGTCGACCTTCATCAGCAATTCAGCCACCGCCATCCTGGTGGCGCCCATCGCCTGGACGGCGGCCTGCGGCGCCGGCGTCAACCCCGAGCCGTTCATGATGGCCGCCGCCATCGCCGCCTCGGCCTGCTTTGCCACCCCCATCTGCACGCCGCCCAACGCCATGGTGATGAATGCCGGACACTATACCTTCATGGACTATGTGCGCGTGGGTCTTCCCCTGCAAATCATCATGGGCATCGTGGCCCTCGTCACCATCACCCTCTTCTACCCCTTCTGAGACGGATTGAGGGAAAAGTTGTAACTTTGCCACAGCGATGAAGGAGGAGAGGGCGGCAACGCCGCCGCCCTCCGCCCTCACGCCCGTCCTATCGTAGCATCATCCTTAACTTATGAAGCAAATACACGACGACATCTACCACGTAGGTGTCAACGACCGCACGAAGCACCGCTTCGAGGGGCTGTGGTATCTCCCCCTCGGCGTATCCTATAACGCCTACCTCGTTGTCGACGAGCAGGTGGCCCTCATCGACACCGTCGACGCAGCCTTCCTGCCGGAGTTCCTCGACCACATCCGCGCCGCCATCGGCGACCGTCCCATCGACTACCTCGTCATCAATCACATGGAGCCCGACCACTCCGGCGCCATCGCCATGATGCGTCGCTACTACCCCGGGCTGCGCCTGGTGGGCAACAAGAAGACCTTTGAGATGGTGAAAGGCTTCTATGGCCTGCCCACCGAGGGCGACGTCGTGGTGGGCGACGGCGACAGCCTCTCCCTGGGGCGCCGCACGCTGACCTTCCACCTGGCCCCCATGCTCCACTGGCCCGAGACCATGGTCACCCATATCGCCGACGAGGGCATCCTCTTCTCCGGCGACGCCTTCGGGTGCTTCGGCAGCCTCAACGGCGCCGTCGTCGACACGGAGATGGACACCACGCCCTACTGGCCCGAGATGGAGCGCTACTTCGCCGCCATCCTCGGCAAGTTCTGCCCCCCGGTACGCACGGCCCTCAAGAAGCTCGGCGCCCTCGACATCCGCATGATATGCTCCACACACGGCCCCGTATGGACCACGGAAGCACCGCGTGCCATCGACACCTACCGCCGCCTGAGCTACGGCGAGACGACACCGGGACTCGTGGTGTGCTACGGTTCGATGTACGGCCACACCCAGCGCATGGCAGAAGCCGTGGCCGAAGGCGCTGCCGCCGCCGGCCTCCACAAAATCATCGTCCACAACCTCAGCGTCAGTCAGCCCTCGTTTGTACTGGCCGACATCTTCCGCTATCGCGGCGTCGCCATCGGCGGCCCCACCTATAACGGCGGCCTCTACCCCGTTGTGGAAGACCTCCTCAAGCGCCTCGCCGGCCGTGAGGTAAGCCACCACCTGCTGGGCTACTTCGGCGGCTTCACGTGGTCGGGGCAGGCCGTCAAGACCATCGCCGCCTACAACGCACAGATGAAGATGACCGAGGTGACACCCCCCGTAGAATGGAAGCAGGCCCCCGGCGCCGACGCCCTGGAGAGCGGCCGCGCCCTGGGACGCGCCCTGGCCGAAGGCATCCTTGCGGAGGAAGCCTGACGCCCCATCATCGCCCTCTTCCGGGCGGCCTGCGCCGCCCGTTCCCCTCTTGCCCGACGTCCGCCCCCCGCGCGGCCGTCGGGCTCTTTTGTGCCCCTCCCGATGACAGCGGCGCTTCTCCGGGAGACAGCGGCGCCGACGCGCCCGCCCCTCGTCACTATGGGGGGCTTCCTCCCGCCGGAGAGTAGGAGAGGGGACTCCCGCCGGGGAGGGGAGGGAACGGGCGAAAAGGATAACACGCTCTATATGATATTTTTCACAGAAAAGATTTTGTCAGACGGCGGCAAGTGCGTAATTTTGCACCCGAATTCAGAAGGAGGACAGATTTGGCTGCTTGCAACCTCTTAAAAACAATGCTAAAACGACGCGCCACGGCTGCGGCTGCGGCGTCCGTCGCGCAAGACATCGCCTCCGGCACGCCCACGGTGTGTGCCTCCTCCGTTCTGCTTCCGCCATGAGATACTCGGCGCAAGCAGTTTTTTTATCCCCCGACAGGAGAAACCGCTGCGCCGAGGGGCGACCCTCGAACCATCACTGATAGAGGCGAGCATCTTGCGCTTCTTAACATCTATGACAATGGGATACTTATTCACATCCGAATCGGTGTCGGAAGGACACCCCGACAAGGTGGCAGACCAAATCTCTGACGCCGTGCTTGACGAACTGCTGGCCTACGACCCGCAGTCGAAAGTAGCTTGCGAAACACTCGTGACGACCGGACAGGTGGTCGTCGCCGGAGAGGTGAAGTCCAAGGCCTATGCCGACTTGCAGCACATCGTGCGCCGCACCATCCACCGCATCGGCTACAACAAGGCCGCCTATAAATTTGAAGCCGAGAGCTGCGGCATCCTCAGCGCCATCCACGAGCAGAGCGCCGACATCAACCGCGGCGTAGACCGCAGCAACCCCGCCGAGCAAGGCGCCGGCGACCAGGGCATGATGTTTGGATATGCCAACAACGAGACCGACACCTATATGCCCCTGCCGCTGTCGCTGGCCCACGACCTGGTCAGCGTATTGGCCGACATCCGCCGCGAGGGCCGCGAGATGACCTATCTGCGCCCCGACGCCAAGAGCCAGGTGACCATCGCCTACGACGACAACGACCGCGCCGTGGCCATCGACACCATCGTCGTCAGCACACAGCACGACGACTTCATCAGCGCCGAGGAAGCCGGCAGCCAGGAGAAGGCCGACGCCCTCATGCTGGAGCAGATACGCCACGACGTCATCCATATCCTCATCCCCCGCGTCTTGAGAGACCGCGTCAACACCCCTGAGGTGAAAGCCCTCTTCGAGAACAGCCACATCCACTACCACGTCAACCCCACGGGGAAATTCGTCATCGGCGGCCCCCACGGGGACACCGGTCTGACGGGACGCAAGATTATCGTCGACACCTACGGCGGCAAGGGCGCCCACGGCGGCGGCGCCTTCTCCGGCAAAGACCCCTCCAAGGTGGACCGTTCCGCCGCCTATGCCGCACGCCACATCGCCAAGAACATGGTGGCCGCCGGCGTCGCCGACGAGATGCTCGTACAGCTGAGCTATGCCATCGGCGTGGCAGAGCCCATCTCCGTCTATGTCAACACCTACGGCAAGAGTCACGTTGCACTGAGCGACGGCGAGATTGCCGAAAAGATAAAGCGCCTCTTCGACCTGCGTCCCTACGCCATCGAGGAGCGCCTGAAGCTGCGCAACCCCATCTATGAGGAGACCGCCAGTTACGGCCACGTAGGACGCATCCCCACCATCGTGGAGAAAACCTTCGACGCCCCCGGACTGGGCCGCAAGACCCTCAGCGTGGAGCTCTTCACCTGGGAGAAGCTGGACTATGTCGACACCATCCGCCAAGCCTTCGACCTCTAAACAGGAGGAGAGGAGAGGGGAGGGGAGCCGACGACACCGCCGCACCCCTTCCCGGCGGAGCCTACACTCACCCACGTGCCTATGAATATCACCGTCTATGGCGCCTCCAGCGGACAGCTGGACGCCGTTTACCGCGACGCCGCCCGCGACCTGGGGACTCTCCTGGGGCAGGGCGGGCACACCCTCATCAACGGCGCCGGACGCACCGGACTGATGGGCGCCACCACCGACGCCTGCCTCGCCGCCGGCGGCCGCGCCATCGGCGTCATCCCCACCTTTATGGTGGAGCAGGGGTGGCACCACGAGGGCATGACGGAACTCATCGTCACCCCCGATATGCACCGCCGCAAGGAGGTCATGGCCGAACGCTCCGATGCCTGCATCGCCCTCCCCGGCGGTGTAGGGACTCTTGAGGAGCTCCTCGAAGTCATCACCTGGAAACAGCTCGGCCTCTACCTCAAGCCCATCATCGTGCTCAACACGGCACACTACTACACACCGCTCCTCCAACAGCTCGACAGCGCCGTGGCACAACACTTCATGCGGCCGCAGCACACCGAGATATGGCGCGTGGCCGCCACGCCCGCCGAGGCCCTCACCCTGGCCGCCACCACCCCGCTGTGGAGCGCCGAGGTGCGCAAATTCGCCGCCATCGACGGACGCCCCTAAGGGCCGCCGCCTCACCCCCCTCCACCCCGTCACCCCCTCACCGATGCCCGAAACCGACAGTACCGCCCTCTATCCCCCCGCCACCGACAGCCTCGCGACACCCGCCGCGGGACTCCCGGCACCGCGGACGTCGGCGCCCGGCGTCACCTTCGACCGTCTGTTTCCCCCGCCGGAGGCCGGCAGAGACGACATCCCCGTCGACACCCCCGCGACGACGACGGTACCCTTCCACACCCTGCAGGAGATGACACCCCCCGCCGCCGACGGCTTCACCGGCACGGAGCGCCCCTACGCCTTCCGCACCGACGATGCCATCACCGTCCTGCTGATGGCGTGCCTCTTTCTCTCGGCCGCCATCATCACGCGGTCGCGCCGCCCGCTGTCGGCCGCCTTCAAGAGCTTCTTCCGTCGCCGCCCGCTCACGCCGCTCCGCAGCGAGCGCACGGCCAGCGAATGGCGCGGAGGCCTCTTCTTCCTCTTTCAGGTCAGTTTCTGCCTCGGCATCCTCTACTACGACTACCTCCAGGAAGTAGGCAGCCACAGCCGCCTCCCCGACTCGCCCTATCTCATCATCGGGCTCGGGATGGTCGCCGCCACGCTGCTGATATCCTTCAAAATAGGTATTTACCACCTCGCCGGCCGCGTCTTCTACGGCGCCGACAAGAGCGAACAATGGAGCGACGCCTACCTCCTCGTCGTTCTCATACAGGCCGTTCTGCTACTGCCCATCACCCTGTTGGTGGCCTATTTCGACTTGGCCTATGCCGAGCAAACCGCCGCCTTCATCAGCATAGAAGTCCTCTGCAAAGCCCTTATACTGTACCGCTGCTTCCGCATTTTTTGCGAGAAAACATTTGACAGCGTGCACATTATTTTGTACTTTTGCACCATCGAGATTATTCCCACTCTTATCACATGGAGAGTCTTGACTTGGACTATTACCAACTTGACAGAAATCCTATAACCAAATGTTACAGTCAAACACTGTGAAGAAGATTCTTGTATCCCAGCCACAACCCACCTCGGAGAAGTCACCCTACTTCGACATCGAGCGCAAGTATGGCGTAGAACTGGTCTTCCATCCCTTCATCAAAGTAGAAGGTCTCAGTGCACGCGAGTTCCGCCAGCAGAAAGTGCAGATTCTGGACCACACCGCCGTGGTGTTCAACTCGCGTCATGCCATTGACCATTTCTTCAACTTGTGCAAGGAGATGCGTGTGGCCATCCCCGAAGACATGAAGTACTTTGCCATCTCGGAAACCGTGGCACTCTACATTCAGAAGTATGTGCAGTATCGCAAGCGCAAGGTATTCTTCCCCACCAACGGTAAGCTCCCCGAACTGACCGCTTTGATGGTAAAACACAAAACCGAAAACTACCTCATTCCCCAGAGCGACGTACACAGCGACGAGTTCCACCTGATGCTCGAAGCCAAGAACATCCGGCACACCGAGTGCATCATGTATCGCACCGTCAGCAACGAGCTCCCCGCCGACCAAGACTTTGACTACGACATGGTAGTGCTCTTCACCCCCGCCGGCGTGGAATCGCTCATCAAGAATGTCCCCGACTTCAAGGAAAAGCGCGCCAAGCTGGCCTGCTTCGGCAAGGCTACGGCCAAAGCCATCGAAGACGCCGGACTCCCCCTCGAACTGGAAGCACCCTCTGTCAAAGCACCCTCGATGACCGGTTCGCTGGAACTCTATCTGGAAGAGCATCGGCAGCAACCCGCCGCCGTCGCCGCCAGATAAGGGCCGACCGACAGCGACGCCGCCGACACTCCCCACCGGGAAGTCAGCGACGACAGCTCCCCCCCAGAAAAGCTCAAATAAACCATAGCGACAGAAGAGGCGGCAAGCCGTGGCATCCATGCCCGACTTGACGCCTCTTGTCATTTTCCTCCCCCTCGGCATGAAACGTTTCACCTTCCCCAAGCCCGAGCACCTCTGCCTGCAACGCGACATCGAGACGCTCTTCTCCGCCGGCAGCCATGCCGCCACCGTCTACCCGCTGCGCGTTGTCTACCGCCCCGTGGTGCACAACGGCGGCCCCGCCGTCACCGTGCTCATCAGCGTCGGCAAGCGCCGCCTGCACCATGCCGTCGACCGCAACCGCGCCAAGCGGCAGATACGCGAAGCCTACCGCCACCACAAGCACGTCCTCATCGACGCCCTCCCCGAGGGCGTCGGGCTCCATGTGGCTTTCCTATGGCTCGCCGACAGTCCGCGGGCCACCGGCGCCGTTGTCCACAGTATGCAACACCTGCTGCAGCGCCTCGCCGACGCCGCCCCCACCCTCAACGCCCCGACGCCATGCGACGCCTGATAACCGCCCTCCTGGTGGCCCCGATACGCTTCTATCAGCGCTACGTATCGCCGCTGACGCCGCCGGCCTGCCGCTTCACGCCGACCTGTTCACAGTATGCCATCGAGGCCCTCCGAAAGCACGGCCCCCTGCGCGGCAGCGTCCTCGCCCTTCGGCGCCTGCTGCGCTGCCATCCCTGGGGCGGCAGCGGCTACGACCCCGTACCCTGAGGCCGACAACGGAAGCCTTCGATGGAAGGTCTCTCACAAGACAAGCAGAGCCTCTCACAAGATAGGAACGCCCTCCACGGAAAAGACACCGACGCCCATGTTTCCCCCCGACATCCACACCCACAACCTCCAAGCCCCCGCCGGCACCGCCGTGGTCAACATCCCGCAGCAGTGGCTTCTGAACCCTGCCGAGGCCCCGCTGCGCCCGGGAGTGGCCTATAGCGTCGGCATCCACCCCTGGTGGACCGCCGAGGCAGCCTTGCTGCCCGCCCTGCAGGCCGGCGTAGAAGCCCTCATAGAGCGACCGGGAGTCGTCATGGTGGGAGAATGCGGCCTCGACCGCCGCCGCGGCGGCGACATCGCCCTCCAGCAGCGGATCCTGAATTGGCACAGCGACCTGGCGGCACGCTACGGGCTTCCCCTCCTCCTGCACTGCGTACACGCCTACGACCTCCTCCTGCAGTGGCGCCGCCGACACACGCCGCTACCGCCGACACCCTGGATCATCCACGGCTTCCGCGGCGGCACCGCCACGGCACGCCAGCTCCTCGATGCCGGTTTCTCGCTCAGCTACGGACGCCGCTATGCCGCCGAGAGCTACGCCCTCACCCCCCCCGAACGGCGCTATCACGAGAGCGACGAAGACTTCTAAGGCGAGGCACACACCATATCTCGCCCGTCAGGATTTCTCTATTCCACTCATTTGCATTACCTTTGCATAGGCAGGCCCTACGCCATAGGCCTCCTGCCGTCACCATCACCCCGCGGCGATGCCCCGCACCGCCCCCTATACTCCCTCCATCACAATGAAATTAGCCTTGATAGGATATGGCAAAATGGGCCATATGATTGAAGAAATCGCCCTGAGCCGCGGCCACGAAATCGTGAGCATCATCGACATCAACAACCCCGAAGACTTCGACTCCGACGCCTTCAAGAGCGCCGAAGTGGCTATCGAGTTTACCACCCCCACCGCCGCCTACGACAACTACGTTCGCGCCTTCCGTGCCGGCGTCAAGGTGGTGAGCGGTTCCACGGGATGGAAAGCCCGGCACGAGGCCGACGTGAAGCGCCTCATCGACGAGGGCAACACCCTCTTCTGGGCCTCGAACTTCTCCGTCGGCGTGGCCATCTTCTCCGCCGTCAACAAATACCTGGCCCGCATCATGAACCGCTTTGCCGACTACGACGTGACGCTCACCGAGACCCACCACATCCACAAGCTCGACGCCCCCAGCGGAACCGCCATCACCCTGGCCGAGCAGATATGCGACCGCCTCGACCGCAAGGAACAATGGGTGAAGGGCATCGTCCATGAGGCCGACGGCAGCGTCGACGGCACCGCCGCCCACGACGCCCGCCTGCTGCGCATCGACGCCGTCCGCCGCGACGAGGTGCCGGGCATACACACCATCACCTACGACAGCGCCGCCGACGCCATCAGCATCACCCACGACGCCCACAGCCGCCGCGGCTTTGCCCTCGGCGCCGTCCTCGCCGCCGAATATACCGCCACCCATCAGGGACTGCTCACCACCGACGACCTCTTCGATTTCTAAGCCGCCCCCCTACACCCGTTCCGCCATGACGTCTTCCGAACACCCCACAGCGGCCACCGGCACCGTGCGCCGCAAGTCCATCATCAAGTTTGTCATCCTTCTGGTCCTCTACCTGCTCTTCCTCTACTGGGTAGGCTCGTGGTGGGGCCTCCTCGTGGTGCCCTTCCTCTACGACGCCTATATCTCCAAGCGCATCCCCTGGGGCTGGTGGCGCCACTCGCAAAACCCCGTCGTGCGCTTCATCATGTCGTGGGTCGACGCCATCGTCTTTGCCCTGGTGGCCATCTACTTCCTCAACCAGTTCTTCTTCCAGAACTTCGTTATCCCCACCTCGTCTCTGGAGAAGACACTCCTCGTGGGCGACTACTTGATGGTGTCGAAGCTCTCCTACGGCCCGCGCATCCCCGAGACACCGCTGACCATGCCGCTGACGCAGAACACCCTGCCCGTCGTACACACCAAGAGCTATCTGGAACACCCCCACTGGGACTACCGACGCATCAAAGGCCTCGGAGAGGTGAAGCTGGGCGACATCGTCGTCTTCAACTACCCCTCCGGCGACACCGTGGCCCTCAACCACCCCGAGCAGGACTTCTACGGCATGGCCTACCAAATAGGACGAGCCACCCTCCTGCAGGCCGGACAGGCCACATCGCTGAATCCCGCCACGCCCTATGAAGAGCAACAAGAGGAATATGCCCGACGCTATGCCATCGGCCGACAAATCATTGCCAATACCCCCGAGGAATTCGGCGAAATCACCGCCCGACCCACCGACCGCCGCGAGAACTACGTGAAGCGCTGCGTGGGACTCCCCGGACAGACCCTGCAAATCAAGGACGACGTCATCTATTTGGACAACAAAGCCATGCCGCAGCCGGAGCACGTACAGTTCCGCTACCTCGTCAACTTTAAGATGCCCCTCGACGACGACACCAAGCAGGAGCTCGGCATCACCAACGAAGAGCTCGAATATGCCGCCGGCGGCGTGGGATTCCCCATGACCGACGAGGTACGCCACGCCCTCGTTGCCCGCGGATTTATCGACACCCCGCAGCGCGTGACGCCCACCGGCGGCGATGAGCTATACCCCCTCAACAAGTCCAAACAGTGGACGACGAGCAACTACGGCCCCCTGTGGATACCGCGGCGCGGCGCCACCCTCCACCTGACCCTCGCCAACCTGCCCATCTATGAGCGTCCCATCCGCGTCTACGAAGGCAACCGCCTCGAGGTGCGCAACGGGAAAATCTATATCAACGGGCAGCAGAGCGACTACTACACCTTCCGGATGAACTACTACTGGATGATGGGCGACAATCGCGACAACTCCGCCGACTCCCGCTTCTGGGGCTTTGTCCCCGAAGACCACATCGTGGGAAAACCGCTCTTCGTATGGCTCTCCCTCGACCCCGACTACGGCCTCTTCAGCGGGAAGATACGCTGGAGCCGCCTCTTCAAGTGGGTGGGCAACGCCCGATAGCGCCGCCCCTGCCGCCACGCCGTCTCCCGTCCCCCACACCTTATCCACCATGGTCACCATCAAACGCTACATCGGACGTTTCCGCAAGCCCCTCTTCTGGCGGGGCCGGGGAGTCGCTGTGCGTAGCGTCATCCTCCCCCTGGTGGTGGCGGGAGGCCTCCTATGGCTCGTGCGCACCTACGTGGCCACCCCCTATGCCGTCACCGCCGCCCGCCCCGACATGGGACTCCTCGCCGGCGACCGCATCCTCGCCCTGCCCTCCTATCGCCGACAGACGCCGCTCCCCGGCGACGCCATTGTCTATCATCCCTCCACCGACCGTCGCCGGTTGGCCATCGGCCGCGTCACCGCCATCGGAGGCGACACCATCGACTACCCTGTGGCGGGCCGCCTGCGCGAGAGCCACCTCCGCGTCGACTCCCTCGTGATACCCCGTCAACACATCGTGGGACGCATCACCCTCGTGGCCTACTCCGTCATCCCCGAGGCCCCCCTCTATCACTGTCTGCGCCCCCACCGTTTCTTTGTCACCCCCTGAAGGCCGCCCCATGCATCCCGTCCTCCTCACCACCGCCTATCTGGCACCGGTGCAATACTTCACCAAGATATATGCCGCCCCCCATCTCTATGAGGAGCGGCATGATTATTATGTCAAACAGACCTACCGCAACCGCGCCGTCATCGCCGGCCCTCAAGGCCCCCAGACGCTGATACTCCCCGTGGAGCATACCGGCGGCGTCAAGACGCCTACCTGCGACATCCGCCTCAGCGACCACGGCAACTGGCGCCACCTGCACTGGATGGCCCTGGTGTCGGCCTACGACAACAGTCCGTTCTTTGCCTATTACGCCGACGATTTCCGCCCGTTCTATGAACAACGCTATACCTATCTCGTCGACTTCAACGAGGCCCTGCGAGAGACCATCTGCCACCTCCTCGACCTCCACCCCACTATCACCCCCACAACCGCCTATGCCGACGCCGACGCCCTCGGCGCCGACGACCTGCGCGAGACGTTGCAGCCGAAGAGTACCGCCGACGATGCCGCCTTCCGCCCCGTGCCCTACTACCAAGTGTTTGCCGGGCGCCACGGCTTCCTTCCCCGTCTGAGCATGGTAGACCTCCTCTTCAATATGGGCCCCGAAGCCCGCCTCGTCCTGCGCGACAGCATCCCCGCCGAATATCGGTAATAGAGCTCGCCCCTATTACCCCCTATCGTTAGGAGAATGCTCTAAAAGTCCGAGTCCTTAAAAAAACAACGGCATCCCGTCCCTTTTTTTTCGTCCGAAAAGAATCCCATCTGTTTTTTTTCATAGCTTTACGCCGAGAAACACCTTTATTCACTTAACCCCTTACACTTATCTCGACAATGAAAAGAAAATGGGCACATCTGGTCGGCCTGCTGATGATCGCACTGGCCGCCTGCCTCACTCTAACTTCCTGCGGGGACGACGACGGTTCCGGCAACGAGCAACACCCGTCTTGGCTGGTAGGCAAATGGTATGACGCCGAAGATGACGCCGTCTTTGTCTTCCAGAGTAATGGCAGAGGGACGAATCTCAACGGCGGAATCGAAGAGAACTTCGCCTGGAGCTATAACGAGAGCAAAAAAATCCTCACACTCATCTACGATGACGACCCGAATGATCTCGATATTGATAAGTATTATGTCTCGGAAGTTCTCGACAATAAAGTTATCCTATATTGGGCAGATGAAGACACCGAAGAGATAGACTACACCGATCGATACATTCTGATAAAGAGTCAGCAGTAAATTTTCTTCTGCTCTCGGCAATGCCTTTTGCCACCAATGAACGCCTCGTTTATCCCGCTTATCGTGAAGCGAGCCCCCTCCCAAAACGGTGCGCGAAGGCCGTGAGAATCGCAAAAAATCCACCGCCACGGCCTCCGTCTCCGGCCGACGCAGCCACGCGGCCTTTGGTGTGTTAAAAGAAGTGTCGTTTTTGACATATACTGTCACTCCTCTTGTGAAAACGGCAACGCCGCGCGTCACAATAAGTCCCGAAGGAAATGCAACAAGTCCCGGAGAAGTTTCAACAAGTCCGGGACTTGTTCTTCTTTCTCCGGGACTTGTTGCGACGCGGCGCGCGCCCCGCTTTTCTCCATCAGAGGATTACACTTCTTAACGATTGACCGTTTTTCGACGGGACCGAAAAACTTTGTTTTCACTCCGTCCCTATACAAACAACCCTTAAAAAGAAGGAGGAAACTCCTAACTTATCAAAAAACAAAGGCAAGAAAGCGCACCTATTTGTAAGTTTCCGTCTCATTTTTGCCGCCAAGACGGCGTCTTGTCCTCGTTTCTACGATTTCTCCCGTGTCAAGTTTTTTCAGCAAAATCCGCTCGTTACAAAATATTTTTCAAAAAAAATGACTCACAGCAGGTACGGTAGCATTTACCCCTCGGTTTCGGACGCGACCGCACAGCAGTTCTTCCCGCCATCCCCTATCAGCCCGCACAGACAGCCCTACGTCACGCGGTGGTCTTCCGCCCCCGGTTGGACTATCGCTATCGAAAAGGACATCCCCCTTCCCTCCACAACGCCGCCTGCTCTCACCCCCTTTCCTCCACAACACCCCATAGGGTGATTCCCCGCGCGAAGCGTCCCCCTACGCCCGCTAAGCCCCCTTCTTCCCGGTGGAGAAACGGTAGATGACGTGAAGCATCACGAAGCGGCCGACGCAGTAGGAGTAGAAGGCGCTGCGCGACTGAGCGCTGACGCTCATATTACTCTGGTCGCGCTGGTTGAGGAGGTCGGAGCCCTCCAGTTGGAGGGAGAGGCTGCCGTCGCGCAGCAGCGACCGGGTGATATAGGCGTTCCACACCGTCTTGACGGAGCGCACATAGCGCGAGGCAATGCCGGTGCGGTGGGAGACGACGGCGTCGCTGCGCAGCTGGAGACGGCAGGGCAGGGAATACTGCACCTGCAGCGTGTAGCGGTCGTTCCAACAGTGAACGCGTGTAACGGTGCCGCCGACGGTGTGCGTGAGGCGGTAGCGCTCGTCGATGCCGAGGCGCCCCTGGAAGCGGGCGGCACGCAGAGAGAAGGAGAGATAGGCGGTATAATCGCTGCCCGTACTGCGACGACGCAGCGGGTCGCCGTCGGTGGCCACGGTGAAGTGCTCGTTGTTATAGGCGTTATAGCGCAGGGTGGCGTTGAGGTTGTAGCGCTGTGCGCGGTCGAAGGCGTGGTTGTAGTTGAGCGATGTAGCCACATTCCAGTTGCCGCAGACGGTGACGGGCTGTGAGGTGGTGACGCCGGTGCCCTTGTCGTAGGTACTGCGCGTGACGACGGCATTTTTGTTGACGTTCCAACCGACATCGGCCGCCAGCCAGTGTCCGTGGCGCAAGGTACGGTCGTAGCGGAAAGCGGTGCGGTGGTCGCGGCGGCGGCGCATCGCCGGGTTGCCCAGCGTCACCAGCAGCGGGTTGCTGTTGTCGGGGAGGGTGACGTGGTAGCTCAGGTCTTGCGGCTGCGTCTCGTATTCATACTCCAGGTCGAAGGTGCCTATGCTGTCGTTCCGGTAGCGCAGATGGGTGGTGAGGACATATTCCACCCGCTGTCGGTCGAAATGCTGTGCGTCAGCATCTCCCTTTTCATAATAAAGGTGCTGCCGGGCCCGCCGCACCGTGTTTTTCACAGAGGCCAGGAGTCCCCCCTTGTGATACTGCAGGGTATGCTCCACCCAATGCTTGAGTTCGGTGGCGCGACTGTTGACGGTGATGTCGGCATCGCGCGCCAGCAGTTCCCAGTCGGTGATGTCGGGCAGGGTGCCAAACGCCGTCAGATAGGTGTCGTAGTCGGCAAAGATGCCGCCGAGGCGCTCCAGGCGGTAGCCCCGCGTCGGGGCGTAGCGACTGTTGTAGGTGAGACCATAGGTGAGGCGCATCGTCTCCAGCCCCTTCAGCGGGATGTTGAGGTCAAGGAAATTCATCGTGTTCCCCCGGTGTTGCCCACTCGTGGCATAGCGGTTGTAGAGGGGATCCATGGCGGCGGCCTCCGCGCGGTAGTAGCGATAGGCCGTCATCTCGTGGCTCGTCTGCCGCTGATAACTGTAGGAGGCACTGCTGCGCAACTGTATTCGCCAGTTGTTGTCGGTCAGTTGCTGCGACACCCACAGCCAGTGCCCATAGTCGTAGTCCCTCGCCCTACTGCCGCTCTCGCTCCACCGCGCATTGATGGCGCCGCACTGTTCGTCGCTGCCGGCGGCGGGCCATCCCGTCTCCCGGCAGGCATCCATCGAGTCGAGGGCCGCCGCACTGTAGGCATACACCGGCACGTCCCAGTCGCCCGCCCGTGAATGAGAGCGGTCGCTTTGTGTGGTATAACTGAAGGAGGGACTGAACTCTATGTGAGTACGCTTCGTAGGGCGATAGGTGAGGTAGGGCTTCAGCTGTACTATCTTCTCGTCGTTGCGCGTCCGCATGTCGGAAAGCGCGGTGCGGTCGCTGCCGTCGTCGAGGAAGGTCTCCGTCTCGCTGTAGCGATAGTCGCGATGCCCGCGGTAGTCCCATCTCCCGCTCATCTCTATCTTGAGATATCCGGCGTCTTCAGCGCGATGGCGGTTGTGCCACATCATCGACAGGGCGGGCCGCATATACTTCGTGTCTCCCGGCGAACCTCCCGCGCCGCCGTTATCGCCCCAGTCGCCCTGACTGTCGGCCGCCTGATACTGTCCCGTATTGGTAAATCCCCCGGCGGCGGTGAGGCGGAAGTTGTCGGTAAACGTATTGGCAAAGGCCCGCAGCCGCCAGCGCCGGTCGCTGCCTCCCGCCACATCGGCGTTGCCCGTCCATGTGCCGAGATATTCCCGCTTGAGGATAACGTCGACCACCTGTTCGCGCACCCCGTTGTCGATGCCCGTCACCTTGGTCTCGTCGCTCTCGCTCTCATAGGCCTTGACACTCTTGATGATATAGGCGGGGAGCTGCCGGAGGCCCTGCTTCGTATCGCCGCGCACAAAGTCGACGCCGCCCACCAGCAGACGCTGTACGGCGCGCCCCTTGAAGTAGAGCGTGCCGTCGCGCAGTTCGAGGCCCGGCATCCTGGAAATCATGTCGCCGAGCATCTCGCCCTTGCCGGCATCCAGGGCGTCCATGTCGTAGACCACCGTATCTTTCTTGGTGACAAAGAGCAGGCGCGTGGCACGCACCGTGGCCTCGTGCAACTGCGTAGTGACGGTGTCGGTGTCGGCAACAATGCCGCCGACGGTCGGCCGCGTTACCCCGTGCGCCGACATACGGGCCGCCCGGGCGGTAGCAACGAGGGAGAGGGCGCAGAGGGCATATGCCGCCACACGCCTCATGGGAGAGGGGAGGGAAGAGGGCATAGAGAGATAGGGGAATAAGGGAGGGTATCTTCATCTGTACGGTCTCCGCTGCGAGACCGCTTATCGCCACAAAGATAGCACTTCTCGGGAATATCCGGGCTCATCTACGGAAAATTCGGTCAGCGCCACCACGGAGTCGGGACGCCTGTCAGCGGGTAACCCCTTTCCCGACAAACCGGGGAAAGGGGAGTGCCCCCTTCTCCGGCGTCAGTCCCTCCTTTTTCACATCTCCTCCTATTTTTCCCGAGAGAATTTGGTAATTCCCGCAGAATCACTAAATTTGCAACGCGGGAGGAGCTTTCTATCGAACGTCCCCTCCTCACATCTGTTACCAACACTGTTTCACCCACCCCGGCCGACATCCCCACGGGCACGTCGGCGGACTTATCTATACGCACACTTTTTCAATCTATCTATCTACCAATCAAATCCATCACTCAATGAAGAAACTCTACAGCTTCCTGACGCTGATGCTCCTGTTCCTGGTGAGCTCGGCGACAGCCTCTGCAGACGTAGTGCCCTCCGGTACGGTCGACGAGGTGAAATGGGATGTGAGCGAAAGCTACGTGACGGAGATCACCGACGGCATGCACATCGTCCTCCAGCAGGGCACTTATGCCGGATGGTCTACCAGTGGCTACCTCAATCCCAGTGGCACGTACAAGAGCGAAGCAGACGCTACCTGCGTCTACGAAGTCAACGTTGTGGGCACTGCCGCCAACGACGGCTCCACCCTCTATGTACTCAAGAACATGACTTCCGGACAGTATCTCGGCACCGATGGCGAGACGCTGTCTTACAAGGACGCCTTCCAGTGCTCCATCCTGCGCGCTTATTTCGACACAGACAACAAGCGCCAGGCGATGGCTGCCGCCTCTCGCGGCTCCCGTCAGCAGGAATCCTCCGACGGCGCAGCTTGGGTCCTTGCCTCCGCCGAGCCTGATGAAGACGGTGACTACAACTACCTCTGCTACTTCGGCTGCCCGGCCTTTGCCAGCTATCAGGACACCAACGACTGGTTCCTCTATGAAGCTACGGCCCGCCAGAAGACCGTTGAAGAGAAGCTCGAAGAGCTCTACAATGAAGTATTCCCCGACGGTTTCAACGAGGAACTCCTTGTTGTAGGCTCCCAGCCCTCCAACATCAGTCAGGAGGCCTTCGACGCCCTCCAGGCCGCCTATGAGACGGCTGCCAACATCATGGGCACCAACGCCTCCGACGAGGAACTCTTCGCCGCCATCGAACAGCTCCAGGCCGCCTACGACCTCTATCAGAGCAGCCTCGTGAAGATCGTTCCGGGCAAGTACTACCAGTTCCTCAGCCAGCGCTCCTCCGATGCCCTCTATGACAACGGCAGCGCCCTCCTCTGCAAGAGCAACTTCTCCGTATCCGACCCCGCCACCATCGACGAAGTCAAGTATATCTGGCTCGTAGAAGACGCCGGCGACGACCTGTTCTACCTCAAGAACTTCGGCACGGGCCGCTACATGGGCTCTCAGTCCACCACCTCGTCGCAGTTCCCCACCACGGCAACGGCATCGACGCGCGTGAGCATCGCCTATAACGACAACCTGTTCTTCCTCCTCGGCGACGAGTCCGGCAACCTGGCACACTGCGCCGGCGGCTACTCCGTTGTGAAGTGGCAGGACAAGAACGCACAGGGCAACCAGTGGAAGGTGACGGAAATCCCCGCCGACCAGATTGCCGCCCTCGCAGAGACGGTAGAGAAGAACAACTTCATCGCCTCTCTCTACGACCTCCTGTCGGAAGCTAAGGCCACCCAGACGAGATATGTCTACAACAGCGGCATCACCTTCGACGACCAGTATAACGCTGAAGGCCTCTTCACGACGATGACGGGCAACCACACCGAATCGACGGAAGGCTCCATCGCCGCCGCCTTCGACGGTGACCTCACCAGCTACTACCACACCAACTGGTCCAGCTCCGCCGCCTTCGACGACTACGACTGGGTAGAGTTCGACCTCGGCAAAGACATCCAGAACGCCTACCTCAAGGTGACGCAACGTCACAACAACCGCAACGGCAACCCCTCGAAGATCTTCCTCGTGGCTCCCGCCGCTGACGACGACCTCGCCGGTGCCTGGACCGACACGGTATACAACGATACCCTCATCTACCAGTACACCACCAACTACCCCGCCGGTGCCATCGACAGCACGACGGCCGTTCTGCAGCTCGACTTCGACCACGCCGTCTCCAAGCTCCGCTTCGGCGTGAAGGCCACCAAGGCCAACCAGAAGTTCGGCGGCATCGGCCCCTGCTGGCACCTCGCCGAAATCCGTATGTATGAGAACGACGGTGAGAACCCGCGCTACGCGCTGATTCCCGACGCCGTGAAGGAAGCCCTCGCCGCACAGATTGCCAACGCCGAGAATAAGCTCTCCGACAGCACCTGTGTACAGTCTGACTACGACGACCTCCAGGCCGCCATCGACGCCTTCGTCGCCGCCTATCCCGACGACTCCCGCCTGTCCAGCCTCATCAAAGAAGCTGAGGAACAGGCTGCCGCAGAAGGCCTGACGGGCACCCAGCTGGGTTACTTCCCCGCCGGCGCTCAGGAGACCCTCGCCAACGAAGTAGCTGCCGTCAAGACGGCCATCGAAGGCAAGGTGCTCACCCTCGACCAGATTGATGAATACCTGACCACCGTACGCCGTTCTATCGCCGACTACAAGGCCAAGCTCATCATCCCCGAAGACGGCGCCTACATCCGCTTCAAGAGCGAAAGCGTAGACGAGAGCGGCGACGCCACCTCTGCCTACGGCAACTACATCTATGCCACCAACGCCGACACTATCGCCAACCTGAAGTGGGGCTATAAGGGCGACGACAACGCCGAGACGCGCTGCAACGCCATCTGGCAGGTACAGAAGCAGAGCGACGGCACCGTAGCCTTCCGCAACCTGGCCACCGGCCGCTACATCAGCAACCTCTACACCGGCGTTGCCGATGCCGACGAGGTAAGCCTCAGCCAGCAGTTCAAGTCGGGCAACAGCATCGACGCCTTCACCTTCGCCTCCGCCAAGGAAGGCGGTAAGTTCGTCATCGAGCTCACCGAAGGCATCTACTTCAACACCGCCCCCGGTGGTGCCATCGTCAACTGGAGCGCCTCCACCGGCAACTCCGTATTCTCCGTAGAGGTGGTAGACGCCGATGACATCTACACCCATACGCAAGACGTCAAGGCAGGCTCCCTGCAGATCGTCAGCGTGCCCTTCAACGCTACGGGCATCGCTCCCACGGCCTACAAGGTACTGGGTCAGAAGGTAGCCGACGACGGCTTCTCCTACCTCCAGCTCGCTCCCTACGACGACGACGAGACGATTCCCGCCAACACGCCGTTTATCATCCAGACGGAAGACGGTGAAGACTTCGCCCAGATCACCCTCGCCGACTTCGACGACCTCGACAACATCACCTACAACTACGAGCCCGTCAACCAGAACGGTATGGTCAGCACCGTGGGTGCCCTCACCGTGAAGGCAGGTGTCGGTCTGCTCCTCGACGACGTAGTGAAGATCTCCGTTGACGGTACCTCCGTAGCCGCCGGTACCGGTTACTTCCTCGACATCCCCGCAACCACCGAAGACGGCGAACTCACCGTCAAGCTGGAAGATGTCATCAACGGTATCAGCCAGGCTGTCGTTGTCAGCAACACCGCTGCCGACGTCTACACGCTCTCCGGCGTGAAGGTACGCAGCAACGTCAGCACCTCCAACGCCACCAACGGCCTGCCCGCAGGTCTCTACATCGTCGGTGGCAAGAAGGTCATCGTGAAGTAATCTACGGTCGACAACGACCTCCCTATCCTAAAGAGGGGCTGCTCCGCATCCACGCGGGGCAGCCCCTCTGTCGTTGAGCGACGAGGGGAGTCACCGCACCCACCGGAGGGCCGGCCGCCGCGTCGCCGCCGCTCATTCGCCGCCGATTATCGGCAAGTCTTCGCTAAAAAATCCGTTTCTTCTTTCGTAAAACCAAAATTATCTCTAACTTTGGAGCGGCCATCACCGCCATGATGACGACGGTGGCCCCTCAAAACCACCCTTTTCTTACGAAAGAACACCATCTACAAACATTCTAAAAATCAGCGTATGAAGAAAATCTACTCCTTCTTCCTCTGCTTGTTTGCCTTGCTTTCGCTGGGAACAGCCCAAGCCAGAGAGATTGTGACCGACACCACCACGTGGGTCACCGACCTCCAGGAAATCCAAACAGGCGACAAGCTCATGCTCTACTGCTACGGCGTGAGCACCCGCCGCGCCTTCCTCTATGAGGGCGACGACATGACCGTTTATCTCAGCCGCAACTTCGTCATCGGCGACATGGAGTCCTACCTCTACACCTGGACCGTCATTGACTACGAAGCCGCTGCCGACGGCACCAGCGCTCAGATCAAGCTCCGGAGCCCCAAGGGAAACTACTTCGGCGACTTCCCCTATGACGAGAGCTCTACGTGGGTGAAGTGGCCCGGCACCCTCAGCAGCGAAGCTTCCGACCTCACCATCCAGGTGACCGAAGGCGACGATGCCGTAGCCGGACAGTATTATATCCTCGACGGCAATCAGGTATATTTCAACGGACAGAACGTCAACGACAACGGCATCGCCGCTTTCGTTGGTTGGAACACCTCCGGCGAAAACTCCATTTATATGATTAAGAAGGCTACCGTCATCGACAAGGAGACGGTGACCATCACTCTGGAGCCGCAGGATCAGGACCAGAACAACATCCTCGACGAGGGTACCACGCAGGTGGAAGTCTTCCCCGGTAACGAGGTGGAGATTCCTTCCTACGCTCACTACACCTTCGACCACGCCATCAACGAAGACATGGAAGAAGTGGAACTGCCCATCGTCGGCGGTGACGACGACGCCTATTATACCCTCTTCTACAACCGCTGGCCGCAGGTAACGATTGTAGGTATGGACGAGGACGGCAATATCCTCTACTCCACCGAAGACTATTACGAGCAGGGCACGACCTTTGCCGCTCCCTCCAACTCGGCAGTAGCCGTCGGCTATGAGCTGCTCACCCACGACTACGACAACCACGAGTGGAGCGACGAAGACGACCAGACCACCATCATCCTGAACTATCGCAAGGACGTGACCTACGGTCTGCCCTTCGAGCCGACGACCGTTACCGACGGTCAGCTCGCTGCCGATACGAAGTATTACACCCTGCGCATCCGCAACGCCGGCTGGATTACCCTTGCCGACGCCGATGCCTCCGACGTGACCATCACGACGGCCGCCCTGGGTGCCGACAACATAGACCTTTCCTCCTGGGCCGTTACGGGTGACCTGGAGCAGGGCGTCACCCTCTACAACAAGGTGATTGGCGCTGCCAAGAAGGTATATGTCACCAGCGACGCCGACGGCACGCAGATCCAGTTTGGTACGGACGAAGAGATTGAAGCTGCCGGCGGAACCTCCCTCTTCAACGTAGAAGCCAACAGCAACGGCGGTGTCAGCCTCGCCTACCGCAACGCCGACGGCACCTCCTCTGACGCCTGCATGAACCAGTTCGGCGGTTCCACCGGTACGGCACTGAAGTTCTGGAACAGCTCATACGCTGTCAACGATGGCGGTTCCAACATTGTCTTCACCGAAGTGACGGCCGAAGAGTCTGAATCGTTCGCTCTCCTTCAGGGCCGCGCTTATCTGCGCGCCGAGGGCGTGGTAGGTGGCTATACCGCCGACCAGCTCACCGACCTCAAGGCCGCTGTGGCCGCTAAGGACCTCGACGCTGTCAGTGCAGCCATCGACAACCTGAACGGTGTAGAAACCATCGCCTTCGACGCCTCGAAGACCTATCACATCATCTCTGCCTTCAATGAGCAGCTCCGTCAGCAGCCCGATGCCGTCTATGCCATCTATGCCGACGAGACCGACACCCTGCGCTGGAACGCCCTCGACGCCACCAGCGATGCCTATCAGTGGGTATTCCAGGCTGCCAGCGACACCACCTACACCATCACCAACCTCGCTGCCAAGAAGGCCATCGTAGGCTGGCGCTTCGGCGACTATGCCGTACTGGACGGCGCTGCCGAACTGGTAGACCCCGAAAGCGAGACCGTGACCACCTGGGCCGGAGCCATCGCTCCCTTCGAACTGGTGAAGTCTGACGTAGCCCCCGCCGCTTACCGCTTGGTACACAACTACGGTGCCTCCATCATCACTATCAGCGGCGCTCAGGGCGCCGGTGACGGTGCCGCCACCGAAGGCTACATCCGCACCTACAACACGGTGACCGACGGCTATGCCAACGTTTGGCACCTCGCTCCCGTGGCCGACGTGCCCTCCTCCATCAATGCCGCTACCATCGTGAACGCCGGTCAGCAAGACCAGAGCATCTACGACCTCAGCGGTCGCCGCGTACAGAACGCCCAGAAGGGCCTCTACATCGTCGGTGGCAAGAAGGTATTGGTGAAGTAATCATTCCCCGACCACAGCAGGGAGCCCCGCCGCTCCCTACCGGATAAACTATCGGAAAGGCTGTTGCGCTCTTGTGGCGCGACAGCCTTTCTGCCGTTTTTCTCAGAAAAATATGGTACTTTTGCAGCGGGAGGTGTCGCCGCCGCCACAGAAGGTATGGGCGCCGACATTCTCCGCCCTCCGATACGTAAAAACACCATCCATGGATACAATGAAACGATTCAGCCTCGTCGCCCTCCTCCTCCTCGTGCTCAGCTTCGCCCACGGCACGGCGCAGAGCACCGGCGACACCACGCAAACGGCGCCCCGCTACGGCCTGCTGGCCTACGACTCCCTGTTGCGCACGATGCCGGAGTATATCGAAGTGCAGGAGAAGCTGCAGCAGCTCCGGGCGCAGTATGACAGCGAAGTGGCCTACAACGAGAGCGACTTCAAGCGCCAGTTTACCGAATTTCTGCAAGGGCAGAAAGACTTCCCGCAGAGCATCCTGCTCAAGCGCCAGCGCGACCTGCAAGACGCCATGAACAAGGGCATCGCCTTCCGCCACGACGCCGACAGCCTCCTCGCCGCCGCTCGCATCGACATGGAGCGCCCCGTGCGCCAACTCCTCGACGACGCCATCCGCCGCGCCGGCCGCGAGCGCGGCTATCAGTGCATCGTCAACAGCGAAGTCAACGCCCTTCCCTACGTGCAGGACGCCCTCGCCGAAGATGCCGTCCCCTATGTGCAGAACCAGCTGACGGCCCTGCGCCGCAGCCGTCGCTAACGTCCCGTCACAATGATAGCCTCCCCGTCCTCCGGCCCCATCGGCGTCTTCGACTCCGGCTACGGCGGCCTCACCATCCTGCGGCAGATACGCCAACTGTTGCCGCAGTATGACTACCTGTATCTCGGCGACAACGCCCGCGCGCCCTACGGCACCCGCTCCTTCGACGTCATCTACCGCTATACGCTGCAAGCCGTCGAGGCCCTCTTTGCCCGCGGCTGCCACCTCGTCATCCTGGCGTGCAACACCGCCTCGGCCAAGGCGCTGCGCACCATCCAGCAGGTAGACCTGCCGCGCCTCGACGCCCGGCGCCGCGTGCTGGGCGTCATCCGCCCCACGGTGGAAGCCGTGGCACAGCTGTCGCAGACGCGCCACATCGGCGTACTCGCCACCACGGGAACCATCCACTCCGAGTCGTACACCCTGGAGCTCCACAAGATAGCCCCCGACACCATTGTCACGGGCATGGCCTGCCCCATGTGGGTGCCGCTGGTGGAGAATGACGAGTTCGACTCGCCCGGCGCCGACTACTTCGTCAAGAAACGCATTGACGGCATCCTGCGCGAAGACCCGCAGATAGACACCCTCATCCTGGGCTGCACACACTATCCCCTGCTGCTCCACAAGATAGTGAAGTATGCCCCTCCCGGCGTGCGCCTCGTGCCACAGGGCGAATATGTCGCCGCCAGCCTCAAGGACTACCTGAGGCGCCACCCCGAGATGGCCGCCGCCTGTACGCAGGACGCCACGTGTCGCTACCTGACGACGGAAGACACGGCGAAGTTCTCGGAGAGCGCCACCCTCTTCATGCACGAAGCGGTGGAGGTGGAGCAGATAGAACTGTAGGGCAACCGACACACGCTGCGCGCCAACGCCCGCAGCGTCCTCGGGAAAGCCCCCTTTCCCCTCCGCCCCCCTGTCTTTTCACCCCCTCCTCTCCCCTTCTACCTCCTCTCTCGGTAGACAGTCCCCTCTCTTAGGAAAACATGACCTCTTCCCCCCAAAATACGCCCTCTGCGCCCTCCGCGCCCTCCCTCCTGGTGACCGGTGCCAGCGGCTTCATCGGCAGCTTTATCGTCGAGGAAGCCCTTGCGCGCGGCTTCGAGGTATGGGCCGCCGTGCGCGCCACCACGAGCCGCCGCTATCTCACCGATGCGCGCCTCCACTTCATCGAGCTCGACCTGGGCAACGAGGAGCGCCTGCGGCGGCAGCTCGCCGACCACGTGGCACAGCACGGGCCGTGGCATCACGTGGTACACGCCGCCGGCGCCACCAAGTGTCGCCGCCCCGAAGACTTCGCCCTCGTCAATACCGAGGGCACCGAGCGCCTGGCGCGCCTGTTGCTGGCGACGAGAGCCCTTCGCCACCGCCTGCTCTTCATCAGTTCGCTGAGCATCTGCGGCCCCCTCCACGAGGACACCTACGCCCCCCTCACCGCTGCCGACGTCCCGCAGCCCAATACGGCCTACGGGCACTCTAAATGGGCCGCAGAATGCCTGCTGGGCGAAATCCCCGGTCTGGACTATGTCGTGCTGCGCCCCACCGGCGTCTACGGGCCGCGCGAGCGCGACTATTTCATGATGGCCAAGAGCATCGCCGGCCATGTGGACTTCGCCGTGGGCTACCGCCGACAAGTCATCACCTTCGTCTACGTGCGCGATGTGGCAACGGCCGTCTTCCAGGCCCTGGAACGGGGCCGCCGGGGCCGCGCCTACTTCCTCACCGACGGCGGGGAGTATGCCTCGCGCACCTTCTCCGACCTGCTGCAACAGGCCCTCGGCGTGCGCCGTGTGGTGCACTTCACCGCTCCGCTGTGGCTGCTGCGCCTCATCTGCGGCGCAGGCTCCCTGTGGGGGCGTCTGACCGGCCGCGCCGTCACCCTCAACACCGACAAATATCACATCATGAAGCAGCGCAACTGGCGCTGCGATATCACCCCTGCCTGCAACGACTTCGGCTATGCGCCGCGCTACCCCCTGGAACGCGGCGTGACGGAAGCCGTCGCCTGGTATCAACAGCACCAATGGCTCTAACACTTCTTGCCTCCTGTCCCCGTCAGCGCGGTATGCTCGGCGTGGAGAAAGTCACCCTCCTCTATACCCTCCTCACGGCGCTGGCCATCGTCCTCCTGTGGCCGCGCATGACGGCGCCGCTGCCGCTCCTCGAGGGGCGTGCCTTCGTCGTGGCCGGCATCGCCGTGACGATGGGCGTCTATGCCGCCGTCCCCTGCCGCGCCACCCTCCTCCTGCGCTACCTCTATCCCCTCTTCCTGCTGGCCTACTGGTATCCCGACACCTATGAGTTTTGCCAACTCTTCCCCAACCGCGACTACCTCTTCGCCGGCATCGACCAGTGGCTCTTTGGCTACCAGCCGTCGCTCCACTTCAGTGCCGCCCTGCCGCAGAAGGTGTGGAGCGAGCTCTTCAATATGGGCTACTTTGCCTACTATCCGATGATTTTCGTCACCGTCTTGGTGCCCCTTTTCACGGGTAGCGGCCGTTTCGGTCGCACCGCCTTTGTCGTGCTCACCTCCTTCTTCCTCTACTACGCCATCTACCTCGTCCTTCCCGTCGCCGGCCCGCAGTACTACTTCAAGGCCATCGGTACGGCGGTGGCCGACAGCGGCGTCTTCCCGCACATCGGCGACTACTTCCGCACACATACCGATATGCTCCCGGCCCCCGGCCCCGAGGGCTTCTTCCGCGGCCTCGTCGAGAGCGCCCAGGAGAGCGGCGAGCGCCCCACGGCGGCCTTCCCCTCGTCGCACGTGGGGATGAGCACCGTCTTGATGCTCCTGCTGCGCCGCGAACAGCGCACGGTGATGTGGGTGCTCCTCCCCTTCTACCTCCTGCTGTGTGGCGCCACGGTGTATATCGAGGCCCACTACTTCATCGACGTCGTCGGCGGCTTGCTGACCGCCGTGGCCTTCTACCACCTCACCCTGCGTCTCTATCCACGGATGGAGACGATACGCCTCTGATTCTCTTTTCTCCGAAAAAAACAATGAGGAGAGACGCTCCCGCACGGACAAAGCTCCGGCAGAGAAGAATACGCATGGACGATAGGGGAGGGGCAGGCCCCCCGCATCTTCTGACAACCCCCTCGTATCATTAATACGCTTATCATATGAAAAAACTCTTCTTCTCCCTGCTGCTCTGCGCCCCCGGTCTCCTGACGGCGCAGAACGACGGCGGCATCACCGACGAACTGCTGTCGCAGATCAAGCAGTCGCAGTCCTCGGGCACCACGACGAAGGCGCTGAGCAACGCCCTTGCCGGCACCTCCCTCAACCAGTTGGCGCTCACCGCCGACAACCCCGCGGCCCACGACACCTACTTCTCCGACAAGGTGGACTCCAAGGGCATCACCGACCAGCAGTCGTCGGGACGCTGTTGGCTCTTTACGGGCCTCAACGTGCTGCGCGCCAAGATGATTGCCCGCTATCAGCTCGGCACCTTTCAGTTTTCGCAGTCTTACTGCTTCTTCTATGACCAGCTGGAGAAGTCGAACCTCTTCCTGCAGGCCGTCATCGACAACGCCTCGCGGCCGATGGACGACAAGACGGTGGAATGGCTCTTCAAGAATCCCCTCTCCGACGGCGGCACCTTCTGCGGTGTGCAAGACATCGTGACGAAATACGGCCTCGTCCCCGCCGAGGTGATGCCCGAGCGCTACAATGCCAACAACACCTCGCGCCTCTCCTCGCTGCTGAGCCTCAAGCTGCGGGAGTATGGCCTCACGCTGCGCAACGCCGCCGCCAAGGGCGAAAAGCGCGCCGCCCTCCTGCGCCGCAAGACGGAGATGCTCGCCACCGTCTACCACATCCTTGCCGTCTGTCTGGGCGAGCCCCCCACGCGCTTCTCCTGGACCCGCACGACGGCCAACGGCACCCCCGTCGACACGCGCAGCTATACCCCGCTGGATTTCTATCGGGAATATGTCGGCGCCGACCTCAAGGGCGACTACGTCATGCTGATGAACGACCCCTCGCGCCCCTACCACAAGACCTACACCATCGACCTGGACCGCCACACCTACGACGGCAGCCAGTGGACTTATCTCAACCTGCCCATCGACGAGATAAAGGCCATGGCCATCGCCTCCATCAAGGACTCCACAATGATGTATTTCTCGTGTGATGTGGGAAAATGCTACAACAAGGAGACCGGCATACTGAGTCTCGACAACTACGACTACGGAAGTCTGCTGGGCACCACCTTCCCCATGGACAAGGCCGACCGCATCCGCACCTTCGCCTCCGCCTCCAGCCACGCCATGACGCTCATGGCCGTCGACCTCGACGCCAACGGGAAACCGAAGAAGTGGATGGTGGAGAACTCGTGGGGGCCCTCCTCCGGCTACCAGGGACATCTCATCATGACCGACGACTGGTTTAACGAATATATGTTCCGCCTTGTCGTCGAGCGCCGCTTCGTCCCCGCCGCCACCCTCAAGCTCCTGGAGCAGAAGCCCACGGTGCTCCCCGCCTGGGACCCCCTCTTCGCCCCCGAGGAATAGAGCCGCCCGCCGACAACAACAGAACTGCCGCCGACAGCAACGAGTCGGGAGGAGCGCCGCCACTGACCGCCCGCCTCCCGACTCATTGCTGTCGGCAGTGTTTTTTTCTTTATAGCAACATTGCTTTGCCCGGCGCCTTATCTATGCATTTAACGGATGCCTCGTTTTTGCCGCCTATGGGCGCCTCGTTTATCGCGCTTATCGTGAAGCGAGCGGGGGCAAAAACGATGCGCGAAGGCCGCGAGAATCGCAAAAAAATCCACCGCGCCGCCCTCCGCCTCCGGCCGACGCCGCCACGAGGCCCTCGGTGCGTTAAAAAACGTGTCGTTTTTGACATATGCTGTCACTATTCTTGTGACAACGGCGCCGCCGCGCGGCATAAGTTTTCCCGGGAAAAATGCAACAAGTCCGGGAGAAGTTTCAACAAGTCCGGGACTTGTTCCGACGATTCCCGGACTTGTTTCACCGCGGCGCACGCCCCGCTTTTCTCCGCCGGACGGTGACATTTCTTAACGATTGACGGGAATTCGCCGGCGATGAAAAAATCCGTTTTCTCGCCGTCTTTGTGTTAGCAAAGGCAAAAACAGAAGGGCGAAGCATTAATTTATCAAAAAAGAAAGGGAGGAAAGCGCGCCTTTTAGTGGAAATCCATCCTATTCTCGCCGCCAAAGCGGCGTTTTGTCCCCATTCCCGCAGTTTCTCCTGCGTCAAGATTTTTCAGCAGAATCCGTTCCTTACAAAATATTTTTTCAAAAAAAACGGCTCGCGGCGAACGAACCCCAACGGGGCTGACTTCTCTTATCGGAATCAGCCCCGTTGGGTCGTCTCTCAATGAATCATCTGGATCCGCCACCAAGATAGAGACTCTGCCTTGCGTGGCACAGAAAAACATCGCCAACTTCTTCAGACAACAAAGGAATGTTCAAAACGAGAGAGTGTCCGTATCCGGGATTTTGCCAATATACACCGACAAATCGTGTACGATAAATGTTTTCCACATTATGGAAATCTGATTGCAATCAACTGATGTTGACAATGTAGGAGTTCTGAAGGACCTCTTCAAGCGACTTGCCATCAATTTTGACGGTATCCCAAACGCTCTCATCGCAAGGTATCATATAGAGTATTTCTCCTTCTCCATAGTCGTGGGTATCCTGATTCTCGATCTGATAGATAGGATACCTATCGGCATCTTTTTTGAATTTGAAAACTGGCATGGGGCAATTCTCAGCATGGATACCATAAAAATTCCCGTCCTCAACATAATAAAAAATCATATTGAAGTGACCCATCTGCACATAAGTATTAAAAATCTTCTTTGAGACCGAAGATTTTGTTTCCATGCGATTCTCAGGTTGCCATCCGAGTTGCCAAGCCTCAAGGTTTTTCCCTTCACCAAAAAAATTGGGAACCACAACAGAGTGATTGCGCTTAGGGAAATTGGGCGGTGTTTGTTTTTTCATCTATTTCCTGTGTTTTGCTTTATTGTATTCAACAATCTTTTGGATTAGAATGTTATATTTTGAGTCAATCGGAAGATGATTGTCTTTCTGCCCCGACTTGCGACTTACTAATCCATTAGTCCCTCGTATGTAACCCGATTTCACCGGAGACAGTTTCCCCATAGAACGGAATCCCCTCCCTCCCTATTGACTC
>CAZXFS010000002.1:0-5223 GCA_964640535.1 uncultured Prevotellamassilia sp. | reverse complement strand
TTTCACCGGAGACAGTTTCCCCATAGAACGGAATCCCCTCCCTCCCTATTGACTCACCTTGGCCGTGAGCGCATGCCGGAGGCCCTTGGCTTGTGAGAGGTAGGCCTTGGCCACCCCGAAGTTGAGGTTGAGGTCGAGGCGCACGGGGAGGTGGTTGTCGTCATCGGTGACAAAGAAGCGCACCACCTCGCTCTCCTTGCCCTTCTCCGTCTCCATGAAGGAGAAGACGAGGCAGCGGTAGCTCTCGCCGTTGCCGCGCATCTTGATGGTTTTCTTGCCGTGATAGACGATGGCCTGCCATTCGCAGTGGCGTCCGTCGGCCATGAGGAACTTGATGCGATGGCCGTTTTTGTAGTTCGACGGGTCGAAAGAGCGGGCGCGCATGAGCATACTTATCATGTCGAAGGCGCAGTGGGTGGAGGTCTGCGTCTTATTGTCGGGGGAGCCGGCATTTTTCCGATAGCGCATCTTGACGGTGCATCGGTCGGCGGCGGGATAGCTATAGGTCACCTCGTTGCGGCGGTAGGTCTTTCCCTCAAAAGCCCCCTTGAGAAAATAGTGAGGCACGAGGTCGAGGCCGTAATAGGCCGTCAGCGTATCGCGCATCACGAAGAACTTGTCGGCGCGCGGCGATCCCTTGGTGATGAGGTAGGTGCGGTAGACGTCCTTTCCCCGCCAAGAGGTCTTGACGGTCTTCATGGCGGCGGTGCCGGCCTTCACCCATACAAATTTCCAGTTGAAATAGAGGTCGTAGGTGAGGTCTTCGCCGCTCTGGAAAGCGGTGTTGCGTGAGGCACACTGTGCGGCGGCAGACACCGCGGCGCAGAGGGCCAGCAGGAGGGCGATAAGAGTCTTTTTCATAGGATGACACAGCTATAGGGTGGTACTGTCCGCGCCGCCCGGAGGATGGTATGTCGAGATTTAGTTGTTCTTGTTGCGCAGTCGTTCCACATTGCGCTGGTGGGCCGTCTGCTTCTCGCTGTCGGCTTTCTGCTTGGTGATGGCCTCCGGCTTCTGCGCCGTCAGCGGCAATGCCTTGACGTCCCACGTCTGCTCGATGTCCCAGTTGGCGCGTACCTCGAGGGCGGTGGGATAGTAGTACACCTCCTCGGCCTCGCGCCGGGCGTCGTAGTCGCCGGGGTCCCAGCGTCCGTTGCCGTTGCGGTCGTTGAAGAGGCGCACGTAGTAGGTGCCGGGGTGGACGTAGTAGAAGTCGGCGCGCCCGTGGCGGCTCCTCACCTGTCGCGCCACCTTGTTGTCGGACTCCATGAGTTGTACGGTGGCACACGTGTCGGCCCCGACAAGGGAGAAGAAGAGGCTGCCGTAGTCCTCCTCACGCCCCACGGAGAGGTTGACATTCATCGAGGCGTTGACATCGCCGTAGAGGCCGACGAGGGCGGCGGAGTCGATATGCAGCTCGTAGTGCTGCCCATAGCGCCACTCGCCGCGCACCAGGAATTGGAGCATCGGCGTGTCGGCCTCCACCTGCATCGGGGCCGCGACGAGGAGGGAGTCGCGCCGCAGGAAGAGGTGGATGGCGGCAGTGTCGAGGCGTTGCAACGGCTGGGTGAGGGTGAATACGGGATTCTGTATCGGCGAGAATCCCGTGGTGTTCTGCTGCCCGACGCGCAGGTAGGTCTGCGGCGGCGTCTCCTGTGAGAAGTCGCCCTTCTTATGGCGGCGTTCCAGCTGCTTGAGCCATTTCTCGTGGGCCTCCTCCTGCTGCTTGAGGCGTCGCGCCATGGTCTGCCGCGGCACGAGCGTCAGAGTGTCGGTGCGCAGGGCGTTGGCGCCGAGGGAGTCGTCGAAGGCCTCATAGGTGTAGGCCATCTGCAGGGTGTCTACTTGTGGGATATGGAGGTCGCGCAGCCAGTAGGTGATGGTGTCGTTACCGGGGGAGCGCTGCTGGAGCAGCAGACTGTCGGCATTGAAGTTGAGGCCCTTCACCACGGGGATATGCGTGGAGGGGGCGGTGAAGAAGGTGCGAAAAGACTCCGGCACGTCGCGCTGCGCCTTGAGGTAGTGGCGCTGCGTGTTGGTCTCGGTATAGGCCAGCAATACCAAGTCGTCGGGGAGGTAGTGGGTGAAGTCGATGCGACGGATGCTGTCGTAGCGCAGGCTGTCGTGCCACACCGTGTCGTAGCGCACATCGGGATAAGACGACGGGGTGAACGTCTGCCGCAGGACAGCCATCATCTCGCCGCGACTCTTGCGGAAATCGCCGTCGACATCCTTGAGGGCATAGGCGCGGTAGGTGCCGGGGGCCACGCCCTTGATGCAGAAGTGCCCGCGGCTGTCGGTACGCGCCACGCGGTCGAAGGGGCGCGCCAGAAAGGCCGTATCGGTAGTGTCGGCATGGAGCCCCACGAGGATGCCCTTGATGGGCTCCAGGTCTTGCGCCGCCAGGACAGTTCCCGACACCTCCATGGTGTCGAGCTGTTCGCCGGTGGAGAAGTAGTAGGTGTAGTTGCCCAGAGGATTTCCCTCGTTGCTGTCTTCGATGGCGTCGGAGAAGTCGATGGTGTAGGTGGTATTGGCGCGGAGCGTGTCGAGGAGGCCGACGGTGATACGTCGCCCCGACACCTTTATCTCCGGCGTCTCCAGCTGCGGCGGCGAGACGACGACTTTCTCGGCGGCATTCTGCACCTTTATCATCTCGTCAAAATAGATGGACACCTTCTTGGCATCGCTCTGCCGCTGCCCCAGCACGGGGGAGGTTCCGATGATGCGCGGCGGCGTCTCATCGTAGGGGCCGCCGTCGGGCCCGCTGCCGGGATTGGCACAGGCCGCGGCGAGCAGGGATATCAGCAGGAGGAGGAGAGAGGGGTAGCGTGAAAGCATAGCGTAAGGGAGAGGGTTAGGAGGGACGTTCGGCATTGAGCTGCAGGAGGGGCTCGATGATGTCGCGGTGGTTGGCCAGCCGCGGCACCTTGTGCTGTCCGCCAAGCTTGCCGCGGCTCTTGAGCCATTCGTTGAAGAGGCCGGGGCGCGCCACGACGATTTCCAGGCGCTGCAGGGTGATGTCTTTGTGGCGCTTGGCGTCGTAGTCGGAGTTGATGCGGCGCAGGGCGTCGTCGAGGACGTCGGCAAAATGCTCCACACTGTCGGGACGGCGGTCGAACTCCACCACCCACTGATGGCGGCACTTCCCGCGGTCGTCCATAAATACGGGGGCGGCGGTATACTCGTGCACCTCGGCGCCGGTCTGTCGGCAGGCCTCTACCAGTCCTTTCTCGGCATTGTCGACGATGAGCTCTTCACCAAAGGCATTGATGAAGCTCTTGGTGCGGCCGGAGATGACGAACTTATAGGGCTGCACCGAGGTGAAGCGCACCGTATCGCCTATCAGGTAACGCCAGAGGCCGCAGGAGGTGGTGATGACGATGGCGTAGTTGTGCCCCGTTTCGACGCCCCAGAGGGGCACCACCCGCGGGTGTTCGCTGCCCACGTCTTCGAGGGGGATAAACTCGTAGAAGACGTCGTAGTCTATCATCAGCAGCAGGGAGGGGTCGGCGGGGTCATCCTGCAAGCCGAAGAAGCCCTCCGAGGCGTTGTAGGTCTCCATATAGTGCATCCCCGACGACGGGACGAGGTGGTGATACTGCTCGCGATAGGGCGTGAAGGCGACGCCGCCGTGGAAGAACACTTCCAGATGGGGCCACACCTCGCTGAGGTTGGCCGCCCCCGTGATGTCGAGCACACGGTGGACAACGGCCATCATCCACGAGGGGACGCCGGAGAGGTTGGTCACGTCTTTGTGGCAGGCCAGGCGGGCGATGCGCTCACACTTCTCTTCAAAGTCGGGGAGCAGGGCTATCGACTTGGGCGGGATGCGCACCAGGTTGACCAGCGGATGGATATTTTCTATCAGAATGGCACTCAAGTCGCCGACAAGCGACTGCGGCAAGTTGTAGTTGGGGGCATGCGAGCCGCCGAGTATCAGCGCCTTGCCGTCGAAGAGACGACTCCCCGGCGTGTTGCGCAGGTAGAGGGCCACCGCGTCGCGCCCGCCGGCATAATGTATCTGTTGCAATCCCTCGCGGCTCACGGGGATAAACTTACTGACGTCGTTGGTGGTGCCCGACGATTTGGCATACCACCGCACGCTCCCCGGCCACAGCACGTCGGTCGCCCCGCGGCGCATCCGGTCGATGTCGCCCTTCAGGTCCTCGTAGGTACTGATGGGGACGTTGGGGGCAAAGAGCTTCTCGTAGTTCTCCGCGTCGTGCATCGCGTCGAAGTGGTAGCGGCGCCCCCACTCGGTAGCGGCGGCACGCTGCAGCAGACGGTCGAGCACGCTGCGCTGTATGTCCTCAGCCTGCAGCGCATAGCGGTCGATGGCCTTCAGGCGAGGGGTGAAAATGGGTTTTATCAGTGAGGTCAGACTCATGGAATATCGGTATGAAGGGCGGCGCCTCTCCTCCGTATCTCGGGGAAGGCGGCCGGCGGGAATGACCTCCGTCGGCGGCACGGTGCCGCTTGGTATAGTCAGCAAAGTTATATATTTTTTCGTTCTCCCGCCCCTCTCTCTCGCCCGATGGCGTTCTAAAAAACGTTGTCGCCCCCGCTCAAGGCCTTTTTCCCGCCCCTTTCCCCTCCTTTTCGCCCCTGCTCTCCTCCTTTTCACCCCTGCTCTCCTCCTTTTCACCCACTCCTCACTTCTTTTTGCTCATTCCCTCCTCCTTCACGCCCGTTCCCCACGCCGTTGTGTTCCTCCCTCCTCCTTCATCCCCATTCCCCACATCGTTGTGCCCCTCTGCACCTTCTTCACCCCCATTCCCCACATCGTTGTGCCCCTCCGCACCTTCTTCTTCCTGACGGACAGCCTCTTCAACGGCTCTTCCCTATTCCCGTCGGTGCCCTCTGTGCCCCCTCTCCCCGCGTCTATCGCCTCCGTTTACGCATTTTTTAGCAATTCGACTGAAAAATAGCAGGCTCCACCCCTCTATTGATAGAAAAAGTCGTATTTTTGCGGCCAATGTAGCAACCCTTAAAAATAATTACATCTATGTATTGGACGTTGGAACTCGCCTCAAAACTTGAGGACGCACCTTGGCCTGCCACCAAAGAAGAACTTATCGACTATGCCATGCGCTCCGGCGCTCCTATGGAAGTTGTAGAAAACCTCCAGGAGCTCGAAGACGAAGGCGAAATCTATGAAAACATAGAGGACGTCTGGCCGGACTATCCCACCAAAGAAGACTTTCTGTTCAACGAGGAGGA
>CAZXFS010000001.1:44048-144096 GCA_964640535.1 uncultured Prevotellamassilia sp. | reverse complement strand
CGTAAAAAGAAGGAACAAATACCTTAACAGATTTGAAATTTCAAGCGCGAAGAGCCCCTTGAGGGGGCATTTTGTAGAAGGAATCGGCCTAAACGGGGGCGTTTTTACGCATTACAGTGCCCCTTCGCGTGTCAAGATTTTTCAGCAAAGACGGTATGCACGGCTAACTTTTTTTCAAAAAAATGCAGAAGCGCTGAAAGATGGGCCGACAAGAGGGAGAGACGGGAGGGGGGGGCGACAGAAAGAATGTTCGGCGATGGTACAGGGAAAGAGCATCCGGAGAAGGCCGGACACCCCGTTGAGGAGGTGACGCACCCCGTGAAGGGACGATGCGGCAATGCGGCGGAGCAGAAAACAATGTCAGGATGAGGCACTTCCGCCCCTTATGCACACAAAAAGCGGCACCCCCGGGTGGGACATACCGCCTATAAACAAAAATCAGCCCCTATAGAGGAGCTGACCACCATGTGAGAGAAGTAGCGAGAAAGGGACTTGAACCCTTGACCTTCGGATTATGAATCCGACGCTCTAACCAGCTGAGCTATCTCGCCAAGAGAAGCAACCGCAGTGCGTTGTTCTTGTTTGCGAGTGCAAAGGTAGGACAATCTTTCGACACCACCAAATTTTTAGGAAGAAAAACTGCAACGACGGAATAGAAAGAGGAACAAAAGAGAGGCGGCGAGGAGGGCGACGGACGCCGGCGGCGGTCTCTCGCCGCCCGACACCGCAGGATATCGTGAAGATATCGCCGTCGCTGAAGCGGTCAAAATGTGTAAGCACCCCACATAGGTAAAAAAAATGTCGTACATTTGCAGAGATGTTAGGCATAAAGAAATTAGACATATATATCCTGAAGAAGTTTCTCCCGCTCTTTCTTGGAGCCTTCTTCATCAGCATGTTCGTCCTGATGATGCAGTTCACATGGCGCTATGTGGACGAACTCATCGGCAAAGGCCTGACGCTCGACATCTTGGGACAGTTCTTCTGGTATATGGGCATCACCCTGGTGCCCCTCTCCCTCCCTTTGGCCATTCTGCTCGCCTCGCTCATCACCTTTGGCAACATGGGCGAGCAGCTCGAACTGCTCTCGATGAAAGCTGCCGGCGTCCCGCTGATACGCATCATGCGCCCCATTATGGTGGTGGTCATCGCCCTCACGGCAGTGGCCTTCCACTTTCAGAACAATGCCGCCCCCCGGGCACAGATAGACTTGCGCACCCTCCTGCTCAGCATGAAGCAGGCACAGCCGGCGGTGGAAATCCCCGAGGGAGTGTTCTATAACGACGTGCCGGGCCTCAACCTCTACGTGCAACACAAGAACGCCCAAACGGGAATGCTCTATCAGGTCATCATCTACAAGACCGACCAGGGCTTCGACCGCGCACAAATCGTACTGGCCGACTCGGGACGCCTCGAGATGTCGGCCGACAAGCTCCACCTGACCCTCGACTTGTGGAGCGGTGAGCAATTTGAAAACCTACAGCAGAAAAACCTCTCCGTGCTCAGCGCCGCCAACGTCCCCTACGACCGCGAGACCTTTGACTTCAAGCACCTCATCATCGACTTCGACAGCAACTTCGCCATGATGGACAAAGAGTTGCTCCGCGATATGCCCTCGGCCAAAGACATGCAGCAAATAGAGCACAGCGTAGACTCCATCAATGCCGAGCTCGACAGCATAGGTCTCCTCTACCTCGCCGACGCCAGAAAACGCTGGTATGCCACGCCACAGTGGACGAAAAAAGACTCGCTGCAGCTGGCACACACCACGCCCGTGGACTTCCGACGACTGGAAGAGAAGGCCTCGCCGGAGCAGCAACAGGCGGCACACCGCACAATGAGCAACAACATCCGCTCCATCGCCAGCGAACTGCAGTGGAAGAGCAGCAATGCGGAGTATGGCGACGCCATGATACGCCGCCACTGGGTGGAATGGCACCAGAAGATAGCCCTCTCGCTGGCCTGCCTTTTCTTCTTCTTTGTGGGGGCACCGCTGGGCGCCATCATCCGCAAGGGCGGTCTGGGCATGCCCGCCGTCGTGGCCGTCATCGTCTTTGTCATCTACTACAGCATCAACACGATGGGCATGAAGATGGCCCGCGAGGGGTCGTGGAACATGGTCTTCGGCATGTGGATCAGCACGGCCATCCTCGTACCGCTCGGCAGCTTCCTCACCTACAAGTCCAACCACGACTCGGTGGTGTTCAACAGCGAGCTCTACCTCAACCTCTTCATGCGCCTCCTCGGCCTGCGCACCCATCGCCACATCGCCCGCAAGGAGGTGATCATCGACGTCCCCGACAACGACGCTATCCTTCAGGAACTGACCTTCCTGCGACAAGACTGTGCCGACTATGCCCGGCGCAAGTCGCTCCTCACGGCCCCCCATTACTTCCGCACGTTCTTCTCACACGTCACCGACAAGCACGTGGAGGAGATAGAACGACAGTTGGAACACATCGTAACGCAGCTCTCCAACAGCTCCTACCGCATCCTGCTGGGACACCTCAACGAGCTCCCCATCATCTATGCCCACGCCCACACCAGCCCCTTCGACAAGCGATGGCTCAACGTGGTCTGCGGCATCCTCTTTCCCTTCGGCCTCCTACTGTGGCTGCGCATCTGGCGCTTCCGCCTGCGACTGGCCCGCGACTTGCGACAAATCATCAAGAGCTGCGACGCCCTCACGGCCGACATCCACCGAATAGAGCACAAGGCCGACGCCGACACGCCACGGGAAGGCCGCGGCGACACTGCCACCGAGACGGCCGCCGATACCGCGGCAACACGCCGCCCGCTATTCCGCCGAATACGCCTTCCGCGGAAGGGGTGGTATCTTCTCGGAGCGTTTCTCCTTGCCGCCGTTCTCCTCCTGGGATGGAAAGCCTACCGAGGACGTCATCCCCATGCCACCACCGTCACACCGACGACAACAGAGCGTCCCGACAGCCGACAGACGGAGGGAGACGACCACGTAGACGCCGCCGCCCAACGCTTGTTTAACACCACGCATCACGAAGGACGCAACACGCAAGACACTCACTGAACACTACTAAAAAACATATGGACAACTTCAAACTATCTACCATCGAAGACGCCTTGGAGGATTTCAAGCAAGGGAAATTCCTGATTGTCGTTGACGATGAAGACCGCGAAAACGAAGGAGACCTCATCATCGCCGCCGAACAAGCGACCCCCGAGAAAGTCAACTACATGTTGCGCTGGGGCCGCGGCGTTCTGTGCGCCCCTATCACCATCGACCGCTGCCGTCAGTTGGGATTGGAGCATCAGGTACAGACCAACACCAGTATCCTCGGCACGCCGTTCACCATCACCGTCGACAAGCTGGAGGGATGCACCACCGGCGTCTCCTGTCACGACCGCGCCGCCACCATCCGCGCCCTGGCCGACCCCAATAGCCGCGCCGAAGACTTTGGGCGCCCCGGGCACGTCAACCCGCTCTATGCCCAAGACCGCGGCGTATTGGCCCGCGCCGGACACACCGAGGCCGCTGTCGACCTGGCCCGCCTGGCCGGTATGCAGCCCGCCGCCTGCCTCATAGAGATTCTCAATGAAGACGGCACCATGGCACGCATGCCGCAGCTGAAGGTATTTGCCGAGAAGGAGGGACTCAAAATCATTACCATCAGAGACCTCATCGCCTACCGTCTCAAGACGGAATGCCTCGTTGAAAAGGGAGAAGAAGTGGATATGCCCACCGCCTACGGACACTTCCGCCTCATCCCCTTCCGCCAGAAGAACAACCAGCTCGAACACGTGGCCCTCATCAAGGGAAATTGGGAGCCGGGCGAGGCCATCCCCGTTCGCGTCCACTCCTCCTGCGCCACCGGCGACATCTTCGGGTCGGAACGCTGCGACTGCGGCGAACAGCTGCACCAGGCCATGCGCATGGTCGACGCAGCCGGAAAAGGCGTGGTGCTCTACCTCAACCAGGAGGGACGCGGCATCGGTCTCATGGCCAAGATTGCCGCCTATAAACTTCAGGAAGAAGGCTACGACACCGTCGACGCCAACATCCACCTGGGCTACGACCCCGACGAGCGCGACTACGGCGTGGGAGCACAAATCCTCGGGATGCTCGGCGTCAGCAAGATGCGTCTCATCACCAACAACCCCGTCAAGCGCGTCGGTCTGGAGGCTTACGGCCTGGAGATTGTAGAAAACATCCCCATCGAGGTGACACCCAACGCCTACAACGAGCGCTACCTACGTACCAAGAAGGAGCGCATGGGACACACGTTGCATTTCAACAAATAAGAGTTTTCACCCGGTAGATATTCCTTCCGCGAGTGATACTCCCCAAGGAAATCTTCCCCAACACATGTATACGACAATGAAAGAACTGTCCAACCGTCTCAACAGACTTTCGCCCTCCGCCACCCTCGCCATGTCGCAGAAGAGCGGCGAACTCAAGGCTCAGGGTATCGACATTATTAATATGAGCGTCGGCGAGCCCGACTTCAACACGCCCGACCACATCAAGGAGGCCGCCATCAAGGCCGTCGAGGACAACTGGTCGCGCTACTCCCCCGTGGCCGGCTACCCCGCCCTGCGCGAAGCCATCGTGGCAAAACTGAAAAACGAGAACGGCCTCGACTATACCGCCGCACAGATCTCCTGCTCCAACGGCGCCAAGCAGTCGGTCTGCAACACGGTGATGGCTCTCGTCAACAACGGCGATGAAGTCATCATCCCCGCTCCTTACTGGGTGAGCTACCCCGAGATGGTCAAGCTCGCCGGAGGTACCCCCGTCATCGTAGCTGCCGGCATTGAGCAGGACTTCAAGATTACGCCGGAGCAACTGGAAGCCGCCATCACGCCGCACACACGTGCCATCATCCTGTGCTCGCCGAGCAACCCCACCGGCTCCGTCTACTCCAAGGCAGAGCTGCAAGGGCTGGCCGAGGTGTTGGCACGCCATGAGCAGGTATATGTCATTGCCGACGAAATCTATGAACACATCAACTACGTGGGTCATCACGAGAGCATTGCCCAGTTTGACAGCATCCGCGACCGCGTCGTCATCATCAACGGCGTCAGCAAGGCCTACGCCATGACGGGATGGCGCATCGGCTTCATCGCCGGCCCCGAGTGGATCGTCAAGGGCTGCAACAAGCTGCAGGGACAATACACCAGCGGCCCCTGCTCCGTATCGCAGAAGGCCGCCGAAGCCGCCTATACCGGTTCACAGGCCTGCGTCGAAGAGATGCGCCTCGCCTTTGAGCGCCGCCGCGACCTCATCGTGCGCCTCGCCAAAGACATCCCCGGCCTCGAAGTCAACGAGCCCCACGGCGCCTTCTACCTCTTCCCCAAATGCAGTGCCTACTTTGGTAAGCGCTACGGCGACCGCGTCATCAACAACTCGATGGACCTGGCCATGTATCTCCTCGAAGTGGGCCACGTCGCCACCGTCGGCGGCGACGCCTTCGGCTCGCCGGAATGCTTCCGTATGAGCTACGCCACCAGCGACGAAAACATCACCGAAGCATTGCGCCGCATCAAGGAAGCCCTGGCTCAACTGAAGTAAGGCTCCCCCCTCCCCTCATCAATCGGGCCGGACAACTACTCACTTGAGTTGTCCGGCCCGTTGCTTATTATAAGGAGGTTGTATCTTCTACAGTCCACATGCATCCAGCACCTCGTCGACACGCTGCGCTGCCACCTCGTCGATATCGCCATAGCGCAAAAGCGCCTTATGCGCCGCCCGCCGCACCGTCGGCTGTTCCGCACGCTGGAGCTCCGACTGTGCCTGATCGAGAAATTCCTCGGCATCGCGCGGCGACGGCGCACAGCCCTTCATCAGCAGGCGGGAGAAGAGAAGCCAACCGCACAAGCGAAACATCGGCGCCTCCATCGCCACCCATCGGAAGGCAATAGAGGAAGCCGTCGGCAACGCGACGAAGAGGTGCATCACCGTACATTCCGCCTCCTCGTTGAAGCGCATCTGCTCCACCCACACATCGGCCAGCTCCTCGTCGAAAGCCGACGGCGGCATCAGCATCCCGGCCAACAGGCGGCATTCGCGAATATCTTCTTTCCACAACGCCGCCGCCAGTTCGTAGGTATGCGGCATCTCGGCGGCCATCTCGCGCAGCCGCGGCAGTTCCACACCAAAATTGACCTTATATGTCAGTCCCTTGTCGCGCATCGATTGGCTCACAGGGCCGTTCATCACCGTGCGCAGGCTCTGCTTGATGGCCCGCAGCTGTTCGTGGAGTATCTCGTGGGAATCTTTTTCTTCCATATCATCTAATCTTGACGGCTGCAAAGGTAAGGCTTTTTCCTGAGATGAGGAGCATATATTTCCCCCAACCGGATAGCCACTTATTCAGGGATTTGGTGTAAATTTGCAGGAAACAACACCAAGCACATCCCCATGAACGCAGCGATAGAAAATATGAAGACGCGCCGCAGCGTGCGCAAGTTTAAGGCAGACGCCGTCCCCCAGGAACTGATAGAACAAGTCATCGAAGCCGGCACCTTCGCCGCCTCAGGGCACGACCGCCAGCCGTGGGCCCTCATCGCCGTCACCAACCGCGACGTCATCGCGCGCCTGTCGGCCGCCAACGCCTCGTTTTTCGACATGGACGTCAAAGACCCCTTCTATGGCGCGCCCGCCGTCATCATCGTCCTCACCAAAAAGTCTACGCCGACCTATATCTACGACGGTACCATGGCGATGGACAACATGATGCTGGCCGCCCACAGTCTGGGCCTCGCCTCCTGCTGGATACACCGCGCCAAACAGGTCTTCGAACTCCCCGAATGGAAGGAGTGGCTGCACAGCATCGGCGTCGACGGCGACTACGAAGGTATCGGACATGTAGCACTGGGCTATGCCGACGGCCCACTCCCCGAGGCCCGGCCGCGCAAGTCCGGCCGCGTATTCTACGTAAAATAGCCCTACTGCCGCCAACCTATGCACATCCTCTTCATCTGTTTGGGAAACATCTGCCGCTCGGTCATGGCGGAGGAGATATTCCGCACCCTGGCCACACAAGCCGGGCGGGAGGGGGACTTCACCGTCGACTCCGCCGGCCTCATCGACTACCACGAAGGAGAACCGGCCGACAGCCGGATGCGACGCCACGCCGCCGCCCACGGCTACCGCCTGACGCACCGTTCCCGCCCCGTCACCGCCGCCGATTTCCGGCGCTTCGACCTCATCGTGGCCATGGATGAGGCCAATGTGCGCGACTTACAACAAGTGGCGCCGACAGCCGACGATGGAAAGCGCGTGGTGCGGATGGCCGACTACCTCACCGCGCACGACGCCTCCCATATCCCCGACCCTTACTACGGCACCGACGACGACTTCGAGCACGTCATCGTCCTCCTCGAGGACGCCTGCCGCGGCCTCCTGCAAGCGTGCTCCCGATAAGGCGCCTCGGCGGCAACGCCTCCCACAACACGTAGCACAGCCCCCCTTCCGCGCCACTGCCACAAAAAAAGCGCCGCCCCCCCTCCTACAGACCATATTTTTATTTACTTTTGTAGGCCGACATGATTTCCACCACGCACCGCCCCGGTGTCGCGCGCGCTGTCCGGCTCCCACACAAGACCGCAGAAATCATCCTAACGCCTATATTTCTTACCGACATGGAACAGAAAGACCTCAAGTACATCGTCTCTCAGTTTGACATCCAGGGCCACGTCACCGAAGTGAAGCCCCTGGGCAACGGACTCATCAACACCACCTACAAGGTGTGCACCGAAGGTGAGGCCCCCGACTACGTGCTGCAGCACGTCAACAACGCCATCTTCCCCGACGTGGAGATGCTGATGAACAACATCGTCGCCGTCACCGGCCATATCCGCCGGAAGCTGGAAGCCGCCGGCACCGACGACATCAACCGCAAAGTGCTCCACTTCATCCCCGCCAAAGACGGGAAATACTTCTTCCTCCACGAGGAGAAATATTGGCGCATCATGGTCTTCATCCCCGACACCGTATCTCAGACGGCCGTCACCCCCGAAAGCTCGTACATCGTCGGCGAGACCTTCGGTAACTTCCAGGCCATGCTCGCCGACATTCCCGTACAGTTGGGCGAGACCATCAAGGACTTCCACAACATGGAGTTCCGCTTGCAACAGTTGCGCGAAGCCGTAGCCGACAACAAGGCCGGACGCCTCGCCGAGGTGCAGTGGCTCGTCGACGAGCTCGAGCAGCGCGCCGAGGAAATGTGTAAGGGCGAACGCCTCTTCCGCGAGGGTAAGCTGGCCAAGCGCATCTGCCACTGCGACACGAAGGTCGACAATATCCTCTTCGACAAAGACGGCAACGTGCTCTGCGTCATCGACCTCGACACGGTGATGCCCAACTTCATCTTCTCCGACTTCGGCGACTTCCTGCGCTCCGCCGCCAATACGGGCAAGGAAGACGACAAAGACCTCGACAACGTCAACTTCAACATGGATATCTTCAAAGCCTTCACCGAGGGATATCTCAAGAGTGCCCGTTGCTTCCTCACTCCGCTCGAAATCGAGAATCTGCCCTATGCCGCCACCCTCTTCCCCTATATGCAGACGGTGCGTTTCCTGGCAGACTATATCAACGGCGACACCTACTACAAGACGCAGTATGCCGACCACAACCTGGTACGCTCCAAGGCTCAGTTCAAACTGCTCCAGAGTGCCGAGCAGCACCTGGGCGACATGAAGGCGTTCATCGCCAAGCAGCTGGCCTAACGCGCCTCTCTTCTAACAACGACGCCGGACACATCGAAGTGATGTGTCCGGCGTCGTTGCGTTACGGGAGTGCGTCCTATCGCCCCCACTGATAGCCGCCCCAGAGTGCCACCATACCGCCAACAAGGCTGGCGACGAGATAACCCACCGCCCACCACAGCTGATGGCCGCGAAGGAGGAGAAATTGGTCGTTGAGGAAGGTGGAGAAGGTGGTAAAGCCACCGCAGAAGCCGGTCACAAGGAGCGGACGCAGCCAAGCGACCTGCTGCCCCTGACGGGCCAACAAGGCACTGAGGACGCCTATCAAGAAACACCCCGCCACATTGACCGCCCACGTGGCCAGGGGCCACCGACTGAGCGAAGGGGGCAGGAGAAGGCCAACGCCGTAGCGTGCCATGCCGCCCACCAAACTGCCAAGACCTACCAAGAAAAACGCACGCATGGCCCCATTATTTATAGATCAGGAAAATGGCCGGTATCTTGCCCAAGTCGGGCAGTCCGCACTTCTTCCAGTCGGCAATGCGCCGCGTCCGGATATACTCCTGCTCCGTTGTCAGTCCTGCCGCCACACACAGACGCGTCTTGGGACTACAGTGATGGCAGATGTCGGCAAAGAGTTTGGCATTGCGATAGGGCGTTTCGATAAACAGCTGCGTCTGGTCTTCCGCTGCCGCGCGCGCTTCGAGCTGCTTGAGGCGCTTGCCGCGCGCCGCGGCGTCGATGGGGAGATAGCCGTGAAAGGCGAAGCTCTGCCCGTTGAAGCCGGAGCCCATCACCGCCAGGAGGATGGAAGAAGGGCCCACCAGAGGGACGACGGTGAGGCCCTCGCGCTGTGCTATCGCCACCACATCGGCGCCGGGGTCGGCCACGGCAGGACATCCCGCTTCACTGATGACGCCCACGTCCTCTCCCTTTCGCAGCGGCTCCAGATAACTGCTGAAACGCGCCACATCGGCGTGCTTGCCCATAGGATAGAAGGTGAGGGCGTCGATATCGATGGAGCGGTCCACCTGCTTGAGGAAACGGCGCGCCGTGCGCACCTCCTCGACGATGAAGTGGCGGATGCCGCGGATGACGGCGGCGTTGTAAGTTGGCAAGACGCGGTCGTGCGGCGTATCGCCCAACGTCACGGGAATCAGATAGAGAGTAGCCATATTAGAGAGAGAAATCAAGACCCCAGTCACTAAAATGCTTGCGGCCTTTCAGATAATAGTTCAACAGTAACGAACCGCCGATGCGCTCGGGGACGGTCGCCGTCGTCGCCGCCAGGTTGCGCCGTCGGTCGTCAGCCAGCGAGGGGCGCAGGCGGCGATAGGCACTGCGCGCTTGCCAAACGGCCCGAGCGTTGGGCACATCGCCCTTCAGCAGAAACTGCACGGCGGCGAGGTAGTCGAGGACGCGGCGCCACCGCATCACGGGGCGCAGGTCGTCCTCCGGTAGATTTTTGTAGAGCATCATCAGGTTGTTGCGGAAGTTGAGAAACGTCTTCCGCGGATTTCCCTGCTGCAGCGAGGCACCTCCCACGTGCCACACCTGCGATGTCGGAAGGCAGACGATGCGTCGTCCGCGACTGCGCAGCCTCCAGCAGAGGTCTATCTCCTCCTGATGGGCAAAGAAACGGCTGTCGAGCCCTCCAACGGCCTCCCAGTCGCTGCGGCGGATGAGCAGGGCGGCGCCGGAGGCCCAAAAGATGTCGGCGGGGGAGTCATACTGTCCGTGGTCGTCCTCCACCACGGATAGGAGGCGCCCGCGACAGAAGGGATAGCCATAGCGGTCGATATAGCCCCCTGCGGCGCCGGCGTATTCGAAGGTATGGCGCGCAGCATGGCTCAGCAGCTTGGGCTGACACGCCGCCACGTCGGGATGGGCGTCCATAAAGTCTACCAGCGGAGCCAGCCATCCCTCCGGCGTCTCGACGTCGGAGTTAAGGAGCACGTAATATTCAGCCTCCACCTGCGCCAGGGCCCGGTTGTAGCCCTCGGCGAAGCCATAGTTTTCGGGAAGGCGGAGGAGGCGTACCTGCGGAAAGGTCGTTGCCAGCATCTCGCAAGAAGCGTCGGTAGATCCGTTGTCGGCAACAATGACGACGCCGTCGCTGCCGGTGCCGGCGATGACCGTCGGCAGGAAATGTCTCATCATCTCGGCCCCGTTCCAGTTGAGGATAACGACGGCCGTTTTTATGGGTTGCATAGGAAAGATTCTTCTTAGGATTCTCGTATAGGGTATCCCACCAGGCATTCGCCGTCGGCCGTAAAGTCGCCCAGACGCACCGCCGTGATGGTATTGTCGGCCTCCCCGTCGGCCTCACTCAGCGCCACGCGGATATAGTTGTCGGTAAATCCGTGGAGCGTCGTTCCCTCCTTGGCATGTTCCCAGAGCACGGGGCGCACCGTGCCGCGGTGAGCGGCATAGAAGGCGCGTCGTTTCTCTTCGGAGAGGGCCAGCAGACGCTGACTGCGGGTGTGCTTTTCCTGCGGGGTGACCACGTGAGGAATCTCGAGAGCCTTGGTGCCGGGCCGCTCCGAGTAGCTGAAGACGTGGAGCTGCGCGATGTCGAGCCCGGCGATGAAGCGATAGGCGTCTTCGAAGTAGTCGGCCGTTTCGCCGCGCGTTCCCACGATGACGTCGACGCCGATGAAGGCCTCCGGCATGGCCGCCTTCACGGTGGCAATCTTTTGGGCAAAGAGGGCCGTATCGTAACGTCGGTGCATCAGGCGCAGCACCTCATCCGAGCCACTCTGCAGGGGGATATGGAAGTGCGGCATGAAGGCCCGCGAGGAGGCACAGTAGTCGATGACTTCATCGGTCAGCAAGTTGGGCTCTATGCTCGAGATGCGGTAGCGTTGTATGCCCTCCACAGCGTCGAGCGCCTTGACCAGGTCGATAAAGTGCTCTCCGGTGGAGCGCCCAAAGTCGCCGATATTGACGCCGGTGATGACAATCTCCTTGCCCCCCTCGGCGGCCACGGCCTCTGCCTGTGCCACGAGCGAAGCGATGCTGCCATTGCGCGAGCGTCCCCGGGCGATGGGGATGGTGCAATAGGTGCAGTAGTAGTTGCATCCGTCCTGCACCTTCAGGAAATAACGTGTGCGGTCGCCGCGTGAGCACGACGGCACAAAGGAGGTGATGTCGCGTGTGGGCACGGCGAGGGCCTCGTGACAGGCCTCTCCGCTGTCGAGGGCGCGTTTCTGCGCCATCCGTTCGCGGATAAGTGACACCACCTCGCCCTTGTGCTGCATCCCCACGACGAGGTCGACGCCCTCGAAACGGGCTATCTCCTCCGGTTTCAACTGGGCATAGCAGCCCATGACGACGACGAAGGCGCCGGGATGCTCGCGGGTGAGGCGATGGATGGCCTGTCGGCACTTATGGTCGGCAATATCGGTGACCGAGCACGTATTGACGATACAGATGTCAGCCTTTTCCCCTTTCTCCGCCGGCCGCACGCCCTGCTGCGCCAAGGTATCGCGCAGCGATGACGTCTCGGCGAAGTTGAGCTTGCAGCCCAACGTCGCGTAGGCAGCACACATATTATATATAGGTATCTCTTCTGTAGCGGAAGAGAGGGAGGGAGGAGTCGTTTCTTGCTTCATCATAGGAGGATTGCAGAAGGAAAAGGAGAAAAACAGGGCCCTTTTGGCATCAAAATGAGCCCCAAACGTATCGCGTTATGCCTGTTTCTGTGCAGTTTTCTTGTGCCCTACAAAGGTACAACATTCTTTGCAGGTGTAGAAATGCTTAAAAATTTTATTTTGTTTCACCCTTAGAATCAACACATTGCACACTAAAGCCCATAAAAAATCGCGTGCAACGAAAAAAAAAAGTGGCAAAGGCTTGCAGGTAATGAAAAAGTCTGTACCTTTGCACCGTTTTAATAAAGCAATTGATTGTTTAACTAAAAAAAAAGACAACACAATGAAAAAGTTAGTTTTCATGTTCGTAGCTATGGCTGCTGTTTCTTTCGCTTCTTGCGGTGGTAACGAAAACAAGGGTGCTGAGGCTGATAGCATCGCAACCGACTCCATCGAGACCACGGACAGCATTGCTACCGACAGCGTTGCTGCTGATAGCGTAGCTGCCGACAGCGTTGTAGAAGCTCCCGTTGCTGAATAATCAGGAACCCCCTACAGCATTCGCCCAGCGCGAATAAGAGAGAATTGAAACCTGTAAACCCTTTCGTTTACAGGTTTTTTTGCGCCTTGTTGTCAGCCGACATCCCCTCTACAGCGAGCTGGAAGAAGGGGGGCGCCGGACGAATCGGAGGAGGCACGGTGCAAAGAGCGAAGGCGGCTCAGCCGATTTTAGTGGCCCCGCCGCAAAAAGAAGAGGGCCACACGCTCCGTGCAGCCCCCTATACTTATGCATCGCTGTCCGACAGGCGACGCTCTATCGTTTTTCTTACAGTCCCACTTGCATCAGCTTATAGTTTCCCATCAGTCGGCTGCGGTCTACATGTCCGCGGATACCGTCGATCTGTCCCTTCGACGTATACTGCCACATGATGTAGTCGCGTCCGTCGCTCAGCACCGGTGCCTCGTCCTGGTATTTGGCAATCATCCAGTGATAGTCGTCGAAGTGTCCTGCCAGGTGACGGTTGTAGAAGTTCTGATAGGAATAGAGCAGCGGTTTCTTTCCGAAGTGATGCTCCACCAGGCGCACCAGTTCCTTGAGGTCGCGCACAAACTGTTCCTCGCTCACCGAACCGCGACTTTCAATGTCGATGATGGGCACCAGGTCTTGGTCATCGGCCTTGATGTTGCGCACGATGTTGTCAAACTGCTCCCGCGGCGTCACATTGGGGCGATAGAAGTGGTAGCTCCCCACGCTCAGTCCCACGCGACGTGCCTCGCGCAGGTTGCGGGCATAGGTGTCGTCGACATAGTTGGCGCCCTCTGTTGCCTTGAGGTAAGCATAGGAAATCTTTGTTCCCTTCGTCACGCGGTCCCAGTCGATGTTCCCTTGATAATGTGACACATCAATACCCTCCCGGTAGTGACTGTTGATCTTACCGGAAGTAGCGCGTGCGCCGATGGCTTCAGCATGTGCCAAAGCGCGGTCGGGGGTGGCGCGTGCCACCATCCTATCGGGCTCCGCCACGCCGATGGCGCCGTGGAGTCCGTTTTCTTTCTTCCGCCCGAAGCCGTCGGTGGCGGGGACGAGCAGCAGACACACCAAGAGCCAACGTGCCACCGTTGAGCGAGTGCAGGGAAATATCATGGGAATATCATTTTCTTATGGCGGCAAATATACTATTTTTCTGATAGACAGACAACGCAATCCTTATAAAGTATATAAAAGGAAGGGGCTAAAAGTGTACCGTCCTCTGTTGGGGGAGTGTGCCGCCCTCTCTTTTCCGAGAATAGAGGGCGCGCGATGACTTCATGGCGCGCGGCGTTCCTCCTCTTCCGGGGCTGTCGGTCACACAACGTGCCGCAACGAAAGGCGGGAAGCCTCCGCTGCGGCACGTCTGATAGCCGTTATGTGCTGTCTCTCTATCTCAGCAGGAGGGACGTTTACAGTTCGTTGCGAACGATGCGTCCCATCTGCATGACGAGGAGGATTTCCTGGTTGTCGTTGAGCAGGATGATATCGGCATCCTTTCCCTTCTCGAGGGAGCCCTTACGGTCGTAGATGCCCATGATACGTGCCGGCGTGGCACTGGCCATCCGGCAGGCGTCCTCGAGAGGGATGCCGGCCTGCTGCACGCAGGTGCGAATCAAGCGGTCCATGGTGGCGATACTGCCGGCGAGGGCGGAACGGTCGGCAAGCTTGCACACGCCGTCCTCGATGATTACGCGGGGGTCGAAGGCGGTGGTGTCCTTGCTGGCGGTGCAGGCCAGGGCGTCGGTGATCAGCGCCGTCTTCTCCGTGCCCTTCATCTGATAGATCATGCGCAGCATGACGGGGGGCACGTGGATGCCGTCGGCAATCATCTCGACGGTCATATTCTCCTCGGCAAAGATGCTCTCCACGGTACCTGCCGTCTTAAACTCGCGGTTCTTATAGACCACGGGCATGGCGTTATAGAAATGCGTGGCGTGGGTCATGCCGGCGGCATTGGCGGCATGGACGTCGTCGTAGGTGGCGCGCGTATGTGCGATGGCGGGGAGGACGCCGTGCTCGCGGCAGGCCTTGACAAAGTCTACCGAACCGGGGAGTTCGGGAGCCTCATCCCAACGCTTCAGGCTCTTGGAGCGCTTCAGCAGGGGCAGGTATTCGTCGGCCACGGGCGCCTTGATCCATTCCGGTATCTGTGCGCCGGCCTGTGCCGGGTTGAAATAGGGGCCTTCGAGGTGGAGACCCATGATGGGGCTGTCGGGCTCTTCCATCAGACGGTCACAGGTGTCCATGGCCTTCTCTATCATCTCTACCGTCGACGACGAGAGTGTGGGGAAGATGGCCGTCGTGCCGTGCTGCAGATGCGCGTCGACAGCTACGCGGAAGGCCTCTTCGGTGCCTTCCATAAAGTCGCGGCCACCGCCGCCATGTACATGGAGCTCAATGCCGCCGGGGACGACGTCGGCGCCCTTGGCATCAATCACCTCGACACCGACCAGAGGGAGGGAGGTGTTGAGCACTGCTACAATCTTGTTGCCGTCAACGAGTACGGAACCATCGGTGAGCCATCCCTCGGGAGTGAGGATACGGCCGTTCAGTATTTGTTTCATATGAGTCTTACTGATAAGATACTTACAGATATGGTGGGTGAATCATGGCGTACTTTTGTACACACCCCACAAAATTAGTGAAAAATATTTACGAGTGCGTACCTCTCTCCCATTTTTCTACGCCTCTCTTCCTCCTCCTCGTACATTCCTTAAGTTTTGAGAAGTTCTCCCCCTCTTACGAAGTGCACCGACCGCCCCGGCTCTCCCCGCCGCCCGCCGCCCTTTCACCGCCGCAGGAGGCGGCACCACCGATGCAGGGCGTCCCCCTCCTTGGCGCGCAGTCCCTCTTCGCCGCAGTGCTGTTCCCCCCTTCGCCACAGCACGACGCCAACGGCATCTCTCCTCGCCCTCATGCCCTCGTCCTCCGTTTTAACGGGGCTTATCGTGAAGCGAGAGGGGGTGTCAAAATGTGTGCGAAGGCCGCGAGAATCGAAAAAAATCCACCGCCCGCCGTCCCGCTGCCGAGAGCGCCGCGCACGAGGCCGTAGAAGTGTTAAGAAAGCTGTCGTTTTTGACATATACTGTCAAACGCACAGAAACGACGGGGCCGCCGCGCAGCGCAACAAGTCCGGGAGAAATTTCAACAAGTCCCGGACTTGTTCCTACGCGTCCCGGACTTGTTGCGCCGCTGCGGCGGCCCCGTTTTTCTCGTCCCGTTTCTTAATATTCTTAACAATCAGGTATTTTCGATGGACGACAAGAAAGCGCACTTCCTCGCGGATTTAGTATAAATAAAAGTGAAATCGGAGGCACGAATCGTGTATTTTATAAAATTACAAGTAAATAAGTATTATCTTCTACTAATTATCCCTAACAAAATCTGCCGTTTTTTCCCATTTCCCCTCCAAAGTATTCTTTTTTGCGTGTCAAAAATTTATCACTCCCTTTCACCCTCGCCCTCTTCTTTTTTCCCCTTCCCGCTATTTTTCTTCAAGAAGAGGTGGCGCGGCACCGTCCCGATCGCCTCGCAAACACACACAGCAGGAAACTTTGTGCAAAAAAAGCGATACTTTGCACATTGTTGCCTATTCAACCGTTTCTGTTGAAACATTCTGAGTAAGATACACAATGTAGTTATTATCAAATATATAACAAGCATACAGAATTATTTTTCTTATAAAAAAGCCTATCCGGTGTACATTTTAGAGCGCGCCGGGCAGCAGGGATAGGAAATTGCGCTAACTTTGCGTAGCTCAAAAAAGGAAGACCGTATGCACCGTCTATATGACCCCATCAAAACGGCCATCAACGAGGGCCGAATAGAAGAGGCCTTGCACATGGCTGATGCGGCGCTCCACACCGCCCCCGACGCCTCCCTCTACTACCTCTGCGGAAATGCCTACGCCAAGGCGGGCCGACGACGCGAGGCCATGAACGCCTACTTGAAAGCGGAAGCCATAGACCCCGACAGTCCGGCGGCGGAAGCGCGGCAACTGCTGGAGCGCATACAAAACTTCTACCACCGGGATTTGTATAATCCCTGATGGCCGCCCCACTCGCCCCACCCACGGCGACGCCCCTATCCCCGACAAAAAACCGGTACGCGTTTCTACGATACCTACACCTATATAATATATGAGGGTGGTTTCATTCACAGACCGCCCTTCACCATTTCAGAATAACGACCCCGAGTCGTTTGTTGCCGTTCTGTGCCCCGCGTTGCCCGTGGCGGTCGGCAGCGTAGATTGCTATGCTCCCTTCCTCCCTACCGACGTATCCCGACAGAGAACCGCAACATTCGCACCGGGCAAATAATAGAACCACCCTAAATGAGCAAGATTAAAGGCGCTATCATCGTCGATGAGAACCGCTGTAAAGGATGCAGCCTCTGCGTCGTGGCCTGTCCCACACATACGCTGGCGCTGACCACCGAGGAGGTCAACCATCGCGGCTATACCTTCTGTCGCGACGTGGCCGATAGTTGCATTGGCTGCGCCTCGTGTGCCATCGTATGCCCCGATGCCTGCATCACCGTTTACAAAAAGAAAATCGACTGAGAGCGGTTTCAGCCCAACAAACCGCCCTTGAGGCGACCTGAAATATGAACAACGAAATACAACTTCTCAAAGGGAACGAGGCCATCGCCCATGCTGCCATACGCTGCGGCTGCGACGGCTATTTCGGCTACCCTATCACCCCACAGAGCGAAGTACTCGAGACCCTGGCAGCGCTCAAGCCCTGGGAGACCACCGGCATGGTGGTACTGCAGGCAGAGAGCGAAGTGGCTGCCATCAACATGATCTATGGCGGCGGCGGCAGCGGCAAACGCGTGATGACGTCGTCGTCGAGTGTCGGCGTGGCCCTCATGCAGGAGGGCATCAGTTATATGGCCGGCGCCGAAGTGCCGGGCGTCATCGTCAACGTACAGCGCGGCGGCCCCGGACTGGGCACCATACAGCCTTCGCAAAGTGACTACAACCAGGCCACCCGCGGCGGCGGCAACGGCGACTACAACGTCATCGTACTCGCCCCGGCGTCGGTGCAGGAGATGGCCGACTTTGTCGACCTGGCCTTCACCCTCTCCTTCCGCTACCGCAACCCGGCCATCATCCTGGCCGACGGTGTCATCGGGCAGATGATGGAAAAAGTGGTGCTGCCCCCCTTCAAGCCCCGTCGCACAGAGGCGGAGATTGCCGAGGAATGCCCCTGGGCCGCCAATGGCCACGGACTCCGACAGCGCAAGCCCAACATCATCACCTCGCTCGAGCTCGACCCGGCCGTCATGGAGCGGAAGAACCTGCACCTCCAAGAGAAATACCGCGAGATATCTGAGCGCGAGGTGCGCTACGAGATGAGTCACTGCGACGATGCCGACTATATCATCGTGGCCTTCGGCTCCGCCGCCCGCATCTCCCAGAAAGCCGTAGAGACCTGCCGCCATGCCGGCAAGCGAGTGGGACTCTTCCGCCCCATCACCCTCTGGCCCTTCCCCACACGCGAGATAGCAGCCCTGGCGCCCCACGTCAAGGGCTTCCTCACCGTGGAAATCAATGCCGGACAAATGGTGTTCGACGTGCGCGCCGCCGTCAACGGGCAATGCCCCGTACACCACTTCGGGCGCCTCGGCGGCATCGTCCCCGACCCCGATGAGATAGTGGCCGAGATGGAGAAGTTCTAAGAGCGACCGTCAGGGCGGACAGCCGTTTTCTCCGGCCGTCGCTCCACCCCGACCATCCCCCGCCTTCCGCCTCTCCCTCTCCCCTCCGTTATCCCTTCCCAAGGCTTCCCCCAAAAGCTCTCACCTATGTATTCCACAGAAGACCCCCACGACGACATCCTCGAGCGCCTGCGTCACCCCGAACGCGAGCAGCAACGCCGCGCCCCGCAGCGTCTCTTCCTGATACGCAATGCGCTCAACACAGTGTTTATCCTCATGGCCGTCATCGCCATGATAGGCATCGCCGTCTCCTGGACAACAGGAGGAGGCGCCCGCGGGTTCTACCTGCTGGGCCTCGCCGCCGTCCTCGTCAAGATGATAGAGACCCTGCTGCGGATGCCCGGTATGACAAAAGTATGGAAGCCCGCCCCGCGTCGACACCTCGACACGACGGCGACCAACACTACAGAGAGCGCATCACAAGAGGCAACGCCGGACGACGGCGACAACGCGACCTCGCAAAACAAATAAGAATCATGACAGACCCTACTATAACGACCGACGGCGTCCTGCGACGTGAGGACATCATCCGGCCCGAGAATAAGGTGTATGAGAAACCGGCACTGATGAACAATGTCGACATGCACTATTGCCCCGGATGCTCCCACGGCGTGGTGCACAAATTGGTGGCAGAAATCATTGCCGAGATGGGCATGGAAGAAAAGACCATCGGCATCAGCCCCGTAGGCTGCGCCGTCTTCGCCTACCGATATATCGACATCGACTGGCAGGAAGCCGCCCACGGACGCGCCCCCGCACTGGCCGGTGCCTGCAAGCGTCTATGGCCGGACCGCCTCGTCTTCACCTATCAGGGCGACGGCGACCTGGCCTGCATCGGCACCGCCGAGACCATCCACTCCCTCAACCGCGGCGACCACATCACCATCATCTTTATCAACAACGCCATCTACGGCATGACGGGCGGGCAGATGGCCCCCACCACCCTCATGGGAATGAAGACCGCCACCTGCCCCTACGGCCGACAGGCCGACCTCCACGGTTTCCCCCTCAAGATGACGGAAATAGCCGCACAGCTCGAAGGCACCGCCTATGTCACGCGCCAGAGTGTACACAACGTCGCCGCCATCCGCAAGGCCAAAGCCGCCATCCGCAAAGCCTTCGAATATTCCATGGCCGGCAAAGGCTCCAACCTCGTAGAGATTGTCAGCACTTGTTCGTCGGGATGGAAGATGTCGCCCGTCAAGGCCAACGCCTGGATGGAGGAACATATGTTTGACGCCTACCATCTGGGCGACCTGAAAGATATCGAGGCAAAGCCCTAACGAGAGGTTCACAAATTCTCCTACTGCATGAAACAAGAAATCATTATATCCGGCTTCGGCGGACAAGGCGTCCTCTCCATGGGCAAGATATTGGCTTATGCCGCCCTGATGGAGGGGAAAGAAGTCACCTGGATGCCGGCCTACGGCCCCGAGCAACGCGGCGGCACCGCCAATGTGACCGTCATCGTCAGCGACGAGCCCATCTCGTCGCCCATCCTCAGCCGCTACGACACCGCCATCGTCCTCAACCAGCCGTCGCTCGACAAATTCCAACCCAAGGTAAAGGCCGGCGGCGACATCCTCTACGACAGCTTCGGCATCCTCGACCGCCCCACGCGCACCGACATCAACGCCTACCACATCAACGCCATGGAGACGGCGGCCGAACTAAAAATGATGAAGTGCTTTAATATGTTCGTCCTCGGCGGACTCCTCCACCTCCACCCCATCGTCGAACTCGACAGTGTGATGAAGGCCCTGCGAAAGACACTCCCCGAACGCCACCACGACCTGCTGCCCCTCAACGAGAAGGCCATCCTCAAAGGGATGGAAATCGTCATACCGCAATAGGACGAGGCACAAAAAAAATTCGTCGGATAACGACTACTTCTCGAGAAATAGCTATCTTTGGACGACATTTTCTAAGGGCGGCTCTATAGAGGGGCCCGTGTTGACTTTCAGGTCGTCTGTGAGGAAGCATCGACAGAGACGGAGGGAGCGTAGCCAACTACGTAACCGACAGCATCGAGAGATGACAGCCGCAGAGAGACAAAAAGCAACCGAGAGCCTTTCCTCCCTCCGGACAAGGCGTTTCCTCTCCGGAACTACCCCTAACACATTACTCCTATGGCAAATCGCAAAAGACTGAAGAAGAGCATCAAGCTGATTACCGGCGAGCTCTTTGCCGACTGCGTGGCGCTGAGCCTCTGCACCCCCGACGGCACCGACAAGTTTAAGCCCTTGATGACCGAAGTGTTCCAACTGCACAACGACTATGTGGCCCGCTTGAGCCATGTAGAGAAAGGGAAAGAAGTAGAATTCTTCCGGAAGCTCCGTCAGGAATTCACCGAAAAAGTCAACGACTTGAGCGACCGCATCGTCAACGCCTAAAAGCCGCTGTCGAAGCTGCACATACCAAGCCCCGACGAGGTTCGCCGGGGCTTGTTCTTTTCCGGACGGTGCTCACCATGCGCCGCCCGGGGGACGCCGCCGCCCGCCGGCGACGCCTTCCCCCCCACATCCCCTTCCTTGATAGCCCTACGTTACCCTTATGTTACAACAACTCTGCCATCATCTCTTCTTCGGCCTCCTTGGATGGAAGGAGCACGTCACGGTTCCCCATCACGACAGATGTATCATCTGTGTAGCCCCCCATACCAGCAACCGGGATTTTCTCATTGCCGAGCTCTACTACCATGCCATCGGCCGCACCGCCGGTTTCCTCATGAAAAAGGAGTGGTTCTTCTGGCCACTGGGAAACCTCTTCCGCCGCATGGGCGGTATCGCCGTGGAGCGCAGCCGCCATACCAGTCTCACGGACCAACTGGCGGCACACGCCGCCGAGAGCGCCCGCTTCGAGCTTGCTGTGACGCCCGAGGGAACACGTTCGCGCGTCACCACCTGGAAGCGCGGCTTCTACTTCATCGCCCTCAAGGCGCAGCTGCCCATCATGCTCTACGCCATCGACTACGCCCACAAGACCGTCATCTGCACTCAGACGCTGACGCCCTCCGGCGACGTCGAGGCCGATATGCGACGTATCATGGACTACTATCGCACCTACGGGCAGCACGCCCGCTATCCGGAGAAGTTCGCCCTCGAAGACGTCGGCGCCTGAACAGACAAGCCCCTTATGACTTTTAAGCATCTACTTTTCCTCGCCGGCCTGCTGGGGAGTACCACCGCCGCGGCACAAGACCTTCAGCAGTCTATCGCCGACTATTTTTCCTCCTACGCCGTCAGCGGCTACCGCCCCCACAGCACCATGCGCGCCGACAGTATGCGCCTGAACGAGACGGCACGCACCCTCGACCTCTTCACCAACGAGGCCTTCGCCTCGCAACCCCTCACTGCTGAGCGGCTGGCAGACATCTACCGCGACCTGGGACGACGGCTGCCGACGCCCTACAACACGTATCACCTCACCCTGCTCTCCCACAAAGGCGTACCACTCGACGAACTCATCCCCAACCACCTCCGCAGCCGCACAAAAGACGAACAACGACTGTGGGGGAAGATTGACTACGACGGGGCCTCATGGGTGACGCCGCTCTCACGGCCCTACACCATCGCCCACGGACTCAGCGGGCGCCACCTGATGATCAACGCCAGCCACGGACGCTACTACCGCGACGGGGCCTGGCGTTGGCAACGTCCTTATATATATTGTACAACGGAAGACCTCTTCACCGCGTCCTTCGTCACCCCCTTCCTGATTCCTATGCTGGAAAACGCCGGCGCCATCGTGGCCACGGCACGCGAGCGCGATCTGCAATCGGCAGAGGCCCTCGTCGACAACGATGCCACCTTGGGACAAGGCACCTACGCTGAAGTAGACCGAAGCGACGCCGTCTGGACCACCCTCGGCGACTCCGGCGGCTTTGCCCCCTATCCCGGCATTCTCACCGACAGCATACAGGTGTTCACCCTGGGGACGGCACGACAGGTCAACGCCACGGGGCGCCACACGCCCCCGGCCACGGCCACCTGGACGCCGCGCCTGCCCCGCGCCGGGCGCTATGCCGTCTACGTGAGCTATGTGACGCGGCCCAACAGCGTGTCGGATGCCCGCTATATGGTGTATCACAAAGGCGGCCGCACCCAGTTTAGCGTCAACCAGCAGATGGGCGGCAACACCTGGGTATACCTCGGCACCTTCGACTTCGACGAGGGAGAGAATCCCGGCGGCCGCGTGGTCCTCACCAGCCAGAGCGACAGCCGCGGCGTAGTGACGGCCGACGCCGTACGCTTTGGCGGCGGCATGGGACAGCTGGCGCGCGAGACGACGGGCACCAGCGGGCTGCCGCGCTACTTCGAAGGCGCCCACTACCACGCTCTCTGGAGCGGCGTCGCCGACAGTATCTTCCACATCGCCGCCGATGGCAGCAACGACTACAACGGCGACATCCGATCACGCGCCGCACTGGTCAACACCCTTGGCGGCGGCAGCCCCTATATGCCGACGCTGACGGGCCGCGGCGTGCCTTTCGAATTGGCCCTGGCGGTACACAGCGACGCCGGCGTACAACGCGACGGCAGCATCTACGGCACCCTGGGCATCTGCACCACCACCGACAGCGAGGGGAACACACAATATCCCTCGGGGCTCTCGCGCCGCGCCGCGACCGACCTTATCGCCACCGTCATGCAGACAGTGACGACCGACCTCTCGCAGGCCTACCGCACACAGTGGACACAACGCGAACTGTGGGATCGCAACTACGGTGAGTCGCGCCAGCCCGCCGTGCCCGCCGCCATTTTGGAGATGTGCTCCCACCAGAACTTCCGCGATATGTCCTACGGTCACGACCCGCGCTTCAAGTTTTCCATGGCACGGGCTATCTATAAAGGTATCCTGCAATATGTCAACTACCAGCACGGCATCAGCGACTACAAGGTACAACCTCTCCCCGTACGCCGTTTTGCCGCCGTCGTGACGAAAGACGGCGAGGCCCGGCTCTCGTGGCAAGCCGTCAGCGACACCTTGACCGCCGGCGGCGCCCGCCCCACCGGCTACGTGGTCTATACGCGGGTGGACGACGAGGACTTCGACAACGGCACCTACGTGCGGAGCACGCAGACGACCCTTCCCATTGCCGCCGACAAGAACTATAGCTTCCGCGTCACCGCCGTCAACGGCGGCGGCGAGAGCTTCCCCTCCGAGACGCTCTCGCTGCGCCGCACCACCTCCGCCGCCCCGCGCGTCCTCATCGTCAACGGTTTCGACCGCCTCGGCGGACCGGCACAGGTGCACACCGCCGACAGCATCGGCTTCGACCTCCACGAAGACCTCGGCGTGCCCTATCTGAATACCGCCGCCTATGCCGGCGCACAGCTCAACTTCGACGCCTCGGCGGCCGCTGTTGAGGGCCCCGACGGCCTGGGGTATTGCGGCCACGAACTGATGGGCACCGTCATTGCAGGCAATAGTTTCGACTACCCGCGTCTCCACGGCGCCGCCCTCGCCGCCAACGGCTACGCCTATTCCTCCTGCAGTCGCGACGCCCTCCTCAGCGGCGAGGTGAACGCCGCCGACTACGACGCCGTCGACTACATCTGCGGCTTGCAACGCGAGGCGCCGCAAGACCTCGTCGCCGCCAAGACCTTCGACGCCGCCACCCGCCAATGGATGACGGGCTATCTGCACGGTGGCGGGCGCCTGCTGGTCAGCGGCAGCTTCATCGGCAGCGATATGCAGCGCGACGACGAGAAGGCCTTCACCCGCGACCTCCTGAAGTATGTCGGCGCCGGCAGCAACCGCGCCGACTCCACCTCCACCGTCGACGGCCTGAACCTCTCCCTTCCCCTCCGCCGCACGCCCTCCGCCGAGGGCTATTGCCTCCAGTCGCCCGACATCCTCATCCCCACAGGCACCACCGCCTTCTCGGCTTTCGCCTACGGCAACGGGCGCAGCGCCGGCATCGCCTATGGCGGCAGCGACTACCGCGTGGTGGCCATGGGCTTCCCCTTTGAGAGTATCACCGATGCCGAGGTGCGCCGCAAGGCCGCCGGAGCCATTTTCACCTTCCTCACCCGGAAAGAATAGCACAGCGGGGAGCCAAATGAGCAGGCCGGGAGCCCTCTCCCTTAATTTTTTCAAAAAAAGCGGAGGAGGGACGAAAAAAAACTCCGGACGGCTTGTCGGGTTTTTCGTTTTCCGTACCTTTGCCCACAACAGCTATCGGAAATACAGCGTCCGCCCGTTCCCCACACGCCGCGGCGCCGACAGTTCTAATAGTTAGACACACAATAAATTGAGACAAGATGAAAAAGTATTTAGTCCTTCTGATAGTAGCCCTCACAGCCGGCGGAACGGCGATGGCACAAGATGATGATGTCTATTTCGTTCCATCCAAATCCAAGAAGGTAGAGACGTCGTCTGCGAATACGTCGGAGACGCTCCGCTCCAGCTATGTCACCATTCAGAATCCCCGCACCGTCGTTGTGACGGACAACAACCGCAACAGCAGTTGGGACGTCGATGCCTACAACCGCCGCGGTCATAACGTCGACACCACGAGCTACGGTGACGGCGTCCTTGCCGCCGACGATGAGGTGGCCGACGGCACCTGCACTTCCCTGATTGTGCGCTTCCACTCGCCGCGTGCCGGCATCTATATCAGCAGTCCTTACTACTCCCTCCTGACGGATTATTACTGGGACGACCCTTGGTATACGGCATGGTATGACCCGTTCTATTACACCGGTTGGTATGGCTGGGGCGGCTGGCCTTTCTACTACGGAGGCCCCTTCCATCATTATGCCTACTGGCACAGTCCCTGGTGGTATGGCGCCGGGTGGCACGGAGCCTGGTGGGGATGGGGCGCCGACTTCGCCTGGGGCGGCTGGCGCGCTCCGCACCACGAGATGCGCCCGGCCATGGCCTTCCGCGACGGTGGCAGAAACAGCTTCCGCCCCTCCCGCGACTACAGCGGCAACCGCAACTATATGGCTGCCCGCTCCACGCGCAACACCCCCTCCGGCATGGGCGTCGGCCGCAACAGCGGCGTCGGCAACGGCAGCAACAGCAGCTATCGCCCCAGCCGCAGCTATACCGGCAACACGTCGCGCAGCAGCGAGAGCAACACGTCGCGCTCCGGCCGCAGCTATAGTACGCCGTCGACGCAGAGCCACAGCAACAGTTCTATGCCGTCGCGCTCCTTCTCCTCGCCCTCGGGCGGCGGGCGCAGCTTTGGCGGCCCCTCCGGCGGTGGTCACAGCGGTGGCGGCGGCGGTCGCAGCTTCGGCGGACGTCGTTAATCAGAAAACACATAGCTACTCTTATTTCGCTCAGTGCCCGATAGCTATCGGGCACTGATGCTTTCCACACGGGCATATTGCACCACAAAAGACGATTCCTAAAACCATTTCACATGAAGACAAGAAAAATCCTGACGGCAGGACTTCTGTTGGCCGGCCTGCCGCTGTCCGCCCAAGATATCTATAAGATGGAGACCTTCTCCGGCGAAGACCTTAACGGAACGGCCCGCTTTGTCGGCATGGGCGGCGCCATGAGCGCCCTCGGCGCCGACATCTCCACGATAGGCACCAACCCGGCCGCCATCGGCTTGTATCGTCGCAGCGACATCTCTATGACGGGCAGTCTCCAGACACAGTCGTCGGCAGAGAGCTTTGCCAATCGCGACAAGACACACGCCTCGTTCGACCAGATGGGTTTTGTCTATGCCGCCAAGCTCGGCAATGACAAGTTCCGCTTCGTCAACTTCGGTTTCAACTACCACAAGCGCCGCAACTTCAAGAACTATTTTACCGGGCGCGGGACGCTCAACGGTCTGTCACAGAGCCTTCAGTTGCTCGACCTGAGTTATGTGGGCGGCGGCTTCCTCGACCTTGACAACGACGACGACCGCGAACGGACGACACCGCTGACACTGGCCGCCTACGACACCCAGTTGCTCGAGAAGACGACCGACGCCAACGGCAACGTCACCGGTTACACGCCGGTGTCGGGCATGGCCCAGCGCTACTACTACCAGCGCGCCAACTGGGGCGGCATCCAGCAGTACGACTTCAACCTTTCGATGAACTGGAACGACCAGGTGTATGCCGGTATGACCATTGGCCTCTACAACGTGAACTATCACAGCTACACCGACTACAGTGAAACGTTGGCCAATCCCGCCGACATCACCGACCAGGCCGACTACTACACCACCAACGAAGAGAGCATCAGCGGCACCGGTATCGATGTCAAGCTGGGCGTTATCCTGCGCCCCTTCGAGGACTCCCCCTTCCGTGTGGGCGTTGCCATCCACACGCCCACCTTCTACGACCTTACATCGTCGCAGCGCTTATACATGAACACGCCGTTTGAGAGCACCGACAACCAAGGGAATGTCATCGCTTCCTATTCCGACCGCGCCATCAACCCCGGCGACAACGACTATAAGATACGCACTCCGTGGAAGTTTAATATCAGTATGGCCACCACCGTCGGTAATATTCTGGCCCTGGACGCAGAATATGAATACCGCGACTTCGGTAGCACCAGCGTACGCTATCCCGACTACGGCTACAACGACCGCTGGAACGAGGGCATCAGCGGATGGCACAACTCGTTCCGCGACCCCGACCTCGACAATGAAGCTTCGCGTTACCTCAAGAGCATGAGCACCCTGCGCCTCGGCGCCGAGCTCCGCATGTCGAGCAACGCCTATCTGCGCGTGGGCTACAACTACGAGACGTCGCCCTTCCAGAAAGACGCCTACCTCAACTTGTTTACCAACAGTTCGTCGTACTACTACGCCGACAACACCGACTATGTCAACTTGGGGAATATCCATCGTCTCACCGCCGGCCTGGGCCTGCGCGGCACCCACTTCTATGCCGACGTAGCCTATCAGTATCAGCGCCAGAAAGGCGACCTCTATACCTTCCACGTGCCCGGTGACACCAACGATGCCAACCTGCTGCAGCCCGTCGGCCTCGACCTCAACCGTCACCAAGCGCTGCTGACCGTCGGATATAAATTTTAAGGGTAGGACTGAAAAGGGGACACCTGATGGATAGGACAGAAAAGTCCTATTGACCAGACAGAGAAGCCTCCGTGATACACAGAGCGGGGCATCGCCACACCATCTCCCCTCCCCACAGTCTCCGAGCCCGTCCTCTTTCACCGGGCGCTATCATGCGGGCGACGACCTACCTGCCGTCGACATGATAGCGCCCCTTTTCTTCCCCCTTATGCACCGCACATTGCTCTTTCTCCTCGCCACGGCCCTCACCGGCTGTACCTCGTCCTTCGACCTCCCCACCCTTACCGGCACCGATGGGCGCGAGTGGGACGTTGTTGCCATCGGAAACACCTCCCTCACCCCCGGCGCCGACACGCCCTACCTTGGTTTTAACGACTCCACCACGTGGGGCTTCACCGGCTGCAACCACCTGAGCGGCGGGCGCCTCAATGCCGACGGCCGTCTGGACTTCAGCGGGATGGCCTGCACGATGATGGCCTGCCCCGACAGCCGCTATGAGAGCGCCTTCCTCGCCGCCCTCTCCCGGGCACACGCCATCACCACCACGCGCCGCACCGCCACCATCAAAGGCGCCGACGGCACCACGCTCCTCACCCTGCGCCGCAGCGACTCGTCGGCCGCCGCACTCAACGGACGATGGAACGTCGTTGCGCTCAACGGCAGAGACATCGCCGACCGTATCCCCGACGACGGCGAGACGCCCTACCTTCTCTTCGACCTTTCCCGAAATCGTCTCTCCGGCTTTGGCGGCTGCAACCGCCTCATGGCGACGCTCGACCGTCGACTGTTGGAGAAAGGGCGCCTGGAGATGCCCCATCTGGGCGCCACCCGTATGCTCTGCCGGGATATGGCGATAGAGCAGGAACTGCTGGAAGCCCTCGCCGCCGTCAGGAGCTACGAGGTGCAGCACCACCGTCTCCGACTGTATGACGCCGACGGCACCGCCCGAGTGGTCCTCCTCGCCGCCGAGGAGTAGCCGTCACCCGCGCCGCCGTTTTTTCCCACCGCGCCCCTACCGTGAGGAGAAGATGACACACCGCCATGCCCTTCCCCCCGGCAAAAGCGTCAGGCATCCGCCCCTCGCATTTTTCTTGAAAAAAATAAGAACGCCTCCGCTTTTTGCAGAAAAATATTGACACGCAAAAACGCTTGGAAAAGCGGAAAAACAGTTCCTCGCGCTCCATTTTTTCTACAAAATGCCAACCAAAGAAGACTTCCTTCACGTAAAATTTTGAGAACTTAAGGAATCACGCCCCATTTTTCAGGTTTATTCACACAAAATCCGCCTTTTCTTCTTCGTTTTTGAGAAAAAAGCGAGCCTTCCGACCTCCCTGAGGAGCCCCCGAATAGTTAAAAACCGCAAAGAACGGAGGAAAGGAAAGCGAGGAAACGGCGCGGCGCCACAAGTCCCGGACTCGGCGGAACAAGTCCGGGACTTGTTGAGACTTCTCCCGGACTTGTTGCGCCGCGCGGCGGGGCCGTTCGGCCGAGCCTTGTGACAGTATCTGTCAAAAACGGCACTTTTTTAACACTCCGGAGGGCCTCATGCGTGGCGCGCTCGGAGGCGGGGACGGGAGCGGTGTTTTTTTTCGATTCTCGCGGCCTTCGCGCACGTTTTTTGAGGGGGTGTCGCTTCACGATAAGCACGGAAAAGAAGTCCCCCGCCGCAGCTTCCGCGCCATCGGCGGCGCCTACCTTCTCACGGCATCCCACTTTTCGTTGTCTGTCATAAAAAACGAACCCGTTTGCTTTTGCATGACACTCGTTTGCATTAACTTTGCAGTCAGAAAGACCACATAGTTGGCAAAGCATTTATCCTCTACCCCCCATTACTCAGAAATGTCCTGTATCCTTCATATAGAAACATCCGGGCGTGCCTGCTCCGTGGCGTTAAGTCAGGAGGGCGTATGCCTCTTTGAGCAAGAAGACCTCGACGGCCCCCACCACGCCTCCGTCCTCGCCACCTTCGTAGAAGAGGCGGTGTCGTTTGCCGACAGCCATGCCATCCCCCTCGACGCCGTAGCCGTCAGCCAAGGACCGGGGTCGTATACCGGCCTGCGCATCGGCGTGTCGACGGCTAAGGGCCTGTGCTACGGCCGCAGTCTATCCCTCATAGCGGTACCGACGCTCCAGGTGCTGTGCACCCCGATACTGCTCTTCCACGACGAGATAGCCGACGACGCCCTGCTGTGCCCGATGATTGACGCTCGCCGCATGGAAGTATATGCCGCCGTCTACGACCGCGCCCTCCGCGAGGTATGTCCCGTCGATGCCGTCATCGTCGACGAGCACTCCTGGCAGGAACAGTTGGACGCCCACCCCGTCTATTTCTTTGGCGACGGCGCCGAGAAATGTGCCGACGTCATCCGCCACCCCAACGCCCACTTCATCACCGGACAGGTGCCTCTGGCCCGCCACATGATGCCGTTGGCCGAACGCGCCTTGGCCCTGGGACAGACGCAAGACGTGGCTTATTTCGAACCGTTCTACCTCAAATCGTTTGTGGCCGGAAAGCCGAAGTCGCTGCTCTAAGGTCTCCTTTCTTCCACCCTTTAAACATTCCATCATGCAATATAACACCAGCGAGGAGCCCCTCAAGTTACCACAATACGGGCGCAACGTCTTACAGATGGTGGCACAGGCGCAACACATTGCCGACCGCCGCGCCCGCCAAGCCTATGCCGAGCACATCATCAGCATCATGGGCTTGCTCAACCCGCAGCTGTGCGCCTCCCAGGAGCACCAGAAGACGCTGTGGAACCATCTGGCCTATATGTCCAACTATCAACTGGACGTAGACTACCCGTGCCAGCTGGAGGTTCGCAACAAGGACAACCATCCCCACAAGCTGTCGTACCCCGGCCACCGCATTCACTACCGCCACTACGGTCACCTGGTAGAGCAGGCCATCTGTCAGCTCCGTGACCTGCCGCTGCAAAGCCCCGAGCGCGGACAGCTCATCCTGCAGATAGCACTGCGCATGAAGCTCTACCTCGAAGAATGGAAGGGCGGCGGCATCGACAACGACAAGGTGGGACGCGACCTGGAGGAATATACCGAGGGCTTCGTCCGCACCGAAGAGGTGGTGGCACAACTGGAAGGCTACGAGAATCGCCCGCGCCGCCACACCGCTCCCCGTTACAACAACCGCCGTCAACGCCGCTAATACCCACGCTTCATGGCATCATTTATCATAGAAGGCGGGCACCGCGTCAGTGGAGAGATAACGCCACAGGGAGCCAAGAACGAGGCGCTCCAAGTGATCTGCGCCACCCTGCTCACCCCTGACGAGGTACGCATCAGCAACATCCCCGACATCTCCGACGTCAACCACCTCATCCGCCTGCTGGAGGACATGGGCGTCGCGGTGACGCGCCACGGAAAAGGCGACATCACCTTCTGCGCCGCACATGTCAACTTAGCCTATCTGGAGAGTGAGGAATTCCTGACGCGCTGTTCCCGTCTGCGCGGCAGCGTCTTGCTCATCGGGCCACTGACGACCCGCTTCGGGCGCGCCGTCATCGCCAAGCCCGGCGGCGACAAGATAGGGCGCCGCCGCCTCGACACGCATTTTCTGGGTCTCCAACGCCTCGGAGCGACCTTCCGCCACAACGAGGGCCGCGACACCTTCGAAATCGTAGCGCCGCAGGGGCTGCAGGGCGACTATATGCTGCTCGACGAGGCCTCCGTCACCGGTACGGCCAACATCATCATGGCCGCCGTCATGGCCGCCGGCACGACGACCATCTACAACGCAGCATGTGAGCCCTACATCCAACAGCTGTGCCACCTGCTCAACGCCATGGGCGCCCGCATCAGCGGCATTGCCTCCAACCTGCTGACCATCGTCGGCGTAGAAGGCCTTCATGGGGCTACTCACGCCATCCTGCCCGACATGATTGAAGTGGGCAGCTTCATCGGCATGGCGGCCATGGTGGGCGACGGACTGACCATCAAGAACGTATCTTATCGCAACCTGGGCCTCATCCCCGACACCTTCCGCCGCCTCGGCGTCCGGATAGAGCGTCGCGGCGACGACCTATATATTCCCCGTCAGGAGCACTACGAGATAGAGAGCTTCATCGACGGTTCCTTCATGACACTGTCGGATGCCCCCTGGCCCGGCCTCACCCCCGACCTCCTGAGCATCCTTATCGTCGTGGCCACCCAGTCGAAAGGCTCCGTGCTCTTCCATCAAAAGATGTTTGAGAGCCGCCTTTTCTTCGTTGACAAGCTCATCGACATGGGGGCACAGATTATCCTCTGCGACCCCCACCGCGCCGTCGTCGTCGGTCACAACAACGACATCCGGTTGCGCGCCTGCCGCATGGTGAGCCCCGACATCCGCGCCGGCATCGCCCTCCTCATCGCCGCCATGAGTGCCGACGGCACCAGCCGCATAGAGAATGTGGAACAGATAGACCGCGGATACGAGAATATTGAAGAACGCCTGCGCCTGCTGGGAGCAAAAATCACACGCGAGTCATGATACGACGGGAAGAAGTTTTTTATATAGGAAAAGTCAGCAAAGGGCGCGGCCTGCGCGGCGAAGTGGAAATTCTCTTCACCGACGACGCCTTCGACCGTGGCGACGCCGAATATATCGTGCTCGACATGGACGGCATCCTCGTGCCCTACTTCTGGGAGGAATACCGCTTCAAGAACGACGACACCGCCATCTTCAAGATAGAAGACGTGGACGACGAGAACGCCGCCCGCCATCTCGTGGGGCACAGTGTCTACTACCCTCTGGCGGCCCTCCCCGACGACGAAGACGAGAACGAACTGCGCTCGCTGAAGGCTTTCACGGGATTCACGGTGACCGACGACAAAGGCACCGTCATAGGTACGGTGGAAAACGTCGACGACAGTTCGCAGAACGTCCTGCTCTATCTTCGCACGCCCCACGGCGAAGAAGTCATTGTGCCCCTTCACGACGACTTCGTGACCGACTACTCCCTCACCGAGCGCCGCCTCAGTCTGTCGCTCCCCGAGGGACTCCTCCTCCTCAACACTTAGACGATGAAGAAAAGAAATATCGCACTGCTGGGGTCCACCGGTTCGATAGGCACACAAGCCCTCGACGTGATACGCCGGCATCCGCAACAGTTTGAAGCACGCATACTCACCGCCGGCAACAACGCCGACCTCCTCATCCGCCAAGCCCGCGAGTTCCATCCCGACACGGTGGTTATCGCCAACGAGACACTCTATGACACGGTGAGCGACGCCCTCGCCGACCTGCCCATCAAGGTATACGCCGGCAGCGAAGCCCTCTGCCAGGTGGTGGAGAGCGATGCCGTCGACATGGTGCTAACCGCCATGGTGGGCTTCGCCGGCCTGCAGCCCACGCTCCATGCCCTCAAGGCCCGCAAAGCCATCGCACTGGCCAACAAGGAGACGCTGGTGGTGGCGGGCGAACTCGTCACACGCTGTGCCCTCGACCACCACGCCGCCATCCTCCCCGTCGACAGCGAGCACTCCGCCATCTTCCAATGCCTTGCCGGCGAAGGCAACAACGCCGTCGAGCGTCTGCTGCTCACCGCCTCGGGAGGCCCCTTCCGCACCTATACGGCCGACGCCCTCACCACCGTCACCTGCGCCCAAGCACTGCACCATCCCAACTGGGCCATGGGAGCCAAGATTACCATCGACTCCGCCACTATGATGAACAAAGGCTTCGAGATGATAGAAGCCAAGTGGCTCTTCGGCGTCGCCCCGTCAGACATCGAAATATTGGTGCATCCCGAGAGCGTGGTCCACTCGGCCGTGCAATTCCGCGACGGCGCCGTCAAAGCCCAGCTGGGCTGTCCGGACATGCGCCTCCCCATCCAATATGCTTTCAGCTATCCGCAGCGCCTGTCGCTCGACGGCCCGCGCCTCGATCTCTTCGCCCTCCAAGGGCTTCACTTCGAGCGCCCCGACCTCGAGCGCTTCCCCTGCCTGCAACTGGCCTACGATGCCACCGCCCGCGGCGGCAATATGCCGTGTATCCTCAACGCGGCCAACGAAGTGGCCAACTTGGCCTTCCGACAGGGCACCATCGCCTTCACAGCGGTGGCCGACGTCATCCAAGCGACGATGCAGCAAGCCACCTTTGAGGCACGCCCCGACCTCGACGTTTATCTGGCCACCGATGCGGAAGCGCGCCGACTGGCCACTGAGGCGCTTCGTCATCACGCCATCGCCTGATATATTCATCCCCTCCGTACATACCTATTATTCCCCCCGTTCCTCCCAATGGAAACATTTCTCATAAAAACCCTCCAACTATTGCTCTGCTTCGCGCTCCTCATCCTCATGCACGAAGGCGGGCATTTCTTTTTTGCCAAACTCTTCAAAGTAAAGGTGGAGAAGTTCTGCCTCTTCTTCGACCCCTGGAAAAGCTGGAAGCTCTTCAGCTGGCGCGGCACCGACTACCACATCGGATGGCTCCCTCTGGGCGGCTATGTCAAGATAGCCGGCATGATTGACGAGTCGATGGATACAGAACAGATGAAGCAGCCGGAACAGCCGTGGGAATTCCGTGCCAAACCGGCCTGGCAGCGCCTCCTCATCATGGTGGGCGGCGTACTGGTCAACTTTCTGTTGGCCCTCTTCATCTACGCCATGATACTCTTTGCCCGCGGCGACACCTACACCCCTATCCGCCACATAGAACACGGCTTTAAGTACAGCGCCGCCGCCCAAACGTTGGGCTTCCGTGACGGCGACATTCCCCTCCGCACCGACGAGAAGACCTTTGACCGCTTCGACATGGGCAATGTCTACCGCGACATCTCCGAGGCCCGCCGCATCACCGTCTTGCGTCAGGGCCGTGAAGTCACCTTTGCCCTCCCCGGCGACCTCAGCCTGCTCGATATGCTCCGGGACGAGCCGCCCTTCATGCTCCCGCTGGCCCCGGGCCTCATCGACTCTGTCAGCGCCGGCGGCCCCGCGGCACAAGCCGGCATCCACGGCGGTGACCGCCTGCTGGCCATGGGCGAGACGGCCATGACCACCTGGAACGATTTCGACCTCTATATGAACGACCGCCAGCAGAGCATCGCCGCCTATCAGGAAGAGGGGAACGCCGCCAAGGTCGACAGCCTGCGCCAACTGACCATGGTCGTGTCTCACGCCGCCACCAATACGGTAGACACCGTAGCCCTCCGCATCAAAGAGGACGGCACCATCGGCATCTATAAGCACCTCCCCTTCGCCGACTACGCCACCGTGACCCGCGAATATGGCTTCTTCGAGAGTTTTCCCGCCGGCGTCCGTCACGGCTGGAACGTACTGTGCGGCTATGTTGACGACTTGAAATATGTATTCACGGCCGACGGCGCCAAGAGTATCGGCAGCTTCGGCACCATCGGCAGTCTCTTCCCCGCGCAGTGGGACTGGTACCGCTTCTGGGAGCTCACCGCCTTCATATCCCTGATGCTGGCCTTCGTCAACATCCTCCCCATCCCCGCCCTCGACGGCGGCCACGTGCTGTTCCTCCTTGTAGAAATCATCACGCGCCGCAAGCCCGGCGACAAGTTCCTCGAGCGAGCACAGATGGTGGGTATGACCCTACTGCTGCTGTTGATGGCCTACGCCATCTTCAACGACCTCCTGCGCTTCGTCTTCTAAGCATTCCACCCGGCAGGGTGGCGGGCGCTCGTCCGTCAAGACACCTATACGATAAGTAGGACGCTCGTTCTTGTCGGAAGGCCCGTTGTCACGACAGCCGGAACGATTGTTTCCATCGCCGGAATACCCGTTTCGCCCCCTCACTAAAGAAATCGTTCTCCTCCCCCACTCATTCCGCTCATGATAGAAAGAGCTACCATAGACCGCATCATGGAAGCGGCCGACATTGTCGACGTCGTCAAGGAGTTTGTGACGTTGCGCAAGGCCGGCGTCAACTACAAGGGGCTGTGTCCCTTCCACGACGAGAAGACGCCCAGTTTCGTGGTGTCGCCCGCCAAAGGCCTCTGCAAGTGCTTCTCTTGCGGGAAAGGCGGCAATGTGGTTCACTTCATCATGGAACACGAGCAGATGACCTATCCCGAGGCCCTGAAATGGCTGGGCCGGAAATACGGCATCGAGGTGAAAGAGAAGGAGCAGACGGCGGAGGAGAAAGAAGCCTCCTCGCTGCGCGAGAGCATGTTTGTTCTCAACGAGTGGGCACAGAAGTATTTTGAAGACCAGCTCCACAACCATGTCGACGGCGTAGCCCTGGGTATGTCCTACCTGCGCCAACGCGGATTCCGCGACGACATCATCCGCAAGTTCCACCTGGGCTTCTCGCTCGAGGATCGCGAAGCCCTTCCCAAGGCGGCCCAGAGCCGCGGCTACCGCGCCGATCTCCTCGAGAAGACGGGACTGTGCTACCGCACCGACGACGGGCACTTGTTCGACCGCTTCCACGGGCGCGTCATCTTCCCCGTGCACACCGTATCGGGCATGGCGGTGGCCTTCGGCGGGCGCATCCTCACCACGGAGAAGAAGGTGGCAAAATATGTCAACTCTCCGGAATCGGAAATCTACAGCAAGAGCCACGAGCTCTACGGTCTCTATCTGGCCAAGCACGCCATCGTCAAGGAGAATTGCTGCTATCTGGTAGAAGGGTATACCGACGTCATCTCCATGCACCAGAGCGGCATAGAGAACGTGGTGGCCTCCAGCGGCACCTCCCTCACGGAGGGACAGATCCGCCTGCTCCATCGCTTCACCAATAACATCACCATCCTCTACGACGGCGACAACGCCGGTATCCACGCCAGCATCCGCGGCATCGACATGCTGCTCTCCGAGGGCCTCAATATCAAGGTGCTGCTGCTCCCCGACGGCGACGATCCCGACAGCTTCGCCCGCAAGCATACCGCGACGGAATACCGCGCCTATATCGAGGAGCATCAGGTAGACTTCATCCGCTTCAAGACCCGCCTCCTGTTGGCCGACGTCGGCAATGACCCGCTCAAGCGCGCCGGACTCATCGAAGACGTCGTCAACAGCATCTCCGTCATCCCCAATGAGATTGTACGACAGACGTATGTGGCGGAATGTGCCCGACAGCTCGACCTCAGTGAAGCCCTCGTAGCCGGACAGGTGGCCAAGCGCCTCCGCGAACGCCGCAACGGCGGAAATACGCCGACATCGAAGGCGGCGACGCCCACGCCGGAAACGCCGCCGACGCCCTCCGACGTCCTCAACGTCCCCGCCACACCGGGCAGCCGCGAGGAGGAACTGCTCATCGCCGCCATCATCCGTTACGGCGGGCACCGCATCGCTGTCGAGACGTCCGACGACGGAGAGAGCGTCACCACCAGTGTGGCACGCTATGTGGCGGAAGACTTGGAGGCCGACGGCTTACAGCTGCGCAGCCCCCTCCACCAACAAATCCTCACAGAGGTCTGTCGATGGGACGAGGCGAATACGTCGCCCGACAGCAGCGACACCGTGACCTACTTCATGGGGCACCCCAACGCCGAAATCAGTCAGCTGGCCGCCCGTCTGGGGACGGATAAATATGTGCTCTGTCGGAGCCAGCAGGCCAACTTCGTTCCCGACGAGGAGCGACTGGGCGAACTCATCCCCCGCCTGCTCCACGACTTCAAGAACAGCTACATCCGCAGCGAGATGCAATCGTTACTGCACCAACTGGCCAGCCCCGAGATACAGCACGACAAGGCCCGCTGCGAGGACATCATGCGCCGCTATATGGAGCTCAGCGAGATTGAGCGCCACTTTTCGCAAGTACTCGGCGACCGCGTCATCAACCCCCTCTAATCCCCCGTCTCCTCATGTCACGCCTTCTTCTCTATACCCGTTCGTTACTGACCCTTCTCGTCGCCCTCTTGATGGTCGGCAGCAGTCATGCTCAGTCGAACAATGCCTACGAGAGCTACATCCGCCAATACCGCCATATGGCCATCGAGCAGATGTATAAATATGGCGTACCGGCGAGCATCACCCTGGCGCAGGGGCTGCTGGAGAGCCGTGCCGGCCAGAGCGAGCTGGCCACCCGTGCCAACAACCACTTCGGCATCAAGGTGGGAGGCACCTGGACGGGGCCCTATATCCTGCGCGACGACGATGCGCGGAATGAGAAGTTTCGCGTCTACCGAAATGCGGCAGAGTCGTATGAAGACCACTCGCGCTTTCTGGCGCGCGGCCAGCGTTATGCCTCTTTGTTCTCTTTGGAGCGCGACGACTACCGCGGCTGGGCCCGTGGCCTCAAGCAAGCCGGCTATGCCACCAACCCGCGCTATGCCGACCTGCTTATCTCCCTCATCGAGCGCTACGACCTGCAACGCTACGACAAGATGTCGCGCGAGGGGCTGGCCGACCATGTCAGCAACGAGCGCGCGGCCGACCGCAATACGCTGAGCAACGACCGCCGCGTCTACCGCTGCAACGACGCCTACTATGTCGTAGCCCACAGCGGCGACACCTACGCCACCATCGCCCGCTGGGCGGGCATCAGCGAGCGCCGCCTGCGCAAGTATAACGAGGTGCCCAAGAAGGCATCGCTCGAGCAGGGCGACATTGTCTATCTGCAGAAGAAGCGGAGCAAGGCCGCCCGACAGCTGCGCAAGCACTACCACACCGTCGGCGTCGGCGAGTCGCTACACAGCATCTCGCAACGCTACGGCATGCGCCTCCAAACGCTCACCAAGGTCAACCACCTCCAGCCCGACCATACGCTGCAGGTGGGCGAACGTCTGCGGATACGCTAACGGGGGATGCCGACAATGGGACGCCTTATCGGGAGAGAGACCCACCGCCACCGAAAGTCCTCACTCCCTATAAGAAAGGATATCCCCTTTTTCATCCCGCCCGCCCGCTTTTTCCGGGATCCCGCGACCTTTTTATCTTCTTTTTTTAAAACCGCAGTTATCAAAAGGTCTGTTTCCGCGCGTCTTTTAGCTTTATTTTACCATAAAGAGCCTAACGGCAACGACATTCTGTTTGTTTTTCCGTATCTTTGCAAAAATTTTTGAGCACAAGGAATGCGCGACGCCTTCCCTGTGTTCCGACAAAAAACTAAACATACTGAAGACACAACAATAACTAAACTTTTCTCTTTATGAAGAAATTCTTTACCACAATGGCTGTTCTGTGCCTGTCGGCTACGAGCTTGATGGCGCAGACCACGACGGATGTCCCCACGAAGAAGTACAGTGTTGCCACCAACTCCTTCTGGGCAAACTGGTTTGTATCTGCCGGTGTTGACTTCAACGCTGCTTATACCTCTCAGGAGAACAACTGCAACAAGAACCCGTTCAGCGTAGACCGCGGTAGCTTCGGCTTCAGCGCAGCTGTCGGCAAGTGGTTCACCCCCGGCATCGGTCTCCGCACCAAGTTCCAGGGCGTATGGGCCAAGCAGGTGAACACCCGCACGAGCCACCCCAGCTACACCTACTGGAACATCCACGAAGACGTGATGTTTAACCTTTCCAACCTCCTCTTCGGCTACAACGAGAAGCGCGTGTGGAACCTCATCCCCTACGTAGGTCTCGGCGTCTTCCGCAACATGAGCACGGGCGGTTGCAACTACGACATCAGCTACAACGCCGGTTTGCTCAACAACTTCCGCGTCAGCAAGCACTTCCAGATTTTTGCCGACCTCTATGCTACGGCCACCGAGGGTAGCGTCGACAAGGCTTCCAATGATCCCTGGAGCAAGTATGCCAAGTTCACCAGCCGCCACTGGGACAAGTTTGTCGGCATTAACGTAGGCGTTACCTACAACCTCGGCAAGTGCACTTGGGACAAGGTGCCCGATGTAGATGCCCTCATCGCCCAGAACAAGGAGCAGATGGATGCCCTCAACGCTTCCTTGAAGGACCAGCAGGATGAGAACGCCCGTCTCCGCGACCTCCTCGCCAACCAGAAGACGGAGAAGGTGGTTGAGAAGAGCAGCGAACTCGTTGCCACGACGCAGTCCGTCTTCTTCAACATCGGTTCCTCCAAGATTGCCAGCCGCAAGGACCTCGTCAACGTGAAGGAAGTAGCTGAATATGCTAAGGCCAACAACAAGAAGATCCTCGTCACCGGCTATGCCGACAACCAGACGGGAAGCAGCACGTTCAACCAGACCCTCTCCGAGAAGCGTGCTCAGGCCGTTGTCGACGAACTCGTCAACATGGGTGTCAGCCGCGACAACATCGTTGTAGAAGCTAAGGGTGGTGTTGACAGCCTCACGCCGTCCTCCTACAACCGTCGCGCTACGGTTCAGCTGCAATAAGCCAACCCCATCCTCGGCGGCCTCGCTGCCGATTCTCCCTATAGCGTGGGTGCACCATCATCGCGGTGCGCCCACGCTCTTTTTATCCCCGCTGCCCGCGCCTCCTCACCACTCGCGCCTCTCTCCCCACCGCCATGCTCCTTTCCGTCTCCGCCCCGACGGTCGTGGCGGCGCCCTTTTCGGCGCTTATCGTGAAGCGAGAGGGGGTGTCAAAATGTGTGCGAAGGCCGCGAGAATGCGTTTTTTCCAACCGCCCCCGTCCCTGCGCCCGAGCAGCGCCACGACGGGGCCATAGGAAGTGTTAAAATGAGGCCGTTTTTGACATATACTGTCAAAAGCACGAAAAACGCGGGGCCGCCGCGCGGCGCCACAAGTCCGGGAGGAAATCCAACAAGTCCCGGACTTGTTTCAACGAATCCGGGACTTGTTTCAACGCATCGCCCAGGCGCCAAGGTCGGCCCTATCCCTTCAAATATTTAACATTCGAAGCACATTCCGAGGCGACCAAGCGCCCCGTTTTTCCTCAAGAAATGAAGAACAAATAGGGGACTTTGAGTAAACAAACGTAAAAATAGCAGCATATTCTCTTAACCTATAAAAAAAAGTTGGAGAAAAATTCGTCTTTTAGGCGTCTCGCGTGGGAAGACTGAGGCGGAAAGGGGCGCAAATCGGCTTTTTTCGGCCACTTTCGCGTGTCAAGATTTTTCAACTTCTCGTGCCGTATACTCTATTTTTTTTCAAAAAAAAATGCAGCCCCCTATTGCGAAAAAACGAGACAATCTCTTGGACATTACCTCCCCTTGCAGTAATTTTGCAGAAGAGTGGAGCACTCATCATGAGACAGTGCTCATTTTCATACACTCCACCCGGAAGTAAGACAAAGGGGTGCCCACAGGCGTAATCCATCGCCGGGGCTGAGATGATACCCTCTGACCTGACGCAGACAATGCTGCCGTAGGGATTGTGTACTCCTCACGCATCGGGCGTCGCCGCGACGCCGCCCTCCTTTGTTTACTTTCCTCGTCTTTTCGTCCTCTCCAAGAGGCTCACCTTCTATACTTTTCACAATGAAAGTAAACGTCAACAATCAGTCTACGGAAACATCCGCCAGCACCCTCGCCGAACTGATCGAGGGACTGCAACTCCCCGCCAACGGTATCGCCGTCGGCGTCAACAACCGCATGGTGCCGCGCACCGAATGGGACAGCTATGCCCTCAGCGAAGGTCTCAACATCGTAGTTATCAAAGCCGCCTGCGGCGGATAACAAGCGTCTTTTCCTCCACCTATATTATAGGGTAGTCCTCGGGAGGAGACGCCCGTCACGCGGTAAGCCGTCGTACACGCAGGCGCCTTCTCCCCCGACAAGATAGGCACCCCCATCGGAGGGGCGCCCCCATCCGTCGACAGAACCACCCCTCATCTTTTAACGGGTGCGCCCTTCCCGGGGCCGCCCCCTATCTGCTATGTCCACACTCATCATTGCCGGGCACGAATTCCATTCGCGCCTCTTCCTGGGAACAGGAAAATTCCACTCCAACACCGTCATGTCGGAAGCCATCACGGCCTCCGGCACCGAGATGGTCACCGTCGCCATGAAGCGCGTAGAGCTCACCGAGTCGCACGATGATCTCCTCGACCACGTGAAGCGTCCGGGCCTCCAGCTGCTGCCCAACACCAGCGGCGTGCGCGATGCCGACGAGGCCGTCTTTGCCGCACAGATGGCCCGCGAGGCCTTCGGCACGGAGTGGCTCAAACTGGAGATACACCCCGACCCGCGCTACCTCCTCCCCGACTCCATCGAGACGCTGCGCGCCACAGAAGCGCTGGCCAAGATGGGATTTAAGGTGCTGCCCTACTGCCAGGCCGACCCCACACTCTGCAAACGCCTCGAAGAGGCCGGCGCCGCCGCCGTCATGCCGCTGGGCGCCCCCATCGGTACCAATATGGGACTGCGTACGCGCGACTTCCTGCAGATTATCATCGAACAGGCTGCCGTCCCCGTTGTCGTCGATGCCGGTATTGGAGCACCGAGCCATGCCGCCGAAGCCATGGAGATGGGCGCCGACGCCTGTCTCGTCAATACCGCCGTTGCCGTCGCCGGCAACCCCGTTGCCATGGCCGCTGCCTTCAAGCAGGCCATCGAAGCCGGCCGCGCCGCCTATGAAGCCGGACTCCCCACGCCTTGCCCTTCCCTGCAGGCCGAAGCCAGTTCACCGCTCACCGCCTTCCTCAACTAAAACGACGTCCCCATGTTTTCTGAAGAATTAGAACGATACGACTGGGACGAACTGACACGCCGCATACAGTCGAAGACGGAGGCCGACGTGCGCCGCGCCCTCACCCCCCACCGCCGCTGCGACCTCGACGACTTCATGGCGATGATATCGCCCGCCGCCACACCTTATCTGGAGACCATGGCACGCCTGAGCCGCTACTACACCGAGAAGCGCTTCGGACGCACCATGTCGATGTTCATCCCCCTCTACATCACCAACTCGTGCACCAACTCGTGCGTCTACTGCGGCTTCCACATCGCCAACAAGATGAAGCGCACCATCCTCACCGAGGAAGAGATCGTCAACGAATATAAGGCCATCAAGCGCCTCGCCCCCTTCGAGAACTTGCTCATCGTCACCGGCGAGAACCCCGCCAAAGCCGGCGTCCCCTATATCGCCCGCTCCCTCGACTTGGCCAAGCCTTATTTCTCCAACCTCAAGATTGAGGTGATGCCCCTTGCCACAGAGGAGTATGCCCTCCTGCGACAGCACGGGATGAACGGCGTCATCTGTTTCCAAGAGACCTATCACAAGACCAACTACAACATCTACCACCCGCGAGGCATGAAGTCGAAGTTTGAGTGGCGCGTCAACGCCTTCGACCGCATGGGAAAAGCCGGTGTCCACAGCATCGGCATGGGTGTCCTCATCGGACTGGAGAAAGAATGGCGCACCGACATCACCCTGATGGCCCTCCATCTTCGTTACCTGCAACGCCACTACTGGCGCACCAAATACAGCGTCAACTTCCCCCGTATGCGTCCCTCCGAGAACGGCGGTTTCCAGCCCAACTGCACCATGAGCGACCGCGAACTGGCACAGGTCACCTTCGCCATGCGCATCTTCGACCACGACGTCGATATATCCTACTCCACCCGTGAGCCCGCCGACATCCGCGACCATATGGCCACCCTCGGCGTCACCACCATGTCGGCGGAGAGCAAGACGGAGCCCGGAGGATACTTCACCTACCCCCAAGCCCTCGAACAGTTTCATGTCAGCGACGAGCGCACCGCCACGGAAGTGGCCAACGCCCTCCGCGCCGTAGGACGCGAACCGGTATGGAAGGACTGGGATGCCGACTTCGACCATGTAGCCATGCACAACACCCCTCAAGAAGTTACACTATGAGTACATCCACAGAACGTTACTCCCGCCAAACAGGCCTCCCCGAGATAGGACGCGAAGGGCAGGAGAAGCTGCGCCGCGCCCGCGTACTCATCGTCGGCGTCGGCGGCTTGGGCTCCCCCATCAGCACCTACCTCACCGGTGCCGGCATCGGCCACTTGGGCCTTGTCGACGACGACGTAGTGTCGGAAAGCAACCTTCACCGCCAGGTGCTCTACACCGAAGCCGAACTGGGACAGCCGAAAGTAGACTGCGCCATCCGACGCCTCACGGCGATGAATCACCACGTCGACATCACGGGCCACGCCTGCCGCTTCACCGCCGACAACGCCGACGCTCTGGCCGAGGGCTACGACATCATCGTCGACGGCTGCGACAACTACGACACCCGCTATCTCCTCGACGACACCGCGCGCCGACACGGCATCCCCTATGTCTATGGCGCCGTCAGCGGTTTCCAGGGGCAGGCCACCGTCTTCAACCTCGGCACACCGGCACACCACTACCGCGACCTCTATCCCACCGCGCCGCCCGCGCCCACCGACCGTAGCTTGGTAGGCATGACGCCGGCAGTCATCGGAAGCATCATGGCCCACGAGGTCATCAAGATTGTCTGCGGCTACGGCCCCACCCTCGCCGGCCGCCTATGGACCATCGACCTGCGCCAAATGTCGCAGTTCACCCTCGACCTGTAAGGGCTTCCCTCCCTACCGCCCGGGGCCTTGCTGTGCCTCCTCCCCCACAAAGGCGACCTCTCTACGGCCCCGACACCCCCTCTCCGACGCATTCAGCCGCGTCGACGTCACTCCCTCGTAAGGGCGGCAGACGTCGACGCGGCTGAGTCGTAGAGAAGAGCAGCAAACAGGCACTCGAAAGTTTCCGGAAACGCCTTGCACACTTTCCGGAGGGGGCCACGGCGGCTCCTTCTGCGCCGGGCAACAACAAAAAGTCTCCGCCTTCTCTGTAGGAGAGGACGGAGACTTTTTCGAGGTACCCAGCAGATTCGAACTGCTGTACACGGTTTTGCAGACCGCTACCTAGCCACTCGGTCAGGGTACCGTAATTCAGCTTGCTGCTTGAATTCGGGTGCAAAGATACGGGTTATTTTTGAACGAGCCAAGTTTTCCGAAACTTTTTTCACACTTCCGTTTCAAAATCCCCCGATACCTCCCTTCTCGCCCTATTCCTTCTTCTCCTCTTTCAGAAAGTCGATGTGTCGCATCTCTTGCATGATGCGGTGCTGCCGCTTGACGATGTAGGCCGAGGGCTGCTTCGAACTGAAGCGGATGGGATTGGGAAGGGTGGCGGCGATGAGAGCACAGCGGCTGCGGCTCAGAGCGGCGGCGGTGGTATGGAAGTGCTCCTCGGCGACAGCTTCAACGCCGTAAATGCCGGGGCCCATCTCGATGCTGTTGAGATAGACCTCCATGATGCGCTCCTTGCTCCACAGCATCTCTATCAAGACGGTGAAATAGGTCTCCAGCCCCTTGCGCACCCACGACGAGCGGGGCCACAAGAAGGCGTTCTTGGCCGTCTGCTGACTGATGGTGCTGGCGCCGCGGCGACGTCCGCCCTCCTCATACTCCCGGCGCGCCTGCTCGATGGCCTTGAGGTCGAAGCCCTTGTGGTGGCGGAAGTTTTGGTCTTCAGAGGCCATGACGGCCACCGCCATATAGGGCGATATGCTGTCGTAGGGCACCCAGCGGTGCTTCCAGTCGGTATAGGCAGCGTCGGTGGGATGCTCCAGACTGCGGATAAACATGAGGGGAGTGGCCTTGACGGGCACCCAACGGTAGAGCACGACGGCGGCCACAGAGGTCACCACGAAGAGGGCTATGCAGAAGAGGACGATTTTAATGAGAAATCTCAAGGTGATAAGGGATAGGAGATAGGGGCGATGGCGCCATTGTGACAGCCATCGCCCCTATCGGTTGTGAGAAGAAGGGGAGCGGAAAAGTCCCCTTGAGAAAAACGGTGAGAGGCGGCGCCGCCTCCCTATGCTTCGGCGACCGGCGGCTTAGAAGGGCAGGTCGTCTTCTTTGTCGCTGTTAGTGGCGGCGGGGGCGGGGATGCCCTCATAGGCCGCGGCGGCAGGAGTGGCGGCGGCGGGGGGAACGGCACCGGGAACGGCGGCGGCAAGAGCGGCGGCAGGGACAGCCTTCCACGCGCGAATGTCGTTAAACCAGCGACCGTTGTATTCGTGAGCGTCGATGTCGAAGGAGACGGTCATCTCGGCACCCACCTGAATATTCATTTCTTTCAGGCGGTCTTCGCCAAAGACGGTGAAGACACACTTGCGGGGATACTGCTCGTGGGTTTCAATGACAAACTCTTGCGATTTCCACGTGTTGCCGGTGCGGTTGGAGGTGCCGGAGCGCTCGGGGAGCGCTGCAATAATTTTTCCTGTAATATCCATAGGAGATGTACTAAATGATAATGTGAGGGTGTGGGTGCTGTCCGCACCGGGGCATTCTGCCAGGGCAGAATACGTTGCGAATTTACGACTTTCTTTCCGTCTGAAGCACTTCCGACCGGCTTTTTTTGACGGACGCCATGAAAAACGGACGCTTCGCAAACGGGGCGGTCGACGCGGCACTGTCCGATGGCGGCCGTCGGACTTTCGACTCCTTTCCCGCCGATACCATTCGCGGGAAAAGAAGGGATGGGAGGCGCTGTCCCCTCCCGGAGGGACGGCGGGAGGAGGGCGACAAACACCACCCGTCGTATTTTTCTCAAGAATCTTGCAAAAAGAAAGAAAATAAGTAAGAAAACTTACGTTTTGTAAAATATTTATTTTATAACTTTGCACGCTGTAAGACAAAGGCGATTTCTTTCATACACCTGACGTATTACACAAGAGACAAAGTAAGGGCTCACGCCGTGGGCCTACGTGAAACCAAAAACTACGATTATATATGTGTGGAATTGCAGCCATCTTTCGCATCCCTACGCAGACGCCGGAACTGCGCGACAAGGCATTAGCCATGAGTAAGAAGATACGTCATCGCGGACCGGACTGGAGCGGCATCTACTGCGGACGCTCGGCCATCTTGTGCCATGAGCGCCTCTCCATCGTCGACCCCAAGAGCGGCGGACAGCCCCTCTTTGCCCCCGACCGCCGACAGGTACTCGCCGTCAACGGCGAGATTTACAACCACCGACAGTTGCGCGAGGAATTGGCCGCCGACTATGAGTTTCAGACGGGCTCGGACTGCGAGGTGGTGCTGGCGCTCTATCGCAAATACGGCATTCATTTCCTGGAGCGCCTCAACGGTATCTTTGCCTTCGCCCTCTACGACGAGGAGAAGGACGACTTCCTGATTGCCCGCGACCCCATCGGCGTCATTCCTCTCTACATCGGGCGCGACGCGGAGGGGCGCATCTACTGCGCCAGCGAACTGAAGGCGCTCGAAGGCTTCTGCGACAGCTATGAGACCTTCCTCCCCGGCCACTACTATGTGGGCAGCGAGGGCGTGATGAAGCAGTGGTACCACCGCGATTGGCAGGACTACAACGCCGTCAAAGACAATCACGTCACCTCCGCCGAAGTGGGCGCCGCCCTCGAGGACGCCGTCCGCCGACAGCTGATGAGCGACGTGCCCTATGGCGTATTGCTCTCCGGCGGCTTGGACAGCTCCGTCATCTCTGCCGTGGCCAAGAAATATGCCGCCAAGCGTGTAGAGACCGACAACCAACAGGCGGCATGGTGGCCACAACTCCACTCGTTTGCCGTAGGGCTCAAAGGGGCCCCCGACTTGGTGAAGGCGCGCGAGGTGGCCGAGCACATCGGTACGGTGCACCACGAAATCAACTATACCATTCAGGAAGGACTCGACGCCGTGCGCGACGTCATCTACTACATCGAAACCTACGACGTCACCACCGTGCGTGCCTCCACGCCGATGTATCTCCTGGCGCGTGTCATCAAGTCCATGGGCATCAAGATGGTGCTCAGCGGTGAGGGCGCCGATGAGGTGTTCGGCGGTTACCTGTATTTCCACAAAGCACCCTCGGCACAGGCCTTCCACGAGGAAACGGTGCGCAAGCTCTCCAAGCTCCATCTCTACGACTGCCTGCGTGCCAACAAGTCGCTCAGCGCCTGGGGCGTGGAGGGGCGTGTGCCCTTCCTCGACAAGGAATTCCTCGATGTGGCCATGCGCGTCAACCCTGCCGACAAGATGTGCCCCGGTACGACCATCGAGAAGCGCATCGTCCGCGAAGCCTTCGCCGACCTGCTGCCCGAAGATGTCGCCTGGCGACAGAAGGAGCAGTTTAGCGACGGCGTGGGATACAGCTGGATAGACACCCTCAAGGCGGTAACGGCCGCCGCTGTCACCGACGAGCAGATGGCGCATGCCGCCGAGCGCTTCCCCATCCATACGCCAATGAACAAGGAGGAGTACTACTACCGCAGCATCTTCGAGGAGTACTTCCCCAGCGACAGTGCCGCGCGTACGGTGCCCAGCGTCCCCAGCGTGGCGTGCTCCTCGGCCGAGGCCCTGGCATGGGATGCCTCCTTCCAAGGCGTCAACGACCCCAGCGGGCGTGCCGTAGCCGGCGTCCATGAGCAGGCCTATCAGTAAGACATCCACCGACGACGTTCACAACATAGCGTCGCCCCCCTAATGAACACATCAAAGCGCCCCGCCTCACGAACGATGTGAGACGGGGCGCTTTGATGAGATTTATCGCGACGGGGCTTACTGAGCAACGATGCGGAAGGTGCCCTGAGCGGTCTTGACGATATATACGTTGTCCTTGCCGACGGGGAGAGCAATGGTGGAACCCTCACCGGCGGCAATGCGCTGACCGGCAGCGGTGTATACCGTATAGGCACCGGCGGCGGGAAGGTGGATGCTACCGTTACTGTAGCTGATGGCGACAGTGCCCTGCGTGAGCAGTCCGATACCGGTGGCCACGGTGACGGTGAGCACACCGTCGACAGCGGTCACGTTATAATTGGCGGGCGCCGTAGCGGGAAGCGTCACGGTGATGGGATATTCACCCACGGTGAGCGCGTCGGTGGCGCCGATACCGGCGGTGGGCAGCGTCTCGCCGAAGACGGCGTCAGCCTCCTCGTCGTTGACAAAGCCGTCGTAGCTCACCTCGAAGGCGGGCAACTCGTCGTCGGCGTGGATGGTGTAGCTGTTGGCAGTGACGGTCAGGTCGGCCTTGGCTACGGTGACGGTAACGGCAGCGGCGCTACCGGCGGCATAGGGGGCGCTGGCGGCCTGCGATACGGTGATATCTACCGTTCCGGCACCGACAACGGCCAGCTGGCCGTCGCGCAGCTCAACCACACCCGTGTTGGAGAAGTCATAGGAGAAATCGGCGGGACTCGTCGACGTTACGCCGAGAGATACGGTGGCATCGCCATAGGTCGCCGTGGGAGCCGTCGTCGGCAAGGTGTAGCTGACGGGGATATCGGTATAGGTGATGGTGTAGGTGTGCACCTTCTCGGCGGCGTTCTCGTCGGTCACCGTGATGGTCTTCACGTTGCCCTCCGTCGTCACACTGATGGTGGCGTCCTTACCGAAGGCAGCGGCGTCGATAGCGGCGTCGAGGCTCTTACCGGAGACGGTATAGCTATAGGTATCCTGGTCGAAGTCGGCAACAGCCTCACCGCCGATGCTCAGGCTCTTCAGCTTCGTGTTGTAGATGAGACGGACGGCATCTACCGACAAGGTATTCTCGGCACCGATATCGCCGCGCGTCCAATAGTTGCTGGAGGAGAAGATGACGTTAAACATCTCCGGCGTCTCATCGGTCTTATAGTCGAGAGCTACGGCCAGACGTGTCCAGTCTTCGTAGTCGCCGGTGATGGCGTAGTCGGTGGCGGCCACGAGAGAGAAGTCTTCGCTCGTAGAGGCCGGTGCTACGCGGCCGATGATGTTGCGGTCGAGGTTGGTATAATCAGTACCGCCAATAGATGCACTGGTTGTCGTGCCGCGCCAGGAGTAGGCCACGAGGCGAGCTTCCTCTTCCGGTTTCTCCGTGCCGTGGGTGCGCTTGATGTAGGCGGAGATGGAGTCGGGGCGCGCGGTGAAAGCGATGCCGCCATGAGTACCGCCGTCACAGCTAGCAACTTTTGTCGTGATATACGTCCAATCCTGTCCGGTGGTGAGGTAACCGGGAGAGTTGGAGCCGATGGATGTCCAAAGAATCTTTACCCCGATATATTTATTGGTCAGTTTTACGCTCTTCTTACTCTCATCGCCGGTATAGTCGACATCTTTGCTGGCCAACCCTTGGGTGGTGTACGAAGAGTTGTTGAAAGCGCTCCAATCATCGACCGTCGTGTAGTTCTCATCCGACGACCACGGCGTCTGACTCTCAAAGTCATTGTTGGGAAGCTGCTGTGCTTGCGCGCTGAGGCCCAGCAACAGGGAACCCGTTATAAGCGTAAATGTTTTTTTCATAAAGAAAGATGTGTTTGTGACCCTCTTGCGCATTTCTCACCCACAGTGTAGGGCGACGGCAAGCGGTGTCGTGTAAATAAAATGTGTGTTTGTCTCTTTGCTTCAGTGGAGAAGTCTGTTCGTTCTTGTGTGGGAAGGCACGGGCGTGCCTTAAACTGCGGCAAAAATACGCATTATTTCTGAAAGACGTGTTCCAAAAACTGCAAATTAAGATAAAGTATCCGCCGTAAAGCGCTCCTTTTCATCGGGAAGCACCGCGGAGAAGGTGTCGACCAAGCGATCGGCGCCGGCGGCGCGCAGCTGTAGCGCGGAGTGGTTACCGTAGGTCACGCCGCAGGTGGGACAACCGGCAGCAAGGCCCATGCGGATGTCGTAGGTGGTGTCGCCTACAACGAGGGCTTCGGCGGGGCGCAGCCCGAAGCGTTCGAGCAGGCGGACGACCGCCTCGGGGTGCGGTTTTTTGTGCTGCGTGTCGTCCTCGGCGACATAAGCATGGATGTAGGGGGCGATACCTATCTGTCGGCACAGATGCTCTACGGAGGCGTGGCCGCGACTGGTGGCGATGCCCAGAAGAAGGCCGCTGTCGGCGGCGCGGCGCAGCGTGTCGACGACGCCGGGGAAGGCGGTGACGACGGGCGGTGCACTGTTCTCAAAGAGGTCGCGATAGGTGGCGACGGCCTCCTCGATGGCGCCGCGGTCGGTGGTGATGTCGCGCGCCAGGCGGGCGATGGCGTCGTAGAGCGGCAGACCGATGGTGGCGCAGACGGCCTCCGCCGCGGGGCGCGCCCATGACAGGCGCTCGAAGGTGGCCTCCATGGTGGCGACGATGCCCGCCGAGGTGTCGGCCAATGTGCCGTCGAAGTCGAGAAGAAGGGCCTTGGGGGGCGTGGAAAAGGGATTGTCGGCGGCCAGTGTGACGGCGGCGCCGTCGCTGTCGGCCCCCATCGGGGGGGTGTCCTTACCGACGGTGACGGTGGCTGCCGTCACGCGGGGGTAGCGGGCAAAGAGAGCGTGCAGCAGCCGCCCCGCCACGTGCTCGAGGAGGGCCGACGGCGTGGCCATCACCTCGCGCGTCAGTTGGTACACCTCGGCATAGTTGACGGTGCCCTCCAAGCGGTCGGCCATGACAGCCGCCGACGTATCGGAGACCGTGAGTTCCATACTGACGGTATAGCGGCCGCCGACGACGCGTTCCTGAGGGAGCACGCCGTGGTAGGCGTAGAAGTGCATCCGAGGGAGACGGAGGGAAAGGGTATAGTTCATAGCATACCTATTACTAATAAGGAAGGCGCCGCTTCGTCGGGGAGGGCGAGGCGGCGCCTGTGGGGATTTAGCGGGCGTCCTGATGAACGTGCAGCGACGTCACGCGGCTCTTGAAGTTTCCGGCCCGGCGCAGGGGGAACACCAGCGTGCTCTGGTAGTATATCTGGTCTTTGGGGGCGTAGACGGTGGGCGTCCATGCACCCTCGCTGCCGAAGCTGTGGTGCGGTTGGTCACTGTCGTTGACCACATAGAGCGTCTGCGGTGCCAGTTCCTGGATGCGTTGTCCGTCGACCGTCAGGCGCGTCATGCGGTGGTCACCCTCGATGGTGATAGTCACGTCGCGGTCGGTGGGGATGCGGTAGTTGAACATGTTGAGGTATCCGTCGCGCGAGAAGCCCAGTTTGCCCTCTTGCGGGTCGGCGAGGTAGAACACGGCATTCTTGGAGGTGAAGAGGGCGGTGCCTTTCTCTTCGGCGGCACCGTGGAGGGTGAAGGTCACGCGGTAGTTGTAGCCCACCTCTTCGACGTCGAGCTGCTGGCCGGGGGTAACTTCCGCCACCTCGATGTCTTTTCCGATGCGTCCTGCCTCGTTGACGCCCGGTGCCTCGCTCAGCGTGTGGCGCAAGCTGTCGAAGGTGGCGTAGGGCAGCGCGGTGTGGCTCGCCGTCCAGCACTTCACGGCCAGCGTCTGGAGGGCCGGCATCACGCGGTCGTGGACGTCTTTCGTGGAGATGCCGTTGCCGACGTGGTCATTCCATACGGCAAACATACCGCCCTCGATGGCGGGGTCACCTTCGTCGAAGTGCTCGCCGCCGATGGTGGCCGGTGTCCAATTATTATATAGGTATTGACAGTTGAGGTAGTCGTAGTAGTAGCCTGCCGCCGGCACGATATACACCAGTCCGTCGGGGATGCTCACCAGCTGGTAGCCCTGCTGCTTCATGTCGCGCGGCTGGGCGTAGCCGTTATACCAGCAATTCATCAGTACGTTCTTGGACTTGACGGGCGTATCGCCGTTGGCGTGCGTCAGGGCTCCCCAGACGACGGCCTGCTTGCCGTATTTCTCCACATAGCGGATGTAGTGGTCGGTGAAGGCGCGGAATTTCTCCACCACGTCCTTCTTGGCGTTGGAGTACTCGTCGGTGCCGATGTGCACGCGCTTTCCGCGGAACACGGGGTTCTTACCTTCAAGATACTCCTTGAAGAGGCCGTCGACAAAGTCGTAGGTCTCCGTCTTGAAGAGGTCGAGGTGGTCCATACCGTAGTCTTGCGAAGCAATCTCCGGTTTGTAGTGGGTGAAGGCCAGCGAGTGCGCCGGCACGTCGATTTCGGGGATAATCTCCACGCCATACTCTTCGCCGAGCTTCTGCAAGTCGATAAACTCCTGCTTGGTGTAGGAGCCGTCGGTGGCCGTCAGCCCGGGATAGGTGGTGCTCTCCAGACGGAAGGCGGCCTGCGTCTTGTTCCAGTCGTTGCCGAAATATTTGGGGAAGCCGTTGTCGTTAAGGTGTACCTGGAGGGTATTCATCTTGTAGTACGACATCGTCTTGACCAAGCTGCGCAGATAATCCATGGGGATAAACTTGCGTCCGCAGTCCATCATGAAGCCGCGCAGGGCATAGGCGGGGACGTCGGTGGTACTTCCTTTGGGCAATTGCCGGTCGCTGTGCTGCTCGGTGAGCTGCAGGAGGGTACGCGTTCCCCAGGTGAGGCCGCGCTCCGTGGGGGCGGTGATGGTGGCCGCGTCGGCGATGTCGAGACGGTAACCCTCGTCGCCAAGGCCCGTCGCCTTACTCATCACCAGGGCGATGTCGCCTTGGCGCGCCGTACCGCTGACGACGGTCAGTGTCTGCCCGGTGAGGGCGGCATAGTCCTTGGCCAACAGTTCGGCCACCCGCTGTGCCGCCTTCCCGCCTTTATAGACAAGGCGGCCGGAGGGCACGAAAGCCCCTTCGGCGCCGCTCCAGTTTTGGAGCTCGGGGATGACAAACGGTTTGGGGTTGATATCAGCTGCCGCAGGGAGTGCCAGCAGCGAGAAGCAGAAGGCCGCCAGGGCCGGGCGCCACAGGAGCGCGAGAGGTGCTTTCTTCATGACGGAAAGGGAACGTTGAGGTGGATGTTGTGGGGAGATGAAAAGGAGCGCGGCGCACCGCCAAATAGTTGTCACGCCACGTCTTTGACGTGACAAAGGTATAATATTTTTCGCAGATAGCCGACATCCGGAAGGCCGCCTTTGCGGAAAACCCTTTCTGCCGATGAAAATGGGGAATTGGTCGACAGAAAACAGATAAGAAATGTATTTTGTATTTCCATATCTATAAGAACGTGTACCTTTGCAAAGAAATTACAGAAAAAGTATAGCATGAATAAGAACTTTTGGACCTATGCCTTGCTCGCCACCGTCGTTGGCAATGCCGCTGCCGCTACCGACGACGTGTGGACGCTCAAGGATTGCATAGACTATGCGATTGCCCACAACATCCAGCTGCAGAAGACCCGCGCCGCCGAGCAGACGGCCGATATCGAGAACAAGCAGGCCCGCGCCGGCTTACTGCCCAGCTTGAATGCCAGCGTGGCGCAGGGGCTCACCTATCGTCCCTTCCAGGAGACCGGTGGCAACTATGTCAACGGCGGTATCGCCTCGTCGGCCTCCAACAAGGCCACCGAGAGCGGTAGCTACGGCGTCAATGCCTCCTGGACGGTATGGGACGGCGGCCGTAAGCGCTACAACATCCAGAGCAGCGAGATGAATATCCAGTCGGCCGAGCTCGCCACCGAGGTGCAGGCCAACAGTATCAGTGAGCAAATCACTCAGCTCTACGTGCAAATCCTCTATATGCAGGAGGCTGTCAAGGTCAACGAGAAGTTGCTCTCGCAAGACTCCATCGTATGCGCCCGCGGCGAGCAGATGCTGGCCTACGGGCAGATGTCGCAGGCCGATCTGGCACAGCTGCAAGCGCAGGTGAGCAGCGGCCGCTACGACGTGGTCAACGCCAAAACGCAAATCGACAGCTATAAGATGCAGCTGCGCCAGCTGCTCAAGATAGAGCACGACGAGGACATCGAGATAGCCTACGTCGATGTCACCGACGAGCAGGTGCTCGCCGCCATCCCCGCCAAGGCCGACGCCTATGCCGCCGCTCTCGAGAGCCGTCCCGAAATCAAGAGCAGCCAGCTCGCCGTCGACCAGAGTCGTCTGGCCACGAAGACGGCACGTGCCGCCTACTATCCCAGCGTCAGCATGACGGGCGGCTTGGGCGACAGCCACGTCTCCGGCGGGCAGAACAATTTCTTCAACCAGATGAAGACCAACTTCAATGCCAACCTCGGCGTGTCGGTGGCCATTCCCATCTATGACAATCGTCAGACGAAGAGCGCCGTGGAGAAGGCACAGGTGCAGGAGGTGACGAGCAGTCTCGACCTCATCGACGCTCAGGACAACCTCTACACCACGATGGAGAACTACTGGCTGCAGGCTACCAACAACCGCGCGAAGTATATCGCCGCCAAGGACAATGTGGCCAGCATGCAGGCCAGCTACGACCTCCTTCAGGAGCAGTTCCGTCTGGGCTTGAAGAACATCGCCGACCTGCTGAGCAGCCGCAAGAACCTCCTCACCGCCGAGCAGAGCCTGTTGCAGGACAAGTATACCGCCGTCCTCAATCGCACGCTCCTCGACTTCTACTCCAACGGCACCATCTCCCTATAACAGAAAAAGTATAAAAGCACCTATATGAAAAAGAAGAAGAAACTCTTTATCGTCCTCGCCGTCGTGGTTGTGCTGGTTGTTGCCGCGCTCCTCTTCCTCGGCGGAAGCAAGAAAGAACAGACCATCACCTTCGAAACCGCCAAGGTGGAGAAAGCCACTATCGGCAACAGCGTGACGGCTACCGGTACCATCGAACCTGTCACGAAGGTAGAAGTGGGTACTCAGGTGAGTGGTATCATCAGCAAGATTTATGTAGACTACAACTCGGTAGTCAAGAAAGGCCAGATTATCGCCGAGCTCGACAAGACCAACCTGACGAGCGAACTGAATAGCGCCAAGAGCAACCTGGCCGGTGCCAAGAGCGACCTGGACTATCAGAAGACCAACTACAACCGTCTCAAGGCCCTCTACGACAAGGGACTCATCAGCGCCAACGAGTATGACGCCGCCAAGCTGTCTCTGCAGCAGGCCGAGAGCACCTATGCCATGCGCCAGGAGGCCGTGGCCAAGGCGCAGACCAACCTCAGCTACGCCATCATCACCTCGCCTATCGACGGCATCATCCTCAGCAAGTCGGTGGAAGAAGGACAGACGGTGGCCGCCAGCTACAGTACGCCGACCCTGTTTACCATTGCTCAAGACCTGACGGATATGCGCGTGATTGCCGACATCGACGAAGCCGACATCGGCGAGGTGAGCGAAGGCCAGCGCGTGACGTTCACCGTCGACGCCTATTCCGACGAGACCTTCGAGGGTACGGTGACGCAGGTACGCCAGGAAGCCACCACCGAGAGCAACGTGGTGACCTACGAGGTGGTTATCTCCGCCCCCAATAAAGACCTCAAGCTGAAGCCCGGTCTCACGGCCAACGTGACCATCTACACCTTGGAGCGCAACGACGTGCTGAGCGTGCCCGCCAAGGCCCTTCGCTTCACGCCGACCAAGGACATCCTCAACCCTGGAGAGAAGATTGTTGACTGCCAGGGAACGCACAAGGTGTGGGTGAAGGAAGGCAATACGCTGAAGGCCTATGCCGTACAGACGGGCATCACCAACGGTACGCGCACCCAGATTCTCAGCGGCATCAAGGAAGGCGCCTCCGTCATCACCGGTGCTGCCGCCGCCACGGAGGAAGACGAGACGACGAGCGACTCCGACAGTGAGCAGAGCCCCTTCGCTCCCAGCCCCCGCAAGAGTAGCAACAGCAAGAGCACGAGTACGAGCTCCAGCAGCAGCAGTACGAGTTCTTCCGGCAGCAGCTCCGGCAGCTCCAAGTAAATCATCCTACGAAGAAAGGTGAGCGGCGGATGTCGACAACGGGCATCCGCCGGTCGCCAGCGATAAATATCTATTATGACCGAACAATCACAACACACCGACTCGCGTAAGGTCGTCATCGAGTTGCAGGACGTCAAGCGCAACTTTCTGGTGGGCGACGAAGTGGTTCATGCCCTTCGCGGCGTCTCCTTCAAGATTTATGAGGGCGAGTTCGTGACCATTATGGGCACCTCCGGTTCCGGTAAGTCGACGCTCCTCAATCAGCTGGGGTGTCTCGACACCCCGACGAGCGGTGAATACATCCTCGACGGTGTTCCCGTCAGGACGATGAAGCGTTACGAGCGCGCCGTGCTCCGCAACCGCAAGATTGGTTTTGTCTTTCAGAACTACAACTTGCTGGCCAAGACGACGGCAGTAGAGAACGTGGAGCTCCCCCTGATGTATAACGCCGCCGTTGGTGCCCGCGAGCGTCGCGAGCGCAGCATCAAGGCCCTGGAGATGGTGGGTCTGGGCAACCGTCTCTATCACAAGTCCAACCAGATGTCCGGCGGTCAGATGCAGCGTGTGGCCATTGCCCGCGCCCTCGTCAACGACCCCGCCGTCGTCCTCGCCGACGAGGCCACGGGTAACCTCGACACGCGCACCTCGTTTGAAATCCTCGTCCTTTTTCAGCAGCTCCACCGCGCCGGGCGCACCATCATCTTCGTGACCCACAACCCCGAGTTGGCGCAGTATAGCAGCCGCAACATCGTGCTGCGCGACGGACAAATCAAGGAAGACACCCACAACGACAACATCCGTTCCGCCGCCGAGGCCCTCGCCGCCCTCCCCATCCCGCAGGACGAGTAAGGCCTTCCTCCTAAAGAACTTTCAGTATGCATATATCCAACCTTTTCAAGGTCGCCATGAGGGCCATCGCCGCCAACAAGCTGCGCTCGTTCCTCACCATGCTCGGTATCATCATCGGTGTGGCCTCCGTCATCGCCATGTTGGCCATTGGCCAGGGCTCCAAGCAGAGTATCCAGAAGAACATCTCGGAGATGGGTTCCAACATGATTATGATTCGTCCGGGGCAGGACAAAGGTCCCGGCGGTGCCCGTCAGGACGCCAGCGACATGCAGACCCTCAAACTCAAAGACTACGAGCTGATCAAGGAGAATGCTCCCCATGTGTCGTATATCAGTCCCTCGGTGAGCAGTTCCGGCCAGTTTGTCAACGGCAACAACAACACGCCGTCTTCGCTCTACGGCATTTCGCCCGACTACCTCGAAATCCGCCAGCTCAAGGTGGAAGACGGCGAGATGTTCTCCGACGATGATGTGCGCAGCAGCGCCAAGGTGTGTGTCATCGGTAAGACGGTGGCCGACAACCTCTTCACCAACGGCGAAGACCCCGTGGGCCATGTCATCCGCTTCGGCACCATCCCCTTCCGCATCGTCGGTGTCCTCAAGTCGAAGGGCTACAACTCCTTCGGTATGGACCAGGACGACCTCGTCCTGGCGCCCTACACCACGGTGATGAAGCGCATCCTCTCGGTGACCTACCTGCAGGGCATCAACTGCTCCGCCATCACCGAGGGCATGACCGACGAGGCCATTGAGGAGATCACGTCTCTGCTGCGCGAGAGCCATAAGCTCAAGGGCAGCGACGAGGACAACTTCAGTATCCGCTCGCAGGAAGAGATGGCCTCCATGATGAATTCCACCAGCGACACGATGACCATCCTGCTGCTCGTCGTGGCCTGTATCTCGCTCGTCGTCGGCGGTATCGGCATCATGAATATCATGTACGTCTCCGTCACCGAGCGCACCAAGGAGATCGGCCTCCGCATGTCGGTCGGCGCCCGCGGCGTCGACATCCTGAGCCAGTTTCTCATCGAGGCCGTCCTGCTCAGTGTCGCCGGCGGTATCCTCGGCATCCTCTGTGGTGTCGGTGCCGCCTGGGGCATCAAGACCTTTGCCCACTGGCCCGTCCTCATCCAGCCGTGGAGCGTACTCCTGAGCTTTGCCGTATGTAGCGCCACCGGTATCTTCTTCGGGTGGTATCCCGCCAAGAAGGCCGCCGAGCTCGACCCCATCGAGGCCCTGCGCTACGAGTAATCAGATACCTCCCCCGCAAGATATCCCCTCTTCCTATTCTTCCGCCCCCCATGGCGGAGAAGAGGGAGAGGGGGTTTTGCTTTGTTGAAAACGGGGGGATTTTGTGAAAATACAAGTCTATGGATAAGAAAGGAAGATTGGAATACAACGTGGAGATAACCATCCACATCTGCTTCTGGGCCTACATCTTCGTGTCGCCGCTCATCTTTGTGCGCGGCGGCGAGGAGATCGACTGGGGCCGCTATTTCCAGCGGTTATACTTCCCCTTGTCATCGTGTGCCGTCTTTTATCTCAACTATTTCTATTTCATCCCGCGCTATGTGCTCCACAATAAGCGCTACGGCCACTTTGCCCTCTACAACATCCTGCTCATCGTCGTACTCATGCTGAGCCGCGACTACTACGTAACATTGCTGCCGCCGATAGAGCCGGAGATGGGCTCGCGCCCCCACCGTCGGCCGAATGTCGACGACCACCACTGGTTTTTCCAAGCCATGTTTGTGCTGCGCAACTTCCTCTCGCTGGCCTTTCTGGTATTCCTGGCCACGGTGGTGAAGCTCAGTGTGCAGTGGCGCAAGGCCGAGGTGGCGCGTCAGCAGGCCGAGCTGGGACGCAGCGAGGCGGAGCTCATGAACCTCAAGAACCAAATCAACCCCCACTTCCTGCTCAACACGCTCAACAACATCTACGCGCTCACCGCCTTCGACGCCGATCAGGCCCAGCAGGCCATCAGCCGCTTGAGCCGCCTGTTGCGCTATGTGCTCTATGAGAACCAGGCCCCGCAGGTGAGCTTGCGCAAGGAGGTGGAGTTTCTGCACACCTATATCGAACTGATGCGCATCCGTCTCACGGACAACGTAAAAATCGACGTACAGATGAACCTGCCGCCCGACGACGACCGCCCGGTGGCCCCCCTCATCTTCATCTCACTGGTGGAGAATGCCTTCAAGCACGGAGTGAGCCCCACGCAGCCCAGTTTCATCCATATCGCCCTGCAGGTCGACGACGACGGTCTCCACTTCTGCTGCCGCAACAGCAACTTCCCCAAGGCGGCCGGCGACAAGAGTCCCGGCGGCATCGGCCTGACGCAGGTGCAGCGCCGTCTGGACTACAGTTATCCGGGACGCTACACCTGGCACTACGGCGTCGACGGCGACACCTACTACTCACAGATAGACATCCACTAATTCGTTTCCCATGAAAATATCCTGCGCCATTATTGATGACGAGCCGTTGGCCGTAAAACTCCTGGAGTCGTATGTGGCCAAGACCCCCTTCCTGGAGCACTGCGGCAGCTACGGCAGTGCCGTCGAGGCCCTCTACACCCTGCAGGCCACGCCGGTAGACCTCCTCTTTCTGGACATACAGATGCCCGACCTCAACGGTCTGGACTTTGCCAAAGTGCTAGGGGGAAATACGCGCATCGTCTTCACCACCGCCTTCAGCCAATATGCCATCGACAGCTACAAAGTCAATGCCGTCGACTACCTGCTGAAGCCCATCAGTTATACCGACTTCCTCACCGCCGCCAACAAGGTGCTCGACATCTGTGAGCGCGAGCAGGCGTCGCGGAGTGCCGCTGCCGGCGTTGCCACAGCTCCCGCCGACTCCTTCTTCGTCAAGAGCGACTACAAGCTCATCCGCCTGCGCTACGACGACATTCTCTATGTGGAGGGGCTGAAGGACTATGTGAAGATCTATCTGGAGAGCACGCCGCGCCCGCTGCTGTCGCTCACCGCCATGCGCGTGGTGGAAAGCTTCCTCCCCGCCGACACCTTCCTGCGCGTCCACCGCTCCTTCATCGTCAATATGTCGAAGGTGCCCGCCCTGGAGCGTGGACAAATCGTCTTTGGCGAGAAGCGCCTCCCCATCTCCGACAGTTACAAGGAGGCGGTGCAGGACTATGTCAACCGCCACTTGCTGCAGGGGCGCGGCTCCACGCAAATATAGCCCGCGGCAAAAAGAGCCGCCGCCGATATCGCGTATGTGCCGCTATTTTAGTATTTTTGCGCGAGTATCAGTCGGCCCACCGCCTGCCGCCGCCTCTTGGCGCGAGGGCTGCAGCACCACGCAAGGCAGCCCGGCGTCGTGATTTCTTCATCACAAGGGGTGGACGAGTGACCGTCTCCCCTATATTCATCCACACCTCTTATATAATGTCCATCAGATTCCCACTCCTTCTCTTGGCGCTCACGTTGACGGGGCTTGTTGCCTGCGACGACGATGATACCTACGCCGACCGCGTGAAGCGCGAAAGCAAGCAGATCAGCAGTTTCCTCACCACCGGGGCCACGGCCTACCTCTCCGACACCCTCGGCGGCGCCATGCTGGAGGTGCCCGGCGACATACGGGTGATCTCCGAGAGCGAATTTTATGCCAACGACAGTACCACCGATGTGAGCCGCAACGAATACGTCCTCTTCAGCGGTTCCGGCGTCTATATGCAGATTGTGCGTAAAGGCACGGGGAAGACGCTGGAAGAAGGCGAGACGGCCACCATCCTCAACCGCTACATAGAATACAACATCGCCGGCGACAGCATCCAGACGTCGAACATGGCCATCTACTATGCCCCCTATCCCGAGACGATGAGCTGTACCAACAGCTACGGCCTCTATTCCGGAAGCTTCGTCTCCGGCGTGATGAAGACCACCTACGGCGCCTCCGTCCCCTCGGCATGGCTCATCCCGCTGCCCTTCATCCGCCTCGGGCGTCAGGACTCCGAAGACGATGGCGTGGCCAAGGTGCGCCTCATCACCCCCCACGGGCAGGGGCAGAGCGACGCCTCGTATAGCGTCTACCCCTGTTTCTACGAGATCACTTATATGCGCGGCCGCTAAGCGCGTGCCCCCTCCTTTTTCCCACCTATCCTTATGAAAAAGTATCTTCTTCTCCTCCTCATGGCCCTGCCGCTGGCAGTAGGAGCGCAGACGAGCAACGACCTGTCGAAATACCTGGCCGGCGCCGTCCCCGTCAATGCCTCGGGCTATGTCTATTTCGACCGCGACTACGACGTCCCCGGTAAGACGTCGCTCGAACTGTTCCGCCTCCTGCGCGACTATACGCAGACGGCCATTGTGGAAGGCCCCGACCACCTGGAGCAGGCGCGCATCACCGAGGCCGACAGCACCACGGGCATCATTGCCGCCAATATCGAGGAGCACCTCTACTTCAAGCGCAAGGCTTGGACGTCCGACTTCGTGCGCTTCTACTACCAGTTGATATTTATGGTGAAAGACGGCGCCTTCCACGCCGAGATGCGCAACCTGCGCTATCTCTATGACGCCGACGCCTCCTCCACCGTCTACCGCGCCGAAAACTGGATTACCGACGAGGAAGCCCTCAACCGCGACAAGACGAAACTGCTGAAAGTGCCCGGCAAATTCCGCCGCTTCACTATCGACCGCAAAGACGAAATATTCCGCGGCGCCGCCCGCACCACCAACGCCGCCAAGAAGGTGGTGACGGTGGAGGTGGAAGACTGACGCGACGGCGGCCTTTCCGGCCGACGACCTCCCCCTGAGGAGGAGCGGAGCGCCGGAAACGAGGTTTGTGTCCCTCCGATAAAAAAGAAGGACGAGGCCCCTTCACCGTCGCCGCGACGCCGATGAAACGCGCGCTTATCGTGAAGCGAGAGGCCCCCGAAAAGTGTGCGCGAAGGCCGCGAGAATGCGATTTTTTCCGCCCCTCGTCCCCTCGTGTTCAAGGAACGCCGCCACGAGGCCCTCGCGGGTGTTAAAAAAGATGACGTTTCTGACATATACTGTCAAAAACACAGACAGAACAGGCGCGCCAATCGTTGCCACAAGTCCCGGACTCGTCAGAACAAGTCCGGGACTTGTGTTTTCTTCTACGGGACTTTTCGCGCCGCGACACCCTCCCGCCGAAAGACCTCCGGTCTGTGACACAAATTAACGATTGAGGCGCTCGCCGAGGGCCTCGCGGCGATGAAAAATCGGCGGTTTCGCGCGATTTTTCTGCAAACAAATGTGATTTTCGGAAGAAGAAATGTATTTTTCTCCTAATATTGTGTGAAATTCTATTTACTCCTGTAAATAGATGTATCCATTCAGATTTCTAAAGTGCCCGATTTACATTTTTCCGGGCCTTTTCGCGTGTCAAGATTTTTCGGCAAAATCCGTGACTTCCTCCATAAAAAATGAGGAGCACGACAAAAAAAGCGCCGTGCCCCTCATGTAGGAGAAGAACTGTCGTTGTCAGTCGGCCGAATAGTCTACGCAGCTGCGGGCCGCCACATACGGTTTGAGGGCGCCGGCGGCGGCGAGATGGGCCGGATGGGCGGCATAGGCGCACACCTCCTCGAGGGTATCGAAGGAACTGTTGAGGCAGATGTCGCAAACCTCGTCGGCATTGATATTGAAGCCGACATGGATGTGGCGGATACTCGGGATGACGGCGGGGAGGGCCTCAATGGCGCTCTTGAACTGTTGCATGACGCGGGCCTTCTCGGCGGGCGCTATGTCGTCGCGCAGACGAAAGATAACGATATGTTGTACCATAATCACGCGTTGTTGTGGAGTTTTGTTGTAAATTTGCGTGGTGCAAATGTACGAACAGTAACTCAGATAGAGAAGCCTCCGCACCGCGAAATGGGGCGCCTCGCCGCCGAAAGGACGCCGGCGTCTCTCCTCCCCCCGTAAGAACGTCCTCCGAACGGGCGGCCCACCACGGCCACCCTCTCTCCTCTCCTCCGTCTATGATGAAACCCGCTCTTCCCCTCTCCCTGGCCCTCCTGCTGCTCCTCCCCGCCTGTCAGCGACAGCGCGACACGGGCGACAATGGCGCCTTCCTGACCAAGACGTCGGCGCCCGACGGCGCCTACGACATGGAGGCCATCCGCCAATCCGGCGAACTGATAGTGGGGACGCTGAGCGGGCCGGACACCTACTTCGACTACCAGGGGCAGCCCATGGGATTGCAGTATGCCCTGGCGGCCGACTTCGCCCACCGCGAGGGACTGACCCTGCGGATGGAGACGGCTCACGACACGGCGGAACTGGTCAGCCTGCTCCGCAAGGGGGATATCGACGTGGTGGCCCTCCCCCTGTCGGCACAACGCATCGCCGACGGCCACCTCGCCGCGGCCGGCGTCGTCGACACCACACAGTCGGCCGGCTGGGCGGTGCGCGCCGAGAATACCGAACTGGCAGCGGCGCTGCGCGAGTGGTATGCCACCCATCCGCGCGCCGAAGTGGCCCGCCGCGAGCAGCAACGCTTCAGTGAGCGGCGGCAGGTGCGCCGCCATGTCCATGCCGCCTACGTGTCGCAGGAGAAAGGCATCATCTCGCCCTACGACGGCGCCCTCCGACAAGCGGCGGCCGCCCTGGGATGGGATTGGCGCCTGTTGGCCGCACAGTGCTACAGCGAGTCGGGCTTCGACCCCATGGCCGTGTCGTGGGCCGGCGCCCGCGGACTGATGCAAATCATGCCGTCGACGGCACGCACCCTCGGCGTATCGCCGGAACAGCTCTACTCCCCCGACGTCAATATCCAAACGGCGGGGCGCTATCTCAAGCAGCTCAACGAGACCTTCAACGACATCCGCAGTCGCGAGGAGCGCCTCAAGTTCGTCCTCGCCGCCTACAACGGCGGAGCGGGACACGTGCGCGACGCCATGGCGCTGGCGCGGAAATATGGGCACGACGCCACCCGTTGGGACCAGGTCGACGTCTTTGTGCGCCGCCTGAGCGAGGCACGTTACTACCGCGACCCCGTGGTGCGCAACGGCTATATGATAGGAAGCGAAACCTCCGGATATGTCGCCACCGTGATGGAGCGGTGGCGCGCCTATGGAGGACGTCCCGGCAGCGGCACCGTGGGCGATGACGCCGTAGCCCCCTCCCATCCGTCGTATAAGCGCAACCGCTTCTCCCGCGACAGCAAGATCTATCGGCCGGAAGAACTGGAAGCCGGGGCCGCCCAAGAGGCCGGATAACGGGCCGCCGGAAACGAGGAGCCGACCGTTTCTCCTTTTTTCAAGTTATCGGGCAATGTCTTTCTATTCCTCCGAAACTTTCCCCCACTGAAAAGTAGCTTTTATCACGTCTTTCATCAACACTTTGACTCCCTTGGATATAGATATCTCGGAATACTACGACGAGCTGCATCGTCTGTTGGCCGAAACGCCCACGGCAGACTCCTACAGCACGCTCTATCGTGTGCTGAACCGCCTCTGCATCGAGGCGACGCCCTATGAAGGTGTGGACTACTCCGGCCTCTTCTCCCGCCTGCGAGGCATATGTCGCCATGTCCCCGGCGCCCGCTTCAAAGAGCTGGATACCGTGCGGCGAATAGGATGGCGCTATCTTCAGGGGAAGGAGAACGCCCCGATTCGTATCGAGGAGTATCGGCATGATGTGGCCGAGGTGGCACTCTTTGCCTCCCATATGGGGACACGCCCTTTGCCCGATGATTTCAAGAAGATACTGGAGGCCGACTTTCGGCGGCGCGTCCACCATGATTTCTTTGCGCAGAAAGTGCGCGCCCTGGTGACGGCGGTAGACGCCGAGGCGGGCTGTTTCCGGTGTATAGAGAGGGAAAACGGGCCGGAACTGATGGTGCTGGTGCCCCATCTGCAGCGCACCTTGCAGACGCTGCAAGAGGGCGACGAGGTGAATATCCTCCACCCGAAACGCTGCGACACCCCGACGAAGGACGAGGAGGTATGGACGGCCTCTCTCGTCATTCTCGACCCCGACTATCTGATCGATGTCAGTGCCCTCACCGCCGTCTATCGCCCCTACGGTGCCGAGGCGGAGAACTACCTGCTCGCGCTGCTCGACCCGACGGCACGCGACACGCGCCCCATCATGCTGGGTAACGCGGCCAACGACTTTATGGACGATATCGTCAATACGCCGCCGGCGGGAGACAGCCCCGAGGCACGCGAAAAGCTCTATCAGCGCTCGCTGCAACGACATTTCCGCAACTATCTGCTGGCCTATGCCTGTCTGGCCGATCCACTGACGGCCGACTATTTCTCCGACCTCAAAACCACATTCCAACATATCGCCGATACAGCCTACCACCAATTCCCCGCGGAGCCGGTGAAGATGCCGCTGAAGGGTATCCTGCTGGAACCGTCCTTCCTCTGCGAGGCGTTGGGACTGCGCGGACGTTTCGACGTCCTCTCGGCCGACCACAAGGTGCTCCTGGAGCTCAAGGGGGGAAAAGCGGAGGAATACGGGCGCCTGCGCCCCCGCCTGCCGCACGTATTGCAGATGTCGCTCTACGGGAATATCCTCTACTACAACTGCAACCTGACCTATAAGGAGGTGCGTTCGTTCCTCTTCTACAGCCGTTACCCCATCCTCTTCGACGAGCGCTCCTCGGCGCAGACGGTGAGAGACTGCCTCGAACTGCGCAACGAGATTGTCCACATGGAGCGGCGGCTGCGACGGGGAGAGGTGGAAGAAGTGCTCCAACACCTCACACCGGAACATCTCAACACGGCACAGCAGAGCGGACGCTTCTGGCAACAGTATCTGCTGCCCTCCATCCGCGCCGTAACACTGCCACTGGAGCAGGCCTCCCCGCTGGAGCGGAACTACTTCAGGCATTTCCTGACATTCATTGAACGGGAGAAATATCTCTCCAAGACCACCGACTGCCGCCCCGACTCCCACCGGGGACTGGCCTCGGCATGGACCTGCGACCTGGAGAGCCGGAAGGCCGCCGGCGACATCCTCGTCGACCTCACCCTGGTGGACACCGCCGGCGACGACGGCATCGAGACGCTGACCTTTGCCCTGCCGCCGCAGGAAGAAGAGCGGGTGCCCAACTTCTCTGTGGGGGAGATGGTGCAGTGCTATGAACGAGAAGGAAATCACGACAATGTCACCACGCAACGACTGTTGCGCGGCTATCTGGAGCAGCTCACCGCCGACCGCGTGGTGCTGCGCCTGGCCTACAAGCAGCGCGGCGACTGCTCGCTGTCCTTCGCCACCCATTATGCCATCGAGCACGACGGTTCCGACATGGTCTCCCATCTGGCCCTCCGCAGCCTCTTCCGCCTGCTGACCGCCACGCCGCGCCGACGCGCCCTCCTCCTGGGGCAGCGGGCACCGGAGGTAGACCGCACGGTGACGCTGCGCGGCAGTTACCCGCCGGCGGTGACACCGATAGTGACGGCGGCACGGCAGGCATCCGACTTCTTCCTTCTGGTAGGCCCGCCGGGAACGGGGAAGACGAGTGTTGCCCTGCGCGCCATGGTGGAGGAATTCCTGCTGAACTATGCCGCCGGCGAACGCACCGTCGGCCTGCTCCTGTCGGCCTATACCAACCGCGCCGTCGACGAGATATGTGAGATGCTCGAGGGCCTCGCGGCCGAATATGTCCGATTGGGAAATGCCCCTACCTGCGGCGAAGCCTACCGCCCACATCTGGTAGAGAACCTGCTCGGCGACTGCAAAAACCGACGCGAAGTGCGCGCGCGCCTCACCGAGATTCCCCTCCTGGTAGGGACGGTGACCACCCTCTCGGCACACACCGAAATATTCCGCCTGCGCCCCTACGAAGCCATCATCGACGAGGCCTCGCAGGTGCTCGAACCGCAGGTGATGGGGCTCCTGGCGGCCAAAGGGCCCGACGGGCACAGCGCCCTCCGCAAGTTCGTGATGATTGGCGACCACAAACAGCTCCCCGCCGTCGTCCTCCTCCCCGACAGTCAGACGCGGGTGGACGACGCCGACCTGCGGGCCATCGGGCTGACCGACTTGCGCAACTCTCTCTTTCAGCGCCTCCATCAACAGTGCGTCGCCACCGGGCGCAACGACGTCGTTGCCATGCTCGACCACCAAGGACGTATGCACAGCGACATCTGCCGCTTCGTCAATGCCGAGTTCTACGAGCATCGTCTCTTCCCGGTACCCCTCGCCCACCAGGAAGGCCCCCTCGCCCTACGCGGCGCACGCGGCCCCCTGGAGCAGTTTGTCGCCGCCACGCGTATGGGCTTCGTCAATGTCGTTCCCTCCTCTCTTCCCTCCAACAACAAGGCCAACACCGAGGAGGCCGAGATGGTGGCGGCGCTCGTCGACGCCCTCTGTCGGCTCTATGCCCGCAACGGGGAGGTGCTGTCCGTTGCAACGCAGGTGGGCATCATCGTCCCCTTCCGCAACCAGATAGGCTGCGTGCGCACCGCCTTGCGGCGCCGTGGCGTAGCGCAGGCCGACGCCGTGACCATCGACACCGTGGAGTGCTACCAGGGCAGCCAACGCGACTTCATCCTCTTCTCCACCACCATCAGTCAGCCTTATCAACTGCGCATCCTTTCTTGCGAACAGAAAGTGGGAAGCGTACGCGTCGACCGCAAGCTCAATGTGGCCCTCACCCGCGCCCGCCGCCAGTTCTTTATGGTCGGCAACGGCCCGCTGCTCGCCCGCAGCGGCGTCTACCAACGCTTGATGGCCGGATGCACACAGGCCGAGGCAGACACGTTGCAGGAGGAGTAAGAGAGAAGCGGACACCACGCGCCGCCGCGCGACATCATCGGATCAGAGAAACGACAGACGCGCCGCCGCGCCCCATGGCCGCGCCGCCCGACAATGAAAAAGTCGCCCCATTCCCGAGGAGGAATGGGGCGACTTCATTGAATCAAACAGTTATGTCGTTATGCGATAGGATGTTTCTTATTTGATGATACCCAGCTCGTGGAACACCTTGCTCAGTGCCACCACGGCTCGGTCGACCTGCTCCTTGGTGTGGGTGGCCATCAGCGCCACGCGCACCAGCGTATCCTGCGGAGCGCAGGCGGGCGGGATAACGGGGTTGATGAAGACACCTTCTTCGAAGGCACGCGCCGTAGCGATGAAGGTCTTCTCCGTGTCGCGCACATAGAGGGGGATGATGGGCGACTCGGTCTCACCAATCTCGAAGCCGGCCTTGCGGAACTCGTCGAGGGCATAGTGCGTCACGTCCCACAGGGCCTTGATGCGCTCGGGCTCCTGCTGGATGATATGGAGGGCTTCCATCGCGGCGGCCGTGGCGGCGGGGGTGTTGGAGGCACTGAAGATGTAGGTGCGGGCGTTGTGGCGTATCCAATTGATGATGCTCTTGTCGGCAGCGATGAAACCGCCGATGGAGGCCAGCGACTTACTGAAGGTGCCCATGATGAGGTCTACCTCGTCGGTGAGGCCGAAGTGGTCGCACACGCCGCGACCGTCGCGCCCGAAGACGCCGATGCCGTGGGCCTCGTCGACCATGATGGTGGCGTTGTATTTGTGCTTGAGACGCACAATCTCCGGCAGGTTGGCCAGGTCGCCCTCCATCGAGAAGACGCCGTCGACGACGATGAGCTTCACGGCTTTGGGGTCGCACTTCTGGAGCTGGCGCTCCAGGTCGGCCATATCGTTGTGCTTATACTTCAGATTGTTGGAGAACGAGAGGCGACGTCCGTCGACGATGGAGGCGTGGTCGCGGTCGTCGCAGATGATGTAGTCCTCACGTCCTGTCAGGCAGGCAATGACGCCGGAATTCACCGTGAAACCGGTGGAGAAGCAGAGGGCCTCGTCTTTTCCGACAAAGGTGGCGAGCTCCTTCTCCAACTTCACGTGGAGGTCGAGCGTACCGTTGAGGAAGCGCGAACCGGCACAGCCGGCGCCATACTGACGCAAGGCCTTCACACCGGCCTCGATGACACGCTCATCGCCCGTCAAACCGGTATAGGCGTTCGAACCGAACATAAGCACCTGGTGGCCGCCCATGTCGACCTCGGTGCCCTGCTTGCCTTCGATTTCGCGGAAATAAGGATAGACGCCCTGCGCCATATATTGTTGCGGCAGCGTGTACTTTGCCAGTCTGTCTTGTAAAATACCCATATTTATTAATGTATCATGAAGGGAGACACCCGCGCCGACGGAGGGGCACGAATGGCCTTTTTCTAAAAAACTTGGCAAAGGTACGTATTTTATCTAAAAAATTACATGAATATGACAGAAAAACGCCATTGCCAAAAATTAAGAAGCACCGACACGGACTAAGCGCCGAGAATTCTCTACCTTTGTGTCACGTTTTCAGGATTGTTCCCACTCCTTATCTATGAAACAGCAGATTGTCTTTATCATCAACCCTATATCCGGTACTCACCAGAAACAAGCCATCCCCGGAGAGATAGCACGCAGCATCGACGCCACGCGCTTCGACTACCGGGTGTGCTACACCACCCACGCCGGACATGCCGCCGAACTGGCCGCCGAAGCGGCACGACGCGGCACGGACATCGTCGTGGCGGTGGGCGGCGACGGCACCATCAACGAGGTGGCGCGCTCACTGGTGCACACCTCGACGGCACTGGGCATCATCCCCTGTGGCTCCGGCAACGGGCTGGCACGTCATCTGCAGATTCCTCAAAACCCCAAGAAGGCCATCGACATCATCAACCGCGCCACCGTGCATTGCCTCGACTACGGACGCATCAACGGGCGCCCCTTCTTCTGCACCTGCGGCGTGGGCTTCGACGCCTTCGTCAGTCAGCAGTTTGCCGAGAGCGGAAAGCGCGGCGTGGCACAATATATCAAGAACACCCTCGGCAGCGGCTTCAACTACAAACCGGAGACGTATGTCATCACCGACGACAAGGGGACACAACGCCGCGAGGCCTTCCTCATCGCCTGCGCCAATGCGTCGCAATATGGCAACAATGCCTATATCGCCCCCGAGGCCTCGATGAAAGACGGACTGATGGACCTGGTCGTCATGCAGCCCTTCCCGCCGATAGAGGGGGCGCAGGTGGCCCTGCAGATGTTTACCAAGACGCTGCAAAACAACAGCCACGTCCTCATCTCGCGCACCCGACACGTACACATCGATCGACAACAGCCCGGCGTGGTGCACTGCGACGGCGAGCCCTTACAGATGGGACGCACCATCGATGTGGAGATTATCCGACAGAGCTTCAACGTGGTCATCAACCCCGAAGCACACAGCCACAAGAAGAACTACCTGCAAGACATGGGCGACCGCTTCGGCGACATCATGGGCGACCTCATCGAAGACCTGCGCAACCCCGCCAACCTGCTGGCGCGCCTGCGATCCGGCGACACCCGGGAAGCCTCCGCCGACACATCGGCCAACAGCGGCGCCACCACTGACGTTAGTACGCTGGCGCGCTATATCGACGCACAGGGCGCCGACTACGACAGTGCCCTCGAGGAGCTCCGCAGTGGAAGAGCCGGCCACTGGCGTCCCTACCTCTTCCCCCAACTGGCGGGCACCCACGCCGACAGCACCGCCGACACCGCCTTCGACCTGACGGGACGCGAAGAGGCCGAGGCCTTCCTGCACCACCCCCTCCTCGGCGCACGCCTCCAGACGGCCGCCACCGCCCTGCTCCAGCTCCCCCCGGAGAGCACCGCCGCCCACATCTTCGGCGAGGCGGCACCCGCCCTGCAAGCGAGCATGACACTCTTCTCCGCCCTCTCCGACGTCGACAACCTCTTCGAGCGCATCCTCATCCGCTACTACGACGGACGCCCCTGCCGCCGGACGCTGCAGAGCATCGGGGAGAGCGCAACACTCTAAGGGCTCCGCCGGAAGACGCCGCCCCTCACGGGTCGGCGCAGCTCCGCAAAGGAGAAAAATCCCCCGCGAGCGAAAAAATTTATCTTGACCGCTACACCTTTATTATATAAAGACATTCCTCTGCCGCCCCCTACCGCCTCCCGCCGACAGCGCCGCCCGCTCTCTCGACAGGAGGCGTTCAAATGTTAAAAGCGACGGCTTCTCCCCCGTATTTCCTGCAAAAAAGCGGAGGAGACGCCCGATGCCCCGACGGCGGCAGCGGCGGCCGTTTCTCCGTCAGCACATTGAAATTCAGAAGCGTAGGCGCTTTTGTAAAAAAGCACGGAAACTCAAAACGCGGTTTCTGATTTTGTATATTTTTGGGGATTTAGCCCGAAAAGGGCCGGATATTTATGTTAAAAACGAAAAATATTGTCATTCGTTTGCTCATCGAATCTTTTTTTCTTATCTTTGCCACATAAAACTATGAAACCCCTTAGGTAACCCCTACCGTTTAACCGACACCGAAGGTTGTTTGAAAAGCACACCCCAAGCGTCATAAAACGCGAGAATATGAAAGAGATATGTCGGGAGATATTCTTCCGAACCACTCGCCGACACACATAAATTAGGAGGACGACTATGCCACTGGAAAGTACTGAAGCCCTTCCTGAAGCCGACAAAGGCAGCACGAAGACCAACTCGAGCTCATCACTTGACTTGGAGACGAAGAAATGTGCTTCATACGAGCCCGGGGAAGCATGGCGTTACCTTTTCATCCATCGCAACAAACTATCGCAGGTTACCCGCAAGCTCCAAGAACAATTTTTCGTCTTCATCCACCATCACATGGTCAGCGTCAGTGATGGACGCCACACGCGCTACGAGGAACGCCCCACCATCTCTGGACTCATCTTTGTTCAGGGAGAAGCCCAACGCATCCAGCACTATCTGGACAGCCTCTTCAACGGCGTCTACCTGATGAAAGACCATAGCACCGGACAGGTGGCCGTCATCGCCGACACGGAGATGCAGACCTTCATCCGCATCGCCGAGAGCGACAAGACGCGCATCCGCTTTATGCCGCATCCCCTCGAGTATTACGCCGTCAACAACGACCTGGTGCGCATCACCTCGGGGCCGCTGGCCGGTCTCGAAGGATACCGCATCCGCATCGCCCGCGACCGCTGCCTCATCACCACCTTCGGAGGACTCACCGTCGCCCTCGGTGGCGCCGGCCGAAACGATTATGAAGGCGTATCTACCGCCACCATCCACTGAAGGGCATCCCCCGCAACGCCCTTCACCCTCTCGTCACGAGGGAGAGCCCCACACGTCGCCTCTCCCTCCGTATTCTCCCTCCGGACGTGCCCCGACAGCTTCCCCGCTACGCTGCCCTCACAACACCCCTACCGCTAAACCCCTCCTGCTAACTAAACCCGCCCCTCCTTTCTCCTCCTGCTATCACAGGGTGAAGCGTTCACCCACCTCCCCCCCCCGTATCAGAGAAAATCACCCGGGACACTATGGCCGCACACGTCATAGCCCCCGACATACACCCTTCGCTATGCATCTCCCCACGTATGTCATCCACCTCAAGACGGCCACACGTCGCAAGGCACACATGGAACAAGTGCTGGCCGAGCACGCGTATCTCGACGTCACCTACATTGATGCCATCAATGGCTACCTGCTGTCGGACAAGAGATGCGCGGAAGCTTTCGATATGACGGCTTGCTACGCCCACAACGGGCGCGCCCTCCACCGCGGAGAGATAGGGTGTACACTGAGCCACCGCCGCTGTTACCATCGACTGCTGACGAGCACCGCCCCCTATGTCCTCATTCTGGAAGACGACATCTGCATCGTCGGCTCCCTCGAGGAAGCCCTCGTCACCCATGCCGATGCCCTCCTCGAGAGCGACGAGCCCCGCATCTTACTCCTATCGGGTGACTACTGGTATTGGCACCACGCGCCGACACCCCATGTTATCGCCGCACGCGGCTCCTACGCCTACCTCATCAACCGCGCCGCCGCAGAATGCCTGCTGGCCGACGAACACCCGATGACCACCGCCGACGACTGGGAGTATGTGCTACACCAAGGTGTCGACCTGCGCGCCGTCTGCCCACACATCATCGACACCCTCAACGCGCCGACGCGCCGCCAACGACGACACGCCACACACGAAATGCTCGAGAGCGCCCTCACCGCCGTGGGACACCACGAACCGGCACAAGCGCCGCGACAAATACTCCCTACGGACGAGGGCCACCACCGGAGAGCAACCTAACAGCCCATAGGTGAATACCGGCCGCACATTTGTCTCTTCCCGACGTTCAGTGGAGCGCCGGGACTCCGCGCCACCGCCCTCCCGGCCCTCGTCTGTTTTTACGGGTGACGTTTTCGTCGACTCGCATCCATGCGACAATAGACGGTGACGCCGCGCCGAGGCGACATCCCAGGAGGAGAGCGCCCCATAGATAGAACCACCCGTACCCCTTACGCGCCGCCTTCCGAGAAGACGCCGCGAACAAATTCCCCGGCCCCGTGGCCGAGAGAAAGAACTCCTTTCTGGGGGGAGATTCCCGCTCCTTACGATGCTTTTTTAGTGTGGGAATAATATTGTAATGAGGTCGTAAGGCAACCCGAATCTCCCCCGTAAGGAGCTTCTTCCTACATTGAGAAACACCGAGGACGAACGCCGTCGCACAAGGCGGCCGCCGCCCCCGACAAAGCACTATTCGTTCAATTCTTCTTCATCTATTTCAACGTCCTATGCCTCGAGAGAGAGGTGTACACGAAGCCTTATCGCTCAGACAGTTTCCCAACCGCTGTCTTACCCTGAAAGATATTTTTCCGACCTAGTAACCTTACCTGCTTGTAGATATGTGAAGTGACTGGAAAGTGGGTTTATCCTTCAGATAGATACCAGCGCGACTACACGTCGAGACGCCCATCCCCTCTCGGCGCGCTAGCCGACACAAATCGGAAAAATTAGGCTTAACAATGGAGCACCCTGACCCGGTGCTCTCGGTCTCGGGTCTTTGTGAAAAGGCCCGAGACTTTTTTATGCCCTCAGAAGAAGCTTCCCTTCCTCCCCCCCCTCAACGACGCCGCAGTGACAGAAGCGACGCCGAAATATCCCGCGATATTTGGCCGTTTCGCAAGAAACCGTTACTTTTGCAGCGTATTTAGCCGCATGGCGTGCTTGTACACCGTCTTACCACGGCTCCGTAGCTTAGCTGAATAGAGCGTCAGATTCCGGTTCTGAAGGTCCTGGGTTTGAATCCCAGCGGAGTCACTCCTTATCCCCACCATTTCCCCCAATTCTCTCTTTCTCCTCCCCTCCTCCTCGTCAGCGCTTCTCCGCCTCTTGGAAGAGTGTCCCTCTCTCACCTCTTTCTTGAATTCTCCTCCCTAATTAATTAGAGCAACAGCAAAGAGGATTCCCGGGTATTTTCTAACTTTGCAGCAGTTCTACAAAGAACATCCAGCACATGACTTACCAACAAGAGACCATCAAGCCCTACGGGGACGAAGAGAATAAAGGACGACAAGTGGAACGAATGTTCGACTCCATCGCCCACAGCTACGACCTGCTCAACCACACCTTGTCGCTGGGCATCGACCGCCGCTGGCGCCGCGCCGCCATCGACGCCCTGCGCCCCTATGCTCCCCAACAGCTCCTCGACGTGGCGACAGGTACCGGCGACTTCGCCCTGCTGGCGGCACAACGCCTGAAGCCCCGGGCTCTGTTGGGAATCGACCTCTCTGAGGGAATGCTCGAGGTAGCCCGCAAGAAAGTGGACAAGGCAGGGTTGCAAGAGGTCATTAGCTTCCGCAAGGAAGACTGCCTCCATCTCTCCCTCGCCGACAACACCTACGACGCCCTCACCGTGGCCTATGGTATCCGCAACTTCGAAGACCTCGACAAGGGGCTACGCGAGATGCACCGCGTATTGAAGCCCGGCGGACATCTGGTCATCATCGAGCTCACCGCGCCCCACCGCTTCCCCATGAAGCAGCTGTTTCACCTCTACTCCCACGGGCTGATGCCCCTCCTGGGGCGCCTGATATCCCACGACAGCCGTGCTTACACCTACCTGCCACAAACGATGGAGGCCTTCCCGCAAGGCGAGGTGATGAAGGGCATCTTGGAGAAGGCGGGATTCCGCGAGGTGTCTTTCCGCCGATTCACCTTCGGACTGAGCACCCTGTATATCGCCGCCAAATAGGGCTATCCCCGAAAGGCACGCCGCAACGCCTCATCCGCCACCACAAGAAAAAATCCTTTACCCTATAATAAATAAGGAACGACGTCCGCCCGCCGCGGCACCGACGCCGTCCTCTCACAAGGGAGGCTCCACCACAGACCGCCCTTCGTCATTTACCCATAACGGCACCCGTTCGATGTTTGTCACCACTGCCATCATCGTCGTCCCCGCCCGTCGGTCGCGCAGCTTGCCACGCCGCCTCCGTCGCCGTCGACGCCACCTTGCAGACGTCTCAACATCCACACCGGCCAAAGAACAGAACCCACCCTAAGCAATGAAAACATACGGACTGATAGGATGGCCGTTGGGCCACTCCTTCTCGGCAAGCTTCTTCGCCGACAAGTTCCAGCGCGAGCATATCGACGCACAGTACCTCAACTTTGCCATGCCCACCGTCGACGGCGTCGCCACCCTCCTCAACAGTCACGAGGAGCTCTGCGGCTTCAACGTCACCATTCCCCACAAGCAGGCGATACTCTCCCTCCTCGACGATGTCACCCCCGAGGCACGCGCCATCGGCGCCGTCAATGTGGTGCGCGTACGCCGTTTTGACGACGGCCGCCACTACCTCAAAGGCTACAACACCGACGTCGTGGGCTTCGTGCGTTCCCTCCTCCCCCTGCTACGCCCCCATCACCGCGCCGCCCTCATCCTGGGAACCGGCGGAGCCTCGCGCGCCGTCGTCCACGGACTGCAACAGATGGGCATCGCCACGACCTACGTGAGCCGAACGGCAGCGGAGGGACGCCTGACCTATGGTGACCTCAACGCCGACGTCATGCAGCAACACACGGTCATCGTCAACTGTTCACCGGTGGGCATGTACCCCCATGTGAACGAATGCCCCGATATACCCTACGACCTCCTCACCGAGCAGCATCTGCTCTACGACTTGGTATACAACCCCGAAGAGACCCTCTTCCTGCGCCGCGGCGCCGAGCACGGTGCCACCGTCAAAAACGGGCTGGAGATGCTCCACCTGCAGGCCTTGGCGGCCTGGGACATCTGGCAGGCGCCCTAACCGTCGCACCACGACGATAAGCTATCAGCGATGAAAAGACTCCTCTGCCACGCCCTCCGGCTACTCCTCCTACTGTTTCCCGTCCTCGCCACCGCGGCCACCTGGACCCCCGACAACCTGCGGATGGTACACCTGGACGACAAGACACGCTACGTCTGCGACCCCGACGGATATCTGCAGGCATCAACCCTCGCGCAAGCCGACCGTCTCCTCGCCCTATGGGAGGAGCAGAAAGGCGTCGAAAGCGTGGTGGTCATCGCGGAACACTTGGAAGGCGACGACCCCTACACCTTCGGGATGGAGCTGGCGAGGAAATATGGCATCGGCAACAAGCAGCAGAGCTCCGGCTTCATCCTCCTCATCTCGCCGGGCGACCGCAGCTACCGGATACTCACCGGCAACGGCCTTGAGGGCACTCTCACCGACGCCCTCTGCCGCCGCGTGGAGAACCGCTACATGGTGCCGGCGCTCAAGAAAGGAGACTGGGACACCGCCCTCCTCAGCACCCTCCAAGCCCTCAACGACCCCATCCTCTACGACAAAGGGCTCAGTGCCTCCCCCGACGAGGAGGACGCCGACCTGCTCCTCATCAGACGGGTACTGATTGTCATGGCCTTGGGCTTTCTCATCTTCTTCATCGTCTACATCTATCTCTCCACCTTCCGCCGCTGTCCGCAGTGCGGCAAGCGTAAGATGACGTGCGTGGTCGACGAACACATCATCGTCGACAAGAAGCACTACCGCCGCAAAGTGTGGCACTGCGCCGCCTGCGACCACCAGCAAGAGGAAGAGAAGGAAGACGAAGAGGAGAACAATAACGACAACCACGGAAGCCCACTCTATGTGCCACCCCTCTATCCGGGCGGCGGCGGCTTTCGCCACACCGGATTCGGCAACGGCGGCGGCAGCTTCGGCGGCGGCAGCTTCGGCGGCGGCGGTAGCGGTGGCCGTTTTTAGGAGGATATCTCTCCTTCCCTTTTCTGACTCTTATTGATTTCACACTAAAAAAGCACTCCCATGGAAAAGCAGTCGAACACCAAGATTGTATGGATTATCATCGCCGTCGTCGTGCTCTGTCTGGCGGCAGGAGGCTTCTCCTCCTACAACACCCTCGTCAGCAAAGAAGAGAGCGTGGCGGAGAAGTGGGGCAATGTACAGACGCAATACCAACGCCGCGCCGACCTCATCCCCAATCTCGTCAGCACCGTCAAGGGCTATGCCAAGCACGAGGAAGAGACCCTCAGCAGTGTGGTAGAGGCCCGTTCCAAAGCCACCGCGCTCACCGTCAACGCCGACGACCTGACACCGGAACGCCTCCGGGAAATACAAGCCGCCCAGAGCGAGCTCTCTACCGCCATCGGACGTCTGCTGGCCGTTCAGGAGCAATACCCGCAGCTGCAGGCCAGCGAGAACTTCTCCGAGCTGCAGGCACAGCTGGAGGGTACGGAAAATCGCATCGGGGAGACGCGCCGCCTCTACAACGAAGCCGTGCGCGACTACAACACCCGCGTGCGCCGCTTCCCCACCAATATCATCGCCGGCCTCTGCGGCTTCGACAAGAAGCCCCAGTTTGAAGCCGAGGCAGGAAGCGAGAAAGCACCCACAGTGGAGTTCTGACGCCGTCCCCCTCCTATCCTTGACCGCCCGCCGTCTCCCCATAGCGAGAGACGGCGGGCGGTTGTGCGTAAGGCCGGAGCCGAAGACAGCCGACAGAGAGGACGCCGCCGCAGCCCCTCACAAGAAGCGGGTTGCCACGCGCGGAAGCTGCGGGAACGCTCCCCGCCAAAGGGCACGACGGACAAGCGGAAAATGCCGGTGGGCGGGCGCGGGTCATTCGCGGGGAATTTGCTAAATTTGCAGGCACAACAAGGGGAGGAGCGCTACTGAAAGAGACGCGCTTATCCCCACAAAAAGATAACCATGCAACACTTTTCACTGAAGCTCCGCCTGACGGCGATGAATTTCCTGGAGTTTGCCGTCTGGGGGGCCTATCTCACCTCTCTCGGCGCCTACCTCGCCACTCACGGACTGGGCGAGAATATTGGTTGGTTCTACGTGGCACAAGGCCTCGTCTCCATCTTTATGCCCGGCCTGCTCGGCATCGTGGCCGACCGCTGGATACCGGCACAACGGCTGCTGGGACTCTGTCACCTGCTGGCCGGCGCCTTGATGCTGGCCGCCGGCTTCTATGCCCTGCAGGCCGGCGCCACCGTAGCGATGGCGCCGCTCTTCAGCCTCTATCTGCTGAGCGTGGCCTTCTATATGCCCACACTGGCACTGAGCAACTCCGTCGCCTTCAACGGTCTGACGGGTGCCGGTCTGGACCCGGTGAGCGCCTTCCCCCCTATCCGTGTCTTCGGCACCATCGGGTTTATCTGCTCCATGCTGGCCGTCAACTTCCTCGGTTTCCAGACCACCCCGCACCAGCTGCTACTCTCCGGCGCCCTGAGTGTGGCATTGGCCCTCTACGCCCAGACTTTACCCACCTGCCCGGTGAAGCCGCGCGGCGAGAACCGCAGCGTGGTGGAAAGCCTGGGGCTCGACGCCTTCCGGCTGTTCCGCGAGCGCCGCATGGCCGTCTTCTTCCTCTTCTCGATGCTCCTTGGCGTGAGCCTGCAAATCACCAACGGCTACGCCAACCCCTTCATCACCTCCTTCAAGGATTTCCCGGAATATGCCGATACCTTCGGTGCCAACAACGCCAACGCCCTTATCTCGCTGTCACAAATCAGCGAGACGTGTTGCATCTTGCTCATCCCCTTCTTCCTGAAGCGCTACGGCATCAAACGCGTGATGATGATCGCCATGCTGGCCTGGGTGTTGCGCTTCGGCCTCTTCGGTGTCGGCGACCCCGGTAACGGCGTATGGATGTTCATTCTCTCCATGATAGTCTACGGCGTCGCCTTCGACTTCTTCAATATCTCCGGCGCCCTCTTTGTAGACCAGAACACCCCCCCCGGCATCCGCAGCAGCGCCCAGGGCCTCTTCATGATTATGACCAACGGCCTCGGCGCCGGCATCGGCACCTACGTGGCACAACTGGTGGTCAACCACTTCGTCTTCGGCGTTGCCGAGGCCGACCGCCTCGAAGGATGGCGCACCTGCTGGTACCTCTTTGCCACCTATGCGCTGGTAGTCCTCGTACTCTTCGCCCTAGCCTTCCGCGAGAAGAAGACGGCATAACCCCTCTCCCCCCCTTCCCACACATGTCTACAGCCACCCCCTTCTCTCGCCCGTTCTATGTCATGCTCAAGCCGATGGGCGCCACGTGCAACCTGGCCTGCGACTACTGCTACTATCTGGAGAAGTCGCATCTCTACGGCACGTCGCCGCGACAGCGCATGGACGACGCCCTACTGGAGAAATTCATCAAAGAATATATCGCCCTGCAGCCCACGCCGAACGTGCTCTTCACCTGGCACGGCGGCGAGCCCATGATGCGCCCCATCAGTTTCTACGAGAAGGCGCTGGCGCTGCAGCAGAAATATGCCGACGGCCGACACATCGACAACGCCTTCCAGACAAACGGTACGCTGATTACCGATGAGTGGGCCCGCTTCTTCCGCCGCCACCACTTTCTGGTGGGCGTCTCCATCGACGGCAACGAGGAGATGCACGACGAATATCGCCGCAACCGCCACGGCAAGGTGTCGTGGCAACAGGTGATGCGCGGCATCCGCACCCTCAACCGCCACGGCGTAGAGTGGAACGCCATGGCGGTCGTCAACGACTACAACGTGGCCGATCCCCTCGCCTTCTACCATTTCTTCAAGGAGATAGGGTGCCACTACCTACAGTTCACCCCCGTGGTGGAGCGCTACTATCGCCACCCCGACGGGCGCCTGCTGGCATCGCCCATCGACGGCGCCTATGCCGAGATGGCCCCCTTCAGTGTGACGAGCGAGGAATGGGGCACCTTCTTATGCACCCTTTTCGACGAGTGGGTGCGCCACGACGTCGGCGACTACTTCGTGCAGCTCTTCGACGCCACATTGGCAGGATGGATGGGGGTAACGCCGTCGGTGTGCACGCTGGCAGAGACCTGCGGCCATGCCACCGTCATGGAGCACAACGGCGACGTCTACGCCTGCGACCACTTCGTCTTCCCGGAGTTCAAGCTGGGCAACGCCGCCACGACGCCCCTGAAGGAGCTTCTGCAAGACGACGCCCTGCGCCGCTTCGGCGACAGCAAGCGCGACGCCCTGACGCAGCAGTGCCGCACATGCGACTACCTCATGGCGTGCCATGGTGAATGCCCGCGCAACCGTTTTGCCACCAGCGTCGACGGCGAAAGCGGGCACAACTACCTCTGCGGCGGCTATCACCGCTTCTTCCAACACGCCGCGCCCTATATGGACTTCATGAAATATCAGTTGCAACACCGGGCGGCGCCGGCCGCGGTGATGCAGTGGATTGCCGACGGATGCCCGCCCTATCGCAAATAAGGACGGCTGCGACTTCGACATTACACGCGTTTACGCTAACTTTGCAAAGACTATTATACAGAACAAAAGAAAAAGATAACCCCACCCTAACGAGTTATGAAAGGTATCGTCTTGGCCGGAGGCTCCGGCACCCGCTTATATCCCATCACCAAGGGCGTGAGCAAGCAGCTCCTCCCCATCTTCGACAAGCCCATGGTGTATTATCCCATCTCGGTGTTGATGCTCGCCGGCATCCGCGAGATACTCATCATCTCCACGCCCCAAGACCTACCGGGCTTCCAGCGCCTGCTGGGCGACGGCAGCGACTTCGGACTGTCGCTGAGCTATGCCGAACAGCCCTCGCCCGACGGCTTGGCGCAGGCCTTCCTCATCGGTGAGGAGTTTATCGGCGACGACAGCGTATGCCTCGTCTTGGGCGACAACATCTTCCACGGCAACCACTTCAGCAGTATGCTGCGGGAGGCCGTCGCCACCGCCGAGCGCGACCACCGCGCCACCGTCTTTGGCTACCGCGTCAACGACCCCGAGCGCTACGGCGTGGTGAGCTTCGACGACGAAGGACACTGTGTGAGCATCGAAGAGAAGCCGGAGCACCCTCAATCCAACTATGCCGTCGTAGGCCTCTACTTCTACCCCAACAAGGTGGTCGACGTGGCCAAGCACATCCGCCCCTCGGCGCGCGGCGAACTGGAGATTACGACCGTCAACCAGCAGTTTCTCGACGACGGCGAACTGATGGTGCAACTTCTGGGGCGCGGTTTCGCCTGGCTCGATACGGGGACGCACGACAGCCTCAGCGAAGCCTCCACCTTCATTGAGGTAATAGAAAAGCGCACCGGTCTCAAGGTGGCCTGCCTCGAAGCCATCGCCTATGCTCAAGGCTGGATTACGGCAGAACGCCTCCGCGAGGTGGCACAGCCCATGGCCAAGAACGAGTATGGCCGCTACCTCTTGAAACTGACGGAAGAACACGCCTGATATCCCCATGACGATTGCAGTAGACTTCGACGGTACCATTGTGGAGCACCGTTATCCAGAGATAGGCAAGGAGATTCCCTTTGCCACCGCCACGCTGCGCCGCCTGATGGACGACGGCCATCGCCTGATACTGTGGTCTGTCCGCGAGGGACAGCTGCTCGACGACGCCGTAGAGTGGTGCCGCCAGCGCGGGGTAGAGTTTTATGCCGTCAACCAGAATTTTGAGGGCGACGTCCCCGGCGACGGCAACAGCAGTTACAGCAGGAAACTCAAGGTGCAGCTGTTTATCGACGACCGCAACATCGGCGGACTCCCCGACTGGGGCGTGATGTATGAGCTCATCCGCCGCCGCATCACCTATGCCCAATATCTTCGGGAGCAACAGACGATGACCGACGCCACGCCCCGGCCGAAGAAGAAGAGCTGGTGGAAGTTGTAGAAGCCTCTTCCCCCGGGACGTCTTTCGTCTTCCCGCCGGACGTTCCCGGTGAGGATAGAAGGCGTCTCCTCAGGATATTCCTTTTCCCGTGATACTTCTATAAAGGAGAAAACGATATGATAAAGATACCCGGCATCCCGCAGCTCCGCGGCCTCGATGCCCAGACGATAGAACTCGAAGACATCGCCTCCCTCGACCTGATGGAGCGCGCCGCCCGTGCCGTGACCACCGTCATCGCCGAGCGCTGGCCCGCCACGACGCCCATCGTGATATTTGCCGGCCCCGGCAACAACGGCGGTGACGCCTTGGCGGTGGCACGTCAGCTGGGTAGCTGCGGCTACCAGGTGGAGGCCTACCTCTTCAATACGACAGGGACGTTGAGCAACGACTGTCAGGAAAACAAGAAGCGCCTTGTCACCAGTCCCAACGTGAAGTTTACGGAGGTGAAGGAGAGCTTCGAGCCGCCCCACCTCAAGCCCGGCGCCCTCCTCATCGACGGCCTCTTCGGCACGGGGCTCAACAAGCCGCTCAGCGGCGGTTTCGCCCTGCTGGCGCGCTTTATGAACGAGGCCGCCGCCGATGTCATCGCTATCGACGTCCCCTCGGGCGTCCTCTGCGAGTCGCTGTCGTCTGATACCGGCGGCGTCATCGTACAGGCCCGCCTCACGCTGACATTCCAGTTTCCCAAGCTCCCCATGCTACTGGCCGGCACCGCCCGCTACTTCGGCGAAGTCAAGGTGCTCGACATCGGGCTGGCCCGCGATGCCATCGCCCGCATGGAATGCGACAGCTTCGTCTACCGTCGCGACGACGTGCGCTCCCTGCTGCTCCCGCGCGACGCCTTCGGTCACAAGGGCACCTTTGGGCATGCCCTCATCATCGCCGGGCGCTATGGCATGGCCGGCGCCGCCCTCTTCTGCGGCCGCGGGGCGCTGCGCTCGGGATGCGGCAAGATAACCATCCACTCCCCGCAGATGAACAACGACATTCTGCAGGCCACCCTCCCCGAGGCCATCCTCAGCCACGACCCCGCCGACACCGTAGTGACCGCCGCCGTCAAGGCCGACAGCTACGACGCCGTAGCCATCGGGCCGGGCCTGGGCACCGACATCGCCACCGCCAAGGCTTTCATGGAACAGATATCGAAGACGCGGCAGCCGTTGGTCATCGACGCCGACGGCCTCAACATACTGTCGGAGCACAGCGGGTGGCTGTCGCAACTCCCCCGCAACACCATCCTCACCCCCCACGTCGGCGAGATGCAGCGCCTGCTGCACCACCGCGTCGACGACGTCGCCCTCCTGGCGGCTACGCGCACGATGGCCATCAACTACGGCCTATATATCGTCTTGAAGGGCCACCACACCGTCGTCTGCACCCCGGAGGGAAAACTCTTCTTCAACACCACCGGCAACTCGGGGATGGCCACCGCCGGCAGCGGCGACGTCCTCACCGGCGTCATCGTCTCCCTGCTGGCACAGCACTATGCGCCGCAGGAGGCCTGCCTCGTCGGCGTCCATCTCCACGGACTCGCCGGAGACATTGCCGCCGAGCGTCTCTCGGAAGAGGGTCTGGTGGCCTCCGACATTGTGGCAGCCCTGCCCGCCGCCTTCCGACAGCTGCGCGGAGCATAGCCCCTCCTCTCCGGCCGTCGACGGATATAATAAAGTAGAACGACCACCCGGATACCTCGTTTTGTAGAACAATAAGGTTCCCCTTAAACACTATTGCATGATAAAGAAAGCGATTGCCCTGCTCCTGCTGCTCGCCCCCTGTGCCGTCGACGCACAGACGGAAGTGACGGCCTACCGCCCCGGCGTCACCGACGAGGGCATCACCTATTTCCTGCCCAAGACGGCGCTCCACTTCACGGTGACGGCGACGCGCACCCTCTATACCCCGGGGGAATATGCCGCCTATGCCGAGCGCTACCTGCGCCTGAAGGACGTCACGCAGACGCCCTACGAGGTGTGGCAAATCACCTCCATCGACATGACGCCCTACGGCGTGGCCGATACGGGACAGGCCTACAGCATCAAGCTGAAGGCCAAGACGGCGGCACCGCTGGTGAGCCTCGCCGCCGACGGACGTCTGCTGGCCATCAATGTGGAGCAGGTGGACGATGAGAAGACGCTCTCGCGCCGCTCCGTCGTGCGCGACGCCGCCAAGACGCTGCGCCCCGCCGACTACCAGACGGAGGAAATCCTCTCGGCAGGGAGCGTGTCAAAGATGGCGGAGCTCACCGCCGGAGAAATCTACGACATCCGTGAAAACCGTTCCCTCCTCACCAAGGGACAGGCCGACTTCATGCCCAAAGACGGCGAGCAGCTCCGCCTGATGCTGGCGCAGCTCGACGTACAGGAGGAGGCCTTGCTGCAGCTCTTCAAGGGTACCGCCACGCAGGAGACGCACACCTTTGTCATCGACGAGATTCCCGCCGGCGCTGTCGACAAGAAAATCCTCTTTCGCTTCTCGAAACACTTCGGCTTGGTGGAGGCCGACGACTACTCCGGCGAGCCCTACACCCTCACGGTGAAAGACCTCCACAGCCTCCCCGCCGAGGAGAGCGACCCCACCGCGAAGCCCAAGAAGCCGGTCGACGACGTGCGCTACATCGTCCCCGGGCGTGCCGCCGTCCTGTTGGCGTCGCCCACGGAAGAGGTCTACAGCACCACGCTCCCCATGGCCCAGCTGGGCCGCGTGGAACACCTCGGCAGCGACCTCTTCAACAAGAAGCTCACCACCCACGTCTACCTTTCCCCGGAGACCGGCGCCATCACCCGCCTCGTGGGAGAATAGCTCCTCCCTCACCGCCGCCTTTCCCTTCCCTCACGGGAGAACGCCCACACAAAGACTCCGCAAGGTCACGCCCCCTGACATCGGGACGTCACCTTGCGGAGTCTTTTGTATGAGGAGGAAGAGGGGGCGGAAGGCGCCGCCGCCCTTACTCCACCCGTTCCGTACCGTCGGCATGGAAGCCGCGGAGGAAGTCGGCGGCCGCCATGCGCTTCTTGCCGGCGAGCTGGAGCGTGTCGAGGTGGAGATAGCCGTCGGTGAGGGCCACCTTGAGGGTCTGATGGCCGTCGGTGAGGACGGTGCCGACGGGCGCTTCCGGGGCGCAGAACTCCTTGTGTGTGGCATACACTTTGAGCACCATCTGCCGGCCGCCATGGGTGAGCTCCGTCCAGGCGGCGGGATACGGCGACAAGCCGCGGACGAAGTCGTAGACGCGCTTGACGCCCTGCTGCCAGTCGATGCGGCAGGTATCCTTGAATATCTTGGGGGCGGGGCGCAGCGGGCCGTCGGTAGTCAGTTCTTCCTGGGGGATGGGGTGCACCTGTCCGCTGAGGATGTCGTCGACGGTCTCCACCACGAGGTCGGCGCCGAGGTGCATCAGTTTGTCGTGGACGTCCTCGGCATTGTCGGTGTCGAGGATAGGCACCGGCACGCGACGGATGACGCGCCCCGTGTCGATGTCGTGGTCCAGGAAGAAGGTGGTGATGCCCGTCTGCGTGTCGCCGTTGATGATGGCCCAGTTGATGGGGGCGGCGCCGCGGTATTGCGGCAGGAGGGCGGCGTGTAGGTTGAAGGTGCCCAGGCGGGGCATGTTCCACACCACCTCCGGCAGCATACGGAAGGCCACCACCACCTGGAGGTCGGCCTGCCACTCGCGCAGGGCGGCGAGGAAGCCCTCGTCTTTGAGGCGCTCGGGCTGGAGCACGGGGATATGGTGTGCCACGGCATACTGCTTCACCGGCGAGGCCTGCAGTTCCGTCTGGTGGCGCCCGACGGGCTTATCGGGCATCGTGATGACGCCCACCACGTGATAGCCGCCGCTGACGAGGCGGTCGAGGGGCTCGACGGCGAAGTCGGGGGTGCCCATATAGACTATACGGAGAGAAGTTTTCATAGGGGTAAGGGATGAAGGGCCCGACGGCCCGTTATTCTTCCGAAAAATCCTTCATGATCTGACGATAGGAGGCAAAGAGGCGGGTGCGCGACACGAAGCCCACGAATACGCCGTCGGGGCGCACCACGGCGAGCGTGCCGGCTTCGCAATCTTGGAACTTGTCCATCACCGTCGACATTGTGTCGTCGGTATAGAGCACCACCTTGGCCGTCTCCATGAGCTGCTTGGCGGCATACACCTTGTAGAGCTCGCTGCGGAAGATAATCTTTCGGATATTGTTGAAGTTAATGACGCCGAGTAGGTTGCCGTTGGCGTCGACCACGGCGAAGTGGAGTGCCTTACTGGTGGAGACGGCCTGCACGATGCGTCCCAGCAGCATATCCGGGGTGAGGCGCGGCCGCTCCTTGTCGATGACGGAGTCGAGGGTCATCAGAGTGAGTATCGACCGGTCTTTGTGGTGCGTCAGGAGCTCGCCCTTGCGCGCCAGACGCATGGAGTAGATGCTGTGGGGCTCAAAGGTGTGGATGGTGAGATAGGAGGCCACCGACACAATCATCAGCGGGATGAAGAGGGCATAGCCGCCGGTGAGCTCGGCGATGAGGAAGACGCCGGTCAGCGGAGCGTGGAAGACACCGCTCATCACGCCGGCCATGCCCATCAGGGCGCAGTTGGTCTCCGGCAGATAGATGTCGAACGGCGTATAGGTGTTCCACAGGCGCGAGAATACGAAGCCGCTGATGCAGCCCAGGAAGAGGCTCGGCGCGAAGGTACCGCCGCAACCGCCGCCGCCGTTGGTGGCCGTGGTGGCAAAGACTTTAAAGACGAGGATGAGGCCCAGAAAGAGGAGGAGGCTCTCGCCGTGACCGTAGAAGAACGAGTTGTTCATGACCGACGACGCCTGTTCGCCGGCATCGGCGCGCAGCAGGATGGAGATGGTGTTGTAGCCTTCGCCGTAGAGCGGAGGGAAAAAATAGATGAGGAGGGCCAGAACGCTGCCGCCGAGGGCCAGTTTGGCATACATATTGTGGAGACGGCCGAACACTTGTTCGAAGGCGTTCATCGTCCGCGTGAAGTAGAGGGAGAGGAGGCCGCAGCAGATACCCATGAGGATGATGGGCCCCACGCGCTCAACGGTGAAGGGCGACAGGAGGTCGAATTCAAACATTGCCTTCGTGCCCGTCAGGGCATAGGTGAGGCACGTGGCGGTCAGACACGACACCAGCAGGGGGAGGAGCGACGCCATGGTGAGGTCTATCATGAGCACCTCGAGGGTGAAGACGAGGCCGGCGATGGGGGCCTTGAAGATGCCGGCCACCGCCCCCGAGGCGCCGCAGCCGATGAGGAGCATGAGCGTCTTGTGGTCCAGACGGCACAAGCTACCCAGGCCGGAGCCGATGGCGGAACCGGTGAGGACGATGGGCGACTCGGCACCGACGGAACCGCCAAAACCGATGGTCAGCGCCGAGGCCAGCACGCTCGACCAGCAGTTGTGGCGACGGATGTGCCCCTGACGCCGCGAGATGGCGTAGAGTATCTTCGTCACGCCGTGTCCGATGTCGTCGCGGACGATATATTTGATGAAGAGGGCGGTGAGGAAGATGCCCACCACGGGATATACCAAAAAGAGGCGGTTGGCTTGGGTCACGTCGAACTGCGACGTCAGCAGGTGCTCGATGGTGTGGATGAGCCACTTCAGGACGTGCGCGGAGAGGGCGGCGCCGATGCCGACGAGGAAGCTCAGCAGCAGCAGAAACTGGCGGCGGCTGAGATGGTCGCGGAGATGGTCAACCACCTTATCGGTCAGCGTGCGGCGGGCCGGCATGTCGTCGAGGTCGCTCGGCGCAGAGGGGAGCGGGGTGTTGAGATGTATTTCTTCGGAAGACATACTTATTGTGGGGGATGCTGTGACGGGGCGTCAGGGACGGAGGATGGTTATCTCGCTCCCGGCACCCAGACGGAGGATACTGGAGGCCGGCGGGTTGGTGTGCTCCTCGCGCCGCGAGGTACACACATAGTCGACGGCGCCGAGCAGTTCGTCGGAGATATCGGCAAAGCACTGCGGCGACGGCTGCCCGCTGATATTGGCGGAGGTGGAGACGATGGCGCGGCGCATACGTTGGCACAGCTCGCGGCTGAAGGCTTCCCGCGTCACGCGGAGGGCCACGCTGCCGTCGGCGGCGATGAGGTTGGGCGCCAGGTTGCGGGCGCCGTCATAGATGATGGTCAGCGGTTTGTCGGCCACCTCTATCAAGTCCCACGCCACCTCGGGGATGTCGCGCACATAAAACTGCAACTTGGCCTCCGTGTCGACCAGGGCGATGAGGGCCTTGGAGTCGGCGCGGTGCTTGATGTCGTAGACGCGCTGCACGGCAGCGGCATTGGCGGCGTCGCAACCGATGCCCCAGATGGTGTCGGTGGGATAGAGGATGACGCCGCCGCGGTTCATCACCTCCACGGCCTGACGGATGTCGTCGCGGTAGGCCTTGGGGAGGGGGGCCGGATGGGAGGAGGGGGTATTCATAGGAGTCTTTTCTACAAAGATAGGAAAAAAGAGGCAGACAGCACGCCGCCGCCCTGCTTACTTGCGGGCGATGCCGTGGCGAGGCCGCCTGCACGGCGCACTGCGGACGTCACCGGCCGCTGACGCGTATCGTCGTGGCGGGGCGCTCCACATAGCCCGGGGTGATGGCTTCCTTGCAGTGCTCCAGCCACACCGCCTTACGGTTCCAGTGGAGGGGCGGATACTCCGTGTTGTGCTTGACGGTGTTGTTTTGGAATATCAGGCCGTAGACCGACTTGGCATAGAGCAGCGGGGCATCGAAGGTGTCGAAGGTGTTGTCCTCGATGACGATGGCGCGCGGCGCGCCGCCGTGGAAGTAGTGCTGCTGGAGCTGCAGCTCCGGTATCTCGGGATAGATGGAGATAATGGCGTTGGTAAACTGGAACTGATTCGTCAGGGCGTTGACAAAGCGGTTCTTGCGGATGACGAGGTCGCGCACGGCGCCGCTCTCATACCACCCGTTGCAGTCGCCGCAGAGCAGGATGGCGGTGCCCGAGGTGTGGTCGAAGAGGTTGTTCTCGCAGAGGGTGCGGCGCGGCGAACTGAAGAGGGCGCCGCGGGCGCGGTTGTTGCGGACGGTGTTGCGACGGAAGGTCACCGTCGGCGTCCAGGTGAGGTTTTCCACGCCGTAGCCGTCGGCCGTCACCGCCGCGGGGAGGGCCTCGCGGAAGGTGATGAGGTATTCCATACAGCCGCGGATGCTGTCGCGGTCGGCGGGGCGGATGGCGGCGATGACATTCTCACGTCCTACGGTGTCCATCGTGAGAGAACGGATAAACGACACCGTGTCGCCGACGTCGCCCCAGGCAAAGCCATAGGCCTGCTCATGCTCAAAGCGACAGCGCAGCGTATGGTCATCGAGGCGCTGACGCACACTGAGGTAAACGCCGTGAACATTGATGGCATCGTCCATCATGCCCTCATAGAGGCCGCGTTCCGAGAGGATGTGGCCGCGACACTGGGAGAAGTGGGTGGCGTCGGCCTGCGTGGTGAAGTAGCGCGGGTCGTCCTTGCCGCGGAGGCTCACCCGGAACCGACGCAGCGTGATGCCGTCGCAGCGCTGTGCCAGCAGTCCCATGCCCTCGGCATAGTGCACGGTGACGTCTTCCACCGTCGTCTGTCGGTTGCCGTCGAAGAAGAGGCCGGGACAGGGACGCTCCCAGGAGCGCAGGGCAACGCGCGTTCCCGCAACGAGGCGCTCGTCGTGCCAGTGCGGTGCCAGCAGGCGACCGTCGGGCAGCAGGCGGAGGCTGTCGGTGGGGATGCTCAGGTCGCTCGTGTCGTAGAGGATGTGGCGCGTGGTGCCGTCGAAGGCGATGCCCGATTGGGGCTGTACGGCCCATCCGTCGTCGTAGACCTCCAGACATCCGTTGGCGGCGGCGCGATAGCGGGTGCCCTCCAACAGGCGGAAGGTGGTGCCGGCGGCGCTGTTGTCGAGGATTTCGGCCTGTGCTATCTGGGGCCGCTCAAAGTCGATGGAGAAGCGGCGCAGCGTGCACTGCGTGGTACCGATGACGGCCAGGGGGATGAGGCGCCCGTGGAAGATGAGCTCCGCACCGTTGCCGTCGAGGGTGAGGCGGCTGACACCGTCGAGGGTGATGGCCACGCGCTTGGGCTGGTCTTGGTCGTGGTTGGAGATATAGAGCTCCTGCGGCCGGGCATCGGCGGCATAGAAGTCGTAACGTCCTTTCTGAAACCGCACAACGACCTCTTCGCCCTCAACGGCTTGCGCGGTGATGGCATCCAGTGCCTGCTGCAGGCGCGAGGAGAGGTCGGTGCCCGACAGACCGGGGCGGATGCCGTAGTCGGAGAGGTGATAGACATGGCGACGGCCGGCGTGGAGCAGAGGGGAGCCGAGGGTCAGGAGGAGGAGAAGGAGAAGGAGGAGGAGTGACTTTCGCATGATGGGGTTATAGGATGGGCCGATAGACTTCGTCGGGATAGGTGATATCGACAAGGGCCAGGGCGCAGGCGGGGGCCGACTCTCCGGCGGCGCAACGGTCTTTGCACTCGATGATGCGGCAGAAGTCGTCGACGGTGAGGCGATGGCGCCCTACCTCGAGGAGGGTGCCGACGATGGCGCGCACCATGTTGCGCAGGAAGCGGTCGGCACTGATGACAAAGCGCCATCGGTCGTCGCCGAGGGGCTGCCAGACGGCTTGTGTGAGGTGGCAGATGTTGGTCTTGGCGTCGGTGTCGACCTTACTGAAGCTGGTGAAGTCGGTATAGGTGAGCAGACGGGCGGCGGCGGCATTCATCGCGTCGTAGTCGGGGGTGAAGAAGAGGCGCGTGGCATAGTGTCGATGGAAGGGGCTCTTCTGCGTATAGACGTCGTAGTGGTAGGTGCGCCCGGTGGCGTCGAAGCGGGCATGGGCCTCCGCGACGACGGGGCGCACGGCGCTGACGGCGATATCGGGGGGCAGCAGGCGACACAGCTTGTCGGCCAGGCGTTCCCCGTCGACAACCCGGTCGATATCGAAGTGGGCCACCATGTAGCGTGCATGGACGCCGGCATCGGTGCGCCCGGCGCCGACGGTCTCTATGGGCTGTCGCAGGAGGGTGGAGAGGGCCTCGTTGAGGCGCTGCTGTACGGTGACGGCGTTGGGCTGGAGCTGCCAGCCGTGATAGGCGGTGCCGTCGTAGGAGAGTTCTATGAAGTAGCGCATGGGGGATGAGGAGGGGAAAGGAAGGAGGCTACCGACGCGGGGCGGCCGAAGGGGCGGGGCCCGAAAAAAGCACAAGGTCTGTCGGCACCGTGACGTGCGACAGACCTTGCAGTGATGTATGTGTGAGGGCGAAGGGGGTATTAAGCCTCCTCGGCAACCACTTCGAAGGGAATCTCTACCGTCACTTCCTTGTGGAGGCTGACCGTAGCGGTGAAGTTGCCCACCGTCTTGGCTTCCTTCACAACGATCGTCTTGCGGTCGATGTTGAAGCCCTGCTTGGCGAGCTCTTCAGCGATGTGCAGGCTGTTGACAGAGCCATAGACGGCACCCGTGGCGCTCACCTTGGTGGCGATGACGATGGGCTCGATGTTCTTGAGCTTCTCGGCCAGTTCAACAGCTTCGTTCTTAATCTTCTCGATCTTGTGGGCGCGCTGCTTCAGCTCTTCGGCGAGCATCTTGCGGGCGGAAGCCGATGCGATGACGGCCTTTCCGGTGGGGATCAAGTAGTTGCGGCCATAGCCGTCTTTTACCTTCACGATATCGTCTTTGTAACCAAGACCGTGTATGTTCTCTTTCAGAATGAGTTCCATATCTATTAGCCTCCTTTTTTATTTCATCAAATCGGTTACGAAAGGCAGCAGGGCCAAGTGGCGGGCGCGCTTCACGGCCTGGGCCACGCGACGCTGATACTTCATGGAAGTGCCGGTGATGCGGCGGGGCAGGATCTTGCCTTGCTCGTTCAGGAACTTCTTGAGGAATTCAGGGTCTTTGTAGTCGATATACTTGATACCGCTCTTCTTGAAGCGGCAGTATTTCTTCTTCTTGACGTCTACCGTGGGCGGGGTCAGATAGCGAATTTCAGATTGTGCTTGTGCCATTGCTTAGTCCTCCTTTTTAGATTTGATGTTACGACGCTTTTCTGCATAGAGTGCAGCGTACTTCTCCAATTTCACCGTGAGGTGGCGGATAACGCGCTCGTCGCGGCGGAAGCCGATTTCCAGCTTCTCGATAACCTGGGGCTCTGCCTTGAACTCAAGCAACTGATAGAAACCGGTAGACTTCTTCTGGATGGCATAGGCCATCTTCTTCAAGCCCCAGTTCTCTTCATTGATAATCTCAGCGCCGGCATTGGTGAGAATGCCCTTGAACTTTTCGACCGTCTCCTTCATCTGTTGGTCAGACAAAACGGGAGTCATAATGAAAACGGTCTCGTACTGATTCATCATACGTGTTTTGGGTTGATGTTTGTTTTACGCAAAATTGCGGCGCAAAGATACACATTTATCCTTGCACCGCAAAATATTTCGCAGAACTTTTCCTAAAATGCAACTGAGAATGGGCCATTTGCAGCCCGGCGCACTCCGCCGAAATTCTGAGGAGTGCGACGGCGCGCCGAGAGACTTATGCCGCAGGGCCTTCCCCGCGACACCCCTACTCTCACGGCCGCGGCTTCTACTTCCACGGTCTCTGCCCCTACTCTCACGGCCGCGGCTTCTATTCCCAGCCCAGGGCGCTGGCGCCGAGGACGGCGGCCTCGCTGCCGTTGAGCGACGAGATGAGGAGCTTGGTGTCAGCCTTGAGGAAGCCGCCGACATGGGCCTCGTAGGCTTTGCGGAGGGGCTTCATCAGGTAGTCGCCGGCCTTGGTGAGACCGCCGAAGAAGACGAAGGCCTCGGGACTGCTGAAGGTGGCGAAGTCGGCGCAGGTGCGGCCCAGAAGGGCGCCGGTGCGCTCAAAGACTTCGAGGGCGAGACGGTCGCCCTTCTCGGCGGCCAAGAAGACGTCGTACGACGTAATGTCTTCGGCCTTGATATTGCGCAGCTCGCTGGCCTCCGTAGAGCCGGCGAGCACTTCGCGCGTGGTGCGCGCCACGCCGGTGGCAGAGCAGTAGGTCTCCAGACAGCCGCGGCGTCCACAGCCGCAGGGGCGGCCGTTCTCCGTATGGTCGATGACGAAATGTCCCAGTTCGCCGGCAAAACCGTCGCAGCCATAGACCACCTTACCGTCGACGACGATGCCGGAGCCTACGCCGGTGCCCAGCGTTATCATGATGAAGTTCTTCATCCCGCGGGCCACGCCATAGGTCATCTCGCCCATGGCGGCGGCGTTAGCGTCGTTGGTGACACGCACGGGGATGCCCAGGGCGTCTTCAAACTTCTCCGCCAGGGGGACGATGCCCTTCCACACCAGGTTGGCGGCATTTTCGATGCAGCCGGTGTAGAAGTTGCCGTTGGGGGCGCCGATGCCCAAGCCGCGCACCCGGTCGATGCCGCCGATAATGTCGAGCGAGGGCTGCAGGGCTTCGACGGCGGCGGCGACGTAGTCGTTGAAGTCGGGATAGGCTTGCGTCTTGATGGCGGTCTGTGCTTTGATGTTGCCGCGCTGGTCTACAATGCCGAAGACGGAATTGGTGCCGCCCATATCCAAACCGATGACATAGGGCTTGCTTTCATTTATCTCCATGGAGTGTGTGTGTGTTTGTAGAGGGGGCTCTACGGGGAATAGATAGAGGCTCCCGAGAAGTGTAACGTGTGGTTTTCGTCAGGATAACACCACGGCGGATATCCGGCGTGCTGCCACCTGCTGCGGGTTCTAAAAAAGGACGACCGACTCCCGGAGAGAGGGACGACGTGCGGGGAATTCCGGCCTCTCTGCGGCCTGCATCTCCCGGGGCTGTCGGGCACGTAGCGCACTACGCTCCCTCGTTCTCCGCCGACGCGGCCTTGCAGACCGGCTCACCATCGGCACGTTCCATTTTGTAGAACCACCTTGCAAATATACTCATTTCTATCATATCGCGCGGGAGGAAGCAAAAAAAATCACCCTGCGGCGCGCGACGCGACATTTTTCGCCCGTCGACGCGCCGCGGGCGGCCGACGGGGGCGCCGCGGCGCTCTTCTCTTCGGCGCTTATCGTGAAGCGAGAGGGGGTGTCAAAATGTGTGCGAAGGCCGCGAGAATCGAAAAAAATCCACCGCCCGCCGTCCCGCCGCCGGGCGCGCCACGCACGAGGCGCTTCAGAGTGTTAAAATAGCGGCGTTTTTGACATATACTGTCAAAATGCAGAAGAAGCGGGAAACGCCGCGCGGCGAAAAAAGTCCCGCAGAAATTTCAACAAGTCCCGGACTTGTTCCGACGAGTCCGGGACTTGTTGCACCGCGCGGCGCCCGCCGTTTTCCGCGGCCTCGTATTTCATTTCCTTAACATTTCTCCGTCGCTCCCGGGCGGCGGCGGGGCTCACTTTTTTACCGGAAAAGAGGGGCGGACGGCGGAGAGTGTATTAGCAAACGTGAAAACGACGACATATAGCCCTTCTTTTTGTAAAAATCCGCGTGAAGAAACGTTATCGTTTGCAACGTTATGTATCATTGTCGACGGTGAGGGGGCGTTTTTTCCACCAACCCTCCCTTTTTTCTATGTCAAGATTTTTCTGCAAAAATAGAGCACTTCGAAAAACTTTTTTTGGAGAACCCGGAAAAAGGGGACGAAGGGAGAGCGGGGGCGATCCGGGAGACTGTAGCGGCGGCGCGAAAGGGGAAATAGCGGACGGTGAGACCGCCACCCCGGTTACGACAAGCGGGCACCGACGCCCCGAGGAGGGCCGGTGCCCGCTGTGATTATATAATATAGGTGTACTTTTATATATAAGGTGTACCGTGCGGCGGCGGGGCAGTGCCCTCAGTCGCCGCGCGGGGACGGTATTACTTCACCCACACTTTCTTGCCCTGAGAGAGGTAGAGGCCATGGGTGGCGCGCTGCACGCGGCGTCCGCTGAGGTCGTAGAGGGCGGCGGGAGCCGTGGCGGCGGGGGCGGCAAGGGTGTCGAGGGCCGTCGTGGTGGCGTCGATGGGATAGCCGGCCACCGTCATGCCGGCGGGAGAGACGAGATAGGCCGTAAAGGCCGGCAACGTGAGCGACGTGGCGGCATCAGCATCGGCTGTGCTGTCTTCATAGGGATAGAAGCCGACGCCTTCGCCCGACGACTGGAGGGTGTATACGGTGCCGCTCACCGACGTGAGCAGGGCGGTGGCTGCCGTGCCGGAGAGATAGACAGCGGAGGCTGTGGCTTCGGCATCGTCGGTAGCGGCCGGCTTGGCGCGGGTGGCGGCGGGGGCGGCGGGGAGGATGTCGAAGTCGTAGACAACACTCGGCTCGCCCTGCAGGAGGACGCCCGTAGCGGCGGGGATAGTGCCGTCATCAATGCCCGTCAGCTGAAGGGCGTCGTCGACAACGGCTACGGTATAGGCGGCCACGCCGTCGGGGAGGGCGAGGGCGACGGGGGAGTAGAGGGTGGCATAACCGCTCTCGCCAATGGCGAAGGGCAGCGACGTCACGGCTTCCAGGGTGAAGCGGTAGCCGACGAGGTTGTCATTGCGGCCGGCGTTGGACGCTACGTCCGTGGCGCCGTCGGGGAGGTCGGCATAGAGGAGGCGACCGCCGTCGTTAAACTGCACGTTGTACACGCCGATGGCACCGCTCGCAGCGGCGACGATGTGGACAATGGAACCGGTGGCTACGCCGTTATAGCAGAGCATGGGGGAATTGTCGGTACTGTTGTTGGCCAGCAGATAACCGTTGCTGACATTCTCCAGCGTCTGACCGTCATAGTAGAACACGGTGGCGTTGTCGTCGGCGGTGGCCACAAAGGCAACCGTCGTCGTATTGCTATAGTTGTCGGCACCGAGATAGGAGCGGTTCGTATTGGCGCTGACGATGCGCAGGAAGGAGCCGGCTTGCGGCAGGTTGAGCGTCCAGCCGTCGCTGAGGCCGGCAATCTGTGCCTGTTGCTCTTCGCACTTCGTCAGGAGGGCTTCCACGGCGGTGCCCTCCGACACGCCGTCGAGAGTGACGTCCTTCAGCGCCGACGGGGCGTCGAGGAGGCCCGTCAGGAGCGCCTGTGCGCTCTCCACCGTCTGTCCGCCGTCGGCGGAGGGAGTGTAGTGGTTGTAGCCGTCACCGATCAGGTCGACATACTCGGCGGCCATACGCTGCGTCAACTGCTCCTGATAGTGGGCGCGCAGGTAGTGGGCCACGGCGTCGGCCTTCGTGGCGCACAGTTCGGTAAGGCCCTCATGGAGGGGAGCGCCAATCTGTGTGGCTACCTCGTCGGCATCGACCTCGCGGATATAGAAGGCGGAGGCTTCGGAACTGCTATAAGCTCCCGTCCAGTAGATGACATTGCCGCTCACGCCGGCGCCCTGACCGTGGCCGCCGAGGTGTATCGTACGGGTGTCGCCGCCGGCATCGAGGCGCACCTCACCGGCCGACGTCTTGCCCACCAGGGTGATGGGCGAGGCTTCCGTGCTCATCGCCACCTGGGCGTTGTTGGCGGCATCGGTGGCCAGATAGAGGTATTTCCCCGTAGCGACCGACTGCAGCGCGAGGGCGCCGGCATCGGTAGTGGCGAAGGTCCAGTAGTAGTTGAGGTCGCCGGCATCGGTGCCGCCCCAGTAGACGTAGTCGGTGCCGCTATAGATGGCTTTCTCCGTGGCAAACTTGACATCGGAGCTGACAATCCGGTAGAAGCGACCGGCCTCGGGCTGGATGAGAGAGGCCGTAGCGGCGGCGTCCGTCAGTGCCGTCATGGCGGCGGTCAGAGCGTCGAGGGTGGCGGCATCGTCGGTCAGCAGCGACTGTGCCGTGGCATAGGCCTCCACGCCGGCGGCGTTGTAGTAGCCCACCTTCGTGGCGTCGGTGCTCCACAGCGTCAAGGCCTCGGCGAGGAGTTCCTTCTGACGGGCAATGGCGGCGGTGCCGCTGAGGAAGGTGCGCACATAGAAGATGGACCACCCGCCGGTACCGGGACGCCATACGCCGGCGCTCGTCGTGCCCTGACAGTTGAGATAGGTGCTGGAGCCGGTGTTGTCGACTTTGCCCACAAAGCGCACAATCTTCGTCTTATCGACGCCGGAATACATATCGGCATCCGACGGCATCGTCGTCACGCCGGAGCTGCCGGCTATCGGCGTCGTCGGGGTGAGCTTGGCGGCGCCGCTCACGTCGGACGTCATCGTCAGGGAGGTGGAGGTACTGCCCGTCGGGGCGGCGATATACAGGTTGTCGGTCTCGCGCTTGAGGTAGATCTGGCCGTCGCCGGCATCTTCCACGACATACACGTTGTCGGCCGCCACCTCGGTGGAGGCGTTCTTGGGCTTCTCGCCGTTAAAGAAGTAGAAGGTGATGGACTGGTCTACTATCTGCAGGGCAATGCGCGTGCCCGCCGTGATATCGGCGGGGAGCAGATAGTCGTCGGAGAGCACCAGCGTAGGCGTCTCGTCGGTGGTGGAAGCGGTGGCATCGGGGGCGGCGCTGTCGCCGTCGGACGACTGCGCTGTCGGAGCAACGCCAACGGGGAGCGGGGCCGCTGCAGCCGAAGATACCGTCATCTCTCCCGCACTCAGGCACAACAAGGAGAGAGTCAGAAAAAGAGTATTCTTCTTCATACGTTAAGGATAAAAAGGGGTTGATAAATAGGATGGATGACGCAGAGGAGGGCCTCTGCAAGGGTGTTTTTCTTATCCGCAGGAGGGCCGTGTGGGGAGGCCCGGGGATACCGTGGGAAAAGGCGCCTCAAAGTTATCATTTTCAGCTATTACCACCAACGTTTTCGCAAAAAAACGTCAACAACGGGCGCTTTTTTTTCGCCGTGCCGCCACTCCTGCGTAACCGGCAGAGGGCTCGCTCGGCGACGGCAAGGTGCTTCCCTCGCTGCGCGCCGGGGAAATGTCGATGGCCCATGCCGGGCAGAGAGCGGAAATGCCTTTTGGCGGCTACGATTCCGCCTCTCTCTTTCCGCCGCCATTGGCTTCTCCGGCGGCATGACGTCTCCCCCTCTCCTCTTCCCCCCTTTCCCTCCACTTCTTCCTCTCTCGTTTCTCCGTTCTCCTCTTCCGTTCATCCATTCCTCGTCCCCATTTCTTCTCCCTCCTCCCCCGCTGCCTCTCCCTCTCGACGCCCCGCGCCGCCGCCTGTTTCCGAATACTTTAGCAATACGCTCGAATTAACATATTTTTACCCCCCCCCGACCAACTTCGTTAAAATTGTTTATACCTTTGGCGCGAAAATATTTCTCTATTTATCAACAACAAAACCCTTATTATGAAGAACAAAGTGTTAACCCTGACGCTTCTGCTCCTATGCTGCGGCCTATGCCTCGGAACGGAGAGGGCGGCGGCAGAAGAGGCGACGACGACCACCGCGGCGGAGCCTATCGGTATTGTGCTTAACCTCTCCGACCCCCTCACGGCAAGCGATATCACCGCGGGTATGCGCATCGTACTGCTGGTCATCGACCAAAGCACAGCCCTTCAGGGCGTATACTTCAACGGAGAGAAGGCAAAATCCACCTCCAAAGACTTCGCCGCAGAGTATGTATACCTCACCGAAGATGCCGGCGACGGAAAGATTTATCTCAAGCGCGAAACGGACGGAAAGTATATCAAGACACCGACCGCCGTCAATGCCCAATTGTACATGACAGACAACAAGGAAGAGGCGGCTCAATTCACGGTTACTACGCCTACGACAGACGGAACGGGAAGCCAGGCTTTAGCATCGCCCTCAGGTAATTTAATGAGCAACGTCGATCTGACAAAGGTGGTACGCTTTATCGCGCAATACGACGGTACAGACACCTTCCTCAACTGTCAAGGCAGTGGCGCCGCCGCCAAATGGTTTAATGGAACAGGCGGCTACTCCGTATTCTACGTACGTCCGAGCCTCCCCGAGGGCGTCACCACCCTCGACGGCGGACTGACGGCTGCCAACGACCTCAAAGCGGGAGACCATATTGCCCTGGAGGTCGTGAGCTCGGATATTCAGGGCGTCTACTTCAACGGCGCTGACGCCAAACTGACAACGTCGACCGTGACCGACACCCACCTCTACTCCCTCGTAGATGCCGACAACAGCCAGTTCTACCTCCAACGCGATGCTGACAGCAAATATGTGGCCGCGGCGCCGGGAAACAACCACAACCTCGTCACTATGACGGATGAACAGACGGAAGCGGCTAAGTTTACGCTGGTCAATCCGAGAACGGGCGGCACCGCCCCCGCAAACTTTACCGGTAGCGGAGACGTTCGAACCGACATCGACGAGACAAAGCTCGTCCGTTTCGTCACTTCTGTCAACAATGCCGGCTCTACTACGACCTACCTCAACTGTAATGGTAGCGGACTGGGCGCCAAATGGTTTAGTGGAACAGGCGGCTACTCCGCCTACTACGTACACCGCACGCTGAACGCCGACGAGACGACCGTCGTCAACGACAGAATCAGCTTGACGGAGGCCATCAACTTCTGGGACACCGAAAAGCCGGGCTACCTCAACCCGACGAACATCACGGAGTATAGCACGGCCGTCACCACGCTCAACAACACCACCAGCACGGCCTCCGACCTGGAGAACGCCACGACGAACCTCAACAACGCACAGGCCGCCAACCTCATCAACCAGCCCAAGGCCGGACACTACTACCGGCTGACGACCGCCGACCAAAAGTTCACCACGGCGAAGTATCTCTACCAAGACCTCACCAATAACGGCGTGTACTGGGGGAACGACAACAACGCCGCGCTGAACTACTACTGGACCTTCGACACCTATAACGACGGACTGGCCCTGCAGACGCTCGCTACCGGTGACTATGCCAAGTCCAGTGGCGTTAAGATTGATAACAAAAGCGGCAACGAAAACATCATCGTCAACAGCGACGCCGTAGCCGCCACCTTCAGCGTAGGCAACGTACCGGGCGCCGTATGCATTGCCTTGGACGGAAAGAATATCCATATGCTGAACCACAACAGCGGAGAAGGCACCGGCGACAAGGTCATCTATTGGTCGTCAGCCGACGCCACGAAGGATGCCTCCACCTACTACATCACCGAGGTAGACGCCGCCACCGTGGCCGCCAACATCGGAGCCCCGGTGACCGACCTCAACGACATCGACGCAACGGCCGTCACCTCCTATCTCCGCGCCATCCATGAGGATACCCGCGTCAGCAGCGCACACCCCTACAGCGCAGCCGTCGGCACAGGATATAACGAATACTCCACCGATGCCGAAGATGCACCCTCTCTGGAAGACATCCAAAAGACCTTCAGCGATTACAGCACGAAGAGCACGGCCCTGCGCGCCTTCACCAAGAGCGACATCACGAACGGCACCTCCACCCTCAACGAGTGCATCACGGCGGCACGCAATATCTTGAGCACCGTCCCCACCCTCACCATCAACCTGCCCAAGGCCGGCGACTTCCTGCGCATCGCAAGCGCCAATGAAACGAAGGTTTATCTCGGCGGAGAGAAC
>CAZXFS010000001.1:4325-43948 GCA_964640535.1 uncultured Prevotellamassilia sp. | reverse complement strand
CCGGCTACCGCTTCACCCTCGAGAAGGTTGACGCCCTCGACATCACCGTCAGCGACGCCGGCTACGCCACCTTCTACGCCCCTGTCGACGTCAACGTGCCCACGGGCCTCACCGCCTATACCGGCGAGGTGGACGAGACGGGAGAGTATCTCACGCTGACCGCCGTCACCACCATCCCCGCACTTACCGGCGCCATTCTGAAGGGCGCTGCCGATACCTACAGCCTCCCCATCGTGGAAGACACCTATCAGGAAACAGCCGCTGCCGACGACGACGCCACGACGGCGCTATCGGGCACCGTAGCGACCATACAGAGCACCGCCGTCACGGGGACGCTCTATACCCTCCAGATGCGCGACAACGAGGTGGGGCTCTTCCCCTTCGGCAACAGCGACAGCGATGACACCACGACGCCGGAGCTCAAGGGCTTCAAGGCCTTCCTCCCGCTGACAAGCAGCAGCGCCGTCAGAGGATTCATCTTCAACGACGACGCCACCGTCACCGCCCTCCACACCGTGAGCACCGACGCCCCCGAGGCCGACGCCATCTACGACCTCAGCGGACGACGCATCCTAACACCCGCCACGCGCGGCATCTACATTGCCAACGGCAAGAAAGTATACATCCGCTAACGCTACAACGCTATGACTAAGAAAGCATATATCACCCCCGAGACACGGGCCGTCGCCCTCCACGTGGAAGGCGCCTTGCTCGAGGCCAGTAAGGTCAGCATCCGGCAGGACGCTACACCCGACGCCAAGCAGCTGACCAACCGCTACAGCTGGGACAGCAGCAACTGGACCGACAGCGAAGAAGAATAAGACTTCGCAGAGAAAGTCCTCATTCTACCTTTATCAATAGCGCGTCCGCCGAGACTCCCGTAAAAACGGGAAGACTCGGCGGACGCCTTTTTATCATCGTCCGACGACGTATCGTCGTCGGACGGAACGGGAGACTCACTCGCCGCTCATCAGTTCGCCATAGGCTTGCTGGAAGTCGCGCTCAGCGGCGAGGGCCTTGCCGACGGCGGTATAGCAGTAGTCCATCTGCAGCAGGTATTCCAAGAGGGAGATTTGTCCCTCGTCGTAGGACTTGCGCAGCAACCGACTGTTGCCGGCGGCGCTGAGGGAGGTGCGGTAGGTCTCCGCCACCGTCTGAAGGGCCACGGCCTTGTCGTAGCGCTGCCTACGGCGGCTCTCAAGGGCGCGGCGCTCCTCGTCGGCGCGCAGCTGCGCCGCCGTCAGCGCCGACCGCGCACTACGCACCCGCTGACGCCCCGCCCACAGCGGGACAGCGACGCCGACGGTGAGGCCGCGGAAGCTCTGCTCTATCGTATGCTCACTCATATAGCCCACCGTCAGCGCCGGCACGCGCTGCGCCTTGCTCAGCGACAGCTGCGACTGCGACAGGGCGACTTCCTGCTGCGCCGCGGCCAGCGCGGGACTGGCGGCGGCAGCATCGGCGGCCCAGGAGGCATAGTCGGCGGGGAGAACGGCAACGGGATAGACAGTATCGGTGAGGGCGATGGGGACGTCGCCGTTCAGCCGCTCCAACTGCTGCTGCCGTGTGGCGCGCTCGCTCTCCACGCGGCGGTATTCGGCGCGGACATCGGCAGCCGCCATCACCACATTGTTGCGGTCGACGGCATTGCCGGCACCGGTGGCCAGCAGACGCTCCTGCGCCGCCGCTAAGGCGTCGGCCGCCGCCAGGCGCTCGGAGAGAGCACGGAGCAACGCGTTATAATAGATGAGGTCGATGCACACCTGCCGCGCCTCCGCCAGAAGGCGTTGCCGCGCCACGAGGTACGTCTTGTCGAGAAGGGCATTCTGCTGCAGCGCCACGCGGCGGCGCTGCCCGCCGAGGGTGGCATAGTCCAACTGCTGCGTGGCCGTAACGTCGGTGCGCTCGCCCGTCCCCTGCGGACTTCCCCAGAGATAGTTCACCTCCACCTCGGGGTCGGGGAGACGCCGCGAGAGGTCGTTGTCAAGTTGTTGTGCCGCCGTGGTCTCGTGGAGCGCCTGCAGCGACAGGTTGTGTTGTGCCACACTCTCCAGGATGTCATCGAGGGAGGTCTGCCCGCAGAGGGGCGCCGCCGCCCACAGGGCGCAGGAGAGCAGGAGGAGATTAGTCTTCATGATGTTTCTTAAAAGCTACGGGATATTGCGCGGAAGGCTTGCGGTTCATCCACACAAACATGATGGGGATAATAAAGGCGTTGAGGAACGTCGACGAGAAGAGACCGCCGAGGATGACCTTGGCCATCGGGCTCTGTATCTCGTTGCCCGGCAGGTCGCCGCCGAGAGCCATCGGTATCAGCGCCAGAGCGGAGGTGAGGGCCGTCATCAGGATGGGGTTGAGGCGGTCCAGCGAACCGCGCATCACGCACGTCATTACGTCGTGCCCCTCGCTCCGCAAGTCGTTGTAGCGACTCATCAGCAGCATGCCGTTGCGCGTGGCGATGCCGAAGAGCGAGATGAAGCCGATAGTGGCGGGGATGCTCACCATGCCGTCCGTAAAGCGGAGGACGAGGACGCCGCCAATCAGTGCCAGAGGCAGGTTGAGGAGGACGACAGCGGCCTGACGCAGGTTGCGGAACTGGCTGAAGAGGAGCAGGAAGATGACCAACAGGGAGAAGAAGGACGTCAGCAGGAGGGTGCGCGAGGCCGATTGCTCGCTCTCAAACTGTCCGCCATACTCCACGCGGTAGCCCTCGGGAAGCGTCACGCGCTCCGCCACCAGGCGCTGTATGTCGCTCACCACGCCGCCCAGGTCGCGGCCGGAGACATTGGCCGAGACGACCAGCTTGCGCGCCAAGTTCTCGCGGTTGATGGTGCCCGGGCCGGAGGCCGAGGTGATATCCGCCAGTACGCTCAGCGGCACCTTCTGCCCCCCGGCATCGACGATGATGTCGCCGATGTCCTGCGCCGTGGCGCGGCTGTCGTCGCTCACCTTGAGCGTGAGGTCGAAGGCTTTCTCGCCTTCATAGACCTGCGACACCACCTCGCCGGCCAGGAAGACGCGCAGCATCTCCCCAAACTCCGGCAGCGTGAGGCGGTATTGCGCCAGAATGTCGCGCTTCGGCGTGATGCGCAGCTGCGGGCGCTCCACCTGCTGCTCTACATTGAGGTCGGTCAGCCCCTCCACCTCCTGCAGGGCCGCCTTGATTTGCTGCCCGATGGTGTACATCGTGGAGAGGTTGGTGCCAAACACTTTTATGGCGATGTTGGCGCGTGTTCCCGAGAGCATGGCGTCGATGCGGTGGCTGATAGGCGCGCCTACCTCTATCGCCGTCCCGGGGATGAGCTGCAGTCGCCGACGGATGTCGTTCATCACCTCCTCCTTCGTACGGTCTTTCAGTTCGAAGGGTGCCTCCATCTCTGAGCTCTCCACGCCTTGTGCGTGCTCGTCGAGCTCGGCGCGGCCCGTCTTGCGCCCCACCGTCTTGATTTCCGGCACTTGGAGCAGGAGGCGTTCCACCTCGCGCCCGATGCTGTCGGACTCGGCGAGAGAGATGCCCGGCGGCGCACTCACCCCGATGGTGAACGACCCTTCGTTGAAGGGCGGGAGGAAGGTGCGCCCCAGGGTGAAGAAGACGACGAGCGCCACGACGAAAAGGCCCACCGTGACGCCGACGACGCCGCGCTGATGGGCCATGGCGCGCTGCAGCAGGCGCTCGTAGCCGCCCTTGAGGAAACGCGTCACCAACGGCTCGCGCTGCTGCATCATCTTCACATCACTCCCCAGCAGCAGGCTGCACAGCACCGGCGTCAGCGTAAGGGCCACCAGCGTGGAGGCCCCCAGCGCGGTGATGAAGGCAATGCCCAGCGGCGTCAGCAGGCGTCCCTCCATGCCCGACAAGAAGAAGAGGGGCACAAAGCTGGCCACGATGATGAGCGTGGAGTTGAGGATGGGCATACGCACCTCCTTGGAGGCGCGGAAGATGACCGTCAGCAGGGGGAGACGCTGCTCCTCCGGCAGGCGGTAGTTCTCGCGCAGATGGCGGTAGACGTTCTCCACGTCGACGATGGCGTCGTCGACGAGCGAACCGATGGCGATGGCCATGCCGCCCAAGCTCATCGTGTTGATGGTGACGCCCATCCAGCGCAGGGCCAGCAGCGACATGAGGAGCGACAGCGGCAGCGTGATGACGGAGATGACCGTGGTGCGCACGTTCATCAGGAAGAGGACGAGGATGATGACGACAAAGATGCCGCCCTCCAGCAGCGACTCTTTGACGTTGTCTATCGAGCTGTTGATAAAGCGCTCCTGACGGTAGACGTCGGTAGAGAGGGTGACATCGGCCGGCAGCGAGGCGTGCAACGCCGCCAACGTCGTGTCGATATCGGCGGTGAGGTCGATGGTACTCGTATTGGGCTGCTTGGTCACCGTCAGTACGACGGCGGGATGCCCGTCGTGGGAGGCGAGGCCCATCTGCGGGGCGTGGCTACCTATCTTCACCTCCGCCACCTGGTGGAGCAGTACCGTGCGCCCGTCGTCGGTGGGGACGACGGCTTGTCCGAGGGCCTCCACATTGTCGGCCGCCATCATCCCGCGGATGATATACTCGTTGCCGTACTCGTAGAGGCTGCCTCCGGCCACGTTGCGGTTCATCTCCTGCGTGGCGCGGTAGACGGCGTCGAGCGTCACGCCATAGAGGCGCATCTTGTCGGGGTGCAGCAGCACCTGGTATTCCTTGATATCTCCGCCTATGACGGCCACTTGCGCCACACCGCCCGTTGCCAGCAGGCGCGGACGTACGGTCCAGTCGGCCAGGGTGCGCAAGTCGCGCAGCGAGGTGGTGTCGGCGGTGAGGGTGACGAAGAGGAGTTCGCCGAGTATCGACGACGGCGGCCCCAGTGTCGGTTCGCCGACATTGGGCGGCAAGCTCTCCTTGACCGCCGCCATTTTCTCCGTCACCACTTGGCGGGCGCGGTAGATTTCCGTTCCCCAGTCAAACTCCACCCAGACGACGGAGAATCCCGTCGTCGACGAGGAGCGCACGCGGCGCACTCCGGCGGCGCCATTGACGGCGGCCTCTACGGGGAAGGTCACCAGGCGCTCCACCTCTTCGGGGGCCATACCGTTGGCCTCCGTCATCACCACCACCGTAGGGGCGTTGAGGTCGGGGAATACATCGACGTCCATCCGCGTGGCGGTGTACCACCCGCCTATCATCACGAGTAAGGCGCCCAACAACACGACGAGGCGGTTGTTGAGAGAAAATTGGATAATCCTGTTCAGCATAGCGGGACGACTTAATGGTTATGGCTGTGAGGGACGGCCGACGAGGCAGACGCCGCCATCTTGACGCGATAGGCGCCGCGCGTCACTACGCGCTCGCCGCTCTTCAGACCGCTGAGCACTTCCCGCCGCTCGCCGTCGCTCTGTCCCAGGGTGACCTGACGCTTCATAAAGCCGTCGTCGTCGACCTGTACGTAGACGAAGTAGAGGCCTTCCTCCTCCGTCAGCGCCGTCAGGGGCACGGAGAGGACGGGAGCACCGGCGGCCCCGAGGAGGTACACCTCGGCACCGGAGCCGGGGAGGAAGTCGCCGACATTGTCAAACTCGAAAACGACGGGAATGAAGGCCGTCCCGTCGGCCACACTCTTGCCGTACGACACGAGGCGCCCGTTGAGGTCGGAGAGGCGGTAGACGTTGGTGCCGTCGACGGAGGTGGTGAAATGGGCCGTGGTGACCTGTCCAAGGAGGGAGTAATAGCGCTCCGGCACCATGACGCGGAGCTGCACACGGCGCGTACTCGTGACGACGGCCAAGGGCTGCCCTACGGCGACATACTCGCCGGGGGCCACCAGCAGGCGCTTCACGTAGCCGCTGATGGCGGCGCCCACCGTCACGCTGCCGGCGGAGCGATGGGCGTTCTGCGCCTCGTGGTCGGCGCGCGCCGCCTCATAGTTGGCTTTGATTTCTTCCATCTCTCTCTCCGAGATAATCTTGTCGGCCACCAGGCGCTGCGCCCGCTGATAGGCCTTCAGGGCGGCCTCGTAGGCGATGTCGGCTTTGACGACGGGGTCGCCCTCCTGGAGGTCTTTGGCGGAGAGGCGCATCAGGGCCTCGCCGCTACGGACGGCGGAGCCCTCCACCAGTCCGCTCTTGGCGTAGGCCACGATACCGGCGGCGGTGGCGACGACGGTGTGCTCGTCGCCGGCAGGTGCCTGCAGCTGTCCGCCGGCCTTGATGACGCGTTGGAAAGGCGCCGCGCTCACCGTCTCTGTCTGCAGACCGGCGGCCTTTATTTGTTCTTTACTGAAATGGATTTCGCCGACAGCGTCGCTGTGTTTCTCGTCGTCGGCATCGGTCGTCTCATGAGCGTGACCGCACGACGTCAACGACAGCAGGGCCGCGCCGACGCATAGGGAGGAGATACGAAGGGGGGATAATGTAGGTAAATGCATGGATGTTCTTTTAGAGATGCAGAAAGGAGTCTCTCTTTTCGGAGAGACGTATCTGCGATGACAAGGGCCGCGCCTCCTTTATATATAAATGTAGAGGGAGACGCCACCTAAGAAAAAGAAGTTAAGAGGGAAAAGAAACATCCTGCATCGGCGGGCCACGCCGACCTACGGCCCGCACCACGTCGGCCGCCGGGCAGCCGACGACGGGGGCGGGAAAGAGGGGACGCCCCTGTCGGTGGTAGAGGGCCGACAGGCAGGCAAAAAGGAGGGGGAATAAGAGAATAAAATGAAGCCGATGTACCGCCATCGTTTGGGACACCACCTGACTCTTGGCCACCGTATAGGCTGCCGTCTCCAGACAAGTGGTGCCGTCGCCCCGGTGCCCGGTGTGGCGGTCGTTGGCGGCATGGTCTTTTTCGCAGTGTTCTACCACATCGCACCACGCCCCGTCATGGTGATGATGGGGCAAGAGGGGCAGTGCCAGCAGGACGAGTGCCGACAGGGCCACGACGGTGAGATAGAGGTAACGCTTCATTCTTGCGCAAAGATAAGTAATTCTGTGGAATACGTCCTCGCTTTTACACGGTTTTCGCGGGAGCATCGTCGGCGGCATCACCGGATGCCGCCGCGCCGACGACATCGTAGCCGGCCGCCGCCACACGCGCCACGAGGGCGTCGCGGTCGTAGGTACCCTCAACGCGGGCCGTCTTATGCCCCAAGTCTACCCGGACGGCGGTGACGCCTTCCACGGCGGCGATGGCGCGCTCCACACGGCCGGCACAGTGCACGCATGTCATGCCTTCTATCCGGAATACGGTGGCGGTGGGGGCACTGACGGCGGCGGGGCGCTGCAAGAAGCGCTTCACTCCTAAGGCATATACCAGCAGTACACAGAGGAGGGCGGAGCACGCCGTTGTCCACCACCCCGCGGGATGGGCGGCACAGCAGTCGTCGACTATCGTCATGCGCGGCACGAACCAGGCGGCGGGCAGCAGGTAGTCCACCACCATACCTATGGCGATGGCCCCGACGGCGATGAGGGCGATATAGAGCAAGGTGGCGCGGCGTCCCAGAGCGCGCGACAGGAGGGTGTAGGAGGCAAAGTTGACGGCAGGGCCCGCCATGAGGAGGACGAAGGCCACGCCGGGCGTCAGTCCCTTGAACATCAGCGACAGGGCGATGGGGATGGAACCGGTGGCGCAGACATACATCGGGACGGCCACGATAACGACGGCCACCATGGCGAGGAGGGGATAGCGCGCCAAGCCGACGAAGAGGTCACTCGGCACGAGGACGGTGATGAGGGCGGCGATGACGAGTCCTATAACGAGCCATTTCCCTACGCTCTCCACCATATCGACGAAGCCGTAGCGCAGCATCAGCGCCACCTTGTTGCGCCAGCCCCGTGGCAGCGCGTCGTCGGCGGGGGCGACGTCAGCGATCTTAGAGGCGACGGGGACGCCGCGTGTCAGTCGCCCCATCACGGTACCTCCCGCTACGGCGGTGACGAAGGCGGCCACAGGGCGCAGGAGGGCAAAACCGGGCCCGAGGAGGGAATAGGTGGCCACGATGCTGTCCACCCCTGTCTGGGGCGTGGCTATCAGGAAGGCCGTGGTGGCGGAGGTGGAGGCGCCGCTACGGCGCAACGAGATGGCCGTCGGCAGGACGCCGCACGAGCAGAGGGGCAGAGGGACGCCTATCAGGGCGGCCTTGAGGGAGGCCGCGAATCCGTTGCCGGAGAGGTGTGTCGTCATCCATTCGGGACGTACGAAGGCTTTCAGGATTCCGGAGAAGAGGAAGCCCAGCAGGATATACGGCGACATCTCGCCGAGCAGGGCCGTCAGGGCGTGGAAGAGGGCAGTCAGTGTCATGTGTTGAGAGAGGGAAGGGGGACGATAAGCAGCACCGTCCTATTTGCAAAGAACGCTCGGGCCGTCTCCGGTCCAAGCGTTCATGGTATGGGTGGGAGCAACGAGGCTCCCTTTCTTTCTGTGGGAGTGGCGTCAGTCGAAGATGAGGACGCCGAGTGTCGTCAGGAAGGAGGCGATGGATATCCACGTGGAGATGGTGCGCAGGCTGTTGTCGTTGGTGGTGGACTGCCCGGCGCGCATACGGTTGGGCGATACGTAGATGACGTCGTTCTGCTTCAGGTTGTATACCGGCGATTTGAAGAGGTCGGAACTGCGCAGGTCGACATAGTAGGTCTTGACGGTACCGTTCTCCTGGCGGAGCACTTTCACCTGATCGCGACGTCCCTGGATGGTGAGGTCGCCGGCCTGTCCGATGGCTTCGAGGAGCGTGATGTTGTCGCGACTGATGCTGATGCGTCCCGGCGTCTTCACCTCGCCGAGGACGGTGATATACTGGTCGTAGGAGCTGAGGGTGACGACAGCGTCGCGCAGCAGTTCTTCGCGCAGCATCGACTGTATCTTGGCGCCGGCCTCCGAGCGTGTCATCCCGCCCACCTGCACGCGCCCCAGGGTGGGGATATCGATGCAGCCGTTCTCGTCGATGGTGTAGAGGGCCATCTGGTTGCTGCCGCTCGACTTCGTCCCCGTGGCGGCCGACACGGTGAGGATGGGCAGGTTGAACTGCAGGGCTATCTGGGGCGTGGCACTACTGGTCACAAGGACGCTCACGCGGTCGCCGGGGAGCAGCTTGATGGTCTGCAACTCCTGCGCCCCTATCTCTTGGTTGGGATAGGTGTCTTGGAGATAAAGAATCTTCTTTTCCGAAGTACAAGAGAAAAGGAGCAACGTAGTAGCGAAAATCAGGAATATGTAATTCTTCATGAATGTGGGGGAATAGTTCTGACGGAGAGGCATCGCAGGGCGGCCGAAGCCGCAAGGATACCCATAGGATGCAAATTTATAACATTTATTTGACTTACCGCGTCTTACGCCGACAAAAAATCCGCAGATATTCGCGCAGCATACCGGAGGCATAGGCGCCGCCGGCGCCGACATAGCGACAGACGGCCTTCAGGAGGAGACGGTGGCGTCCCGCTGCGGCAAAGGCTTCCTCCGCCAGTTGCGCCGCGGGGGCGGCGGCTCCTTCGGCGCGCAGCTTTCCTGCCATCACCGCCTCGCGCGCCGCCAGTGCCAGGAGGGCGCGCGGCTGCTCGTCGACGGGCAGGAGGGTGTGGAGCGCTTGGCGCACCACGGCGAAGGTGCGAAACATCTCCGGCACGCGGGCGGAAAACGAGGGGCCGGTGATGCTGTCGGCGTGCTGATAGATGCGGTGATAGACGCCGCGCAACCAGACCACCCGCGGATGGGCACACAGCAGGCGCACGCCCAGTTCCCAGTCGTCCCAATAGTACAAGGCGGCGTTCCACCCTCCCACCTGTTGCAGGAAGTCGCGCCGCACCACCATCCCCTGCGTAGGCAGTATGCTCTGGAGGAGCTGGTCGGCCACGTCGTCGGTGCGGTGCACGCGGCGCACCTGCTGCCGCCCGTCGTCGAATACCAGTCTGGTGACGGCCGCCACCAGGTCAACCTCGCCATGCTGTGTTAGGAGGTCTTGCACGTCGGCGAGGAAGGCGGGCGACATCTCGTCGTCGGAGTCAAAGAAATACAGCCACTCTCCCGTGGCCCGTTCGGCGCCGCAGCAACGGGCGGCGGCTGCCCCGCGCCGGGGTTCCTCGGCGAGGACGAAGGTAAGCCCGGCGCCGCCATGCTGCGCCGCAAAGTCCCGACACAGCGCCGCCGACGCATCGGTGGAACCGTTGTCGACAAGGACGACTTCCAGCGGGCGCACCGTCTGCGCCGCCACCGACCGCAGGGCGCGCTCCAGGTAGTGACGGCGATTGTAGTAAGGGAGGATGATGGAAAACTGTGGCACGGGAGGAGGGAGGAAAAAGGGGGAAAGAGAATGAGAGGGGAGAATGCAACCGTCGGAACAGCTGCGAAGAGTAGGAACAAAAACGGCTCCCGACGACAAGCGGCCGGACAGCCCCGGCAAAGGAGGGCGGCGACAGCCGACGGGCGGGCGTCGGACGCCGCGCTTCACGCCGTATATCGGGGGCGCGAGGTCGCCACGCGGAAGAGGCCGCGCAGCATCTCGCGGAGGAGGCGCAGGCGCGCCGTCCCCCGGGGGAGCGTCAGGGCGCATTTCAGGCAGCGCAGCAGGGCGCCGGGCACACCGTATATCACGCAGAGCACGCCCCCCTTGGCGCGCTGTACGCCGGGGGCGGTGAGGAAGGTGAGACCGGTGCCGCCGTCGGGCGTCATCGCCACCACTTGGGGGAGGTAGCGGATGTGCAGGCCTCGGCGATAGGCGGTATGGAGGAACACCTCTTCCTCGCCGCAGGTCATCGCCGTCGTGCCGAGGCCGAAGCGCTCGTCGAAGGGCGGCAGGGCGGCGCGCCGCCGACAGGCTATCTCCCACGAGCACACATAACTGCCCCGCGGGTGGTGCCCATAGTCGTAGGAGGTGGCGGGATAGGGACGTATCGGGCGGCCGTCGGGCCCGACGGCCTGAAATGTTAGGATGTCGGCTTCCGGATGGGCCGCAAAGGCGCGCAGCACGGCGGCGAGGCCCTCGGGGCGATAGCGCGTGTCGTCGTCGGCCAGGAGAAGGAGGTCGCCGCGGGCCTGCCGCAGGGCGTTGTTGCGGTTGGCCGACAGGCCGCGGCCCTTCAGCGTCACTACGCGCACATCGTCGCGCTGCTGCAGGGCGGCGGGGAGCGACGGCAGGGCGTCGCGGCTCTGCTGCCACGATATCAGGTAACAGACGTCGGTCTGCGGCGGCAGCGGCACCTGTGCGGCGGCGGTGATGCCGTCGTCGAGGGTGCAGATGAGGACTTCGAGGGTGGCCATTCGGAGGAGGAGGGGGGATGAGGGGGACTACGACGTGCGCTGCATATAGCGGATGCCCTCACAGAGGTGGCGCATCATGGGCCAAAAGTGGCACAGACGGGCAGTGGCCGACCTCAGGGCGAAGCGGAAGCAGCGCCACCAGGCCTGCTGACCGTAGATGTAATAGGTCTGCGCTCCACGACTGCGCTGCACGCCGGCGTCGACGTATATCATCGACTTCTTGAGCATGGTGGAGGTCTCCACCGTCTTGATGGGGTAATAGTGCATCGTCAGCCGTGCCGAGAGGGCGTCTTGCAGCCATATCTCCTCTTCTCCGCAGGTGAGGAACTTGGTGCCAAGTCCAAAGCGCTCGTCGAAGCGCACCACGCCCTGCACGCTCTTACGGCGGCACACCATCTCGATGGTGGAGATGGCGTAGCTGTCGGGGAGTGCCTTCACCTCCATCTCGTGGTCGGGGTAGTTCTTCAGCAGTTTCCCGGTGTAGGTGCTGGCGCGGAAGAAGGCCACATCGAGCGTCGGCGCGGCGTCAAACACGGCGGTGATGCGCTCCAGGGCCTCGGGGAGGATGTGGGTGTCGTCGTCGGCAAACATGAGGAGGTCGGCCGTGGCTTTCTCGATGGCCATGTTGCGGTTGGCGGAGAGGCCCTGACCGTGGTACTTATAGAGGAGTACGTCACTGCGCTCCTCGAGGGCCGCGGGGATGAGGTCCAGATAGCGCTCGTCGTTATACTGATACGACACGATGTAGCGCACATCGGGGCGCGGCGACAAGAGCACATCGTCGATACGCACGATGCCCTTATTAAAAGAACAGATGAGGATGTCGATGGTCATAAGCGAGAGGATTCTATCACCGCAACGGAGGGATGACGGCGGGAGGGCCTCAAGAGCGCGTCCCGGTGTCTTCTCCGAAGGTGTTGATGGCTTGAATAATCGTATGGACGTCGTCGTCGGTGAGGGTGGGCCCGATGGGCAGACTGAGCTCGTCGGCGGCCACTTGCTCCGCCCGCGGGAAGTGCTGTGCGTGGTAGGCGGCATAGACGGGCTGACGGTGTACCGCCACGGGATAGTGCACCAGCGTCTCTATGCCGTGCGCCGCCAGGTGTTGCTGCAGGGCGTCGCGACGGCGCGCCATCAGGGGGTAGATGTGGTAGACGCCGCTGAGCATGCCCTCATAGGGAACGGCGACATCGGCATGACGGATACCGGCATTGTAGAGCGCGGCGATGGCACGGCGGCGGCGGTTGTCGGCGTCGAGATGCGCCAGACGCACCCGCAGGAAGGCGGCTTGCAGTTCGTCGAGGCGACTGTTGATGCCTTGCCATTCGTGGTGGTAGCGCCGCGTGGCGCCATAGTTGGCCAGGGCGCGGATCTGCGCCGCCAGGGCGGCATCGTGCGTCACCACGGCCCCGCCATCGCCCAGTGCTCCGAGGTTTTTCCCGGGATAGAAACTGAAAGCGGCGGCCACCGAGGGGCGCTCGGCGGTGAAGGTCACCGCGCCGTGGGCCTGGGCAGCATCTTCAACGAGGAGGAGATGGTGGTGCTCCGCCACCGCCGCCAGAGCGGCCATATCGGCCTCGCGCCCGTAGAGGTGGACGGGGAGGAGAGCCCGTGTCCGCGGTGTCACCAGCGGTTCCACCCCTTCGGCGTCGAGCAGGAAATGGGCGTCGACATCGCAGAAGACGGGGCGCAGGGCAGCGCGGCTCACCGCCTCGGCGGTGGCCACAAAGGTCATGGCGGGGACGATGACTTCGTCGCCGTCGGCCCATCCCTCGCGCTGCTTCAGTGCCAGCAGGATGAGCGTCAGGGCATCGAGGCCGTTGCCGACCCCTACGCAGCAGGCGGCACCGGTATAACGGGCAAAGGCGGTCTCGAAGGCGGCCACCTCGTCGCCGCAGAGATAGCGCCCGCTGTCAATCACCGTGGTAGCCGCAGTAATCAGTTCGGCGCGGTGGCGCCGGAGGACATCGCGCAGCGACAGATAGGGGATGGTATAGGGAGAAACCATGTGTCTTACAAGATGAGAGAGGAAGGGATACTACACGTGCCGCAAAGCCTCCAGGTCTACGCGATAGGCTTCGTAGCAGACGGCCCGCCCGCCGAAGCCTTCTTTCTGGTAGGCCAGCCCTTCGTTGAGATAGCTGCCGCCGCGCTCGGTGGAGATGCCAAAGTCGAAATAGGCCTTGCCGTCGGCAGCATAGCGGTCTACCAGGCGGCGGATGAGCCAGTCGAGGGCCCGGCGGCGGCGGGCCTCCTCGCCGGCTTCCATATACTGCACGTGCACCGTGGTGTCGGTGACGAAGAGCAGGGCGCCGGTGATGACCGCGCCCTCGGCGTTGTCGACGGTATACAACCGGATGTGCTCCGGGAAGCGCTGCATCAGCAGTGCCATCTCGTCGACGCTGTGCACGGGGTGTGTGCCATGGCGCGTGGTGAGGACGTCGTCGACGATGTGCCAGAAGGCCGCCAGACGCTCGCCGCCGCCCTCGTGGAGCGTCAGGGCGCTGCAGGCCTGCACCTTCATCTTACGATGCCACAGGGCCGTGCGGAGGGCCGACGGCAGGACGATGGCCGACGAGACGCCGCAGGCCTCGCGGCGGGCACCGGCGCGAAAGAGCCAGTAGCGTTCCTCGTCGGAGGGGTAGCGGTGATAGATGGCGGGCACCGGCTTCGTCACCAGATGGCGATAGCCCGCGGCGGCATAGTGCGCCGCCGCGCCGCGCAACATCTCGCGCACCTCGTCGAGGGTGGCCTGCGGCGAGAGCACAAGGCCGCCATAGGTCAGGCCGCCGTGGGAGTAGATGGTCTCCTCGGCCGCCACGCCGTTGGCGGGCAGCAGGCCGCACACCCGGTCGGCATCGTCGACAAAGAGGAGCGAGGCCTCGTCGAAGCGCGCCCGGTGGTAGTCCATATATCCGCGCTCAAAGAGGAAGGTGCCGTTGCGCGAGGCCCGCACGGCGGCATCCCAGCACGCGGACGCCGCAGGGGTATAGGTGACAACCCTCATGGCTCCGCCTCTCTGACAGCCTGTAGATAGGCTGCGTAGTCGTTGATATATCCGCTCTCGTCGTAGCTTTCCGAGGCCAGGCAGAGGCACAGGCAGTCGTCGGAGAAGTCGGAGAAGCTGCACCACACCATAGCGGGGATGTACAAGCCTTCGCAGCGGTTGTCCATCACGAAATGAGCCTCGTGGGTACCGTCGCTCACATGGGCGGTGAAGCGTCCCCGCACGGGGATCACCACCTCGTGGCAGGTGTGGTGGGCATGCTCGCCGCGGCGCCCGTTGCCGGGGATGTCATACAGCCAGAAGGCGCGCTGCACCACAAAGGGGAAGTCGCCGCTGCCGCCATCGGCCACGCAGAGCGTTCCGCGGGCGTCGGCGTGCTCCGGCAGGGAGATGAGGGCGTAGCGCCCTCCGTCGGTGGGTTGTATCTTATTATATAAGGTATGCGTCATGAATAGGCTTTCTTTTCCCCTCCGCCCGTGCGGGCCGGAGGGATTTCGGGTGGTTCCGGCCGGGAGCGCCTCTCCACGGGATGAACGGGAGGCGCCGGGCAAAAAGGGAGGGTGACCGGAGGAAACCACCCTACAAATTTATACAAAAACTACGAGATGCGCCCCTCCCCCCCCTGTTACAACGGCGTTTTTTGTGGGATAAAGCCCGCAAAGTTCCTAAATCAAAAGAAATATGCCCTTCCCGCCGCTTTCTCGACAAGGGAACGAAAATTTTAACGTTCCCACAACAGTACATTCCTCCCTTTCCCTTATTTTTGCCCGTAGAAACTCACCCCATAGACCCTTTTTACCTTTTTCAACGAAGCCTGCTATGATACAGCGTTCCGCACAAGGCACACAACATGCTTATTCACAGCACATTGCTACCCCCCCCCTATTTAGATACGCCGTCCTCCCGACACGAGGGCTTCCCCTGCTTTGACCTCCCCCACCCGCCTGCCGGCACTGCGCCGACGGGCCGTTATTGTCTCCCCGCCGCCATCGGCCGTAGGGAGCTTTAGGGCGTTCCGGGAGTACGCGTTCCCCAAAGGCCCATGAGTGGAAGGTGCCACGCCCCCCGGCAGAAGGGGCCGGCACGTCCCTCGTGGGCCTTAGCTATGCCTGCCGCGCGCGGCGGCCGCCGCCGAGGGGGGGCGGGAGATAGGGCTCCGCTCTGCCGCGCCGCCCGTGGGAACACCCTGCCGCCGCGCCACCGCATCGACGCTTATCGTGAAGCGAGAGGGGGTGTCAAAATGTGTGCGAAGGCCGCGAGAATCGAAAAAAATCCACCGCCCCTACTCTTGTGTCCGAGAATCGTTTTTACGGGGCGCTACGGAGTGTTAAAAGAGCACCGTTTTTGACGTATACTGTCATAAATGCAGAAGAGGCGGCGCCGCCGCGCGGCGAAAAAACGCCCAGGGAAATTTCAACAAGTCCCGGACTTGTTGCGCCGAGTCCGGGACTTGTTGCGCCGCGCGGCGGGGGCCGTTTCCCCGGGTCTATCATTTAAAATATTTAACCCTTCCGCGGCTTTTCGGGGTGGCGCGGCGATGGATTTTTTCCCAAAAAACGAGGAAGAAATGAGGAATTTCGCGTCAAGAAACGTAAAAACGACGGTACACTTTCTTAACTTCTGAAAATTACGCGTAAAGAAAGGTTACTTTGGGTAGCTTTTTGTATAAAAACAGCCGTCGGAGGTGGTATTTTCGGCGTTTTCCATGCGGTTTCGCGTGTCAAGATTTTTCTACAAAATCCGGACGTTTCTCCAAAAAAGCGACCTCTTCTCAAAAAAAGACGGGCCGAAGACAGAAAAAGCCCTCCCCTCTGTCAGCACACGGCGGTGCAGGCACGGGGGAGGGCATATCAGTTGAGTGTGTCGCGTCGACGATTAGTCGATCTGGGCGAGCTTGTTATCGGAACCGAGGACTTCTACGATCTTGTGCTCGTAGAGCTTCTTCATGCTGTCGCGAGCGGGGCCCAGGTACTTGCGGGGGTCGAACTCGGCGGGCTTCTCGGCGAAGACCTTGCGAACGGCAGCGGTCATGGCCAGACGAGAGTCGGAGTCGATGTTGATCTTGCAAACGGCGCTGGCGGAAGCCTTGCGGAGCTGCTCTTCGGGGATACCTACGGCGTCGGGGAGCTTACCGCCATACTTGTTGATGATGTCGACTTCTTCCTGGGGTACGCTGGAGGAACCGTGGAGGACGATGGGGAAACCGGGGAGCTTCTCCATAACGGCGTCGAGCACGTCGAAGGCCAAGGGAGGAGGAACGAGGTGGCCGGTCTTCGGGTCACGGGTGCACTGCTCGGGAGTGAACTTGTAGGCACCGTGGCTCGTACCGATGGAGATGGCCAAGCTGTCGCAGCCCGTGCGGGTAGCGAAGTCGATCACCTCTTCGGGCTTCGTGTAGTGGCTCTCAGCGTGGCTGACTTCGTCTTCCACACCGGCGAGAACGCCGAGCTCACCCTCTACCGTCACGTCAAACTGGTGGGCATAGTCTACTACCTTCTTGGTCAGGGCCACATTCTCCTCGTAGGGCAGGCCGGAACCGTCGATCATGACGGAGCTGAAGCCCATGTCGATGCAGCTCTTGCAGGTCTCGAAGCTATCGCCGTGGTCCAGGTGAAGCACGATTTCGGGGTGCTTGCAGCCCAGTTCCTTAGCATATTCTACAGCACCTTCGGCCATGTAGCGCAGCAGGGTCTGGTTGGCGTAGTTACGAGCGCCCTTGGAAACCTGCAGGATGACGGGGCTCTTCTTCTCGGAAGAGGCCTGAATGATGGCCTGCAGCTGCTCCATGTTATTGAAGTTGAAGGCGGGGATTGCGTAGCCGCCGTTGATGGCACGCTTGAACATCTCACGGGTGTTCACCAAGCCTAAATCTTTGTAGTTAACCATAATATTGTTTTTTTAGAGTGATTCTCTTTTCGTTGGAGTATTTTTTCTTTTCGCCCACAAAGTTACTATAAAAATGTGAGCCGGGAAACGGCGACCGGGGAAAATATCTGACAGCCGACGATGCGGCGGCGACGGACGCGCCGATGCGTCGTTGCCGTCCCTTCGGCTTAGAATTCGCTGGTAAAGTGGAAACGGATATGCTGAAAGTCCTGCTGCGCCATCTGCAACACGTAGCCGCTGTCGGCGAGGAAGACATCGCGGCCCTCGCGGTCGCGCGCCATATACTGGTATTTGCGTTTCTTGAAGGCTTCCAGTTCGGCGGCGTCGTCGCTCTCTATCCAGCAGGCCTTGTAGAGGCTGACGGGCTCCCAGCGGCATTTGGCGCCATACTCGTTCTCCAAGCGGTACTGGATGACTTCGAATTGCAGTTGGCCCACCGTGCCGATGAGCTTGCGGCCGTTGAACTGGTTGACGAACAACTGTGCCACGCCTTCGTCCATCAGTTGCTCGATGCCCTTGTTGAGCTGCTTCGTCTTCATCGGGTCGGCATTCTCGATATATTTAAACATCTCCGGCGAGAAGGAGGGGAGGCCCTTGAAATGGAGACGCTCGCCCTCGGTGAGGGTGTCGCCAATCTTGAAGGTGCCGTTGTCGGGGAGGCCGACGATGTCGCCGGCCCAGGCCTCGTCGATGGTGCTCTTGCGCTGCGCCATAAACTGTGTGGGCGAGGAGAAGCGCAACGTCTTGCCGCTGCGCACGTGCAGATAGGGGGCGTTGCGCTGGAAACGGCCGGAGCATACCTTGCAGAAGGCGATGCAGGAGCGGTGGTTGGGGTCGATATTGGCGGTAATCTTGAAGACGAAGCCCGTAAACTTCGGCTCGTCGGGGACGACCGTGCGCTCTTCCGCCGTCGTGGAACGGGGATAGGGGGCTATCTTGACGAAGCAGTCGAGGAGCTCCTTGACGCCGAAGTTGTTGAGGGCGGAGCCGAAGAACACGGGGGCGATATCGGCGGCGAGGTAGTCGTCGACGTTGAAGTCGGGATAGACGCCTTCCACCAGTTCCAGATCTTCGCGCAGCTTGGCGGCATCGGCCTCGCCGACATGGGCCTCGAGGTCGGGGCCGGCGATATCGACCGCCACCTTCTCCGTCACCTTCTGCTTGTCGGGGACGAAGAGGTCGAGCTGCCGCTCGTAGATATTATAGACGCCCTTGAAGCGGGCCCCTTGGTTGATGGGCCACGAGAGCGGGCGTACCTTGATCTGCAGTTCCTCCTCCAGCTCATCGAGCAAGTCGAAGGGGTCGCGCCCCTCGCGGTCCATCTTGTTGACAAAGACGATGACCGGCGTCTTGCGCATACGGCAGACGGCCATCAGCTTTCGCGTCTGGGCCTCGACGCCCTTGGCGCCGTCTACCACGATGATGGCGGAGTCGACGGCGGTGAGGGTGCGGAACGTGTCTTCGGCAAAGTCCTGGTGACCCGGGGTGTCGAGGATGTTGACCTTATACCCCTCGTAGTCAAACTCCATCACGGAGGTGGTCACGGAGATACCGCGTTGCTTCTCGATATCCATCCAGTCGCTGGTGGCAGTCTTCTTGATCTTGTTGCTCTTGACGGCGCCCGCCACTTGGATTTGCCCGCCAAAGAGGAGGAGCTTCTCGGTGAGAGTGGTCTTACCCGCATCCGGGTGGGAGATGATGGCGAAAGTTCGCCGGCGTTCAATTTCAGGATTCATGTGCTAAGTTTGAGTGTTGGAACGAGCTGTTCGAGAGAGTGATTTCGGGGGGATGGCAGCGGCGCTGCCGCAGGTATCAGAGGGTTTTGATGCACTCCCGCAGGGAGTCTTCCCACCAGGGGATGGTGATGTCGTAGGTCTGTTTCACCTTGCTCTTGTCGAGCACGGAGTAGTGGGGACGCTGTGCCGCCGTGGGATATTCCTCCGTATGCAGCGGATGGACGGTGCAGTTGTCGATGCCGCCCAGGCGATGGATGGCGCGCGTGAAGTCGTACCACGAGCAGACGCCCTCGTTGGTATAGTGGTACACACCGGGGATGATGTCGCGTGTCACGGCCGTGAGGAGGAAGCGGGCCAGGTCGCGGGCATAGGTCGGCGTACCGATTTGGTCGAAGATGACGCCCAGCGTGTCGCGCTCCTTGCCGAGGCGCAGCATGGTCTTGACGAAGTTGTTGCCGTAGGTGGAGTAGAGCCATGCCGTGCGTACCACCATCGAGCCGGCGCAGGAGCGGATGACGCTCTCCTCGCCGGCGAGCTTGGTGCGTCCATAGACGGTCTGCGGGTTGACGATGTCGTCTTCGCGATAGGGGCGGTGTCCCGTGCCGTCGAAGACATAGTCCGTCGACACCTGTATCATGGTGCCCCCCACGGCCTCGGCGGCCTCGGCGAGGTAACCCGGCGCCAGGTGGTTGAGGAGGTCGCAGAGCACGGGCTCGCTCTCTGCCTTATCGACGGCGGTAAAGGCGGCGCAGTTGATGATGACGGAAACGGAATGTTCCTCGACAAAGTCGATCACCGCCTGACGGTCGGTGATGTCGAGCTCTTCGCGGTCGGTATAGATGAAGTGGAGGGTGTCGTCGGCCGCTTCATATTGCGGAGCCAGCGCTTGTATCTCGCTGCCGAGCTGTCCGCGGCATCCGGTGATGAGTATATTCTTCATTGATGGGAGATAGGATTTTTTTCGCGTCTTAGTCGAAATCTATAGGGCTTTGTTTATCTTTCAGATAGTAGTCGGAGAGTTGTCCGAGGAAGGTGGAGATGTCCTTGACGGCCGTAGCGGTGGCTTCGCTCACCTCCTTGTGTTGCAGGCGCAGCATCATCACGCCGTAGAGGGCGTCGAAGCACGTCTGCAGTTCGTCGGTGTCCTGCTGTACGCCCTTGGCGCGCAGTTCCACGATATAGGGGAGCACCTTGTAGTACATTTCTCGGTAATAGGGAAACTTGGGCGAGGCCAACAGGCGGCGGTGCAGCTCGTCGAGCTCCTGAAGCACGATGCGACTCCTTTGCAGGTGGCCGCCGGCCACGCATCCTTCCGAGCGCATCATCTCGCAGAGGTCGGCATACCACTGCTCTGTCTGTCGGCGCACGTCGTCGTCCAGGGTGAAGCGTGAGAGGTATTCCGTCCGCAGGCGGTCGATGTCGCAGTCATAGGCCCGCAGGATATCCTCCACCTGCCATAGGTAGAGCAGATATTCGGCGCGGTTGGTGGTGCGTAGTTGTTGTGCGATAATCATAGCCACATATTTTTAGCACGGGACGTCGGCGGCGGCGTCCTCGTTATAGCGTATCGGGAATCGTTCCACTCCCTACAACTTATTTACAAAAAAGTCGGCTACGCCGTTACAGCGTATCGGGAATCAGGGAAAAGCCCAGCAGGGTCATGGCGGCATAGACCACCGAGATGACCATGACGGCGCAGCCTATGGTGCGGTTGATGCGCGTGATGCCTCTCTCGCCGAAGCTATTGCGCATCTTGTTGATGACATAGGTCAGCACCACCCACCATGCCATAGCGCCCCCGACGATGGCGGCGTAGCCCGCGATGGCGTCGACGGAGTTGCCGGTGCCGGCGAAGGGGGCCAACATATTAAAGAGAGCGATGAAGAGGAAGATGATGGCGGGGTTGCACAACGTGATGAAGAACGACGTGATGAAGTTGCGCAACAAGGTTCCCTTTGTCTTCGACTCCGGATGTACGGTGACGCGCGGCCCCGTACGATACATATAGATGCCAAAGGCCAGCAGCATGGCGCTCCCCGCCAGCTTAATCCAGAAGATGGTGTGGGGCGAGGTCAGCGGCAATACCAGCGACAGGCCGTAGCCCGTCAGCAGCGCATAGAGGATATCGCTCATGGCGGCGCCGGCGCCGGTCACCAGACCATACTTCCATCCTTTCTTAATGGTACGGCGGATGCACAGTATCCCTACCGGCCCCATAGGAGCCGACGCAACGATACCGATAATGATGCCCTTGACAATATATATGAGGAGTTCTAGAACATGTTCCATTGGACTGCAAAATTGGCGAAATTTTGCGAGAAGGCAAAATTTGTACCCTTTTAATAGGTCTGCAGGCGGGCGACATCGGTCCGGCGCCACCGCTCCCACCCACTGCGCGCAACGCCTCCCAAGGGGAACGGGGCCCCTCGGAAGGCGTTGTCGGTAGCGGGGAGCAACGGGAGCGCTTATTGCAGCGCGGCCACGATGTCCTCCACGATCTGCGCGTCGAGGAGGCGGTTGTCGCTCAATATTTCGTGGTAGTCGAAGCGGTCGGCAAAGGCCTTGCGGGCTCCCTTGCAGAGGACGCGCATCGGCGTGGCGGCATAGTAGCGCGCTATCTTTTCGCCCCATCCTCCGTCGAGGACGCCGTCTTCCAGGGTGACGACAAGGCGGTGGTCGGCGCGCAGGGCGTCGAGGAGGTCGGTGTCGAGGCCGGTGATGTAGCGGGGATTGACGAGGGTGGCGTCGAGGCCGTGTTGCTCGCGCAACAGGCGACACACCTCTTCGCCCTTCCGGTAGTAGCTGCCCAAGGCCAGGACGGCGACGTCACGGCCGCGCTGCGTCACGAGGTAGCGGTTGAGGTCGGAATAGTCGGCGGCGACGGGCTGCGTGACCTCCACCATGCCGTCGGCGGGGACGCGGATGGCCACGGGGTGCTCTGTCTGGTGCAACGACCAGTGGAGCATGGAGAGGTATTCCTGGCACGAGGTGGGGGCCAGATAGACCATGTTGGGGATATTGGCTATCAGGGGGATGTCGAAGAAGCCCAGGTGCGTCACATCGTTCATCCCGGTGATGGTGCCGAGATAGACCAGGAGGGTGGCGGCATTGCCGTTGATGCAGAGATCTTGCGACAGCTGGTCGTAGGCGCGTTGGATGAAGGAGCTGTAGACGCCAAACACCGGTTTGCCGCCCCGTGCGGCGATGCCCGACGCCATGGCGACGGCCGTCTCCTCGGCGATGCCGACGTCGACAAACTGCTTGCCGGCGATGGCGCGGCGGTCGGCGGTGAAGCCGAGGACGGCGGGGGTGCCGGCGGTGATGGCCACTACGGCGGGGTCGGCCTTCATCTCGGCCAGAAGCGTCGTGGCTGTCAGGTCGTGGTAGTCTTCGCCGCCGACATACTCCGGCCGCGTGGCGCCGGTGGCGAGGTCGAAGGGATAGCCCCAGTGGAAGCGTTCCTTCTCCTGTTCGGCATACTTATAGCCCTTGCCCTTCAGCGTGTGGATATGTACCACGACGGGGTGGTCGATATCCTTCACGCGGCGGAAGGCGTCGATGAGCGCCGACGTGTCGTTGCCCTGCGCCACATATACATAGTCGAGCCCCATGGCGCGGAAGAGGTTGCAGGGCTCCGTTCCGCCGCTGGCGCGCAGGGCGGCGAGGGAGCGGTACAGTCCGCCGTGGTTCTCGGCAATCGACATCTCGTTGTCGTTGACCACGATGATGAAGTTCGTCCCCAGTTCGGCGGCCACGGAGAGCCCTTCGAGGGCCTCGCCGCCGCTGAGGGAACCGTCGCCGATGACGGCAATGATATTCTCCGTGCCGCCGACGAGGTCGCGCCCCTTGGCCAGCCCCAGCGCCAGGCTGACAGAGGTCGAGGTGTGCCCGATGACGAAGTGGTCGTGCGGACTCTCGCTCGGCTCGGTATATCCCGACACATCCTCATAGTGTGCGGCGTCGACAAAGGCCTCACGCCGCCCGGTGAGCATCTTGTGAGCGTAGCTCTGGTGGCTCACGTCGAAGACCAGCTTGTCGTCGGGGGAGTGGAATACGTAATGCAGGGCAACGGTGGCCTCCACCATTCCCAAATTGGGGCCGATGTGCCCGCCGTGTGCCGACAGCTTCTGCAACAGGGCCGTGCGGATTTCGCGGCACAGCTGCGGCAGGCGGTCCATAGAGAGGCTTTGCACGTCGGCGGGGGCGTTGATGTGTTCGAGATACATAGTGTGTATAGATTTCGTAAAGATATGTTCAAAGAGGAGGAGGAGGGAGTAAGCTCCTGCCGAGATGCAAAAATACATTTTCTCCCCCACCCTGCCTTTGCACTCATCGCGTTTTTTCTTTCATCTTTTGAAGGAAAAGAATCTCCCCATGCCACAGTCTCACCGAGGAGACCGCCGCATGGGGAGTAAGGGGGAACGGACAGGTTGGGGGTGTTCTGAAGGAAACGGACGTCTGTTTTTGAGCGAGGGATGGCGCTCGGTTTCTTGTTGTCGCTCTGCGGCCGTCGTCTTCCGGTGTCGTCGGTCGCGCAGATGGCTACGCTTCCTACTTCTCCGTCGATGCGACCTCGCAGACAGCCTCACCCTCCACACGGGCCATTTCTCAGAACCGTTCCGTCCTTATTTCTTCAGCTTCATACCGATGTACATACCGTCATACGAGGAGGCGATAGAGCTCAGCGTGCTCAGCGAGGAGCTGCCGGTGAGGGCCGAGGCAGCGCTCACCAGTTTGAGGAGCTTGTCGCTCTCGAAGAGCAGACTCAGCGTACTGCCGGAGAGGGACACCTTCGGCGTAATCTTGCTCACACCGGCGAGATAGGTCAGCGTGATGGTCTTGTTCTTCGTGTCGAGGGTGTAGTTGCCGCTGATGGTGCGACCGCCGAGGTTGGCGGAGTAGGTGTTGTCGCTGTTGAAGGTGAAGGAGCAGCTGCCCTTCTTGATGCCCACCTTGCTGAAGGCGGAGGAAATCTCGGATTCCACCTTGGTGGCAGCCACTTCGCCGCCGGCCTTCAGGAGAAGGTTGCTGGACTCAAAGACCACGTCGGGTTCCTGATAGTTCCACGTACCGACGATGGCGTCCTGCGACAGCGTCGTGCTACCGCTCAACACGTTGCTCAGCAGGCTGGTGAGGACAGACGCGCCCGTAGAGGCCACGCTGGAGGTCGTCGTAGAGGTGGTGGAAGAGGAAGTACCCGACGTCAGCAGGTTGCCCAGCGCCGAGGTACCGAGGGAAGAAGCCGTAGAGCCGCAAGAGCTCAGGCCAACGGTAGCTGCCAGAAGGGCAGCCGAAAGAAACATTTTTTTCATTGAAACGGTACTTATATAAGTCGCTGCAAAGTTGCTTATTTATTCTCTGCAAGCAAAAAGAAATAGACGAATTCCGCTTTTTTTAACGACCAACGAGAGAGGAAGCGTCCCTACGACAAGCCGGGGCCGCCCCTTGGTAGGAGCGGCCCCGGCTGAATAAGGGGCTACGGCCGTAGGGCCGACTCTATGGAGGGGGAAGGGCTGTCCGGGGGAAGTCCCTCCCTTACTTTCGGGACTCAGCAGCCGCCGGCGCAGCGGGGCTTGATCTGCGTGAAGAAGTCGTTGCCTTTGTTGTCGACAAGGATGAAGGCGGGGAAGTCTACCACCTCAATCTTCCAGATGGCTTCCATGCCGAGCTCGGGATATTCCACGCATTCGATGCTCTTGATGCTCTGCTGCGAGAGGATGGCGGCGGGCCCGCCGATAGAGCCGAGGTAGAAGCCGCCGTGCTTCCGACAGGCGTCGGTGACTTGCTGTGTGCGGTTGCCCTTGGCAATCATCACCATGGAGCCGCCGTGCGACTGGAAGAGGTCTACGTAGGGGTCCATGCGGTTGGCCGTGGTGGGGCCCATGGAGCCGCAGGGCATACCGGCGGGCGTCTTGGCGGGGCCGGCATAGAGCACGGGGTGGTTCTTGAAGTAGTCGGGCAACTCTTCGCCGCTGTCGAGGCGTTCCTTGAGCTTGGCGTGGGCAATGTCGCGAGCCACGATGATGGTGCCGCTCAGACTGACGCGCGTGCTGACGGGATACTGCGACAAGGTCTTGCACACCTCGGCCATGGGCTGGTTGAGGTCGATGCGTACGGCATTTCCCTCGCCGGCTTGGCGCAGGGCCTCGGGAATGAGCGAGCCGGGGTTGTCGTCCATCTTCTCAATCCAAATACCGTCCTTGTTGATCTTGCACTTGATGTTGCGGTCGGCGGAACAGCTCACGCCCATGCCGACGGGGCAGCTGGCGCCATGGCGCGGCAGGCGTACCACGCGCACGTCGTGGGCGAAATACTTACCGCCGAACTGGGCGCCGAGGCCGATGCGGTGGGCTTCGTCGAGCAGCTGCTTCTCCAGTTCCACGTCGCGGAAGGCGCGGCCGGTCTCGTCGCCGGTGGTGGGCAGGTTGTCGTAGTAGTGCGTCGAGGCGAGCTTCACCGTCAGCAGGTTCTTCTCGACGGAGGTACCGCCGATGACGAAGGCGATGTGATAGGGCGGGCAGGCAGCGGTGCCGAGGGTCTTCATCTTGCCGACGAGGAAGGGGACGAGGGTCTGCGGGTTGAGGATGGCCTTTGTCTCCTGGTAGAGATAGGTCTTGTTGGCCGAGCCGCCTCCCTTGGTGACGCAGAGGAAGCGATATTCCATGCCTTCGGTGGCCTCTATATCTATCTGTGCGGGCAAGTTGCAGCGCGTATTGACCTCCTCATACATGGAGAGGGGCGCATTTTGCGAGTAGCGGAGGTTCTCCTCGGTGTAGGTCTTGTAGACGCCCTTGGCGATGGCCTCTTCGTCGCAGTAGCCTGTCCACACGTGCTGGCCCTTCTCGCCGTGCACGATGGCTGTTCCCGTGTCCTGGCAGATGGGGAGCTGCCCCTTGGCGGCTACTTCGGCGTTGCGCAGGAAGGTGAGGGCTACATACTTGTCGTTGTCGGAGGCTTCGGGGTCGGAGAGGATTTTGGCCACCTGCTCGTTATGGGCGCGACGCAGGAGGAAGGAGACGTCGCGGAAGGCCTGGTTGATCATGCGGGTGAGGCCCTCGGCTTCCACCTTCAGGATGGGCTGTCCCTCGAAGTCGCCCACCGATACGTGGTCTTTGGTGAGGAGATAGTATTCAGTGTCGTCCTGTCCCACCTGGAACATGGGGGCGTACTTAAATTCGGGTGTTTGTGCCATGTCTATGTCTTTCTATAAAAGTTCGTCGGATTACTTGCCCCATTCTGCGGGGTTGCTGCGCCATTCGTGGAGCAGCGCCACGTGTTCGGCCTTGATATATCCCGTGGAGAGGGCCACCTCTACGACGGCCTCGTAGTTGGTGAGGGTGGTGAGCTCCACGTTGGCGGCGCGGAAGGCCTCCTCGGCCACGGGGAAGCCGTAGGTGTAGCTGGCTACCATGCCGATGACCTCGCAGCCGTGGGCGCGGAGGGCCTCGACGGCTTTCAAGCTACTGCCGCCGGTGGATATCAGGTCTTCCACGACGACCACCTTCATGCCGGGCTGCAAGTCGCCCTCAATGAGGTTGGCCATACCGTGGTCTTTGGCCTTGGAGCGCACGTAGGCAAAGGGGAGGCCGAGGGCGTCGGCCACCAGCGCGCCCTGGGCGATGGCCCCGGTGGCGACACCGGCGACGGCTTCGGCCTGCGGATATTTCTCGGCGATGAGGCGGCTCAATTCCAGTTTGACGAAGCTACGCAAGTCGGGGAAGGCCAATGTCTTGCGGTTGTCGCAATAGAAGGGCGACTTCCAACCGCTGGCCCACGTGAAGGGAGCCTCCGGCTGCAGCTTGATGGCTTTTACGTTCAGCAGTTTCTCTGCAAAAAGGGTCTGTAACGTATTCATATCTATTTTTCTAAAAAATTCCTTTATCGGGCAAAGTTACGATTTTTCTTTGACAACCGCCGCCGTATTTATTTAGGAAAAGGCGGCAACGGTTGAAAACTTTCGCGTAACTTTGGCGTAGCTTTCACGCGGTGACGCCCGCCACGGCGTCACGCCCGTGCGCGAGGCTCCCGCCGACGAGCACGGAGTATGTCCCGACATACCTATATTATATGTGTACAACTCTGTTCTATTGATATGAGTACAACGAAAACCACAATGATGACGATGATGCTTGCCGGCGCCGCCATGGGCGCCGCCGCCGGCCCGTTGCCGACGTCCGACGGTTTCTCCTATACCGACGAGACATTTGCCGATATCCAGATGCTGCGCTACAAGGTGGAGGGCTTCGAGCGCCTCTCCCTCCGCGAGAAGACATTTATCTATTACCTGCAGGAGGCCGCCCTCCAGGGCCGCGATATCCTCTTCGACCAAAACGGGCGCTACAATCTGCGGCTGCGGCGCCTCTTCGAGACGGTATATACCGACTACCGCGGGCCGCGCGACAGCGACTTCTTCCGCGGCCTGACGGTCTACCTCAAGCGGCTGTGGTTTTCCTCTGGCATCCACCACCATTACGGCTGTGAGAAGTTCGTCCCCGACTTCCGCGCCGACGACCTGCGCGCCGCCCTCCACACCGTCGACGCCTCGAAGCTGCCGCTGGCGGAGGGACAGAGCGTCGACGCACTCTGCGACGAGCTCTTCCCCCTCATCTTCGACCCTTCGGTGATGCCCATGCGCGTCAACCAGCGCGACGGCGACGACCTCGTCCTCACCTCGGCGTGCAACTACTACGCCCCCGGCATCACACAAGCCGAGGCCGAGGAGTTCTACGCGCAGCGCAAGGCGCCCCTCGACCCGCACCCCGTCATGATGGGCATGAACAGCCGCCTCGAGCGCGATGAGGACGGCGAGCTCACCGAGCGCGTATGGCGCGTGGGAGGGCTCTACACCGAGGCCATCGAGAAGATTGTCGACAACCTGCTGCTGGCGCGCCCCTATGCCTGCACCGAGCAACAGCAGCGCGTCATCGACCTACTGGTGGAATTCTACCGCACGGGCGACCTGCGCACCTTCGACGCCTACTCCATACAGTGGCTCAAGGACACCGAGAGCCTCGTCGACTTCAACAACTGCTTCACGGAGAGCTACGGCGACCCGCTGGGGATGAAGGCCTCGTGGGAGGCCATCGTCAACTTCAAAGACCGGGAGGCCACGGAGCGCACGGAGAAGCTGTCGGCCCATGCGCAGTGGTTTGAAGACCACTCGCCCGTCGATGCCCGCTTCAAGAAAGCGGAGGTGCGCGGCGTCTCCGCCAAAGTCATCACCGCCGCCATCCTCGGCGGCGACCTATACCCCTCGACGGCCATCGGCATCAACCTGCCCAACTCCGACTGGGTGCGCCGCGAACACGGTTCGAAGAGCGTCACCATTGGCAACCTCACCGACGCCTATAACAAGGCGGCCCACGGCAACGGCATGGACCGCGAGTTTGTCATCGACGACGCCACACGAAGCCTCATCGACACCTACGGCGACGCCTGCGACGACCTGCATACCGACCTCCACGAATGCCTCGGCCATGGCAGCGGGCAGCTCCTGCCGGGCGTCGACTCCGACAGTCTCAAGGCCTACGGCTCCACCATCGAGGAGGCCCGCGCCGACCTCTTCGGGCTCTACTATGTGGCCGACGAGAAGTTGGTGGAGCTGGGCCTCACGCCCAACCTCGAGGCCTACAAGAGCCAATACTACACCTATCTGCTCAACGGACTGATGACGCAGCTGGTGCGCATCCAACCGGGCGCCACCATCGAAGAGGCCCATATGCGCAACCGCGCCCTCATCGCCCACTGGGTCTACGAGCAGGGGAAAGACCGCAAGGTGGTGGAGATGGTGCGCCGCGACGGAAAGACCTACGTGCGCATCAATGACTATGCCGCCCTGCGCGAGCTCTTCGGACGCCTCCTCGCCGAGGTGCAACGCATCAAGAGCGAGGGCGACTATGAAGGCGCCCGACGCCTGGTGGAGGACTACGGCGTACAGATCGACGCCAACCTCCACCGCGAGGTGTTGGAGCGCTATCAACGCCTCCACCTATCGCCCTATAAGGGCTTCATCAACCCCGTCTATACCGCCGTGCGCGATGCCGACGGCCATATCACCGACGTCACCATCGACTACACGGAGGCCTACGACCACCAGATGCTGCGCTACAGCCGCGACTACCACCTCCTCCCCGACGTCAACGAATCATCCTCCCCCTCACCTTCTCCCCATGAGTACCTACGATTTTGACACCCCCATAGAGCGCCACCACACCGGCGCCATCAAATATGACAGCCTCGCCTCTCTCTACGGCCGCAGCGACCTCCTGCCGCTATGGGTGGCCGATATGGACTTCGCCACACCGCCGTTTATCATGGAGGCCCTGCGGCGACGTCTGGAGCACCCCGTACTGGGCTATACCCTGACGCCGCCCGACTACTGGAGCGTTGTCAGAGAGTGGATAGCCGCCCACCACGACTGGACGGTCGACGAGCGTTGGCTCACCTTCATCCCCGGCGTCATCAAGGGCGTCGGCGCCGTCATCAACGTCTTCCTGAAAGACGACGAGAAAGTCATCATCCAGCCCCCCGTCTACCACCCCTTCCGCCTCACGCCGGAGGGCAACCACCGCGAGGTGGTCTACAACCCGCTCATCGAACAGCCCGACGGCACCTACCGCATGGACTTCGACCAACTGGCACGGGTGGCCGACGACAAGTGCCGCCTGCTCCTCCTCTCCAACCCCCACAACCCCGGCGGTATCCTCTGGGGCAAGGAGACGCTGCAACGCCTGGCCGACTTCTGCTATGAGCGCCACATCATCGTCGTCTCCGACGAGATACACTGCGACATGGCTCTCCGGGGGAAGCGACACATCCCCTTTGCCACCGTCTCGGAGAAAGCGGCAGCCTGCAGCATCACCTTTGCGGCGCCCTCGAAGACCTTCAACATAGCCGGCGTTGTCAGCTCCTATGCCGTCGTCCCCAACGCGGAGCTGCGCACCCCCTTCTACCACTGGCTGACGGCCAACGAGCTGAACCAGCCCACCCTCTTTGCCCCCATCGCCACGCTCGCCGCCTTCCGCGAGGGCGAGACCTGGCGCCGGGAGATGCTGCACTATGTGGAGGGCAACGTGGACTATGTCATCGACTTCTGCCAACGACACCTGCCGGAGATACGCCCGCTGCGGCCGGAGGCCTCCTTCCTCATCTGGATGGACTGCCGCGCCCTCGGGCTCTCCCGGAAAGACCTCGTCGCCCTCTTCGTCGACAAGGCGCGGCTGGCCCTCAACGACGGCGCCATCTTCGGCCCCGGCGGCGAAGGCTTCATGCGCCTCAATGTGGGCGCCCCCCGCGCCACCATCGTGGAGGCCATGACGCGCCTGGAACGGGCGGTGCGGGGATAACGCCCCGCCCCGATACTCGCTGCCCCGCCGTCCCCGATATTTTTCCCTTAAGGATTCCCACACGCCTTTCCTCTATGTCCGACTACGCCACGCGCTATCAACAGCTCAACCGGAGCTTCCGGCCGGTGATGGTCTACCACCTCGGTATCGACGCCGGTTTCTTTGCGGAATACACCTATATGTTGCACGCCATGCTCTACTGCCTGCAACGCGGAATACAGTTCCGCCTCTACTCCGCCGACGCCAACTTCGGCGTCGAGAAGGGATGGAGCGACTATTTCCTGCCCTTCTGCGAAGAAGACACCGCCGCCTTCCACCACCGCTACAACAAGCACGCCATCCCCTCCTTCCGCACCCTGCGGCGCCGCTATCCGCAGCACTCCCCCTGGGGACTGCTGAAATGGGCGGCCAAGGTAAAGATGCAGCGCCGGATGGGACACCTCCTCGGATATGTCCGCTATCACCGACGCATCCGCCTCAATCAGGACTACCGCTTCGACTTCCACACCCCCATCGTCTGTCCGCCGCTGTCTCTGACAGGGCCCTATCCCGAGGCTTTCCGCCGCATGGTCGACCTCACCTGGCACCTCAACGACGCCGTGGCGCACGAGGCGCGGCAGCTGGCGGCGACGCTGCACCTGCCGGAGCACTACATCGGCTGCCAGGTGCGCGGCGGCGACAAGGCAACGGAGGTATCCCTGACGACGCCCGACGAGGTGGTCGACGCCGTGCGCCGACAGCCCCGCCACGAGGACGTCTTTGTCCTCACCGACGACTACCGCCTCTTCGAGGCGCTCTGCCGCCGTCACCCCGATATCCACTGGCACACCCTCTGTACGCCCGAGGAGCAGGGATATGTCAACAGCGCGTTCACCGCCACCGCGCCGACAGCCAAGCGGCAACAGATGGTGCGCTTCCTCACCTCCGTCCAACTGCTGCTGCAGGCCGACCACTTCGTGGGGAGCATCACCACGGGGCCCAGCCTCTTCCTCCTCAAATATCTCTATCCCCACGCCACCGCCCACGACTGCGCAGCGGCCGACCTCGCCGAGGCCGTCACCCTGCCCATCGCCGACCGCGGCGCCCTGGCCGCCCGCCATAGGGGCGGGCCGTTCTCTAAAGGGTGATACCATCGCCCTCTCACCCTCAGCACATCCTTCTTTATGGAAAAGAAAAACTATACCCCCGAGGAGCTCCGCCGCCTGCACGACACGCTCTACGAGATACTGGGAGAGGTCATCCGCGTATGCCGCGAGCACCACATCCCCTACTTCGTCATCGGCGGCACCGCCATCGGCACCCTCTACGACGAGGCCATCCTGCCCTGGGACGACGATATCGACATCGGGATGCGCCGCGACGACTACGAGCGCTTCCTCGCCATCGCCCCCACAGCCCTCGCCGGGGACTACCTCCTCTCGTGGTATGGTACGGAGCCCCACACGCCCTACTACTTCGCCAAGGTCAAGAAGCGCCACACCTTGTTCGTCGAACCGCTCTTCCGCGACGTCGATATGCACCCCGGCATCTTCGTCGACATCATCCCCTTCGACCGCCTGCCCGACTCCCCGCGCCTGCAGCGTCTGCAACACGAGGCGGCCAAGTTCCTCTTCTGCTGCCTCATCGGTAAGGAGACATGGCTGTGGCGCTATGGCGGGAAGTGCCGCACGCCCCACCCCTCGCGCCGCGGCCCGCTGCCCTGCCTTCTCAACCGCCTGGTGGATATCTGCGTCCCCAAGCGCCTCCTCTTCGCCGCCCTGACACGCCTGCAGAAGGCCTTCAACCACACCGCCACCACCCACTACAACAATATCCTTACGCGCACCGACCGCGTCACCGTCGAGGCCCTCGACCACCCGGAGCTCCACCGCTTCGGGCCCCTCACCGTCACCGCGCCGCGCGACCTCGAGGGCTTCCTGCGCTACAACTATCCCTCCCTCCACCGCTTCACCCCCGACGAGGTGGCACAGCTGGAGGGACACGTCCCCGTGGCGCTGTCCTTCGACACGCGCAAAGAGGCGGAGACGACATAGCCTCACCTTTCTCACTATGAAAATGCCACCCGCCGGCGTCAGCCATTTTGCGCGTTTCGCTGTGAGCATTTTTTTTCGAAATATTTTTTGTAACGAGCGGATTTTGCCGAAAAATCTTGACACGGGAAAGGCCATAGATACGGGGGCAAAATATCGCTTTTGCGGAAAAAATGAGGTGGAATCTCGCCCAACGGGACACTCTCCTACCTTTATTTTTTGACAAATTAAGGTTTAGCGCTCCCGTTTTTACTTTCATTCATGCAAAAGCGGCAAAAGAACAGCGTTCTTCACCGACGGAGAAACCTCGGCGATTGTTAAGGAATATTATCACCCGACGGAGAAAAGCGGAGCACGGGCCGCGGCGTAACAAGTCCCGGAGTTGTTGAAACTTCTCCGGGACTTGTTGAAATTTCTCCCGGACTTTTTGTGACGCGCGGCGACGCCGTTTTCTCCCCGGTAGTGACAGTATATGTCACAAACGCCACGTTTTTTAACACACCAAAGGCCTCGTGGCGGCGACAATCGAACACGAGGGGCGACGCGGTGGATTTTTTGCGATTCTCGCGGCCTTCGCGCACCGTTTTGGAAGGGGGTTCACTTCACGATAAGCACGATAAACGCGACGCCCATCGGCGGCAAAAGACGTCGGCGGAGGCGGAGCTTCCGCGACGCAACGGACGCAAACGCTGTCGCGATATCCTCCTGTGTGCGCTCTCCTCCTCCGCCGACATGACGGTGCTGCCGCCGGGGTGATTCATGACGAGCGCGCCTTCCGTTTCCGCTCCGAAAATTCCGCGAAAATCGGAATTTTCATCCTTCCCAATTCTTAAATACTGCCATATCGCGTCAAAATTTTAGGAATTAACATTTTTTACCCCCCCCCGATTGCATATCTCCTTTGCAGCAGCTATTTTCGCCGCCGGAACGCCCTTTATTTTCCTTATATCGCGGCGATTTCAGGAATATATTTTCACACTAAAACCTATTACGAATTATGAAGAGAAGAAGAATGACGGTGGGCGCACTGGCCCTGCTGGCGCTATCGGCTGCCACAGCGACGGCACAGACGACCATCCCCCACAACACCGCCCGACTCACGGCCGAAGAAATCAAGCCCGGGATGCGCATCGTGCTACAGAGCACCACGACCACGTCCGCTCAGGCTTATTTCTACGGCAGCAACATCAAAGTCAACAGCGACGCTTGCTACTATGAACACGTCTACTACGTGGAGGCCGCCGAAACCGACGGCTACTATCTGCTGCGCGAAGAGGCCACCGGGAATTATGTTCAGGCGCCGACGAGCACCGCCCAAGCCATCCAAATGGGTGAAAAGTCGGGAGCGGCACAGCTAAAGATTGTCGACACGGATCTGAACGCGACGGACGCCGACAAAAAACTCGACACACCAGCCGATATGGTAACGGGCGATGCCAACGGCGAGAACACCGACGTCTACGACTACGCCCATCTGGTGCGCATGGTGGCCTATGTAGGCACGACCCCCACCTTCCTTAATGCACAAGGAACGAGCAACGCCTCTAAGTGGGCTGTCGGAAAAGGTGCGTGGAGTGTTTTCTTCATCTACGAGACGCCCGTCAACACGCTGGCTTCCGCACTGAACTGCAGCATCACGGACTTCTCCACGCTGGAGAGCCTGACGACAGACCAGCAAGACCGCATCTCGCTCTATCTGCAGACGTATGGCGGCAAGGAAAACTGTTTTATCCATTACATGGGTACGGGCTACAACCAATATTCCGGCGAATCTTCCGCCACAGACATCCAGAACTTCACCACCGCCGACGAGAAGCTGAACGCGCTGACCCTCTCCACGCTGTTTGACGCAGAAGGCGCCACGACATGCTCCGAAATGACGACGGCCATCACCACCATCAACAACAACAAGAGCAACTATACCCTCAACCTGCCGAAGGCGGGCGACTTCCTGCGCATCGTCAGCGCCAACACGAATAAGGCATATCTCGACGCAGAGAACAGCAGCACGCAGGTCTCCTCTAAGACCGTGGCCCAGTTTGTCAGCACGCCCGACAACGCCAAGACGGTATTCTTCTATGACGGCAGTACGCTGGAGAACTACAGCAACGGCTACCTGCTGGCCAACAATAGCGGTTTCCTCTACTACAACGGTGTTGCCGACGGCGCCCCCATCGTATTCAAGGCCGCCACGACCGGCACCACGGGACAGTATAACATCACCATCAACGGAAATGAACGTTATCTGCACACCAACATGGCCAACGATGCGACGACGTCTACGTTAAACGCCGGAAGCAACATCACCAGTAGCACGACCGATGCCGGCTATCGCTTCACCCTCGAGAAGGTTGACGCCCTCGACGTCGCCGTCACCGCCGCCGGCTATGCCACCTTCTTCGCCCCCGTCAGTGTGACCCTCCCCGCAGGCCTCAGCGCCTACACCGGCGCCGTCAACGGCGATGTGCTGGAGCTCACCGGCGTGGAGGGCACCATCCCCGCCAATACCGCCGTCATCCTGAAGGGTTCGGAGGGCACCTACAGCCTCCCCATCGTCGACAACAGCTATACCACCACCGTTCCGACGAGCGAAGACATCACGCTCACCGGCGCCCTGAAGTCTGTCGTGGCCTCCACCCTCACCGGTGACCTCTTCACTCTCCAGAAGCGCGATGAGGGCGTAGGCTTCTACCCCTTCGGCACAGCCGATGCCGACACGGCTGACGAGGCTGACGAGGCAGTCGAAGCCGACGACTCGGGAGAGACCACCACGACGACCGACAACAGCGAGATTCAGGGCTTCAGGGCCTACCTGACGCTGTCGGAAAGCGCCAACGTGCGCGGCTTCCGCCTCGACGGAGAGGCCGTCACCGGTATCGGCGCCCTCACGACGACGACCGCTACGCCTGCCGACGGAGCCCTCTACGACCTCAGCGGACGACGCGTCGACACCGCCACCCACGGCATCTATATCTCCAACGGCAAGAAAGTCATCATTCGCTAACCCCTCAACGACGACACATCATGAAGAAAAAAACATACCTCACACCGCGCAGCACCGCCATCCGCCTCCACACGGAGGGCATGATGGCCGCCAGCACGCTGACTATCGACAAGAACGCCGAGAAACAGGCCCAGCAGCTCTCCTCCCGTCAGGGATGGAGCAGCGACAACTGGACCGGCAGCGGCGACGACGACGAATAGTCCACCACCATGAAAGTCTTTTGATAGACAATAGGGGCTTAGCCCCGTAAGTTTTTGATAAATAGAATGTGAAAGCGGTTCCCCGGGATGGGGCGCCGCTTTTTCGTGCTTGTCCGCAACGATAGGCGGGCCGTTTTCCGCCGCCCTATAACGCCACACTTGCTCTTTTCCAACGTAGAGGGCCCGGATTGTCATGTCCGCCGAATAGTTACCGGCCTATGCGCTTTAGTTAAATAGTCTTACTTCTATCGTTTTGGATATATCTTACGAACAAACTTACGTCACGGTGCATTATTTTTGCAGTAATCGCAACTAAAAATACGGCTATGACACAGACTTCAATGACAGTGACCTAAATTCAAGTTGTCGCACAACGATATCGGGGCTTTACTGGATTACATCGAAACAACCGACATACAAGTGAACCGTATAAAATAGGTCTTCTCCATCAACACTTTCTACACATGAACTTCTTGGAACTCACACAAGCGCGTTACTCCTCGCGCAGCTACCTTCCAACCCCCGTCGACGATGACACCCTGAACTATCTCCTCGAGGCGGCGCGCCGCGCCCCCTCTGCCGTCAACCGCCAGCCGTGGCAGTTTCTCGTCGTCAGGAGCGAGGAGCGCCGCCGGGCGCTGCAGAGCTGCTACGACCGTGAATGGTTTGCCACGGCGCCGCTCTATGTGGTGGTATGCGTTGACGACGACGCGGCATGGGTGCGCGCCCACGACGGCAAGAGCCACGCCGACATCGACGGCGCCATCGCCACGGAACACCTCTGTCTGGCGGCCGCCGACCGCGGCATTGGCAGTTGCTGGGTGTGCAACTTCGACGCCGCACGTCTGTCCGCCCTCTTCCAACTGCCGCCGCAGCTGCGCCCCATGGCCATCGTCCCGCTGGGACATATAAAAGAACGTCCGCAGCAGGCTTCGCCACGGAAGCCGGCAGCAGACGTGATACGTTTTCTCTAAAAGCTCCCATCCCCTCTATCAATAAGGGGCGGCATCTATCGAACCGTTCGGAGAGGGAGGAGGGAGAGGGAGAAAGAGAGCGGGAGGAAGAAGAAGGCGGTCAGCCCTTACAGCTGATACCCCACATTGAAGAGCAGCGACGAGGCGCTGACGTGATATTTGGCATAGGCGGCGCCCAGACTGAAGCGCTTGACATGCAGCCCGGCACCGACGGTGAGCCCGGCGCCGTGGCTGCTGCCGGCCGATTTCAGTTCGTAGGCGCGGCGGAAGTTATAGCCCACACAGACGTAGAAGAGGTCGGAGGGGACGAGGTCGACGCCCACCACCAGGTGGTTGGTCAGGAGGCGTCCCGGGCTGAGCTTCTCGCCGGCGGCGCGGTAGTAGTCGGCCGACGACCACCGCGTCAGGTCGGTGAGGGTCACGGAGAAGCGCACCGGCACATGGGCCATGCCCTTGCTCAGCCCCACCTCCATACTGAAGGGGAGGTGCTCGGTGCGCCCGTCGAAGCCCTTGAGCTGCGCCCCTACATTGCGCGCCACGGCAGAGACGGAGACGTCGGTGGCCTCGTCGAAATAGTTGACGCCGAGGTCGAAGCTGAGGGCAAAGGCGTTATAGCCGCCATACGATGACGAGACGGCCTTAAGGGCGGCACCGCCCGACCATCGGTCGGAGAGCAGGTAACTGTAGGCGCCGCCAAAGACGATATCTTTGGGCGAGAAGTCGCCGATGACCTCCCCCGTTTCCGTTGTCTCGTCGATGGAGCCATAGTTCATATACTGTGCCGTGAGGGCCGCCGTATGGCGCTGACCGAAGGCCTTGACATATTGTGCCCCCATCCAGCTGCCCCCTCCTACATAGCTCATGAAGTCCAGCCCCAGACTCCCGTCGCTCACCGACGCATAGAGGGCGGGATTGGGCCACCCCGCCCACGGGCTGTCCTCGATGAGCGACACATTGTCGCCACCGAGCGCGGCAGCATGCGACGACACCGGCAGCTTCAGGACGTTATAGGTCGACGTGGCCTCCTGTGCCGCCGCGCGGCAGCAGGCCACCAGAGCGAGCAAGAGAAATATGCTTTTTTTCATTTTGTCTGTAAAAATTGTGCCCAAAGGTACTACTATTTTTGGATTTTGAGCGTACTTTTGCACGACAAAAGCGCCGCCGACAGCCCCGCCCCACAAGGGCCGCGCCGCCCGACAGCATCGGCAAAGCGGCGACGACGCAGCACCCGTGCCGCATCTCATAGTATAGAGAGGCCCCGGAGCAGCGATGGGACATTCTCCGAAAGCCATCGTTCCCTCCCTCAGGAACCCCTCTGCAGAACTTCTCCCATAAGAACGTGAAGAGCCCCGAATTATTTTCAAAAGCCTGGTGTGACCTCGTCTTCAGCGGCCGCAACAAAGAGTATGGCGCCTACCGCATCCGACAGCGCGCCGGGCGACGCAACCGCTTTGCGGTCATCGTCGTGGCCCTACTGGCGCTCTTCCTCTCCGTTCTCCCCATCCTCTTCCACCTCTACCTGCGCTACCGCCTCTACCAAGGGTTTAAAGACGTAGAGACGGAGGTGAGACAGCTCAAGCGACTGGAGAAGGAGAAAGACATCGAGATGAAACAACTATCGGCAGGACGCGGTGCACCGGTGGAGAGCACCGTCAAAGACGCCCACAACGAGACACCACAGATAGTGGAGGAAGACGAGCGACGCCAACCGGTGTTCGGCGTTGACGGCCCGGAGACCTATATCGTCGACGACCACCTCCTCTTCGAAGACCGCGACACCCTCCACAACCGTCACCGCAAAGACTTGCCCATCGAAGGGCCTCAGCTGGTGAAGACGGAGGTGGTGGAGGTGATACCGCAATACCCCGGCGGCCCCACGGCACTCATGGCCTGGCTCGACGCCAACATCGCCTACCCCCGCCGCAGCATAGAGAAGAAGGTGGAGGGCGACATGGAGGTGGTGTTCTACGTCAACGAGAAGGGCAACGTGGTAGACCCCAAAGTGACGACCTCACTGGCCCCCGAACTCGATGCCGCCGTACTGCGCGCCCTGCGCCGCATGCCGCGATGGGTGCCGGGACGCAAGGAGGGAAAGCCCACCACCGTATGCATCACCCTCCCCATCCATTTCCAGATACAATAAAGCGGGCGGAAGGAAGGAAGAAAGACAAGGCCCCTACAACATCCCGGCCGACACGCATTCGCCCTACGCTCGAATGCGTCAACCCCACGAATGCCGCCCCGTAGATGCGGCGGAAAGATTTCGTCTCCCTTCTCCCCACCTCGACGGTCTGATGCCTATGAGTTCTACTCCTATATTATATAGGCCTCCTTCGTCATCACGTCGGCCGACACCTATATTTATATTATATATTCCTCCTTTTATTCTTTCCCCCTCATCCTCTTTCCTCATGTATTCCCCCTCCGACCTCTCCCAACGCATAGAACAAGCCCTCCGCGACATTGCCTACCCCTCACAGCCCCAAGGGCTCTATACCCCCATCCAATACGCCCTCGAAGCCGGCGGAAAGCGCCTGCGCCCCACCTTGCTGCTCCTCGCCTACAGCCTCTTCCGCGAAGACATAGAGCGCGCCCTGCCGGCGGCACTCGGCATAGAGACCTACCACAACCATACCCTGCTCCACGACGACCTGATGGACCACGCCGAGATGCGACGCGGGCGCCCCACGGTGCACCGCAAGTGGAACGCCAATACGGCCATCCTCTCCGGCGATACGATGCTCATACAGGCCTATCGTCTTGTGCTCCATTGCCACTGCGAACAGCAGCAGGCACTGCTGGAGGTATTCGCCCGCACCACGCAGGAAGTGTGCGAGGGACAACAATACGACATGAACTTCGAGACGCGCACCGACGTCACCGTCGACGAATACCTCGAGATGATACGCCTCAAGACGGCCGTCCTGCTGGCCTGCGCGGCACAAATGGGCGCCATCGCCGCCAATGCCCCGGCCGACGTGGCCACGGCACTCTACCGTTTCACCGAGAAAATAGGTATGGCCTTCCAACTGCAAGACGACTACCTCGACGTCTACGGCGACGCACGGGTGTTTGGCAAAAAGATTGGCGGCGACATCCTCTGCGCCAAGAAGACCTTCCTGCTCCTCACCGCCGCCCAACGTGCCGACACCGACACGCGCCGACAGCTCTTTGCCCTCCTCGACGACACCACCCTCGCCGATGCCGA
>CAZXFS010000001.1:0-4225 GCA_964640535.1 uncultured Prevotellamassilia sp. | reverse complement strand
ACACGCGCCGACAGCTCTTTGCCCTCCTCGACGACACCACCCTCGCCGATGCCGAAAAGATAGCCGCCGTCACCGACATCTACAACAGCCTCGGCGTGGCCGACATCACGCGCCAAGCCATCGAGGCCTACTACAACGAGGCACGTGCCCTCCTGCAAGGCATCGACCTCCCCGAAGACGCCCGCAAGGCCCTCTGGCAATTCGCCGCCGCACTATTAGGACGTAAGAGCTGAGGAGAACTTTTCCCACTATGAGGTAAAATGCCGCACCGCATTCTACCGTAGCCGCACCGTATGTACATCGACACCCACACCCATATCTACACAGAGGAGTTCGACACCGACCGCGCCGCCGTCATCGAGCGTGCCGTGGCCGCCGGTGCCGAGGCCCTCCTATTGCCCAATATCGACGAAGCCTCCCTCGCCCCCCTGCTGGCACTCTGCCGCGCCTACCCCACGCTCTGCTACCCCATGATAGGCCTCCACCCCACCGAGCTCCCCGAGCGCCCCGCCGACGTTCTGCAACGCATGGAGGCCCTGCTGCAGCGCCACCACGCCGGCGACGCCACGCCGCCCTTCATCGGCATCGGTGAGGTAGGCATCGACCTCTATTGGGACGACACACGCCGCAGCGAGCAGATCGACGTCTTCCGCCAACAGGCGGAATGGGCCGTCCGCTACCACCTCCCCCTCATCGTCCACAGCCGCGCCGCCCACCGCGACCTCGTCGACACGCTCCGCCCAATGGCCCACGACCTCGTCGGCATCTTCCACTGCTTCGGCGGCGACAACGACGAGGCGCACGAGCTCCTCTCCACCTTCCCCGGCTTCGTCCTCGGCATCGGCGGCACCGTCACCTTCAAGAAGTCCCCCCTCCCCGCCGTCCTCCGCGACGCCGTCCCCCTCACACGCCTCGTGGTGGAGACCGACGCCCCCTATCTGTCGCCCACGCCCCTACGCGGCCGCCGCAACGAGCCCGCCAACATCCCTCTCGTCATCGACAAGCTCGCCGACATCTACGCTCTCCCCGCCGCCGACATCGCCCGACAGACCGTCGCCACCACGCGCCGCCTCTTCCCCACTCTCCCCGCGCCGCCCTCCCCGCCGCCTTGTTGATAGCCCATCCTCCTTTTGGGGCAGACAAAGACAGTCCTCCCGCACAAAGAGGCAGCCCGGCTATACGGGAATACGTCCTGCCGACTTCTCACCACGCCTCCGGCGCCTCCAACGCCCCGAATGCGTAATACTGCTCATCCTCAACGGATAGCGCCCGCCTGCCCGCTTCTCGTCAAAAAAACTTCCCGATTTTATTACAAAAAAGTGCGCTTTTGTTTGGGTAGTATCGCAGAAATGTCTACCTTTGCACTCGCAAACAAGAAACAATGGTGCCATAGCTCAGTTGGTAGAGCAAAGGACTGAAAATCCTTGTGTCCCCGGTTCGATTCCTGGTGGCACCACAAACTCAAGTTAGAAGTCGTTAATTTTCAACGACTTCTTTTCTTTTATTATAGTTCCTAAAACCATTTAGTCCCCCTTTTTCGATTGTCGCGGCCTCCGCACATCGTTTTACAGCCCCTCTCGGCTTCACGATAAGCGCGGTAATGACGTAGCCCTAAGAGACGAAGGCGGCGCGCGAGGCGAAGGCCTCGTCGGAAGGGACGGTCTCCTCCGGTGATATCGGCCTCGTCATTTTGTCAACTTAAAAAAAACGCGTAAGTTTGTAGGGTCAAGAAGTAGGCGACGGCCAACCGTCGTCGTCGCATCATCATTACGTCTCCTATCCAATGAAGAAAAATCTCCTCGCCGCAGGACTTCTCCTGAGCATCGCCACCTGTGCCACCGCCCAGATGAGCCTCGTCAATCCCATACCACAGTCTGTCACCACCGCCCACCAACAGTTGGCCGTTCCCGCCACATGGCGTCTCGTCTACGACGCCCGCCGCGCCGCCACGCCGGCCGTCAAGGCCTTGGCAAAAGCCGCGCCGACGGTCGACGCCAAGGCAAAATATACCGTCACCTTAGGGGTGGCAGGCGACAAGGCCGTGGGAAAGGCCGCCGCCCTGAAGGCCGAGGGATACACGCTGACCATCACGCAGAAGGGTATCACCCTCGTCGGCGCCGACGAGCAGGGCCTATACTACGGCGTGCAGACACTGCTGGCCTCAATGGCACAGGGCGTCCTGGAGGTGTGCACCGTCAAGGACTGGCCCGACGTCCCCTTCCGCGGCGTCGTCGAGGGCTTCTACGGTACGCCGTGGAGCCACAGCGCCCGCCTGTCGCAACTGGAATTCTACGGTCGCCATAAACTCAACGTATATATCTATGGGCCTAAGGACGACCCCTACCATCGCGACCACTGGCGCGTCCCCTATCCCGAAGAGGAGGGGAAACGCATCCGGGAACTGGTGAAGGCGGCGCAGGAGAACGGCGTCAACTTCTACTGGGCCATCCACCCGGGCATCGACATCCAGTGGACCACCGCCGACCGCGACGCCCTTATCCAAAAGCTGGAGAAGATGTATGACCTCGGCGTGCGCTCCTTTGCCGTCTTCTTCGACGACATATGGGGCGAAGGTACCCGCGCCGACAAGCAGGCGGAACTGCTCAACTATATCGACGACCACTTCATCCAACAGAAACACGACGTGTCGCCGCTCGTGATGTGCCCCACGGAATACAACCGTGCCTGGTCGGACGACAAGAAGGGATATCTGCGCACCCTGGGGAGCCGGATGAACAAGAGCGTACACATCATGTGGACGGGAAACTCCGTGGTGCACTGCATCGACAAAGAAAGCATGGAATGGATAAACCAGCGCATCGATCGCAAGGCGTATATATGGTGGAACTTCCCCGTGTCGGACTTTGTGCGCGACCATATCCTCCTCGGCCCCGCCTATGGCAACGGTCTGGACATCGCCGCCGACATGGCGGGCTTCGTCTCCAACCCCATGGAGCATGCCGAAGCCTCCAAGGTGGCGCTCTACGGCATCGCCGACTACACCTGGAATATGCAGCACTATGACGCCGACACCGACTGGGAGCGCGCCATCGCCGAACTGCTGCCCGACAATGCCCGCGCCCTTCGTACCTTCGCCTTATATAATAAGGACCTGGGACAAAACGGGCACGGATTCCGACGCGAGGAGGGCGACGAAATCAAGACAACGGCGGCCGACGCCCTCAACGGGAGCGCAACGGCTGTCGACACACTGATGACAAAATGCAGCGAACTCAAGAATGCCGCCGACATACTACTCGCCGACAAGAGTAACAGCGAACTGATTCGCGAACTGCGCCCGTGGCTCCTCCAGGCACGCCTGTTGGCCGACTACGGACAGGCCGTGGGACAGATGACGGCCACCGCCGATGCCGAAGACAACGGCGCCCTGGCATTCACCGACTACTATGCACAGGCACAGGCCCTGCAGCAGCAGATGTATGAGCTGGAGAACTCCGACGTGCGCCATCCCCTGCAGCCCGGTATCAAGGTGGGAACAAAAGTGCTTCTGCCCACCCTCAACGGCCTCTTCACCCGCGCCGTCGACACCTACAACGCCGCCGCCTGTACACAGCTCTCCAATGTAGCGGAATATAACCCCTATACGCTGACGAGCACCGTGCCGCAGCTGGCTCTCCTCCCTGTCACCGTCCGCGGCAACGAAGTCAGCATCGCCCCCTCCAACGAAGTCATCCAATGGCCCGCAGGAGGTGTCCTCACCCTCACCGCCGACCGCACCATCACCTTCCAGGGCATGGACTTCAACCTCGGCATCGCCGGCGTGGCCCAACACTTCCGCCTCGAAACACTCGTCGACGGACAGTGGACGCCCGTCAGCCTGCTCCACTATAGCGACAGCGACCCCGTCATCCACACCGGCAACGAGCTCGGCGGCATGAAAGCCTCCGCCCTGCGACTGACCAACATCAGCGGCGCCGACCAACAGGTGTACTTCCGCTCCTTCCATTTCGTCAAGCAATAATCCCGGACACCTCCGGAACGCATACGGCGGGCCTTCAGCATCCTCTTGACTGAAGGCCCGCCGTCCGTAGGGGAGAGAACGTGAAAACAGCCATGCGGAATACGACGGCGTGGAACGTTTGTTCACGGGGATAGGATTAGGCTACAACGGGGTAGCGTTCAAAGAAGTATTCATAGACACGTTGACGGTATTCGCCGATTTGTTCGTCAGTGTAGCTCTCCGGCAGACCGTTCCATAGCGTGT